>NZ_JBXWQH010000016.1:0-108229 GCF_059612275.1 Ruegeria sp. CDSA034
AACGGCGAAACCGTGACGGTCACGGATCACTTCCGAAGCAGCACCTATGATATGGAAGAGATCGAGTTTGCCGATGGTACGGTGCTCGGCCTGAATGATATCCGTGGAAAAGCGCTACAAGGTGGCGCAGGGGACGACGCGATCATCGGGTTTGCTTCAAACGATGTCATTTCCGGTGGGACCGGAAACGATGTTCTGACTGGTGGAGGCGGAGATGACGTGTTCGTCTTCAACTCACTTGTCGCCGAAGGAAACGATCGTATTACGGATTTAGAACTGGGTGCGGACAAAATCGAGTTTGCAGGGAACACCTATTTTGACCTGGACTTTGTTGATACCGGATCCGGTTCTCGGATCGAGTGGGACAACGGGTCTGTTGAACTTGACGGTATCTTAGTCTCTTCACTAAGCGAGGATCAATTCACGTTTGTCTAAAGCTAAACGCCGAAGTGGTTTGACAAAGCCACTTCGGCTATCTGCGGAGCGGATTGTTGTCGCCCGCTTAACCGGACGGACATCACGGGGCGAGGTTGTCTAAAACAACACCGTGGCCAGAGGCAGAAAGCGCTACGATATTTGGAGGTTTTCGCGCCTTCTGCCTTTGGCGTTTCCATGTTCAACGGCTTTGTTGCGCATCTTTCCAAACCAGAAACTGTTCAGCGAGCGTCGGCTAAATCTGAGATGGAAATTATATCTTGATTTTGACCCCATTACGGAAGGTTGGAAGTGCTCCCTATCAGTACGAACTGGTAAAGCTCGTTTGATGGTTGTCACCAAAACCTTCGGCAAACGCCTTCGCTTATCATTATCCCGCCCAGGTCCCGGCCGTCTTCCAAACGGCAACTGCCGATCTTACGGTCATAGCTAGTTCGCCCATTAAGGTAACAGGTCAGATTCTGGTCCGTGACTAGGGTTTGCATCCGCCCAGTTGCCTGACGGCCCTTCGTCGTTCCCCGCTCTGCGCAGTCAAGCGAGCCGAAGCGAATAGGAACACCTGCAACCTCTATAGTGTCACCATCTCGGACGCGGGTCACGCGACCCCTGAGCTCTTGGGTACTAGTCAAGGCAACAACAGTACCCAGATATTCCGGAAACCGTTCAACAGCCTGGAAAACCAAAAATATGGCAACACCCAAAGCAATGATCAAAGATAGCAGTTTGTTACCCTTTGCTTTGTGACGTTTGCGGTTCTTGGCGAAGGCTCTTCGGCTTGTTTTGAGCCTGGCTGGGGAATTTGGCTGACGGACGCTGCGTGATTTCATACGCGTTTGCTTTGTCGTAATTTTCAGAAGTTGACTGTATTGCTTCTTGGTTAGGTTTGTTCCAGTGCCGTGGCGATCAAGCTTACTCTTGATGCCCCTAAGAAAGTCTCGCTCCCACTCATTCAACAAGGTTGATGCGAGCGCCAAGTTAATACGGCGTTGTATCTCGTCCAATTTTTCGGGTGTAAATGGCATTTTGCTTCAATTTCCACTCAGCTTACCCCCGAAAATTGGCTTATTTGGCAAAAGGGCAACCCACAGGTTCCCTTAGCTAAACCACTGTTGTGAAAAAGCTGCGTAATGACAGTTTTACCGGAGGCATCCTAGTGGGCTAAAAACTCCGGCTCGTTTAAATCTTGGTCTGCCCCCTGCGGGCAGTTGCTGCGGCTCCCGTCCTGCAGTTAGTTGATAGGTTCAGGACTGGTATGCTCTGAGGTGAAGTCACGCCTCAGCTTATTGTAATCAAGCAGGCTTGTACCCAACGCAGGGCTTAGGCCAAGCAGATGGGTGTATTGTTCGATCACCCCGGCCAAGGAAATCCGACGCAAACCCACAAGGTCCGCCTCTTCAGTTAGGAACCAGTCGTCTCCCTGTTCATCAATCTTCCGTTGCTCCAGTTTCCGAAGGTCGAGCAGGGTGCACACGGCGCTGACGTATATGCGTATCAGGTCGACGTGCAGCACCGTAAAATACCCAATAGGACGACTGTGCACCACCGCAGCCCATTTCGTTGCTTCGCGTTCGGGCGAGTCGGCAGGAGCCGGGAGATACTCGGTCATATCAAGTCCTTTATGCTTTGGGTGGAGCTAAAGGATAGTGGTTACAACTTCTGGATGTATAGGGCACTATAAATAAGGCGAAATTCAACTTCGTAGTAGGTGGGCGCACCGCGCCACACCTCTGTTTTTTAATAGTTGGTCAGTCTCATCGGTTTGGCACTAACAAACCACGCAGTTCTGGTGGTCCATAAACCGAGACAAAACCATTCTTTGTGTCCGTAAACCTTCCGGCTTCGACAATGACATCATTGTCTTGGGATCTAAGATGGAATTTCCCACCGTTGAAGCGATCCGAAGTTAAAGAGAACTGAAAAACGTCGTTCACTTTCGCTGAAACTTCGACGTTTTCAGCGATATTGTGACCGACAAATAGAGATGATGCGCCTCGCTTGCCGGAAAAGAGGGCAAATCCATTGCCGTTTATGTCTGACCCGATCCTATAGAAAGGGATTTTATCGGAATTGGCTTGAATGGATGAAGTTCCGTCGCGATTTGCATAAATCCACGTCCCAAATTCTCCGCTGCTAGGTCCAAGCCAAATGGTCGACAACGCGGGGTCTTTGCCGGCGGCAAACCCGCCAACACTTTCGTTGTTCGAGTCCACAATTTCCAAGGCGGACGTTCGGACGATCTCCACACCGTTGCCTATTGTTGATTTCACAACGGTTGTAACGAAGTCAGTTGACACATTTTCTACCGCCAGGGCCACTTCGTTTCTTACGCTTGCTTTGGCTGCAATGAGGGCTTCACCAAAGGCTGCACCCGCGTTTTCGATCGTTTTTTTCAAAACATTTGTTTGACTTATGACGACCCCCAGGTCCTTCTCAGCCCTTTCCAGTTCTTTCTTGGTAGTGTCCAGAACCTTGTAACCCCATGCACCACTCAGGCCGAAGATAATGGCAACTACACCAATGATTTTGCTATAAATTTCGTATGTCTGGATTTTCGCGGCCAATGCCTCGACTTTTTCTTCCAGTTTTTTGACGGGGTCTTCCAATACAGTGTTCCTTTGGTTCTGCCTGTGTTGTCCAAGGGCGCAGCTAAGCCGCTCAACATGATGCATTAATTCCTCTGAATAGCTCGAGCAAGAACCTGAAACAAAATCTTTGGTTGTGTGACTAAAGAAATTTTCGCGCTATTGTCCGATATTTCCAACTTGCTCCGGCTCAGTCGGCAACGGATGGTCTGGTGGGGCAACACCGTGGGCGTCCAACCACTCCAGGACGACCAACCAATCGTCCTGTGGACCGCGCGTACAACGCATCTGGCGCGCAGATTCAAGCTTACACCTCAAGTCATAAGGAATAGTCATTGGCCAGCGTCTCATACAGATGTTCTAGTTTTGTTCTTGGAGTCGTGCAAGGCCTAGCCAGCAACAAATCTCGTTGCTACCTGCTGTCAGTCGTGTTTGTCTGCACTTCCCAAAATGAACAGTTCAAATACCGAGATGAATAATACAATGCATTCAACATTCTATCACATCGCGCCAATACCTTTAGGCGTAGGGAGCGTGATACTACCCGGGAACTTTTGGCGCATTCGGTCCAATTTGGAAATAGATCGGAGAAAGGCTGATATGGAATTGGCCTATGAAACTGTGAGGGCAAAAGAGTTTAGTGGCAAACCGAGCAGACAAGACTGTGTATTTTGCTGCGAAAGCGAAGCAGATGCTCGCAGGTTTGCCGAAATCCACGGTCGTGCGACGAATTTGATCTATGAAGTAGAATTAGTCGATCAAAGTGCTTTGGTTCACAAAACCAATTATGAACTGATAGATTTTGAGGCAGGGCCGACGAAATGGGATGAACTTGCTCGCAGTTATTGGTCTGATGGGCACACTGAAAACATCGAAGTTATCTGCGGTGGAGCGATTAGAATTGTTAGTTTTGTCGGCCCGGTTACACCTTAAGAGAAAGTAGCCAGCAACATACCTGCAATGTTACGCTGTGCGCATGGAAGACATATTCATACTCGTGCTGTACGTTCTGGCGATGGTCGCGCTGCTGTGGCTGTATTTCGTCGTGCCGTGGAATATGGCCAAGAACCGAAATCGCAACCCGTGGATCTGGGTCGGCATCAGCATCGTCGGATCACCCCTTCTGGCCATCCTGCTTCTGTACGCTCTGGGCGACGCACCGAACACGGTTTAGGCCGCACAACGGAGTTTGGTGCGGGTCGTCAGGTCGTACGGAGTGCAATTGTTTTGGTTTTTCCCTATTCTCCATTCTTCCCTCCTTATTCTTAATTTCTTCGCAATAAGAGAAAAGATACGACCCGTACGACCCGATGCTGTGTAACCCGCTGTTACTACGTGGAATTGCTAAGGTCGTATCTACGACCCGGGATACGACCCGCAAGGGAGTTTTCTATTGTCCGGTTGGTTTCTGTACGACACGCAGGTGCTTGCGGTCCACTGGTTCGTCATCCTGCAGGTCGGATACGACCCGGTAGATACGACCCGCATTATCAGCAGCGATACCCATTGTGCTTCCGCGTGGGTCGAAGGGTGCGATACCAAGTAAAGACGACCAGTGCGCGGACAGCGGCAAGAAGTTCTTACGCACCAACTCGGAATTTGGTTCCTTGCCGAAATCGTGTTGGGAATAAAATCCCAATTTCGTCTGAACGCCGGAGCCTTGGAACAGCGACCGTCGGCGGTCCCACACCTTTCGGAAACCAAGAGCAGTCAGCACGTGTTTGGCGACGAGGTCCGGGCGGCCTTTCGGCTTGTCTATTTGCCGGTCCTTTACCGCAGTCTTGATAAATTCGCGCACGTCCTGCGACGACAGCACAAGGGTTTTGGCGAAGGTGCCGAGGTGTTCTTGTACGTATTGCGCAGCTTCTGAAAGGTTGTCTTCCTGTAGGTCAAGTTTGCGGTCGGTAATCGGTGCTTCGACCGTGTAGCCTTTTTCAATGCCTTCTGGCGTCCCAATCAGGGACATTATCCGGGGTGCTTCGGCCAGCGCCCAATGTAGCACGGCTTGCTTGCCGCCTTTCTTATAGAACCAGTTGCGCAACCCCGATATCTGGTCCGCGGACATTTTGGTTTCGGTAACGCGCGGCACAAAGTAACGGCGGTCGGTGTCGTCGATGTTAATGGCGCTATCGTGGTTAGAGGACAGATACCAATAGCCGATATTGCGGGTTGTGGCCTTGCCCCGGTAACGTTCCGCGATCGACACAAACTCGTTGGTAATGTACGGCTTCAGGGCTTCGGTAAACCCCCACGGACTTTTGCCGCTCTCTCGGGCTTCTTCCACTACAATTATTCGCTTGCCTCGGTACCATTCGTTAAACCTGTCGCTGCTAAACAACTGGGGTGTTATCTCGTCCGCGTTGTCCCGACCAACCAGTTCCGACAGCAGTTCGCCGAAGGTAGTTTTGCCTGTCCCGGTCTCATGCGATATCGCGCAGATAGCCCACAGGAACCCTCGGTCTCGCGTCCGGTTTCCAGCGACCACAGCGAACCAAGCAAGAGCGATATTCCGTTCGCGTGGGTCTGGGAATAGGTGTTCGGCGAAGGCCAGGAAGGGAGCAATGTCGCCTTCTACCGGGTCGAAGTCTGGGCCACGGAACAGGTTGGCGTATCTGCGGCCACCATCGTAGAACAGCGCGCCAAACGGTAGACTTGGGGTCGGTGCCATAGTCGTACACGATTTCTGTGTGAGGCGACGCGACCACCTGTTCGTATGCGTTCTTACTTGGGGCAAACGGGTGGTGGTAGTAGCTGGTAAACGTGCCAGAAGTTACTTCTTCGTCAGGGTCGAGCTTGCGCAGTTCGCACACGGTTTTGCGGTTCTTAAAGTGGACGAACAGTTCTGCGTAGTGTGGACGGAAGAAATACGACACTCGTTCTCCTCCTTGCGGCCCAGTGGTTACAATCCGATCATACGGAAACGTGCGCAGCCGAAACTTCGACATAAAGTCCACACCCCGCACACCAAACGTCCCGTCTGCTAAATCCCACCCAGACCCGTCGTGTTTCTTCGGGTTACGTAACTGGTCGAAGTAGGACGGGTCCGATATGTAAACCGCAGCAGCAATTCCTTCTAAAGCGTCGGCCAGCCGCACAGCTTTCTCTAATCCAGGCTTGTCCTTGTCGCGGAATATGTAAACGGTGCGACCGCGCAAAGGCCGAAGGTCCGTTTGCTGTGGTCCTGCGCCAGCCATAACCGAAGCGTGGGCCATACGCCGCAGTTGTTTGTGCCAAGGGTGGGTTTCGTCTTGCGTTGCGATATTGCCGGCGTCAGCCGCGTCTTCGCCTTCGTGCAGCGCCACGGGTATGTCTGGGGTGCGTTTCTCTATTCTGTCTAGGCCATACAGCGGTCGTTGTTCGCCGCTAGGCCAACCGGGCACCCACCGCTGGCCGTTTTCGTCCTTGCCGAAATAATAGGGCTTAACCACTTTGTCTTGCCCAGACCCCCAACGCAGAACAACAGCCAGCAGGGCGTTTTCGCCGTTGCGTATTTCGTGGATTTTGTCTGCTTTATCTGCTTGTTTAGGTAGGCCGAACGACACGGGGACTTCTGGTATTCGCTTTGGTTTGTCGCGCTGGCTTGGTTTGTCAGCCCAAGCAACGTTTTCTACAAGCTCGTTTGCGGCGGTCTCTAGGTCGGACTTGCTACAGCGTAGAGCCAGACAGCACAGGTGGTAGGTGCCGGGTTGGTCGCCGGGACGAACCAGCAGCGACGGATTGTGGTCTGTGTGGCCAGGACCAATACACCGGATTGTGGTTTCTTTTCCTTGGTCTGCGAGTGCCAAGGCTTGCGTAAATGTAGGCATTTTGTCCCCTATCTATTTTGGCTAGGGGCTTTACTCGCTGGGTCCTCGCAGCTAAACTCAGGGTTGTAAAGCCGTGGTTGGTACCGTTGCGGTCGGCTTTACGCCGCCACAGAACTACGGAAAAATTTGGCCCACGACTGCTCATCCGGTCGTGGGTTCTTTTCTTTAATCCTGTAGCTCTGTAGTAAGCTGTGTTCGTGCGCAAAACACACGCCAAATATTCGCCTTTTAACAGACGCTTATCAGGGGTATATTTCGTGTAAGCTTGGGGCATTTTCTGTTTCTTGTTGCCTCTTGTTGCATTGATCCCCGGTCGTCACAGATCCGGGGATCAATCAGTTTCTGACATCACAACCTTAACGCGATATACCTTGCTGGGCTAGGTTTTGGGTTCGGCGTTGTCATAAGCTTCGGTGGCCGGATTGTAGATCAACAGCCGCACATCGGCGTTTAAGGCTTTCACGATGTTCCTGGCTGTGCGCAGTTCCGCCGCGTTTTCAACCTTCACGCCATAGCCGTTCTCCGCAGCGTGTTTGATCGCACCGATCAGTTCTTCGTCTCGCAGTGTCATTGGCTTCATGCGGCACCCTTCCCGACCACCTCAACCTTCGACTGGTTGATGTAGTCAATCAGGTCAGACCCCAGGATGCGCCGGGTTCGTGGACCGTATTGCTGGTGAGGGATGGCTTTGTGCCGAACCTTCGCTTGAATGGTTTGTATGTTGATCTGCAATATCTCAGCCACCTCGGGCAGTGTATACTGCTTGTTTGGTTCAATATCAGACATATTGTATTCCATTGAAAACGTAGTTTAGAGTATATTGAGGATATATAACTTTACTTCTTCGGTAAACCCTTATACTAAAAAGACGTAACTTAGCGTACAGGCAGGATTACAGATGATCGAAAAACGACAACAGGCCTTGCTCCGCGAGATGGCGGACGCACAGGACAACGAACTGCGGTTCAGGGCTGTGCATTACCTGATTGCGGAATACGTGCCCCGGACCGAAGCGCAGATGGGTGCGTTGGCCGCAGCACTGGCCGAATTGACCGGGGCAACGGACCTCGGGCCGCTGGAGAGCGTTGTAGAGGCGTGTAAGTTACTAAAGCTGGCCTATGTAACCGGCGAGGGCAACGAGAACGCCTCTAACGCGCCTCTACGCCCGGTCCCAAACGCAGCCAGGATGGGGAAAGTGGCTGAAATACTCGGCCCACACCTGATCTGGGACTTCACGGCCAAGCACAACTTCTTCCCCAATGCGCGCGACCCACTAACGGCGGTCGCGGTGTCGGGGGTTCACACAATCATTGAAGGCAAGAGCATCATTCGCTGCGGGTACTGCGAACGGCGCATCGTCCCCAAGCGGTCTTCGGCTGCTTGGTGCGGCCCCAGTTGTAAGTCTGGCGCCCAGTACAGGAGGAACCGAGATGGCTAGCATCAATAAGGTCTACACCAAGAAAGGCGAACCGCGCTGGCGGGTAAAATCTGAACGCACGACCCCGAACGGCGAACGGATTCACGCGCCTTCAGCCACGTTCAAGACCTACGCCGAGGCAAAGGCCGAAGCTGCCAAACGGGAATTGGTTGGCGGAACCTTCGGCAAGGGATCGCTGGCCGCATATCTTAGCTCCTGGGTCGATTACCGGGAACGCATGAACTTGGTCCGGCCGAGCACAGCAGTCGGATATCAGTCGGTTATTGACGACGCGAACGCACATATTGGTGCGGTCCCACTTGCCAAGCTTTCGGTGGACGAAATTGAATACTGGTTGGCCGCAATGCGGGAACGCGGTGTCAGTGCCGGTTCGCTTGTCAACTATAAGGCCATCATCAGTTCGGCCCTGAATGACGCTGTGAAGGCGCGTAAGATCATCTACAACCCCTGTTCTGCTGCTCGGTTGCCAAAGACCTCACGACACGGCGAACGAGTGGTGCCACCGCTGGTGGATGTGCGCCGGTTTCTGGACGCCCTCGACCTCACTGAACACGGGTTGCTGTATCGGTTGTGCGCCTTGACTGGGTTGCGCCGGGGTGAAGCGGGTGGTCTGCTCTGGGACTGTGTTGACCTTGAAGGCAAGCAACTACATGTGCGCCGGAACCTAACGCGGGACAAGGCCGGAGAGTGGGTGTTAGGACCGCCCAAGACGCGTACAAGCGAACGTACCGTTCCGCTTGTCTCTGACGCTGTCCAGGTGCTGCGCAGGGCGAAACTGAAAGCCGGGAGCAGTGACTTCGTGTTCCCCGGCAAGAACGGTGGTCCACGGTCAATGGGTGCGGTTTCAGATGCGGGTCGCCGGGTTAAGCGGAACTTGGGGTTACCACAAGCTTTTAGTCCGGCGCACGGGATGCGCAATTTCTTCGCCACAATGATGCTGCGCAACGGAACCGAAATTCGTGTGCTTCAAGGCATTATGGGTCACGCATCGCCGGAACAAACGATGAGCTACCAAAAGCCGGACGACGATGACCGCGCTCAGGCGATGAACGCGATTGATGGTTTGCTCTGAAACGCCGGGGAAAGGCCGGGGAAACCGAAGATTTTAACCCGCCTTTACTTTAAACAACAACACTTAGCGAATTTAAGAGTATTGGTTAAAAAAGCAATTAGGCCCCGGCGTTGTTAGACAACGCCAGAGCCTAAAATTATCCCGTAAGAACGCGCGCGCTGCGCTCAGCGGGAACCGAATAGCCACATAAGGGCGTGTTTGATCATCTTGCCACGTTCAGCATGGGCCCGCTGAAAGGCGCGGGCAGCTGCGGGGTTGGTCGTCATTTCGATCATGGCAGTCATCCTTTCAGTTCAGCTATGTTTGACTTGAACCCAATATGCGCCTTATCAAGAAAGGCGACAAACGAGCTTTCTTTGGGTTTCAGTTAAGATATTCTTGCGTATTGATGAGCGATTACCTTCCCCCGCTAACTGCCCTGCGTGCCTTCGACGCAGCAGCACGCCACATGTCCTTTGCCAAAGCCGCAGAGGAGTTGCGCGTGACCCCGGCAGCCCTGTCTTTCCAGATCAAGTCACTGGAGGAACATCTGGGCCGGCCCTTGTTTCACCGCTTGAACCGCGCGGTTGAGTTGACCGAGGCCGGACGCGCCCTTGCCCCCGGCGCGGCCGAAGGATTCGCCGCACTGCAGACGGCATGGCAAGCTGCGCGCCGACAGGGCAACGATACCTCGCTGACCGTGACAGCAGGCCCGGCGCTGACAGCCAAATGGCTGGCACCGCGCCTGTATGAATTTGCACGGGCGCATCCCGAGATTGACCTGAAATTCTCGGCAACGTTGCGGATTATGGATCTTGAACGTGATGACGTGGATGTGGCCATTCGATTTGGTTACGGGGGGGATGAAGGATTGTATTCCCTGCAAGTTCGCAAGGAATGGCTGACACCGGTGATGACACCAGATCTGGCCGAGCAATTCCCCACCCCCGACAGCCTGCGGGACGCACCATTGATCTTTGACGATTCGATTGCGTTCCTACAACCGCCCAGCGATTGGCCGACCTGGTTCCGCGCGGTCGGAGTGGAATATGCCCCAACGCATGGCGCGCATTTTTCGAACGCAGACCACGCAATTGATGCAGCGGTTGCGGGCGTTGGCGTGGTACTGGGTCGCCGGGCTATGATCTTGAAGGACCTTACCGAGGGACGTCTTGTTGCTCCGTTCAAAACGGCTATCGAAACACAAGGCCGGTTTCGGTTTCTGTGCTTGCCAGGTGCAGAAAATAGGCCCCAAATCGCCGCCTTCCGCGACTGGTTCATGGCCGAGATCGAAAAGACCGCGCATATCTCGGACGAATTCAACATCATCCCGGTCCAAGAGGTTCAAAGCCTATGACCAAATCGCGCGCTACAGCCATCGGGTTTGCCGCCGTCTTGCTGTGGTCGCTGCTGGCCTTGTTCACCGTCGGGTCATCCCCCACGCCGCCACTGTTGCTGAATGCAATCTGCTTTTCGATTGGTGGAACACTTGGCCTGATCTGGACTTGGCGCAGCGGTGGGTTGCGGCAATTGCGGGACGTGCCGTGGACTACCTATCTGTTCGGCACAATCGGGTTGTTCGGCTATCACGCGCTATATTTCTCGGCCCTTCGCATGGCCCCGGCGGCCGAGGCTGGTCTGATCGCATATCTCTGGCCGTTGCTCATCGTGTTGTTTTCCGGGCTTTTGCCGGGCGAACACCTGCGCATCGGACATTTGTTCGGCGCATGTCTGGGGTTTGCAGGGGCTGCCGTGATCATCGCCGGAGGCGGCAGCACAGGGTTTCAGACCGACCACCTGCCCGGCTACGCCTTGGCCTTGTTATGCGCGTTGACGTGGTCTGGATACTCGGTCCTGTCGCGTCGGCTGGGCGATACGCCAACTAGCTCTGTCGCCGTTTTCTGTATTGCGACCGCCATAGCATCCAGTTTGCTGCACCTTGCTGTCGAAGATACCGTCTGGCCTGACAGTGCCTTTAGCTGGACGTCCGTGATCGCACTGGGCCTGGGGCCGGTGGGGTTGGCGTTCTATGTCTGGGATATCGGGGTCAAGCAAGGCGACATACAGCTCTTGGGGACGGCGTCGTACGCGGCACCCTTGTTGTCTACGCTAGCTTTGGTTGTGGCCGGGATCGCCGCCCCGTCCTGGGGTCTGGCGATCGCGGCCCTATTGATTACTGGCGGCGCGGCCATTGCCGCGCGGGCGAGTATGAAAACCTAGGCTGACAGGCGTTCGATCTCTTCTTTTAGCCTTAGTTTTTGTTTTTTGAGTTGAGCGATATGGAGATCATCGATACCTGGCGCGCGTTGGGCTTGTTCAACTTCAAGACCGAGAGTTTCGTGCTTTTTCTTCAGTTCGGTCAGATGTGCGCTCACGCTCATGGCGATACTCCTTCGTTGGTGTCTCAGGTTCACGTAAGAAGTTGACCACATCGTTTCCAGCCTGTCACGCCGCAGACGCACAGAATCTGTAATAAATCCGACAAATTCGGCTGGTTAATGCCTATTGATCAGAAAACCCCGGCAGCGAGGCCCCTTTGCGCAACACGTCTGAGACCTTTGGCGTATAGCTTTCCCCATCATGTTCGTGCCGATCCCCGTCGTGTAAAACGACTGGCGCACGCAGCTGAAAATCGGCGCGGCCGCCCTTTCTGGCTCGTAAAATTACCAATTCTGCCTTGCGACCGGCTCTGGCGGCCAGTGGCAGGACTTCAACCGATCCCAACCGCCCTTCGCATGCCATCAATATGTCGGGAAGACGGTTGGCTTTCTGGATCATATGCAAGTACCCGCGAGGCGCGAGGCGCTTGGCCGCGCAGTCAATCCATGTCTCCAAAGGCGTTTGCTCGCCCAACGCAATACTACGCCCCGTGTCATCGGCCGGGCTATGCGCGCCAGAACGGTAATAAGGCGGGTTTGCGAGTACATGATCGAATTGCCGCTGTTTGAGCGTAGCCGGCAATGCACTGATATCGGCCTCGACTACCTCCAGCGGCGCGTCATTTTTCGCGGCGTTTCGGCGTGCCAATTCTGCATAGCTTGCCTGTAACTCGACCCCAACGGCCTGCAGACCCGGCACGCGGGCCAGCAGGCACAGGATCGCGGCACCCGCGCCACAGCCCAGTTCCAACACGGTGTGACCACGTGTCGCCGGGACGACCGCTGCCAGCAAAACCGGGTCAACCCCCGCGCGATATCCTGCGCGCGGCTGCAACAGACGCATACGTCCGCCCAAAAAGTCGTTTTGGGTCAATTCACTGTCGGAAAACAGGCTCATCTGCCAAGCGGGATTTCGTTGTCACGCATGACCCGTTCTGCGCGGGTCAGGTCATCGGCCCGCACCATCAGGCGGCGCGGAAAGATTCCTATGCCTCCTTCGAGGATGCTCATATTTACGTCCATCTGAAAGCAGTCTATATCCTCGCCCTCAAGAAGGGCGGAAGCAAAGGCCAGAATCGTCGGATCGGTGCTGCGCAAAAGTTCTTTCATGGGGATGGATGTAAGGGCAAGGCAAGGCGGAAGTCGAGCCTTGTATCAGGAGAGTGATGAACATCGACACGATCTCGAAACCGCATGAGCGACTGGCCGAGATTCTGGACGGCGAAATGGATGCCGTAAACCAGTTGATCCGCACGCGCATGGCCTCGGAACACGCACCGCGCATCCCGGAAGTAACTGCGCATCTGGTTGAAGCAGGCGGCAAGCGTCTGCGCCCAATGCTGACGCTGGCGGCGGCCCGGATGTTTGACTATTCGGGTGATCATCACGTGCGACTGGCCGCGACGGTTGAATTCATCCACACCGCAACCCTGTTGCACGACGATGTCGTTGATGAAAGCGCACAGCGGCGTGGCCGCCCCACGGCGAACTTGTTGTGGGACAATAAATCCAGCGTTCTTGTCGGCGACTACCTGTTTTCCCGCAGTTTCCAACTGATGGTTGAGACCGGATCGCTGCGGGTGCTGGACATTCTGGCCAATGCCTCTGCCACCATCGCCGAGGGCGAAGTGTTGCAGATGACCGCTGCCACCGATCTGGGCACTACCGAGGCAATCTATTTGCAGGTCGTTCGCGGCAAGACCGCCGCGCTGTTTTCCGCCGCAACCGAGGTGGGCGGCGTGATTGCTGGCGCGACTGAGGATCAGGTTAAAGCGCTATACGAATACGGCGATGCGCTGGGGATTGCGTTCCAAATTGCCGATGACCTGCTGGATTATCAGGGGGACAGCAAGGCGACCGGAAAGAATGTCGGCGACGACTTCCGCGAGCGCAAACTGACCTTGCCCGTCATCAAGGCTATCGCACAGGCCACCCCGGAAGAGCACGCCTTTTGGGAGCGTACAATTGGTCGAGGCCGTCAGGAAGACGGCGATCTGGACCATGCGCTGAGCCTGATGAACAAATACGGCACGCTGGACGCCACACGGTCGGATGCGTTTGGGTGGGCCACCAAAGCCAAGACCGCGCTGGATGCGCTGCCGGATCACGAGATCCGGTCGTTGCTGCGCGATCTGGCTGACTACGTGGTTTCGCGCCTCAATTAAGCTGCGTGGCGCGGCACCACCAATCGGGGTGCGCCGCGCCAATCTCGTAAGCTGCGAAATGGGCGGCTTTCATGGTTGGGTAGAGCGCAAAACAGGTCGAACCCGAACCTGACATCCGAGCCAGCAGAACATCTTTCGTATCCGACAGATCATCCAGCACCCGGGCAACCTCGGGTGCGATGCCCTTTGTCGGTGGCTCCAAGTCATTGCGTTGTTCCTGCACCCAATCCGCGCATGCCTTGGGCGTTTCAAAGACCGGGATATCATCAGGCATTGGCGGGTTGTCGCGGCTCTGCAAGGCAGAGAATACGGCGCCAGTTGGGACTTCGACACCAGGATTGACCAAAAGCGCGGGCAATTGCGGCAATGAGACCGGCTGCAACCGCTCGCCGATGCCCCGCATCCGGGTGGCCCTTGCCATCATGCAAACCGGCACATCCGCACCAAGGGTCAGGGCAGTTTCGCTAGGGATAGCCACACCCTGATCTGCAATCATGCGCAATGTCGCCGCGGCGTCGGATGATCCGCCGCCAATGCCACCACCGTGGGGCAGCGCTTTGTTCAGGTTGATATGCCCGGTCCATCCAGCGGCGGCGGCGGCTTTCCAGACTAGATTTCGGTCGTCCGCCGGAACGCCCTTGGCGTGTTCACCGGCCACTGACATCGACAGCTCTGACCCCAGCGTGAATTCCAGCTTATCCCCGACATCTGCAAACACTACGAGAGAGTCCAGCAGATGATATCCATCATCGCGTCGGCCGGTCACATGCAGGGTCAGGTTGATCTTGGCGGGCGCGAAACCCTCAATTGCCATTGGCGACTTTCAATGGATCGGCGCCTTCTTCGGCCAAGACCGCGTCCAGGCCCACCTCAATCTTACGACGAATGCGCTCGGGGTCGGCCTCACCATCCGTGTCGTCGGGATCAACAAAGGACAGAGCACGCTTCCACTGAAATTCAGCTTCGCGCGCGCGGCCCACGGCCCAATAGACATCGCCAAGGTGGTCATTTACCACAGGATCAACCGGCATCAGTTCGACCGCGCGCTCCATATGCGCGACGGCTTCGTCATAGCGGCCCAGTCGGAACAGAACCCAGCCAAGACTGTCGACAATATAGCCGCTGTCAGGGCGCGCCGCGACAGCGCGTTCGATCATGTTCAGTGCTTCGTCCAGCTTTTCCTGCCGTTCGACCAGCGAGTAGCCCAAATAGTTCAGAACTTGTGGTTGATCAGGGTTCAGTTCCAGCGCGCGACGGAAATCGGCCTCAGCCGCTTCCCAGTGCTTGAGACGCTCATGCGAGATACCGCGGGCGTAATACAAAAACCAGTTGCCGCTGACACCCTGCTCGGTCAGTTCGATAGCAGTGTCATAGGTCCCAACGGCATCGACATAGTTTTCTTGCCGCCGTTGCAGATCAGCCAGGGCTACATGCACACTGGGCAGGCTGGGGCTTTGCGCCGCGAGGTTCTGCAGAACTTCGGCGGCTGCATCCGTTTTTCCCGATCGGCTCAGAACCTCGGCCCGGCCCAACTCGGCCGCGTGGTAATCGCTGCTGGTGGACGGCACCATACGATAGGCTTCGACGGCCAGGTCATATTGTTCCAGTGCATCCAGCAACTCGGCGCTTAGTAGGATTGCGTCCACGTGGTCCGGGCTCAGAAACGCGGCAATCCGGGCATAGAGAAGTACATAGTCCTGTGACGCCTCGCTGCTGAGCGCGGCACCGACAGAAAAGAACACTTCAGCCATACCGTCCTGCGCCGACTGTATGTGTGTAAATGGCAACGTTTCACCCGCCTTCAAACGCGCCACGTAACCTTCGATGGATGGGTCGCTGCCCGCCGCGAAAACGTCTTTCAGATATTGCAGGGCGTCTTCGTTGCGGTCCAGCTGCGACAATACTTCGGTCCGGGCCAAGGCCGCCCGGCGCGAGAACCGCGACACCGCTCCGTTGTTTGCCGCAAAAATCTCTTCGGCCCCTTCGAAGTCACCAATGGACGCCAGCGCCAACGCCTTGTGGTAAAGCGCGAATTCCAGAAGCCCCTCTTGGGTGCCAACTTCGTCGAACTTTTCCATCGCTTTGGTCATGGCACCTTGCGCCACATAGACCCAACCCAGAACCAAGCCATCTACTAATGGCCCAACGCCTTGGGTTTCAGGATCACGTGCAAGCAACTCATCGAGCTTTCCGTCGTCGATCAGGTTGGCCATAATGACCATCTTTGCCGCCTGACTTGGTAGTTCGAGCGCCTCAATTGACTGCGCAACCGGCAGCGCGCGCTCAATCTCGCCCAATGCAAGACGCGCTACGACGACGTTTTCCAGAAGTTTGCCATTTTCGGGATCGGCGCGCAGGGCCCGCGTATAATATTTCTCGGCAGAAATATAGTCGCTTTGATAAATCGCCTGACGTCCGGCCAGATACGACCCAGAGCCAGAATCCGACAGCGCCGGGAATGCAAATGCCGAGGTTAACAGCGCGGCAAATGCCGCGCGACGAACGAGGGAAGCCACCAAAATCCTGCCTTGCTATCGTTGACTGGACAACAAGCTAGGGCTTTGACCGGAAAGAGGCAATGGCAGAGCCTTCACGACCCCGCCATTGCCCATGTTTTCGCTTACATGTTGGGATAGTTCGGTCCATCCCCGCCCTGCGGCGTGGTCCAGGTGATGTTCTGACTGGGATCCTTGATGTCGCAGGTTTTGCAGTGGACGCAGTTCTGGAAGTTGATGACGAATCGCGCGCCATCTTCATCCTCGACCATCTCGTACACACCAGCCGGGCAATAGCGCTGCGCCGGTTCGTCGAACTTGGGCAAGTTTACTTTGACCGGGATTTCCGGATCGGCCAGCTTCAGGTGGCAAGGCTGGCTTTCCTCGTGGTTGGTCATCGCAAAGGAAACGTTGGTCAGACGGTCAAAGGACAGCTTGCCATCGGGCTTTGGATAATCGATGGGCTTGTGCTTGCTGGCCTCTTCGGTCGATTCAGCATCGTTCTTGCCGTGACCCAGCGTGCCCAGCAGCGAAAAGCCCAGCGTGTTAGTCCACATATCCATGCCGCCCAGCATCAGGCTGGCGGTCAGGCCGTATTTCGACCACAGCGGCTTGACGTTGCGCACCTTCTTCAGGTCTGCGCCGATTGCACCTTCGCGCACGTCGGTTTCATAGGCGGTCAGTTCATCACCCGAACGCTCGGTCTTGATGGCATCAAACGCCGCTTCAGCCGCCGCTTTGCCCGACAACATCGCGTTGTGGTTGCCCTTAATGCGCGGCACGTTGACCATGCCTGCGGAACAGCCCAACAGAGCCACGCCCGGCGCGACAAGCTTGGGCATCGACTGATAGCCACCCTCGGTAATTGCACGGGCACCGTAAGCGACGCGCTTGCCGCCTTTCAGCAGCTCGGCCACCATCGGGTGATGCTTGAAACGCTGGAACTCCATGTACGGATACAGATGCGGGTTCTTGTAGTTCAGGTGAACCACGAAACCGACATAGACCTGATTGTTTTCAAGGTGATAGATGAACGACCCGCCGCCCGCGTTGCTGCCCAGCGGCCAACCCATCGTGTGCGTGACCGAGCCTTCCTTGTGCTTGGCCGGGTCGATCTCCCAGATCTCTTTCATGCCGACGCCGTATTTCTGCACCTCTTTACCAGCAGAGAGGTCATACTTGGCGATCACTTCCTTGGACAGCGAACCGCGCACACCTTCCGACAGGAAGACGTATTTGCCATGCAGCTCCATACCGGGCTCGGTCTGCGGCCCATATGATCCATCAGGCTCCAGACCGAAGACACCGGCGACGACGCCTTTGACTTCGCCTTTGTCGCCGTAGACCAGTTCGGAACACGCCATGCCGGGGAAGATTTCCACGCCCAGTTCTTCCGCCTGTTCGGCCATCCAGCGGCAGACATTGCCCATCGACACGATATAATTTCCGTGGTTGTTCATCAGCGGCGGCATCGGGAAATTGGGAATGCGGATCTTGCCCGCCTCGCCCAGCATGTAGAAGTTGTCTTCATGCACCGGCACGTTCAGTGGCGCGCCTTTTTCTTTCCAGTCCGGGATCAGTGCGTCCAGCCCACAAGGGTCCAGAACCGCGCCCGACAGGATATGCGCGCCCACTTCCGAGCCCTTTTCCAGAACCACGACGTTCAGGTCGGCATCCAGCTGTTTCAGACGGATGGCCGCCGACAGGCCCGCGGGGCCTGCACCCACGATCACCACGTCGTATTCCATCGCTTCGCGTTCAATCTCGGCCATCGCGGGCTCCCTAGCTAACTTTCCGAATTGGCGCTTTCACTGCATGCTCTGCGCAATTTTGTTTCACGGCTGATTACATGGTCGCAAACACCTTGGTCAATCAAAACACGGCGTAACTTTGCTGCAATGCGGCAGTTATGCCTCTGGTGAGTCCCCCATCAGGTACCTGGGACCGCTACCATTGGATTTTGCGCGGTCATCCGGGTTGTAGAGGGCGCATTTCGGCAGGCTTAGACATCCGCAACCAATGCAGCCATCCAAATTGTCGCGCAAGCGCGTCAGGGTATCGATTCGCTGGTCCAGATGGGCCCTTAGCCCCTTGCTGATGTCCTGCCAATCCTGCGGTGTTGGCGTGCGGTTTCCAGGCAGGCCAGACAGGACCTCGCGGATCTCGGGCAAGGTCAGGCCGAACTGCTGCGCAATCATCACAAAACTCAGGCGTCTGATATCTGCGCGCTGATACCGCCGCTGCCCGCCCGCATTGCGCCAGGGCGATATCAGACCTTGCGCCTCATAGTACCGGATCGCCGAAACGGCCAAGCCTGTGCGCCGGGCCAATGCGCCAATTGCCAACCCTTCCGAAGCCGCCATCACATCCTCCTGAAAAATCCCTTGATCTAAAGTTAGGTTTAGGAATTATGGTGAGTCGGGACAAGCCTCAAAACACGAAGGAGATCCTATGATGGCGACACTTGAACACACCAACTTCACCGTTCGCGACCCGCAGGCCTCGGCTGCGTGGATGCACAAGGTGTTCGGTTGGAAAACACGCTGGGAAGGCCCGGCAATTGCAGGCGGTTACACGGTTCACGTGGGCTCCAAGCACACCTATCTGGCGCTTTACGCGCCCAGCGATCCACAACCGTCCGGGGAAAGCAGCTATGACATCGTCGGTGGGCTGAACCACGTGGGCGTTCTGGTCGAAGACATCGACACGACCGAGCAGAAGGTGATCGACGCCGGTTTTACGCCCAAGTCCCATGCTGATTATGAACCGGGTCGGCGGTTCTATTTCAATGACGACAATGACATCGAATTCGAAGTGATTAGCTACGATTAAGGCGTTCTGGGAAACACCCGATAGATTCTTCATCGCCAATGCCCCGAGAGCCACGAGCGTGGCAGGGTATTGGCGATTCAGACTTTTCCCGAACACCATAGGCCGTAATCCGCGCGTTGTGCGACCGAGCCCCCTTGCAATTCACGCCTCATTTGGGTCAGTTAATTGACGACCCATCAAATCGCCCCGACGCGTGTCTCATGCGGCGGGGCGAACCAATTTATGCGTGGACGACAAGAACATGGAAAAAATTCCAATGACGCCTGCGGGTAATGCCGCGCTTGGGGCGGAGCTCAAAAACCTCAAGTCCGTCGAGCGCCCGGCGATCATCGAAGCTATTGCCACAGCGCGCGAGCTGGGCGACCTGAAGGAAAACGCCGAGTATCATTCGGCCCGCGAAAAGCAGGGCTTCATCGAAGGGCGCATCAAAGAGCTGGAAGGCATTCTGTCGCTGGCTGATGTGATCGACCCCGCCAAGCTGAACGGCGCGATCAAATTTGGCGCAAAGGTCACCCTGGTGGATGAAGACACTGACGAGGAAAAGACCTGGCAGATTGTTGGCGAATACGAAGCCAACATCGAAAACGGCCTACTGAATATCAAATCACCCATCGCGCGGGCGTTGATCGGCAAGGAAGAAGGCGACAGTGTCGAAGTACGCACCCCCGGCGGTGTGCGGTCCTATGAAGTTCTAAGTATCGAGTATGCCTGACCGGAGCCTTGACCATGTCAGAGCCCAATCCCGAACAAGATCCCGAACGGCCGACCCCTTTGGGTATATATGATAAGCCTTCACATCCTTCGGTAACCGAGATCGAGATCGTTGCCGTCGCGCTTAGCGTGGTTTGGCTGATTGTGTCGATTGTGTTTCTGGTGCTTCCCGACGAGGTCGATGGCGGCGGATTCGTCGTGACTCTGCTGGCTGTTTTCATGCCGGTGGCGATGATTTGGGTCGCCGCTATGGCGATGCGTGCCAGTCGCGTCATGCGCGAGGAAAGCGCTCGGCTGCAGACAGCGATAGATGCGATCCGTCAGGCTTACGTGATTCAGCAACAGCGCGCCGCCAGCTTGCAAGAACCCGGTGTCAGCAAAAAGCTGAACGAAATCGCCGAGGCCACCAAAAAAGCAGAAACCGCGCTGGCGACGTTTTCGTCGAAACGGACCGAGCCGGTTCGCGGCGAAGCATCTGTTGCCACAGGCGACCAGACGTCTTTGGAACTGGGCACCCCGGCCGAAGAAATCGCGCCACCATTGACGACCGATACCTTCATTCGAGCGCTGAATTTCCCGGAAACGCAGGATGATGCTGAAGGGTTCGACGCCCTTAGGCTGGCGCTACGAGATCGCAAGACCGCTCAACTGGTGCAGGCTTCGCAGGACGTGCTTACCCTGCTAAGTCAGGAAGGCATCTATATGGACGATCTGCGTCCGGATATGGCGCGTCCCGAAATCTGGCGGCAGTTCGCACAGGGCGCGCGCGGCCGCGCGGTTGCCGCGTTGGGCGGAATCAGGGACCGGTCTTCGCTGGCACTGACGGCAGCGCGGATGAAGCAGGACCCGATATTCCGGGACGCCGTGCATCATTTCCTACGACGTTTTGATCACATGATCGTTGAATTCGAACCGGTTGCCAGCGACGCGGACTTGACCGCTTTGGGCGACACGCGAACTGCCCGTGCGTTCATGCTGCTGGGGCGTGTCGCAGGTACCTTCGATTGATCACAGCCCAAAGCTGCCATAAGGAATGAATCGCACCGGATCACCTGGCACGATGTGACAAGCGCCATCCTGAATCTCGACCAATCCCTCAGCCCAGCTAAGTCCACTGATGCGACCTGAGCCTTCCGAGGCAAAGACCTCGACCCGGCCATCACGGACGCGGGCGCGAAGATACTCGCGCCGCCCCGGTTTCTTGCGTTTCTCGAAATTGGCAGGCAGGTCGAACCCCTGCGGTTCGGACCAACCTTCGCCCGCCATCAGACCCAACGCGGGGCGGGCAAAGATCAAAGTGCAGACCTTGGCGGCAACAGGGTTTCCCGGCAGACCAAACACGGGCGTTTCGTTCCACATACCCAACGCCAAGGGGCGGCCCGGTTTCAGTGCGATCCGCCACTCCTGCATTGCCCCGGCCTCTCGCAGCAGGGCCGAGACGTGATCCTCATCCCCGGCGGACGCGCCGCCGCTGGTCAGAATGACGTCGGCCTGTTCTGACGCCTTGTCCAGCCTGTCACGCAGATCTTCCCGGTCGTCGGACACGCGCCCCATATCCACCGGCTCATAGCCCAGCCGCGCGATCATCGACAACAGCATCGGACGGTTGGCGTCAAATATTTGGCCGGGTCCGGCGGGTGTTCCGGGTTCGACCAGCTCATCCCCGGTTGAAAGCACCGCAACGCGCAGCGTCTTGCGTACCGCGACCTCGGATATCCCGGTGGCCGACAAAAGGGCCATGTCAGCAGGGGTCAATCTGCGCCCGGCAGGCAGAACCAAATCGCCCTCGGCCACGTCTTCGCCAGCTTTGCGGGTATTTGCGCCCTGTTTCAGCGGGCCATGAAAGGCGATGTGACCATCCTGAACGGTCACGTCTTCTTCCAGTATGACTGTATCCACACCGGTAGGCAGCGCTGCGCCGGTCAACACGCGCAGTGCCTTGCCGTGTGGCACTGTGCCATCAAACGGAATACCAGCCGCAGCGCGCCCATCCTGCAGCGGCATCACTTGGGGGCCCTCGGGGGCAGCCCCGGAAAACCCATAACCATCCACAGCCGTGTTCGGTTGCGGCGGGTTTGAACGTTTCGCAAAAACGTCTTCTGCCAGTATCCGCCCCACAGCCCGCCCGATCAGAGCCGTTTCGACCGTAGTCACCACCGTCAACCGAGATCGCAACAAGGCCAGCGCGTCGTCCACAGGTGTCCAGTTGACCCCGGCAGGCAAGGCAAAACAATCATTTCGCAGGGGCGGAGGCGTGATGTTTGGCGGCGTCATAATCCGACCTCTTTCAAGATGAAATCCGCGACTGCGGCGGTGTTGTCCAGATCAAACACCGGAACCTGTACCTGCAGGGGCGTATCGCTGGCGACAGCGCGGATCGTACTGTTTTCCGGGGCCATCAACGCATTGCCGGCCTTGGCACGAAACGCTTCGACCTTGGGGTGGCTTTCTCGTTTGAACCCTTCGATCAGTACGAGATCGACCGGGAGCAGCCGAGCCAGAAGATCAGCCAAAGGCGGCTCAGGTGCCCCGCGCAGTTCTTGCATCACGGCAATACGCTTGCCGGATGCCAATAGCACCTCGGACGCACCGGCTTCTCGATGGCGGAAGCTGTCGGTTCCGGTCTGGTCGACATCGACCGCGTGATGGGCATGTTTGACCGTCGAAACCGTGAAGCCGCGCCCGGTAATCTCGGTCACTAACCGCTCCACTAGGCCGGTCTTGCCTGCGTTTTTCCAGCCGGTAACGCCGTAGACCCTCATGCCTGTTCCAGCAGCTTTTGCGCCCGCGCCAAATCGTCGGGCGTGTTGACGTTGAAGAAGGGATCGAAAGGTTCCGCGGGAAACAAAGCTTCACGACCGTCATGTTTGTCGGTCCACAGCACAACCTTGCGCAGCCCGTCATTCAAGGCAACCCGCAGATCATCGCGCAGCGCGACAGGCCAGAGTCCAAATGTCGGATGCCTGTTGACCCGCTTGCCGCCGCCGGACTTTAGAGCTTCATCCCCGGTGCGCGGCGTGGTGGCCAGCACCAGAGGATGTGTTTGCCCTTGGGCAGCGTCGGTCAGCCGCGCCACAAGATCGCGTGGAAAAAACGGCGTATCGGCAGCGGCTGTGACTATGCTGTCGGCGCCTTGCTTAGCAGCCCAGTCGAGCCCCGCCAGCACACCCGCCAAAGGCCCGGCGAACCCTTCGATGGTATCGGGCAGAACCGGCAGGTTCAGATCGGCGAACCGTTCGGGGTCGCCATTGGCGTTCAGCGCCAGACCGTCTACCTGCGGGCCGAACCGGTCAATGACATGAGACAGCAGGCTTTGCCCCCCGATCTGCAACAGACCCTTGTCGCCGCCGCCCATACGGGTGGCGAGGCCGCCTGCGAGGATTACGCCCAAAGGGGTGTTCATTGCTGCACCTTGTTGCTTGCGTCCAAGTGATCAATAGATCGCAACTTTGTAGAGCGAACTCAATTCAATTGGAACGCGGTAGGATGCAGATGATGCAGGACAAACAGCCACAGGATCAAAGTCCCGACCGCCAGGAACGAGGTCGCCGACACGATGTGAGCGGCGAGTTGCGGCTCCTGATCATAATGTTTGGCCAGCAAAAAGATGCTCTTTGCCGTGGGCGCTGCTGCAGAGACCGTCGCCGCAATGATCCAAAGCGGATCCAGCCCGATCAAATGCCCCGCAAGCAGCACCACCCCCGGAACAACGAGAAGTTTTATTACTGTCAAGAACAGGATCATCGGTCCAGTCTGAACAATCGTGCGAACACTTGTGGTAAACCCGATCGCAAACAGCGCAACAGCTGCAAGCGCCTGACTCATAAGCTCTAAATAATCCGAAACGGCGTCAGAAAACCCAATACCTGTGAAAGAGTAAAGAACGCCCAACAACGTTGCAGCGATTATCGGGTTTTTCAAAACATTCAGAAGGATCTTGTAAATGGGTGTCTTGGCGCTTGCCTTGTGCCCGGCCGAGGTCTCTAGAATGGTGGTCATGATCAACAGCAGAATGGCGACCACCAGATTTGCCAATACGGCCGGCAGCGCCCCCTTTGATCCAAAAATCGCATGGAGGATGGGCAGCGCAACCAACGCTGTGTTCGAGGCAACGCCAGCAAAGGCCAAAACGGTTGCTGATCCGACCTGAAAACTCGTCAGCGCCTTCAAACCGATGAACAGGACGGCAAAAAGAGCCAGTATCGTACCGCCATACGACACGTAGAAACCGTAGTTTAGAAGGTTCTCAAACTCCTCCTGACCAATCAGGTAAAACATGATGGCAGGGATCAGGACGTAAACCGCAAACTGCACCAGAGCTTCTGACGTGTCTTCACCCAGAAGATTCGTCCAAGAAAACACGTACCCCGTCAAGATCACCGCGAAGACCGGTGCAATTAAACTGATTAATTCCATAGCTTCCCTACGTGGCAACCATCCAAAATTCCACTCTGAGTTGTTCCACCTTAGTGTATATCTTCTGGAACTTGCAGAGTTTTCTCAGAACGACTGGTTACCCAACGGATTTCAGGACTGGGAGCTTTTCCTTTTGTGTTTCTTATCCTCGACCGCCACAGTCGCCGGATCCACATCACGCATCAGTCGGTCCTGACCTGAAAGACATACAAAGCGCTGCCCGCGCATCCGACCGATCAGTGTCAGTCCGACTTCGCGGGCAATCTCTACGCCCCATGCGGTGAAGCCCGATCGCGACGCCAGAACCGGGATGCCCATCATCGCGGTCTTGATCACCATTTCCGAGGTCAGACGTCCGGTGGTGTAGAGGATTTTGTCTTCAGCCCCCTCACCTTCGGACAGCATCCAGCCGGCGATCTTGTCGACAGCGTTGTGGCGGCCCACGTCTTCCATATAAACCAACGGGCGGTTCTCGTGACACAACACTGTACCGTGGATCGCCCCAGCCTCAAGATACAGCGACGGGGTACGGTTGATCTTGGCCGCCAGATCATAGAGCCACGACGTGCGGACCGAGACCTGCGGCAGGCGCACGTTCTCCAATCCTTCCATCATGTCACCGAACACCGTGCCGACCGCACAGCCACTGGTGCGGGTCTTTTTCTTCAGTTTGTCCTCATACGAGGTCTCGCGCGCAGTGCGCACGATCACGGTTTCCAGATCATCATCGTATTCAACGCGCGTGATCTCATCATCTGCCAACAGCATCCCCTGATTGCGCAGGAAACCCAGCGCCAGGTATTCCGGGTAATCGCCAATGGTCATTGCGGTCACGATTTCCTGTGAATTGAGGAAAATCGTCAGCGGGCGCTCCTCGACCACCGAGATCCGACTGACCTCACCATTCTGGTCCACGCCTTCAACGGCGCGGGTCAGGCGGGGCGCACCGGGATCTGGGGCGATGATGTAGTCTGACTGGTTCTGTTCCGTGGCCAATTGCAACCCTTTCCCAAGACCGCTACTGCTGCGGGGATCACCATAGGATTTAGCCATGGCAGACACCACATCCAAGTCATACTTCTGGAAGGGTTTTCGCGACGGGACCCCGTTCATTTTTGTGGCGATCCCGTTTGGCACCCTGTTCGGCGTCTTCGCGACCGAGGCCGGGTTGAGTATCGTGCAAACCATGGCCTTCACGTCCACTGTCTTTGCGGGTGCTGCGCAGTTTGCCGCGCTGCAATTGCTGCAGGATCAGACGCCGACGGCCATTATTCTTGTCTCTGCCCTGGCGGTGAACCTGCGGATGGCGATGTATTCAGCGTCACTGACGCCCTATCTGGGCGCTGCGCCGATGTGGCAGCGGGCCTGTGCCGCCTACCTGACTGTCGATCAGTCTTATGCCTGTTCGATTGTGCAGTTTGAAAAAGAACCCAGGATGACAGTGCCCCAGCGCATGGCTTATTTCGTGGGCTCGGTCACCCCCATCACGCCGCTATGGATATTTGCGACTTATCTGGGCGCGGTTCTTGGCACGCGCATTCCCGAAAGCTGGGCGCTGGACTTTGCCTTGCCGATTACATTTCTGGCAATGATCGGGCCAATGATGCGCACCCTGCCCCATGTGGTGGCTGCGCTGGTCGCCATTGTCGTTTCTTTGATGACCGCTGGCATCCCATACAATCTGGGCCTGCTGATTGCCGGATGTGCCGGCATGATGGCCGGTGCTCAGGCCGAATTGTTCGCCGAACGCAGAAAGGCCGCATCATGACCCCTGTTGATCCGGTCACGATCTGGTCCATCATCATTGGACTTGCCATTGGCAGTTATAGTTTGCGGTTTGTCTTTATCGGCCTCGTCGGGGATCGCCCGATGCCTCCCTGGCTGTTGCGCCACTTGCGCTATACCGCTGTCGCCATCCTGCCCGCCCTGATTGCACCGCTGGTTGTTTGGCCAACCGCAACCGAAGGGCAGCCCGACATTCCACGGATGGCGGCCGCCGCGGTTGCGCTGAGCGTTGGAGTGATCACAAAGAATGTGCTGGCAGCAATCTTCAGCGGTGCCGCAACTCTGTACGGGTTGCTGTACTTATTGGGTTGAGACCGTTTCCAGTTGGTTCAGTGCCGCATTGTTGGCGGCCAGACCTTTTTGCAGGTCGGCATCGTCGTTCTCACGATACTCCGTTGTCACAACACCCGGAATCTGACCGAACTGATCTGACAGCTTGACCGGAAAAAAGGTCACGTCGATCTGTTCGAACCCCGGAACCTGCTTCAGCAGCGACGCGGTGGAATTCGCACAATAGGCGCCAGCGACCGGACCGGATTGTTTGGCCAGCTGCAAGGCAATCTCGGCCTGTTGCGGGCTCACCTGAATCGTCTGGATACGCGCATAATGTGTCTCGCGCGCGTGTGAGCTGCGATAGGCGCGCTCGACATTCGGGGTGATACCGTACAGCACGTCGTCCTTGATCGGAACCACATCTGCGCGGAAAGACCCCGCAGGATCAAAGATCACCCGCTCGCTGCCGCTGATCATCAACGAAGTATGGGCACCAGACCCGGTGCGCGTGCTGATCATCGTATACAGCGTCAGGGTCGAAGGCCCCGGATCACGATAGGATCGGGCAACGACCTCGGCCCGGTCGGCTTGCGGGCGCTGCGATCCCGTGCAGCCAGCAACAGTTGCTGCCAGCAGGCAGGCAATCAAAATCCGGATCAAGGTCAACCCCGTTTTGGATTATGCGGCGAAGACCGCCAGGAACAGGCAAAGGAGGGCGATGGCAACCACACACCATGTGGTGGCTTTGACGAACCCATCAAAGGTTTTGGTTTGAACAGTGATATCCATTTCGCCGTGCTTGTGTTCAGCCATGAGTCTCAGAATCCTAATTCGCGTGTTTGAAATGTTGGATAATGGAAAATCCGGGGCCTGTCACCACGTCATTCGCGCGCAGGGGCCAAAGGTGGAAACACCGAGCACCCCGGATACCCAAAACCCCAACGCCAGGGCAGGCCCGAACAGGGGCCGCCGCCGAATCGGACCGCCGCGTACATCGCCTCGGCCGTGACGGAATGGGCGGTGCGAACCTGTTCGGCCGTCATGTCATAGCGTTCGGCATATTCCTCGGCATGGTCTGTCCCATGCTTTTTGACGCAGGCACGCAGGGTGTCGTCCGCGGACAGGCGCGCGTCATAACTGTCTTCGGCCCGCAAAGCCCCGCCGGCATGGTGATAGGCGCGATCATGGGTCACACAGCAGTATTCCCACGGTGGGTGCGCCTCATACAGTCCCCGAAAGCTGGGGAACGTATCCGCCACAAAGCGCCAACTGGCCGAAAGACCACCCGAACAGCCATCCGTTTCAAACGGAGTCAACTCTGCGCTGCTGCGCTCCGCCATCAGGGAGCGATGCGCGGGCAACTCAAAACTGCGCATGACGTCTTGCGCGAAGGCTGGCGAGGCACTCAACAAAAGGATCGCTGCCAGATTAAGGGCTTTCATCGCGCATCGCCTCAGTATCAAAGGACATGCCAAAGGTCGTCGCCAGCCATAACAACAACCGCTCTGCCGGCCCCAATTCGGCGCGCACACGCAGAACTTCATTTGCCATCGCTGGTCGGTCCGTGATCAGCCCATCCACCCCCATCGACGCCATCGCCGACATTTGCAGCGGATCATTCACTGTCCAGACATAGATGTCCTTACCCGCCGCATGGACCGAATTGACCAAACCCGGCGTCGCCATCGCGGCGTTCACCGCAACAAAATCACCTTCGAGACCCGACAGATCACCCACAGCAGTCGCGGCCAGAACACCGGCGCGCCAGTCGGGGCGAATCGTCTTCATCTTTTGCACTGCCGGGTATTTCAGGGACATCGTTGCAATGTCGTCCTGCATGCCCAGTTCTTCGACGAGGGCGACAACCCGATTCTCAAGGTCTACGTCGTGGCCGTAGTATTTCAGTTCGATAATGACCTTGGCCTTGCCCTTCGCCGCCTCCAGCACGTCGCGCAGCGTCGGCGTCCGCTCATCTGCGTATTCAGGGCCAAACCAGCTGCCGATGTCGATCTGATCGATATCCTCCATCGTGGCATCCCACACCTTGAGGTTAACACCGGCCAGTTTCATAAAATCACTGTCATGGGCGACGATGACTACATCATCCGCTGTTTCCTGCACGTCGATCTCAACCCAGTCGGCCCCGTCCTCGATCGCCTTGAGAACCGAGGCCATAGTGTTTTCGGGCTTCAGCGCGGCAGCGCCGCGATGACCGATAACCTCTGCACGGTCCGATGCCTGCACCCTTTCCAGAAGGTGCTGCCCGAACCATATCCCAACAAGAACAGCAACGATGGCGGCCCCAACAGCCGTGACCATTGTTCTGCGCAGGTTGCGCGGCTTTGGAGGGGTTGGTTCCGATGTCTGGATATCAAAGAACCCATCGAGCAGCACTGCCAGTGCGCCCAGAGCCGTGGCTGCCAATACCAGTCCGGCCAGTGACCAGATACCGGCGACGGCCAGGCTGTAAATCAGGGCCAATCTCAGGTTGGCTGCGCCTTGCAGCGGCACCAGTGCGAACAAAAGCCCGGCCACCCAGGCGATCACGGCAGCGATGACAAAGCGCACAGCCAACCAGATGGCCAGTTCTATCTTGAGGCGTCCGCGCATACCTTCCATCCGACTGGCACTGATGCCAAACGCATGTCCGGGGTGAACGCCCTCGAACAAAACCAAATGCAGCGACAAAGCCCAGGCTGACAGGCGTCGGATCAACACCCGAGCCATAGCCAGCGCAACCGCCCCGATCAGCACCACAGCCACCCAGAATGAGGGCGGGTGGAATGTCAGATAATAGTTGATGTCATACTCAGTCAGCGTCCACCACGCGATCACGGCAGAAACGATCGCAAAGGGCAGAACCAACAGCAAAACACGCACAACAAAGCGCACCGCAAATCCGAACAGGGATGGAAGCCGCGACAAGATCAGCCTAATCGAAGAACTGCCGGCGCGCCATGGGTCCGGCTCTGCCATCCGCAGCGACCCGGCCATGACCGAGAAGACAAACACTTCGGCCAGTAGAAACAGGCTGAGCACCACAACGGCCGCAATAAACCCGGCAGGTGAGAGAATGAATGCAGCGATCGCCTGATCAGTCAGCGCCGTCTGGTTGGATAGCGATACGGCAAGATTCACCGTGATCGCCACGCCGGGCGCAATCAGCGCAACCAAAAGCAGGCGCACAACGAGATAGATCGGCACAAAGACACGGCGACGGGCCCACGCACCTTTGTAGGCACTTGTAACGGCAGAGAAAGTGGTCACGTGAGGCCCCCTTGAATGGTAAACTCATTCAAGGCTGCGCAGACGTGAATTGCAAGTCAGGTGATCAGCTTTCTTCCAGATCCGCCGCCAGACGGAACCCGATCCGGTTGGCTGGTTTATCCTCAACCGATTTGGGCAGGGCCCGCAGCATCACGTTCAACTGGCTGACATGTTGTACAAGCTGAGTGCGCGCGCCGGTCGCATCGGACCCATAAAAGGTGATGATATCGGGATCGAAATACCCCATCCCCTCGATCCGCATGACGCCTGCGTCGCCGCCGGTGAATCCCATCGCAACCTCTTGGTCGCCGGTCAGCGTCTTTTCGAAATTCTGGATATAGAGGATCAGCCGCTCATAAGCCCACTGTGCGGGGCTTTTCGTTTCGACCGGCTTTTGCAACGGGCCGGGCAGGTCTTTTGCGCCTGACTTTGCTTCGGGGTCGGAATGCACTTCGTAGCAGCGCGGCAAAGCTGCGGCTTCGGCGGCCTCGGCCGAGGTTTCGATCTGATCCTGCATGGCTTTACCCTTTGCGCTGAAACTCCCAGGCCCCGTCCGCGCGGCGCGTCCGGGTGACAGCTCCAATGTGGTAAAGATGGTTCAGATGTGCAACCGCTTCGACCAGCGCAAGCCCATACTCGCCACCGCTGATCTGCCGTTTGAACAAGGGCATGAAACATTCGGCAGCGGTCTTGGGCTGGTCCAAATACTTTTCCAATCGATCCAATGCACTGTGGTGGTTGTCGATCAGTTGCCTCATCCGGATGGGCAGCCCGGTGAATGGCAGCTTGTGCCCGCCCAGCGCCAGATGATCGGGTCGCGCCAGCCCCTGAAGCCGTTCGCAGGCCTCAAGCCATTCAGCAACCGGATCCGCCAAAGGTTCGGTGACATAGACACCCAGGTTGGGACTGATCGAACTGAGGATCTGATCGCCGGTGATCACCAGATTGTCGTCGCTGCTCCAGAATGTCGCGTGTTCGGGGGCATGGCCATTGCCCATATGAACATCCCAGTCGCGCCCACCCATGCGGATCACACTGCCTTGCTTGATCCGGGTGAAACCCAGCGGCATCGGATAAACTGTGTCGCAATAATTGAACGGGCGCTCGGCCATCCGCTTGGCAAGAACGTCGGGCGCCATTCCTGCACTGCGGTAATAGTCCAGCGTCTCTTGGGGCCAGCTTTCCTGAACATCCAGCTGTAGCATCCGCGAAAACAGCCAGGCCGTTCGCGACGCCACCAGTTCCACGCCATGTTCGGATTGGAACCAACCCGCATTGCCCACGTGATCGGGGTGATGATGAGTCACAACCACCCGCGTGATCGGCTTGCCCGCCAATGGGCCTGCCATCAGCTTTTCCCAGATGCGCCGTGTTTTGTTCGACGACATTCCTGTGTCGATCACGGTCCAGCCGTCGCCATCGTCCAGCGCATAAATGTTAACGTGATCCAGCGCCATGGGCAGCGGCAATCGCATCCACAGAACACCTTCGGCAATCTCGGTCGCCTCGCCCTCGGCCGGAGGCTCTGACCAGGGATATCTGATCGCCAAAGGGGTATCTCCGTCCATCAGGATACAAACTCCTCGGCGCTGAGCCCGAATACATCATCTGCCCCGTTCTGTGCTTGAACAAGCAGCCCAGCATATTCAGGCAACAGCGCGTTGATGTAATACCGGGCCAGCTTAAAGCGCGGGCCACCCGGTTCAGCCAGAGCCGACTTCAGGTGGTAATGTGCACCCAAAACGCGAGCAAAGGCATGCAGATAGGGCAACGCCCCGGCAAACCGGTTGTTCATATCAGACTGCGCCACCATCCACTCGGTCGCCTCGCGCAAGCTTTCGGTCGCTTCCCAAACAGGGCCAGCCAGTTCGGGCATGGTCGCCCGCGCCTGTTCGGCATGATCTTCGATCTCGTCCAGTAGGCGCGAGGCTGCTTCGCCGCCATCCATCATCTTGCGCGCGACAAGGTCCATGGCCTGAATGCCATTCGTTCCCTCATAAATCGCAGTCACACGGACGTCGCGATAATACTGAGCCGCACCGGATTCTTCGATGAAGCCCATACCGCCGTGGACCTGAACACCGGTCTCAGATACGCGCATTCCCGTCTCGGTGCCAAAAACCTTGCCAATCGGCGTCAAAAGTGCGGCACGAGACATCCAATCGGCGTCGCCCGTTGCGTTGGCCATATCAATGGCCGCGGCGTTGGCCAGCATAATCGCACGCGCAGCGAAAGTGTCAGCACGCATGCTCATTAACATCCGACGGACATCCGCGTGGTCGATAATGGTGCCCGAGGGGGTTTTGCCCTGCTTCCGCTCCAACGCATAGGCCAGCGCGTGCTGATAGGCACCTTCGGCTGCGCCCACACCCTGACCGCCAACACCTAGGCGCGCGTTGTTCATCATGGTGAACATCGCGGCCATGCCGCCATGTTCCTTGCCTACAAGCCAGCCTTTGGCACCGTCAAACTGCATCACGCAGGTTGGTGAGCCGTGCAGGCCCATCTTGTGCTCGACCGATACGACCTTCAGATCATTGGCCACACCGGGATTGCCGTTCTCATCCGGCAGCAGCTTGGGCACCAGGAACAGCGAAATGCCCTTGGTTCCGGGAACGCCATCGGGCAGGCGTGCCAGTACCAAATGGCAAACATTCTCAGCAAAATCGTTGTCACCCCATGAGATAAAGATTTTCTGCCCTGTCACAGAAAAGGTGCCATCCCCATTGGCTTCGGCTTTCGAAGTCAACGCACCCACATCCGACCCGGCCTGTGGTTCGGTCAGGTTCATGGTACCAGACCATTCACCTGCCATCATCTTAGGCAAATACAGCGCCTTGAGCTCATCGCTGGCGTGATGTTCCAGCGCTTCGATCTGGCCCTGTGTCATCAGCGGCGCAAGTTGCAGCGACAGGCAGGCGGCCGACATCATCTCGTTCACGGCGGTGGTCAGCGTCATCGGCAGACCCATGCCGCCATATTCCGGATCACCGCTCATCCCGACCCAGCCGCCTTCGGCTATGGCTTTCCAGCCATGGGCATACCCGGTCGAGGTACGCAGCACGCCGTTTTCCAAGCGCGCAGGCTCAAGATCACCGGGGCGTTGCAGAGGGGCCATCACCTCTTCGCAAAGTTTTCCGGCTTCGGTCAGAATGGCACTGACCACATCGTCGCTGGCTTCCGAGAATTTCTCGGTAGCAGCGATCTTGTCAAAATTGACCGCGTGGCGGAACAAGAATTCATAATCAGAGATTGGGGCGCGATATGGCATGTCTTCCCTCTAGGCTGTCTGATTGCGTTTACGCCGACGGGCTTGGAATTTCCACCGCCCACCTTTATGCATCTGGGTTCCACCGATTAGGTATCGGTCCAAATGCTATACGCAATCAAAACGCGGCGTCACCACCAATGATCCCCAACGGCACTCTGACATTAAACGCCGATCCTGCCGGAATTACGCAGGCGGCAGACCTGCTGCGTCAGGGTCTTCTGGTGGCTTTCCCGACCGAGACGGTCTACGGCCTGGGTGGGGATGCCCGTAACGGAGAAGCGGTGGCAAGCATCTATACCGCCAAGGGACGACCCAGCTTCAACCCGTTGATTGCGCATGTGGCCTCGATCGAAGCCGCCCAGCGGTTCGTGACATGGTCCGATCAGGCCGAGGCCTTAGCGGCCGCGTTCTGGCCCGGACCGCTGACTCTGGTTCTGCCACTGCGACCGGATCACGGGATTTCATCGCTGGTGACAGCCGGGCTGGACACCCTCGCCGTGCGAGTGCCAGCCCACCCTGCGGCCCGTGCGCTACTGTCCGAATTCGACGGCCCGGTCGCCGCGCCATCTGCCAATCCGTCCGGGCAAATCAGCCCGACCACAGCCGCGCACGTCCTGTCCGGCCTGAATGGGCGCATCGCCGCGGTGCTGGATGATGGGCCTTGCGGGGTCGGGTTGGAAAGCACCATCGTGGGCGTTGCGGGCGAGCCTGCCCTTTTGCGCCCAGGCGGCGTTTCGCTGGAACAGATCGAGGCGGTTCTGGATACTCAGCTGCACCACCACCAGCCGGGTGATGCGCTGAACGCGCCCGGCCAGCTGCAATCGCATTATGCTCCGGATGCGCCCGTTCGTCTGAACGCCAGCACCGCCCAAGGCGATGAAGTTCTGCTGGGGTTTGGCCCGGTGGACTGCGATCTGAACCTGTCAGCGAAAGGTGATCTTGCCGAGGCCGCTGCCAACCTGTTCGCCGCACTGCACAGCCTGAATGACACCGGCAGATCAATTGCGGTGACCCAAATTCCGGAACATGGTTTGGGTGCGGCCATTAACGACCGCCTGCGCCGCGCTGCGGCCCCGCGTAACGGCTGATCAGGCGCGTCCGGACTCGGCAGACAGGATCAAGGGGTCAACGCCTAAAGTCGCAAGCGCACCTCCCCATTTCTCATCATCGGCTACATCGAAGACCAGCTTGGACGACGCCTCGGTTGTGAGCCAGCCGTTCATCGCGATCTCATCCTCAAGCTGACCAGGTCCCCAACCCGAATAGCCCAGCACCAAAGTGGAGTTCAAAGGCCCGCGGCCCGAGGCAAGATCCTCGAGGATATCCAGCGTTGCCGTCATGCTGAACTCATCCGTGATGTGCATGGAATGCAGGTTCGCCTCGTAATCCGAGCTGTGCAGGACAAAACCACGCGACATCTCGACCGGGCCGCCGAAATGGACCAAACGTTCACCCACAACCGGAATCCGGCAGGGGATGTTGAGCTGACTCAACAGAGTTTTCAGCCGCAGATCCGAAGGTTTGTTGATAATCAAACCCATAGCACCATCTTCGCCATGGCTGCACAGGTACACCACCGAATGATCAAAACGCGGATCGCCCATGCCAGGCATCGCAATCAACAGTTTTCCGGTAAGATCCATGAGCCGACATCTCTTATCAGGTATGCTTCAACAATGACCCTTGGTCACCCGGAATGGCAAGGGATCAGCGCACATTTCAGCAGATTTCATCCCGGTTACTGGAACGTGACTTGGATTCTGTGCCGCAACCGCGCATTTATGAACCATGAGCGTAAAAAATGTATTACCGGCAATCGCCATAACCTTTGGTCTGGCCTTACCTGTAACAGCGCAGGTCAACGGCCCCGTTGCCGAGTTGGATATTCTGGATGGCGGACGCACCGCTAAAGGAACGTACCTCAGCGCCGTGCGTGTGACGCTGCAGGACGGTTGGAAAACCTATTGGCGTGCGCCGGGGGATGCTGGCATTCCGCCGCAATTCGACTGGAACCGTTCGAACAACGTCGGGGATGTGTCGATTACATGGCCCGCACCCAATGTTTTTGACCAGAACGGATTGCAATCGATCGGCTACGAAAACCAACTGGTTTTGCCAGTCGAGATCACGCCGAAAAACCCGGCCAAGCCCGTACGCCTGCAGGGAACGATGGATCTGGGCGTCTGCAAGGATGTTTGCATCCCGGAACAGCTGGATTTCGACCACACGCTGAACGCAGACGCCGGGCGCAACCCCACCATCGCCGCTGCACTGGCACAAAGGCCCTTTTCCGAACACGAGGCCAGAGTGGCCCATACCACCTGTCACCTCTCACCCACATCAGACGGGATGAAGATCGAGGCCCGGGTGACCATGCCCTCGGCAGGCGGTCGCGAGGTGGCCGTGATCGAGCCGGGGAACCCGGCGCTCTGGGCTTCGCAGACCGAGACGACGCGAACCGGCAACACTCTGATCGCAACCTCTGAGGTGATTAATGCATCCGGTGGACCGTTTGCGCTGGATCGGTCGGAAATTCGGATCACCGTGTTGGGGGCAAATCACGCAGTCGACATTCGGGGATGCAGCGCAAGCTGAGCCCGGTGATTTCATGACACAAACTCCAAAAATCGGCGCTTTGGCAGTAGTCCTGCATCAGGACCAAGTGCTGCTGGTTCAACGCAGCAAGCAACCTGATGCTGGGCTATGGGGGTTTCCTGGGGGTCACGTGGAATGGGGCGAGACTGTTTTGCAAGCCGCGCAAAGAGAGCTGCGCGAAGAAACCTCGGTCATTGCAGACCCACAGCACTACTTAGACAATCTTGATTTGCTGCGCTGGAACGAAAACGGCGACGTCCAGACACACTACCTGCTGGTAGGCGTGACCTGTCAGTATCAAACCGGCGACCCCATTGCAGGTGACGACGCGCTCGATGCGCGTTGGTTCCCTGTGGACCAGATCCGCCGCGGCGAACTGGAGATGAGCAACCGCGTCATCGATCTGCTGGAAACCGCCCTGCGCCGGACTTAGGTCGCGGGCCTTTTGAGCCGGGTATAAAGCAAGCCTGAGACTGCCACGCTGAGGAACAGTATCAGCGCAGCACCTGTAACGAACGCGCCCAAGCCCATCCGAAGAATAGCCATGCCATCCTCGCCCGCATAAAGCCCGGACAAGAACCCGATGGGCGCGCCGTAAATTGCGGGCCACACCATCGTGACCGTAAACCATGAAAGCAAGGCGAGGCCCGAACACGCCAACGTCCCCTGCACCACACGGTCCGGGGCTCGTGCCGCCCGACGCATCGCGGTCATTGGGCGAGACAGATCGTTCAGAATGGCAAGCAACGCCGGGACTAGCAGCAGGACCAGCAACATTCCAAAGCCCAGCCCATAGACCAAAGTAATGACTGTGGGTTTGAGAAACTGCGCCTGCTGCGACCCTTCATACAGTAACGGGGTCAGCCCCAGAACCGTGGTCAGCGTCGTCAGCATCACAGGCCGCAACCGGTCTGCGGTGCCTTCAACTATCGAAGGCACAAGCCCGCGCTCTTTCTGGTAATCGTCGATGGTCGTCACCAAAACAATCGAATCGTTGATGATGATCCCCGTCATCCCCAGCAGACCGACGACCGTGAACATGCTTAGCGGAACTTCCCACAGGTAGTGCCCCCAGATCGCGCCGACCAACCCAAATGGGATAATCGCCATCACCACCAGTGGCCGCGTCCAGCTGGCAAAGACCCAGGCCAGTACAAGATAGATCCCTGTCAGACACAGGATCAGACCAGTACGGGCCTCGGACAGGAACTCATCTTCCTGTTCGCTCAAACCGGCCATGCGCCATTCGACCTGTCGTTCCGAGGCAATTTTAGGCAGGATTTCCTCGCCCATGGCACGTGCAATCTCTGCCGCGCGCGTCGGATCGTCTTCCGATATGTCACCGTTTACCGAGATTACACGCAGGCCATTTTCGCGCCGGACGGTCGAGAATCCGGACTTTCGCTCGACCGAAACGATATCGGCCAACGGCACATACACTCCATCGGGTGTACGCATCAGAGTGCGCTCCAAGAAATCGGCGGTCAGCTCTCCCTCAGGCAACTCTACCCTGATCTCGGCACTGCGCGGGCCATCCGGGAAGGTCGCCGCCTCGATCCCGTTCAGACGATCCCGTAACACACGACCCAGCGTTTCAATCCGGAACCCCAGCGCCTGACCCTGTGCCGTCAGGTCCAGAATGTACTCTTCCTTGTCATAGGCAAGGTTGTCTTCCAGCGCCGAAACCTCGGGATATTTTGACAGCTCGTTCTGCAAATCCTCGGAAGCAGATTTGAGCGTGTTCACATCCGCGCCATAGAACTGGACATCAATGGCATCACCACCGGGACCCGAGCGCCATCCCCGGAAGCTGAGCAGTTCGACCTTCGGGTGGCGAGGAACAAAATCCTGCAACTCACCCACAAACTCAAAGCTGGAATAGGGGCGCAGATCCGCATCAATCAGCTCGATAGAAATACCACCCAGCAAATCAGCATCTTTACCATCGGCAGCAGCCAGCCCCCAACCTGCGGACCCGCCCACCTCGGCCAGCACATAGTCGATCGGGTTACGACCGTGGCGGTCTTCATAAATTTGGCCCAGCTCTTCGGTCGCGCGCTGCAGTTCATGCATCATGGCCACAGTCTCGGCGCGGGTGGCACCTTCGACCATTATGAAGTTGCCCGTGACCGAGCCGCGCTCGGGCGCGTTAAAGAACCGCCAGTTCACATCACCTCGAATGAACAGGGCAACTTGGCTGGCCAGGATCACCACCATCATGGCAACCACCACATAGCGTGCCCAGACAACCCAGGCGATCAGCGGTCGGAACAGATGATCCCGTACCCAGCGGAACCCGCGATTGACCACGCGGTTGGGCAGATCATACCAGTGCTCTTTGGTGGAATGCGCGATGGCATGCGCCATATGGTTCGGCAGGATCAGGAAGCATTCGATCAGCGACGCAATCAAAACCGCGATAACGGTAAAGGGGATGTCGCGGATCAACTCTCCGAACCGACCACCAACGAGGGTCAGGCCAAAAAAGGCAATCACCGTCGTCAGGGTGGCCGCAAAGACCGGCATCGCCATGCGCCGTGCCGCCCGTTCGGCAGCCACCATCGGTGCCTCACCCAGCCGGCGCGCGCGAAAGTCTGCATGCTCACCCACGACGATGGCGTCATCCACAACAATGCCCAATGTGATGATCAGGCCGAACAGGGACACCATGTTGATCGACAGCCCGCCGATATACATAAAGGCAATCGCGGCAGACATGGCAACCGGAATGCCGGCAGCGACCCAAAAGGCGATCCGCGCATTCAGAAACAGAAAAAGCAGACAGACCACCAGGCCCAAGCCAACAAGGCCGTTGTCGACCAGAATATCCAGACGGTCGGTGATCGCCTGAGCGCGGGTTCTGATCAGCTCGATCGTCACACCTTCGGGAACGCTGGCCTGCATTTCCGTCACAACGTCTTCGACCGCGTGCTGGATTTCGATCGCGTCACCCAGGTTTGAGCGATCTACCCGCACCGACATTGCCGGATTTTCGCCCACAAAGTAGCTGCGATTGCGGTTGACCCCTTCGACCCGGATCTGCGCCACATCGCCCACCAGCAACTTAGATCCGTCCGCAAAATTGCGCAGGGCGATACCTTCGATTTCTTCGGGTGTGCGCTTTTCCGTACCCGTGCGAATACGGGCATTCGCGCCAGTCACATCACCCGCTGGGTTTGCGTTGACCTCGGCCGCGACAGCCGACGCGACCTCGGACAGAGTAATGTCGTTGGCAATCAGTTGGGCGGTCGGTATCTCGACCACGATACGCGGCGCAGCAAGCCCCCGAATCGTGGTACGAGTAACCCCGACCGCGAAAAGACGGTTGATTAATTCGTCCGTGAATTTGGCCAGTTGATCAGGATCGACAGGCCCGGTGACAACCACATCTGTAACCCGGTCCCGCCAGGCACCCCGCCGGATTGTTGGTTCTTCGGCATCGTCGGGAAGGCTGGTGACACTGTCGACAGCCGTCCGTACTTCTTCGACAGCGCGGGACATGTCCCAGTTTGGCTCGAACTCGAGCCGAATGCTGGCGCGCCCCTCGCGTGACGTGGACTCGGTGCTGGCGACACCCTCGACCGCCAGCAAGGCGGGCTCAAGCACCTGAACGATACCGTTGTCCACATCTTCGGGACCGGCCCCATCCCAGTCCACACTCACGTCGACGCGTTCCAGGATCACATCCGGAAAGAACTGTGCCCGCATGTTCGGGATTGCCGCTGCGCCCAGGACCAGCATCACCAGCAGCAGCAGGTTTGCCACTGTTTTGTGACGCGTGAAGTAACTAAGTATGCCGCCTGCCGCGCCGGGGATCTCGCGCATCATGGCGCTTAGCCCCCCGCCCTGTTTTCAAGCCGCTGGACAAGCGAGGCGGGCACCTTGGCCTCGCTCAACTGACCCAGAACCCGTTCTTTGACGTCCTTTGGCATGCGGGTGCTGGCCTCAACCTGAGCGACCAACTTAGCGCGCTGTTCCACAGACAGCTCAACCATATCCGGTGCGGCCCCGGCGCTATCATCTATCCGCAGGGGCCGGACACGCACGCCCGATCCCAGCAGCGGCGTGCGGCCTATCACGACCTCACGCCCAACCAAACCTTCGCCCCGCAGCAAGACCTCATCGCCCTGACGGCGGATCAACTGGACTGGCAGCGCTTCGAGCCTGTCATTCTCATCCAGCACCAACACTGTGCCCACAGCATCCAGAACCGAAGACGGCAGCAGTACTACGTTGTCCAGCGGTTGTTCCTGCACTGTGACGGTAACAAAATCGCCCGGTTTGAACCCCGACGCCTCATCCAGTCGGGCATAGATCAAACGCCCGGTCTGCCCTTCGCCCGCCGATCCGCTGTCGCGGCTAATGCGGCCTTGTGCGGTCAGGTCGGTGCCCGTGACCTCAAGCGAGATAGTCACCGGTGCGTCGATCAGATCACCGGCTGCATCCAGCAATCGGACGTATTGCGCGGTTGAGACCCGGAATGCCACCTCCAACGCATTGGGGTCGACAAGTTCCGCCAGCTTTTCGTTCGCGGACACCAGCCGTCCTTCGACCAGTGTTACATCCGTCAATGTGCCCCCGAACCGGGCGCGGATTGTCATATCATCCAGATCGCGTTCAGCGGCCTCAAGCGAAATGCGGGCTCGTGACAACAGGGTGGTCGCCTGATCGACGCGGGATTCTGCCTGGGCCAGCGCAATCCGCCGCGCCAACACCGCCTGCTGCGCGGCAGCCTTGGCCAACTCGGCCTCTTCCACAGATGCTGCGGCCCCGACCCCGCGGGTCTGCAAATCCTGTTGGCGCTGCAAGGCGCGCCCGCGCAGTTCTGCCTGTGCCTCGGCCGAATTCAATTCATCCTGCGCCAGCAGCAGCGACCGCTCCGCGTCACGCTCTTCAAACTGCGCGTCCAGCAAATCGGATTTTGCCCGGTCCAGCGCGGACTGGGCGTCTGCGGGATCAAGTTCGACCAAAACTTCGCCTGTTGTTACCACACCGCCATCTTCAAAATCTTCGGCCAGCCCGACAACGCGCCCGCCCAGTGCGGCGCGCAACTCTAACCTGCGACGGCTTTGAACCTCGCCGAAGGCTTCAAGATATGGGGTGACGGTCTCCAATTCCGCAGACCGAACAGAAACGGCAAAGACACGCTCGCGCGCCTGCGGAGCCGACTCCTCCCGTGTCAGAACGTCTTGCACGGCGCCCGAAATCATCTGCGCCGCCACAAACAACAGGGCCACTGTCAACGACGTCAAAAAGACTCCAACAAGGCTTTGCCTCAGAAATCGCATATAAAATTCACCCCGGTTGCATCAGGCTGCCATTAGCAAAAGGTAGCTGGGCAGCAAAAAATGCCAAGCCACAAAGCGGTTATGAACGGTTTAACGTGCGACCAGTCTACTTCCGTCGCAAATGTTCGTCCAATCTGGGCATTATTTCGACGAAATTGCAGGGACGGTGGCGGTAGTCGAACTGTTTTTCCAAAATGCCGTCCCAGGCGTCCTTGCAGGCACCGGGACTGCCGGGCAATGCAAACAGGTAGGTGCCACCCGCGACCCCACCGGTCGCACGTGATTGCACGGCAGAGGTGCCGATCTTTTCCATTGAAATGATTGTGAACACCGTGCCGAAAGCCTCGATTTCCTTCTCATAAACATCGCGATGCGCTTCAACCGTTACGTCGCGGCCCGTCAGGCCCGTACCTCCGGTCGAAATCACCACGTCTATCTCAGGATCCGCAATCCAGACACGTAGCTGATCGGCGATCTCGCTGCGCTCATCGCGGATGATGCTGCGATCAGCGACCCTGTGCCCTACCCCTTCGATGCGATCAACAAGTGTCTGGCCGGATTTGTCCTCATCCATCGACCGCGTGTCCGAAACGGTAAGCACGGCGATACGGACCGGAATGAAGTCTTTGGTCTCATCAATGCGCGACATGTTTGGTCAGGCCCTTTCCAAGATGGCAAGCCGGATGGCGAGGGCTGTGAAAATCCCTCCGGTCACCCAGCCCATGATGCGCGAAGCGCGCGGGTTCGCGATCAGCACCCGCCCCGCACCACCGGCAAAAATTCCCACTAGCCCATTCACCACAAATCCGCCCAGCGAGATAATGGCGCCAAAGATCAGAAACTGCAGTAAGATCGGCCCCGCCGCCGGGTCTACGAATTGCGGAATGAAGGCCAGTACGAACAGAATTACCTTAGGGTTGGTCAGGTTCACCACCAGCCCGTCCCGGAATGCCAATTGGGTGGGACCGGACGGCGCATCCGCAGAGACCGCCCCATACCGAAACGCCCCCCAGGCGAGATACAGCAGATAAGCAACGCCCATCCAGCGGATCACATCGAACAGCCAGGGCATCGCGGCCACAGCCGCTCCTAGACCGAGACCCGCCACCAGAACGTGAACCATCGATCCGACGGAGATACCTGCGCTAGCGGCGATTGCAGGCCGCGCCCCGGACCGCAGCCCCTGCCCAAAGCAGAACATCATATCCGCCCCGGGGGTCAGATTCAGGGCAATTGCCGCCGGGATAAACGCCAGCAGCGTAACTGTTTCAATCACGTGGTGACCTCGAACCAATTTACTGTGGGGCCAAGATTGGCGATCTGCGTCACGCCGATTGCGCCTCGGTAACCCCAGCTGTCATGGATATGGCCACAAAGGGCAAATTGCGGCTGCAACCGCTCGATTGCGTCACGGACCGCCACCGATCCTACCGCATCACCCGTCGACGTAAGATCGCCGTGACCCTTGGGCGGAGAATGGGCAATCAAGATGTCAGCCCCTTCGCAACGATCCAGCAACTCAGCCGCTTCAGGATCCGTCAGATCACAGGACCACTCACCGAATGGCGTCATCGGCACGCCGTAACCAAGGCCAAACAGACGCAGACCATCCACAGTCATGCCTGTCCCGTGTAGAACGTGCACACCTTCGGGCGCAGCCTCGGCCAGCTCACCGGAGCTTTCGGCATTGCCCGGCACCAGAACCAGCGGCGCATTGATACCAGAGAGCATCGCCATCGCGTCATCCAGACCTTGCCGCATGTTGCAATAGTCTCCGGCTCCGATAACCAGATCGGCCTCATCGCTGGCTGCAACAACGTCTTCGGCACGGTTTCGCGCCATATGCAGGTCCGAGAATGCGAGGATTTTCATGCCTTGCCCTCCAGCCTTGCTTTGAGTTCCAGCAAATCAGCCCATGCCTGCCGCTTCATCTGTGGCTGTCGCAGCAGATATGCAGGATGGAACATCGGGATAACCGGCAAGTCCATCGCCTGATCCCACTGACCGCGAAGCCGTGTGATCCCCCGTTTACCCAGAACAGCCTGACAGCTGATATTGCCCATCACCACCAAAACCTCGGGTTTGGCCAAGGCCACGTGCCGTTCGAGAAACGGCTTCAACATGCCAATCTCTTCGGGCTTGGGATCCCGGTTCTGCGGTGGGCGCCACGGCAGGACGTTGGTGATATAGACGTTTTCAGTCCGCTTCAGATCAATCGCGGCCAGCATCCGGTCCAACAACTGACCGGCGCGTCCGACAAAGGGCTTGCCCTCGCGGTCTTCATCCCGGCCCGGAGCTTCTCCGATAATCATCACCCGCGCACCCGGGGTGCCGTCGGCAAAGACCAACTGCCGCGCACCGCGCTTCAACTCGCAATGGTCAAACGCGTCCATGGCCGCCTGCAACTGATCCAGCGACCCTGCAGACTGTGCCGCAGATTTCGCAACCGCAACCGGATCAACTTGCTTGGGTTTTTCTCGTGCGGTCTGGGCCTTTGCGGGTTTCTTGGCTTTGGGCGCAGTATCCGGCAACGCATAGCGATCCACCGGTGCATCACCGATCGCATCCGTTGCGCCCAGCTCGATCTGCCATTCCAGCAGAGCACGGGCAGTATGATAGTCCAAAGCCGATTCCATACCCCTCAATCTAACCACCTTTTGAACGAGGGAAAGCAGATAGACCTTGATTGGTCAGTCCATCGCGCCGACGATTGCCATATTCATGTTGTCTGTATTGCGATTCTTGTTTCTTGGTTTGCTGCTGATCATTCTCAGCAGTCCTACTTCTGCGCAGTTCAAAGACAGATATGGCCAGTGCCGCGCGGGCCAATTCAAATGTGGCAGCACATGCTGTTCGGGTGGCCAAAGATGCAGCTTTGATGGCCACTGCATTCCTCTGGGCGGCACCTATTGCGGTGGCGGTAGAACCTGCGGGCCGTTCGAGCGCTGTGTGGCGGGCGGGACCCGATGTGCCCCAGCGGGGCAAAACAAATGCAGGTCGCGTCTGGATTGCCCCGGCGGCAGCATCTGCAATGCCCGTGGCGAATGCGAGCGTAACACACCTGACATTCTGGAACTGCCTTCACTGACATGCGACGACGGTCGCATTTGCGGATCCGGGTCGTCTTGCCTGCCGGGTGGCGGATGTTCACGCCCTGGCTGGTATCTTTGCGAAAAAACCGGATCGCAGTGCCGTCAGGGGTTCAAGTGTTCCAAAAATCAGGGCTGTGTTCCCGTCAAGGCCGTCGACTGCGGATACGGCAAGTGGTGCAAGCCCGGCGAACAATGCCTGCCCGAAGGCGGATGCGAGAAACTGCCCGAAGGATCTGATCCTTAGGTTGCCTTGAGCAGCGCGGCTTCTTATAAGCGGCGCGATTGTCAGACAGGAGCCCGCCAATGCGTTTCGCCCATCGTCACCTTCTTGGCATCGAGCATCTGTCGCAATCCGATATTACTGCCATTCTCGATCTGGCCGAGAAATACGTCGACATGAACCGCCAGTCGACCAAGCATTCCGACGTGCTGTCAGGGCTGACGCAAATCAACATGTTCTTCGAGAACTCAACCCGCACGCAGGCCAGTTTCGAAATCGCAGGCAAGCGGCTGGGCGCGGATGTGATGAACATGGCGATGCAGGCCAGCTCGATCAAAAAAGGCGAGACGCTGATCGACACAGCGATGACGCTGAATGCGATGCACCCCGATCTGCTGGTGGTGCGCCATCCGCATTCCGGCGCGGTCGACCTGCTGGCGCAGAAGGTGAATTGCGCGGTGCTGAACGCTGGTGATGGCAAACATGAACACCCGACGCAGGCTCTGCTGGACGCGCTGACCATTCGCCGCGCCAAAGGTCGCCTGCACCGTCTGAACATCGCGATCTGCGGCGATGTCGCCCATTCCCGCGTGGCGCGGTCAAACCTGATCCTGCTGGGCAAAATGGAAAACCGTATTCGTCTGATCGGACCACCGACCCTGGTCCCCAACCAGTTTGCCGAGTTTGGCGCCGAAATTTACGACGACATGAACGAAGGCCTCAAGGACGTCGACGTCGTGATGATGCTGCGCCTTCAGAAAGAGCGGATGGATGGCGGGTTCATCCCGTCGGAACGGGAATACTATCACCGCTATGGTCTGGACGCCGCTAAGCTGTCGCAGGCCAAGCCTGACGCCATCGTCATGCATCCCGGCCCGATGAATCGCGGTGTTGAGATTGACGGAACGCTGGCGGACGACATCAACCGGTCCGTTATTCAGGAACAGGTCGAAATGGGCGTCGCCGTTCGCATGGCCGCAATGGAACTGTTGGCCCGCAACCTGCGCGAGGCAGCATGAGTGATCTGATCGTCGCCCCCCACGAATACGGCGTCCTGCGCCTGTTTCAGCTGGACATGCGGCCCGAGGCGGCCAAGTTCCTGCGCGAACCGGGCGCCGCCGACCAGGTTCTGGGTGTCGAGGGTATGAATTCTGTTCAGATCGACATCTTTCCCGTATCTGATCTCGAGGAACTGGGTCTTTTCGGCTATCTCAACGAAGGGTGCGGCGTTCCCAAAGATCAACTGGACCGAGCTGCACTGGATAGCGTTGAAGGCTGGGTCATGGTTGTGCGCAGTGCCGCGTTTCAGGGACGTGCCGCCACTTTGCGACCGGACGCCAAAGTGCGACTGATCGGCCTTTACACAGAAGAGGCGACAAACTGGACCGGTGGAGCAATTAAAACCGAAAGCGCGAAACCGTTCTCGGCCCCGCAAACCCCGCCACAGGACGATAAACCCGGCCGTATTGGGTCGGCCATGCTGGCAGTGGTGGCGCTGGTGGTGATCGGAGGCATCCTGTGGCTGATCCTGTGACCTTCACCCCCGACAAAGGCGCGTATATCCGCACGAATACATGGCTGGCCGCCGGGGCCATGGCTGTCGCGATGATCGTGCTGTGGCTGGTCGGCAACCCCTACGTCTGGACCGGGGCACCCGCGGGTCTTGCGGCCGTCGCCTTTCGCGCATGGTACCTGGCCTCAGAAGAACTGACCACGACATGGCAGATGACGGACACCACCCTAACCGGCCCCGGCCCGCGCAATGTGGCGCTGAACCAGATAGAGGCAGTCAACCTCATGGGCAGTTTTGTCCAGATCGTCACCAAGGGTGGCGACAAGCATCTGATCAAGTATCAGGCTGACCCCGCAGCCACCAAAGCCGCCATCGAAAGGGCGATTAGATGACAGCCGCAGAAGATTGGGTGCGTTCAAAGATACCTCTAAACGAAGAGGTTTTGTGGGTCGGTCGACCCGATCAACGCGTGATCCCAAAGCACTCGTCTTTTTTTGGAAGTTGGCTAGCTGTTATTTCTTTAGTGGTTTTGATTCCAGTACTTTTCTTACTGAAGGTGTCGTGGGAATATCTGCCGCTCTACATGCTTCCGATAAGCACAACCGCTATTTTGTTCATCGATTATTACAATCGCACGCATTGCATCTATGCGGTTACAAGAAACTCTGCATGGATCATCAGGAAGCTTTTGATTTCAAAGCAACCGCGTATTAAGCGCGTTGAAATCATTCCATCTCTTAATATCAGGCCCGCGCCATTTGGGATCGAACTAAAGCCGTTCTTTTTCTTTGATAGCCTAGAAGACAAAGAAGCCGCTTTGGCGGCATTGCACCAAGCCCAAGAGGCCTCGAAATGACTGCTGTACTTTTCACCAACGCCCGCCTGATCGACCCGGAAACCGGCACCGACAGCCTAGGCTGGCTGCATGTATCCGATGGCCGGATTGCTGCGCGCGGCGAAGGGGCCGCTCCGACGCCGGAGGCGCAGGTCGTCGATTGTGGCGGGCAGTGCCTTGCCCCCGGCATCGTCGATATCGGCGTCAAGGTCTGTGAACCGGGTGAGCGACACAAGGAAAGCTATAAATCTGCCGGTCTGGCCGCTGCGGCCGGAGGCGTGACCACCATCGTGACCCGCCCCGATACCAGCCCCGCGATCGACACGCCCGAAAGTCTGGAGTTCGTCACACGCCGAGCGCAGGCCGACACTCCGGTCAACGTCCTGCCAATGGCCGCGTTGACCAAAGGTCGCGAAGGCCGCGAAATGACTGAGATCGGATTCCTGCAGGATGCCGGTGCCGTCGCCTTTACTGACTGCGATCACGTGATCGCCAACACCAAGGTGTTTTCCCGCGCCTTGACCTATGCCCGGGCCTGTGGCGCGCTGGTCATCGCCCACCCGCAAGAACCCATCCTCAGCAATGGTGCCGCAGCCACCAGTGGTAAGTTCGCCGTGCTGCGTGGCCTGCCCGCCGTCTCACCAATGGCCGAGCGGATGGGACTGGACCGTGACATCGCTTTGCTAGAGATGACCGGGGCCACCTATCACGCCGACCAGATCACCACCGCCCGCGCCCTGCCTGCGCTGGAGCGGGCCAAGCGGAATGGGCTGGACATCACGGCAGGTACGTCAATCCACCACCTGACCTTAAATGAGTTGGACGTCGCCGACTATCGCACCTTCTTCAAGGTCAAGCCGCCGCTGCGATCCGAGGATGACCGGCAAGCAGTGATCGAAGCGGTGCGGACCGGCCTGATTGATACGATCAGTTCCATGCACACGCCTCAGGATGAGGAAAGCAAACGCCTGCCGTTTGAAGAGGCAGCCTCCGGCGCGGTAGCGCTGGAAACCCTGCTGCCCGCCGCCTTGCGTCTGTATCATGCCGGGCAGTTGGACCTGCCGACACTGTTCCGCGCAATGGCCCTAAACCCGGCGAAAAGATTAGGGCTGGAAAGTGGCCGTCTGTCCGAAGGCGCGCCTGCGGATCTGGTGCTGTTTGACCCGGATGTGCCCTTTGTGCTGGACCGGTTCTCGCTCAAATCCAAATCTCAGAACACACCGTTTGACGGCCAGCGGATGCAGGGTAAGGTCACCGCAACTTTCGTTGCAGGACAAGAAGTTTACCGGAGATCCTGATGCCGATCATCGACAGCACAATGACCCAGCTGATCCTGTGGGCGGCACTTGGATACCTGATGGGGTCGATCCCGTTTGGCATGGTCCTGGCCAAGGTGATGGGGTTGGGCAACTTGCGCAACATCGGATCGGGCAATATCGGCGCAACCAATGTTTTGCGGACAGGCAACAAGACCGCCGCTGCCCTGACCCTGATCTTCGACGCCGCAAAAGGCGGAGTTGCCGTACTGTCGGCGCGTGCACTGGCGGGCGAGGATGCTGCGCAGATCGCGGCGCTGGCAGCACTTTTGGGCCATTGCTTTCCGGTTTGGCTGGGATTTAAGGGCGGAAAAGGGGTCGCCACGTTTCTGGGGATCTGGCTGGCGTTGGACTGGCGCGTCGGTGTGGCCTGTTGTTTGACTTGGTTGGTTGCTGCTGCAATCTGGCGCATCTCATCCCTTGCGGCACTTGCAGCGGCGGCAACGTCCACTATCTGGGCCCTTCTGCTGACAGGTTCGCAAACGCTGCTACTGGCTGGCGTCCTGACCCTGTTGGTCTATTGGCGCCACAGCGCGAATATTGCCCGCATCAAATCCGGCACTGAACCAAAAATCGGGCAGTCTTGAGCGCCCCGAACGCCTTCCTGACCGCTTTTTTTGCCATCCCCAAGGGGTCGTCGACCGGGCGTGCCCACGGCAGGCGGTATATCGTCAGTCGAACGGAATTTTCAGACGGCAAGTCGCAGAAACTTGTCGCACGCGCACTGGACGGCAGCGACTACATCAGCCTGAACCTTTATCTGACCAAACGCGGATCTCTTCTTCGCCCCTGCGAAATGCCCGCGGAAAAAGTCACCGAATTCGTTTTGGATCTGACGCCCGATACCTAAGGCCTACCCTGCATTTGTGAACAGTGCCTCTTCGCCCCTGCACATTCACAATTGATTGCTTTGAACGTGATGGGCCGCCTGCCCACTTGGGTTCCGTGACGACCAATTGCGGGTCTCACGGACAAAAAAACTCTTGGGTTGTCTGGGCGCAATTTTCTGCGTCACGTGGCAGCCCCTTCACGAAAGGTGAAAACAATGAACAAGTTCAAATCTCTTATCGGCGGCGTCGCGCTGTCTGTTGCCATTGCAAGCTCGGCTCTGGCCGCTGGTGTTGAACTGAACGCAAGCTCGACCGGTCTGGCCATGCAGGGCTATGATCCGGTTGCCTACTTCACCGCTGGCGAGCCGACCAAAGGTGACTACCGCATCACCACACTGCACAACGACGCGATGTATCGCTTTGCCAATGAAGAAAACAAAGCCGCGTTCGAAGAAAACCCCGAGGCGTACCTGCCTGCATATGGCGGCTACTGCGCATTCGGCGCTGCGATGGGCTTCAAGTTTGACGGTGACCCGACCTATTGGAAGATCGTTGACAACAAGCTGTACCTGAACCTGTCGCAAGACATCCAGCAGCGCTGGGAAGGTGACATCCCTGGTTTTGTCGAACAAGCCAGCGCCAATTGGGAAACCATCGCGGATAAAACACCTGCGGAACTGCAGCAATAATTTCTGACATCCCCCAAACAGGCGGCGGCAGAGTATTCTGCCGCCGCTTTTCGTTTCAAGATCAAACATCAACGAGTCGGTCTTACGGTTCAAGAACGGTGCTGCCTGTGGTCTGACGCGCTTCAAGCACCCGATGCGCCTCGGCCACCTGATCCAACGGGAACCGCTGATCGATGTGGATTTTGACCTCGCCGCCCTCAACCTTGCCGAACAGCCGCCGTGCCATTGCCTGACAGACGGAAGGGTCGGCGATATGGGTAAACAGGGTCGGTCGAGTGATTTTCAAGGATCCTTTCTTGCCCAGAATCCCGATGTCCATCAAAGGAACCGGCCCCGAGGCATTGCCGAATGAGATCATCATTCCCAAAGGCTTCAGGCAGTCCAGCGAGCCATTGAACGTATCCGCGCCGATGGAATCCATGACCACATCCACACCTTTGCCGCCGGTGATTTCGGCCACACGTTCGGCAAAGTTCTCGGTCCGGTAGTTGATGCAATGCGCAGCCCCGTTGAACTGCGCGAGGCTGCATTTTTCGTCTGTTCCGGCTGTTCCGATCAGGGTGATGCCCTCGGACTTGGCCCATTGGCAGGCAATCAGACCAACGCCACCGGCGGCCGCGTGAAACAGAACCGTGTCACCCCGTTTCAAAGGCGTTGTCCGGTGAAACAGATACTCGACCGTCATCCCCTTGAGCATCATCGCCGCAGCCGCGTCAAAAGAAATCCCTTCGGACAACGGACACACCTGCGCCGCTGGCATCACGCGCGCCTCACAATAGGCCCCGGCGGGAGCTGAGGCATAAGCTGCGCGCTGGCCCGGTTTCAGATGGGTAACACCTTCGCCAACAGCCTCAATCACACCTGCCGCTTCCATGCCCAGCGCGTGCGGTAAATCCATCGGGTACAACCCGGTGCGCTGATAAACATCAATGAAGTTCAGCCCACAGGCCCGGTGGCGGATGCGAACCTCGCCGGGTCCGGGGTCGCCCAAGGGCCGGTCTTCGATCTTTAGAACTTCGGGACCGCCGTGTTCATGAATGACGACGGTTCTTGCCGTTTGCTGCATGCTGACCTCCTGTTGCCTGACGCCAAGCTAACACGCCTGTGAAACAGGGCAATTGGTAGGTTTTTCCTGCCGCGCAACCACAACGGGAAAAACTGTGCTATACTGGGGCCTGAGCGTTGCCGGCTGGTCCGGCCAAAGGCAACCACCGCCGGATTCAACCCGTTGCGCACTGGCAAAGGGAGGGGATCAAGATGGCCAAAACAATAGGAAATCCGATCAGTTGGGCCGCCCGAAACATCGGCGCGACCGGCGATCATATTACCGAAAGCGTGCACCACATCGGCAGCGCGGACACCCGGCATCTGCCGCAGGTGCAAACACTGACGATGCAGGGCCTGAAGGCCTGTTTGCAGGCCGGGTACAATGATTTTCTGGAAACACGGGCGGATGCGATTTTCATCATACTGGTTTACCCGATCGCAGGTCTGCTGATGTTCGGGTTCGGCCTTAATCGCAACATGGTTCCCCTTCTGGCACCGCTGATCATGGGTTTCGCACTAGTCGGTCCGATAGCAGCCGTGGGCCTTTACGAAATCAGCCGCAAACGCGAGCAAGGCGGCGAGGTCCATTGGCTGGACGCCTTGGGCGTCTTCCGGTCCCCGTCCTTCGGTGCAATTCTGGCCTTGGGGTTCTATCTGGTCATGCTGCTGCTGATTTGGCTGATGGTCGCGCAGAGCATCTATGTGCATACGCTTGGGCCTGATCTGCCCACCTCACTCGGGGCTTTCATGACTCAGGTATTCACTACCGGCGCAGGCTGGTCCATGATCATTTTCGGCAATGCGATCGGGTTTCTATTCGCGCTGGTCGCATTGGCCATGAGCGTCGTCAGCTTTCCATTGCTGTTGGACCGTCCTGTCGGGCTGCCGGTGGCGGTCGTGACGTCCGTCCGGGTGTTGCGGCATAACCCCGGTGTCATTTTGGCATGGGGGTTCATCGTAGCGGCCCTGTTGATCATCGGAGCCATCCCGATGCTATTGGGGCTGATCGTTGTCATGCCAGTCCTGGGCCATGCAACCTGGCATCTTTACCGCCGTGCAGTGGTCTGATCGAAAAAAGCGCGGGATATACCCGCGCCAGAGTTTTAACCAGCGACCTTGAGGACAATCTTGCCGATGTGGCCCGAGCTTTCCATCCGCGCATGGGCGGCCGCCGCCTCGGCCAGATCGAACTCACTGTCCATGACGGGGGCCACCTTCCCAGCCTCCAGCAATGGCCAGACAGCCTCGCGCAGATCCTGCGCAATCTTCGCCTTTGCCAGATCGCTTTGCGGGCGCAAAGTACTGCCCGTCAGGGTCAGGCGTTTGACCATCATCATCGCAAAGTTCAACTCGACCTTCGGCCCTTGCAGGAAGGCGATCTGAACCAGACGCCCATCCTCGGCCAGAGCTTTGACGTTGCGCGGGATATAGTCGCCACCAACCATGTCGAGGATCAGGTTCGCCCCACCCTCAGCCCGCATGACGCCCACGAAGTCCTCATCCCGGTAATTGATCGCCCTCTCGGCCCCGAGGTTCACACAGGCCTCGCATTTCTCAGCAGATCCGGCGGTTGCAAACACCCGCGCACCAAACGCGTTCGCCAGCTGGATCGCTGTTGTGCCAATGCCGCTGGACCCACCATGCACCAGAAACCGCTCACCTGCCTTCAGACCGCCGCGCGTGAAGACGTTGGACCACACAGTAAAGAAGGTTTCGGGCAGGCACGCGGCCTCTTTCATCCCCATTTCCGAAGGAACTGGCAGACAATGCGCGGCGGGTGTGGCCACATATTCCGCATAACCGCCACCGGGCAGCAAGGCACAGACCTGATCGCCGATGGCCAGACCCTCGACCCCGGCACCAACGGCAACAACCTCGCCCGATGCCTCAAGCCCCGGCAAATCACTGGCACCCTGCGGCGGATCATAGGCCCCGGCACGCTGCAGCGCGTCCGGGCGGTTCACACCCGCATAGGCCACTTTCAGGATCACCTGTCCGGCTTGCGGTTCCGGCACCGGGCGTTCCGTCAGTTGCAGAACATCCGGGCCACCGGGTTTGGTGATTTCGACAGCGCGCATCATCTGGGTCATGGGCAAATCTCCTTTGCCCAATGCCTAGCAGGCAATTTCTGGAAGGCCCAGACGCTTACTTGCGCGGGTTCAACATACCCGGCAAATCAGCCCGCATCTTCGTCGGCGCTTTTACCTGACCGGCCAACCAGTTCGGCACCGCCAGAAACGGTTTGAACAACGGGTTGTCATTCACCTGCGCCTTGATCTTTTCGAACTGCATGACGTTGTCTATCCGCCGATCCAGAAACTCCCATGTTTTCTGGTGATCGGGGGAATCGTCACCCAGCCAAAACAGCAGAGTCGAGGAATAGACGCCCGACAACGTCGCCCGTTTCGTGTACCAGTTCACGTCTTCCGAGGAATCGCCCAGCGTGTCCCAGATCAGATCGCAGGTCTGCCACAAGGCTTTTGCCCCATCGGCCGCGTGGGTGGGCAGCGAAAACAACGTCATACCCCGGCGAACAAGCTCTTTGTCCGGAACCGCCTCAAGCCGGAACCGAACTGCAGCGGCGATTCGCTCGCGGAACTTCAACTCGCTCAGGTCCGAGGACTTCAGCCGATCCTCCATCGCCGCGTCGCCGCGCGCGTGAAAGGCCAGTGCCAGATCAACCGCGCCACGGGGACAGATCGCGCGCGCCAGCGTGTCATCCATATCGCAATCTAAGATAGCTGCACGAAAGCTGGCTTCGGACCAGCCGTCAAACGGCACATGGATCAAAATCGCGTCCAACAACTGCTGCTTGGCGTCTTCATATGTGGTGGTCATGGCGGTTCTCCGGTTCTGGGGACCAGTACTAGACAAGATAGAACGGCTTTGCTATACGGCCAATTCCTGCAATTTCCTTGCAACTCTATCTAGAAAGGTGGTGACAACCACATGCAGGTTAGTGTTCGCGACAATAACGTCGATCAGGCGCTTCGTGCCCTGAAGAAAAAGCTGCAGCGCGAAGGCGTGTTCCGCGAAATGAAGCTCAAGCAACATTTCGAGAAACCGTCCGAGAAAAAAGCGCGCGAGAAAGCTGAAGCGATCCGCCGTGCCCGTAAACTGGCACGTAAGAAAGCACAGCGCGAAGGTTTGCTCTAAAACCTCGCTCGTCCAGCTTTGGATGACACTATTTGACGACCCCCGAGGCATCGCCCGGGGGTTTGTCGTTTTCAGGGTCGGATGATTTATGCCGACTCGGGCCGCCTACGCGCGACAAGCTGCCATTTTCCCCTCAGCAACATTTTGCCCGGCATTTTGCAGCGCAGCGAATCCCGTTGCGGCAGCACTGCCCCGCCAAAACTCGCCTCTAAACACGCCATCCCTATCAACGCAGTATCGAGCCTTTGTAACTGGCGCCGTCTACCACGACAAAAAACCAATCGGAGGCAAAAATGTCGACTGCAAGTAGTATCGAACAAGAAATGCTGGCGCTGATTAACCAAGAGCGCACATCCCGCGGGCTGGACCCCCTACAGCTTGAAACGCGCCTGAACGACTCGTCCGAGGATCACAGTGAATGGATGCTGGAATCGGATGTCTTCAGCCACACCGGCTCGGGTGGTTCCAGCGCCACGCAGCGGATGGAAATGGCCGGGTTCGACTTCTCGGGCAACTGGCGGTCAGGTGAAAACATCGCCTGGCAATCCGAGCGCGGCGCGCCAGGCATCAGCGATGACGTCGCCCAGCTTCATCAGAACCTGATGAACAGCCCCGGTCACCGCGCCAATATTCTGAACCCCGATTTCAAATACATCGGGATCGGCATTGAAACCGGCGACATGCAGGGTTTTGACGCTGTGATGGTGACGCAGAATTTTGCTGCCACCCAGGGTGAGGTCATGCTGGACAACGGCTCCACCACTCCGCCAGCGCCGACGCCACCGGTTGAAGAAACCCCGCAGCCCGAAGAGCCGGTTGCCGAAGTGCCAGAACCCGAGGTTACAGAGCCTGAGGAACCGGTAGCCGAAGTGCCTAACCCTGAAGTTACCGAGCCCGAGGAACCGGTGGCCGAAACGCCTGACCCTGAAGTTACCGAGCCCGAGGAACCGGTGGCCGAAGTACCTGACCCAGAAGTTACCGAGCCTGAGGAACCTGTGGCCGAAGTACCTGACCCTGAAGTTACCGAGCCCGAGGAACCGGTGGCCGAAGTACCTGACCCAGAAGTTACCGAGCCCGAGGAACCGGTGGCCGAAACGCCCGGAACGGAAGAACCCGAAGAGTTTGCCTGTTTTGACGTTCAGGAGTTTCTTGCCGAGATCCGGGCATTCGTCCAATCGATTCAGGCGCAGTTTGACCAGTTTGATTGGAACGACACGGACTATGCCGATGCGGAACCCGAAACCGACGATTTCGATATGGTGATGACCGGCGGTGACAATCCTGTGGACGATGTTGAGACTTGCTCTGACATGACCGGGGACAATTCAGGTGATGTCTTTGTGTTCAACTATTATGATTTCGACTGCATGATGGACGCCGCTTAACGAATACCACGGTGCGGGACGGGGGCGACCCTGCCTCGCACCAATTTCAACTTCAATAGTTCAATAGACCTTTGGAACATACAGATCGTCAGGCAAAATCCGGCGTTCATATTCCGGGTTGTACTTTCGATCCGGCAGATCGACCTTTTCCTGCGGCACATCCGAATACGGGATCTTGGTCAGCAGGTGTTCAATGCAATTCAGGCGCTCGCGCTTTTTGTCATTGCCTTCGACGATGTACCAGGGCGCTTCGGGTATGTTCGTGCGAAACAACATGTCCTCCTTGGCCTTGGTGTAGGATTCCCACCGAATGCGCGATTCCAGATCCATCGGCGACAGCTTCCACTGCTTCATCGGATCGTGAATGCGCATCAGGAATCGCAACTGCTGTTCTTCGTCGGTGATCGAGAACCAATATTTCAGCAGGATGATCCCCGACCGCACCAGCATCCGTTCGAATTCAGGAACGTCCTGAAAGAACTGTTCGACCTGATCTTCACTGGCAAAACCCATGACCCGTTCGACGCCCGCACGGTTGTACCAGGACCGGTCGAACAGAACGATTTCGCCAGCTGCTGGCAGATGCGGCACGTAGCGTTGGAAATACCACTGGCTTTGTTCCCTGCGACTGGGTGCGGGCAACGCAACCACGCGCGCAACACGTGGGTTCAGGCGCTGGGTAATCCGCTTGATTACCCCCCCTTTACCGGCACTGTCGCGACCTTCGAACAGGATGCACACTTTGGCACCGGTGTGTTGAACCCAATCCTGAACCCTGATCAGTTCGGCCTGCAATCGCAGCAAGTTCTGGAAATAGACCTTGCGGTCCAGCATGTCCGGATGCTGTTCCTTATAGATCTTGCGAACTTCCATCGACAGCATCGGCTCGCTGAATTCGATTTCGAAATCTTCGTCCAGCGTGTCTTCGAGCTCGGCTTCCAGCCAGTCTTTTGGGGCGTCATTGTGTTGGTAAGCCAAGATCTGCTCCTTATCAGTCAACGGGTTCCGACCATACCCAGAGAGTGTGACCGCCTGATGTCATCAGAAATAATTGATGAACGCTCCGCGCCGGTTCAATTTCAAGTTGGTGCGGGGCCGTAAAACAGGCAGACGTTCGGTCATTCCTATAATTGAACCGACCTGCGCCTAGATACAAGCGTCTGATTTGACGCAACGCTGGCAGTAAGGCACAGGCTGATCCTTGCACGGCCTTGCCATTTGGGGGTGTCCGACGGCATCAATACGCACCTGAATACATGAGAGAGCCGTGGCGCATTTTGTATCCCTTCTGCCATTGATATGGCCCTGGTCCATACTGATCGCCGGCATGGTCAGTGCGGCCTCGGGCCGGCGGCAACTTGGCCTGACGCTGCTGTTGGTGTTTGGTCTTGCCGCCCTCGCCATGGGGCTGGTCACGCCTTTGGCTGTTGGAGTTGTTGCTGCCGGATTGTTGGGGGCTGCGGCCCTGAACCATCTTACAGGCACCGGCGCGGCGGTTGGCCACGTCATGTTGATCGGCTGGTGTTTTGCATTGGGCGCGCATCTGGTGCCCGGTTTTCAAAACCTGCTGGTACTGGACCGGGTCTACGCCGGGCCGGACAGTTCGGCGTTTTCAATGTACTTGAATCTGGACAAGCCAATGGTGCTGTTCGCGGTCCTGCTGGCCTGCGCGGGAATGACCGATTTAGCGAGACCTGTCCGGAGAACACCGTTGCTGGTGGGCCTTGCGACCTTGCCCGCCCTCTTCACCGTTGGGCTGGCCGCGCAGGCCATCCGGCCAGAGCTCAGCCTGCCGCCTTGGTGGCTGATTTTTGCATTGTCGAACCTGTTTCTGACCTGCTTGACGGAAGAGGCTTTTTTCCGCGGATACCTGCAGTCGCTTATTGCTTCCAAACTTGGTGCAGCACTTGGTGTGACTCTGGCCAGCTTTCTGTTTGGTCTGGCGCATTTTGCAGGGGGTCCGGCCTTGGTCACCTATGCCGCGATTCTTGGCGCGGCCTGTGGTTTGGGATTGTATGCGACCGGTCGGTTGTGGGTACCCGTTCTGATGCAATTCGGCTTCAATGCCGTGCATCTGTTCCTGTTCACCTACCCGGCCCCAGCCTGACGGTCACACCGGTAAGGCCGTCGTCTTAAACACAGTGCGCAAAGCAAATGAGCTTTGCATTTGCGCCACGCCGGGCAAACGCGACAGGTACTGACGGTGAATTCGGGCGAAATCCTCGGTGTTCTCGGCGACAACCTTCAGAATATAGTCCGCCGTCCCAGCCATAAGATGACACTCCAGAACGTCGGGAATACGCGCCACCGCCTTTTCAAACGCATCCAGCAGCTCCTCCGCCTGACCCTGCAAGGTAATCTCAACAAACACGGTGGTCGGGACGTTCATCTTGCGTGCATCCAGCAGCGCAACATAGTTTCGGATATACCCTTCGGCCTCAAGCCGTTGGACACGCCGGTGACACGCCGACGGCGACAGATTCACCTGATCTGACAGCTCGGCATTCGACATCCTGCCGTTTCTCTGCAGGGCGGCCAGAATCTTTCTATCGGTCGTATCGAGGCTCATACGCGCAAGTCCTTTGCAAGAAATTCCAATAATACCGAAGATTCTCGCAAAGAAAACCCGAATGACGGGCAGAGTTTCACAGAAATTGCATCCCGAATTGCACATAATTTGGGCAGTTTATGAATGGAGGAGCGAGAAATGAAAATCGGTTGCCCCAAGGAAATCAAACCCCAGGAATTCCGTGTTGGGATGACCCCCAACGCTGCGCAAGAAGCTGTTGCGCGCGGCCACGAGGTCATCATTGAAACCAATGCCGGCATGGGTTCCGGCTTTGACAACGACTCGTATGTTGCCGCAGGTGCGCGCATCGTCGACACCGCAGAAGAAGTTTTTGCGACCGCGGACATGATCGTAAAGGTCAAAGAACCCCAGGCGGTCGAGCGCAAGATGCTGCGTGAAGGCCAGCTGCTGTTCACCTACCTGCACCTGGCACCTGATCCAGACCAGACCCACGACCTGTTGGCGTCGGGTTGCACGGCGATTGCCTATGAAACCGTAACAGATTCCAAAGGCGGCCTGCCGCTGCTGGCCCCGATGTCCGAAGTTGCAGGTCGTCTGGCACCTCAGGTCGGTTCGTGGACCCTGCAAAAGGCCAATGGCGGCCGCGGTGTTCTGATGGGTGGCGTTCCCGGTGTTGGCCCAGCCAAAGTCATCGTGATCGGCGGCGGTGTTGTTGGTACCCACGCAGCCAAGATCGCGGCCGGCATGGGCGCTGACGTCACCGTTCTGGACCGGTCTCTGCCACGCCTGCGTTACCTCGACGACGTCTTTGGCGGCACGTTCAAAAGCCAGTACTCGACAGCCGGCGCAACGGCCGAGCTGATCCAGGAAGCCGACATGGTCATCGGTGCGGTTCTGATCCCCGGCGCTGCGGCACCCAAGCTGATCTCGCGCGCGCAGCTGTCCACCATGAAACCCGGTGCGGTTCTGGTTGATGTTGCGATCGACCAGGGCGGCTGCTTTGAAACCTCCAAAGCGACCACCCATGCTGACCCGATCTATGAAGTGGACGGAGTCATGCACTACTGCGTAGCCAACATGCCGGGCGCGGTTGCGCGGACTTCGACCATCGCATTGGGTAACGCGACCATGCCGTTCCTGCTGGCACTGGCGGGTAAAGGCTGGAAGAAAGCATGTCAGGACGACCCGCATTTGCTGGCAGGTCTGAACGTCCATGCCGGTCAGCTGACTTACGAAGCTGTTGGTACGGCGCTGGGTCTGGACGTTGTCTCGCCCGAGGCAATCGTCAACGCCTGAAGCACTCCCGCCCCTGTAAGGAGCCGCTGAAGCGGCTGCTTTGCAGCGTTGGGCATGGCGGCGCGCCTTTGGCGCGCCGCTTTTCTTTTGATCGAACGACTTTTGCACCAAAAAAAAACGCCGCGCTAAAAGCGCGGCGCCGGGCCCAAACGGAGGAGGGCATTTCCAATGCCCGCTCGACGGGCGGGAGGGTTTAGCCCTCTTTCCGAATTTCCACGGTATGTGGGTACGGAATCGACACACCCTTGGCGTCAAACGCCTCTTTCACGGCCTTAGTGATCTCAAACTTCAGGTCCCAATAATCGGCGGCATTGCACCACAGGCGTGCGGTCAGATCGACCGAGCTGTCGCCCAAGTTGGTCACGCGCACCCACGGCTCTGGATCTGAGTGAATTCGGTCATCGGCCTTCGCGACATCCAGAATGATCTTCATCGCCTCATCAGCGCTGTCACCGTAGTCAATGCCGAACACCAGATCGACACGCCGCGTGTCATGCGCCGAGTAGTTTGTGATGATCGATCCCCAGGATTGTCCGTTGGGAACGATGATCTGCACGTTATCCGGCGTCACCAGCTCGGTCGTGAACAGGTTCAGATCCTTAACAGTGCCTGCGGTGCCGCCGATATCAACATACTGACCCAGCTTGTAAGGGCGGAAGACAACCAGCATAACGCCCGCAGCAAGATCGCTCAGCGTTCCTTGAAGGGCTAAACCAATGGCCAGAGAAGCAGCACCCAAAATGGCGACGATGCTTGTCGCCTGAATGCCAAAGATGCCCAGCACTGCAACCAGTACCATGGCCAATATGACCCATTTCACCAGACTGGCGACGAAATTCCCAAGCGTCTGATCAATATGCGGTGTCGCATTGATCCTGCGCCGGACTACACCGGCAATGGCGCCAGCAATGATCCATCCAAGGATCAGTACTACCAGCGCTTTGACTGCGCTTATGATCAGCGGGGCAAAGGCACCCACCTGTGTTACGACATCATCCACGCGCATCTCCTTTCGATTCACGGCAAACCCGCGTCTCTCAGCGCGGGATTGGCGGAATAGTGATCCATAAGCGCGCTTCGGTCTAGGTGTGAGATACGCAGGTTTTCCCCGTTGTTCTCACGCACACAGCCCCTGACCTTGTATGCACAGCTCGGATACTGGCAAGACTGGGCAGGTGTACCTACCTATTGCTGGCAACCCATGACAGGAGCCCCCCATGCTGGATACCGCCTCTCACCCGATAACGGCACGCTGGCCTGCGCAGTTTCCCGACAGGATTCAGCTCTATTCTTTCCCCACGCCGAACGGCGTCAAAGCGTCGATCATGCTGGAAGAAACCGGCCTGCCCTATGAAGCCCATCGGGTTACACTTTCGGACTCGGATGTCAAAAGCCCCGAATTCCTGTCATTGAACCCCAACAACAAAATCCCGGCGATCATCGACCCGAATGGTCCGGACGGAGAATCCATTGGCCTGTTCGAAAGCGGAGCGATCCTGATATATCTCGCCGAGAAAAGCGGCAAGTTTCTGGGTCAAACCAAAGCCGACAAATATCGCGTGATCCAATGGGTGATGTTCCAGATGGGCGGCATCGGTCCGATGTTCGGGCAACTGGGCTATTTTCACAAATTCGCAGGCAGCGAGATCGAAGACCCGCGCCCCCGTGAACGCTACGTGAACGAGGCCAAGCGATTGCTGAATGTCCTGAACCAACAGCTTGAAGGCCAGGATTGGATTGCCGGAGACTATTCGATTGCCGATATCGCAATCGCGCCTTGGCTGCGCGGGCTCGAATTCTACAATGCGCACGACCTTGTTGGTTGGGAAGACCACGCCAATCTGGTGGCGTATCTCGACCGGTTCCTGAAGCGACCCGCGGTGCAAAAAGGCCTGGTTACGCCGCCCCGGGACTGATTGCTTCGGCGATCTTTTCGGCAATCATGATAGTGGGCGCATTGGTATTGCCGCCGACCAAAGTCGGCATGACTGAAGCGTCCACCACCCGCAGCCCCTCGACCCCATGAACCCGACCTTCGGTATCGACAACGGCCATATCGTCGATCCCCATCTTGCAGGTGCCCACCGGGTGATAGATCGTGTCGGCACGGCTGCGGATATCAGCTTCCAAGGCCTGATCACTGCCGTCATGGGCATAGAGCCGCTTTTTGCGCCAGGGTTCCAGCGGCTCGGATTCGAGAATTGACTCCATGATACGAGCCCCACGCTTCAACAGATCCAGATCGCGGTCATCACTGAGATAAGCCGGATCAATACGCGGCGGCTCTCCTGCCCGGTCCGAGGTTAGCCCAACGCTGCCCCTGCTGAACGGGCGCAACACACAGACATGGCACGAATACCCGTGCGGCAAGTGAATCTTGCGCATGTGGTCGTCAACGATTCCGACAACAAAGTGCAGTTGAAGATCCGGTTTGGAAACGGATGGATCAGATTTGAAGAACGCGCCGCCTTCGGCAAAGGGAGTCGCAAACAGCCCCTCTCCAGTGCGGCGCCAGGCCAACCCCGCCTTAGCCAGGTTCCATAGCCCGCCCGGGGTCAGCCCGATGACATCCTTACGTTTCGAATGATAGCTGAGGACATAGTCCAGATGGTCCTGCAGATTCTGACCAACGCCGGGCAAGTCGTGCAGAACAGGAATACCGTGCTGTTTCAACTCGGCCTCGGGCCCGATGCCGGACAACATCAGCAATTGTGGCGAACCAAAAGCACCCCCCGAAAGGATGACTTCACGGCGGGCGCGAACCTCGACGGCCTTACCTTTCTGACGCAGCAAAACCCCGGTTGCGCGCTTTTTGTCAAAAAGGATCTTCTGGGCTTCTGCCCCTGTCATGATTGTCAGGTTCGGCCGCGATTTGACGCCCCGCAAATAGGCCGCAGCCGCCGAGCAGCGTTCACCCTTATGCGCCCCGTCGTGGAACTGCGTGACCTGATACAGACCCGCGCCTTCCTGTGTCGGCCCGTTGAAATCCTTTGTCTTGCGAATTTGTTGCTGGCCGCAGGCCTCGACAAACGCATGAGAGATGGCACGCGGCTCAGACTGGTCCGACACCTGCAAGGGACCATCACCGCCATGGAGATCATCCGCACCGCGCGCGTTGCCCTCGGTCTTGCGGAAGTAAGGCAGGACATTCTTCCAATCCCAACCTTCGCACCCCAAATCCGCCCATTCATCATAGTCGCTGGGATGACCACGCACGTAAAGCATGGCGTTGATCGCCGATGAGCCCCCCAGCGCTTTGCCGCGTGGCTGAAACCCTTTCCGCCCATTCAACCCGGGCTGGCGCACCGTTTGAAAGGCCCAATTATTCAGCTTGGGTCGCCCCGACACCATTGCTGCCACCAGGGCCGGAGCCCGGATCACCAGGTCCTCACCCGCCCCGCCCGCTTCGATCAGGCAAACGCTTGTGTCTGGTTGTTCACTCAGCCGCGCGGCCATCACACAACCAGCGGACCCGCCGCCCACGATGACGTAATCGAATTCCATGGCTGCTCTCCCCTACTGCCCTATCAGACGGTAGAAAGCGCCCTGAAATCCGGCAAGCGAAACGTAGCGTGAGTTATTTTGGCAGGGCGCCCGTCAGAACATAGCGCAGCACATCAACCACTTGGCCCGGGTGCTCGGCCACGGCCAGCGCCGCAGCGTCCACTTCTTTCAGCGCGTGTTGGTGATCAGGGCCGTGCAGAACGATCAAGGACTTTCCCAAAGCCGCAGCATAACCCGCATCGAAGGCTGCATTCCACTGTTTGTACTTCTCGCCGAACCGGACCACGACCACATCGGCATCCGCAATACCCTTGCGGGTGCGGATCGCGTTGACCATCGCGCCCTTGTGGTCATGCCAATACTTGTTCGGCTCGGCCCCCAGAATGGCTACACCGCAATCGTCGCTGGCCGCGTGACCGGTGACCGGACTGTTGAAAGTGACATCCAAACCCTGAGCACCCTCAATGATCTGTTCCCGCCAGTCGGTGTGGATTTCGCCAGATAGGTAAACGTTCAGCATCTTTTGTCCTCCGCAAAAACAGAAAGGGCGCGACCGCCCCTTCATCTTTTCAAAAACACTCCCGCCAGCGGCGGCCAGGCATCACCCGCGCAGAACGCCGCCAGTCGCCTTGGTGACCTTCGCGATGATTTTCTCAGCCACCGCTTCGATGTCTTTTTCCTTCAGCGTCGCATCCGTCGGCTGCAGGCGCACGGTAATGGCCAGTGATTTCTTGCCTTCACCCAGGCTGCCGCCAATGAATTCGTCAAAGACGCGGACGTCCTCGACCAAAGCTTTGTCGGCGCCGGCTGCGGCGTTCACCAGTGTCAGCGCCTCGACACTCTCGTCGACGACGAATGCAAAGTCACGCTCGACCGCCTGCAAATCACGCAGTTCAAGCGCGGCGCGGGTAGCGCCGGATTTACGCGGCAGAGGCACCTCTTCTGGCCAGATGGTGAAGGCCATCGCCGGGCCTTTGATGTCCATCGCCTGCAACACCCGTGGATGCAGTTCGCCAAAGACACCCAACACCTTTTTGGGACCCAGACAAATTTTGCCGTGACGTCCCGGATGCCACCAGGCGTCACCGTCGCGCAGGACCTGCACCTTGGCGGGTGCACCAATGGCCGTCAGCACGGCCTCGGCATCTGCTTTGGCATCGAACACGTCAACTGGGCGCGAGGCACCGTGCACGTCCTTGGGGCCGTTGCGACCGACAAGCAGCCCGGTAATCTGGGTTTTCTGATCGCCAGGTTCGCCGTCATGGAAAACCGGGCCAACCTCGAACAGCGCGACATCTGCATACCCTCGCGCCTGATTACGGGCGGCGGCCTGCAGCAGACCGGGCAGCAGATCCGGGCGCATATGGCTCATCTCGGACGAGATCGGATTTTCCAACTGCGTCGCTTCATCCCCGCCACCGAACAAGGCAGCCGAAGCCTGATCGATGAACGTATAGCTGACGCATTCATTGTACCCCAGCGCCGCACAAGTGCGACGCGCCATCGACTGCCGCCGCTGCGTCGGGGTCATCACCGCCTTGGGAATACCATCCGTCACACGCGGCAGCGGCTTGCCCTGCAGTTTGGTCAGGGATGCGATACGCGCGACCTCTTCCACCAAATCAGCTTCGCCCATGATATCGGGGCGCCAGCTGGGGACATGCGCCATCTCGCCTTCCAGACGGAAACCTAGGCGGGTTAGGGTCTGGCGTTGCTCGCTTTCCGGAATGTCCATGCCCACCAACGACTGCACACGTTCAGCATCCAGCTTGTAGGCGCGCGAGTGATCCGGTGCCTTGCCAGCTTCGACCACTTTCGAGGCTTCGCCACCGCAGATATCCAGGATCATCTGCGTCGCATGTTCTAACCCTTCCAGCGTGTATTCAGGGTCCACGCCACGTTCGAACCGATAACGCGCGTCCGAGTTGATCTTGAGCGCACGGCCGGTCAACGCGATCTGCACATGATTCCAAAACGCGCTTTCAAGGAACACATTCACGGTGTCCTCGGTACAGCCGGTTTCCTCACCGCCCATGATCCCGGCAATCGACTCCGGGCCCTTATCGTCCGAAATCACCATCATACCGGGCTGCAGAGTGTATTCTTTCTCGTCCAGGGCAACCAGCTTTTCAACGCCTTTGGCACGGTGAACGCGCAGGTTGCCCTGCACCTTGTCCGCATCGAAAACGTGCAGCGGGCGGTTCTGGTCGAACGTCATATAGTTGGTGATATCCACCAATGCCGAGATCGGACGCAGGCCGATTGCCTTCAACTGATCCTGCAGCCATTGCGGGCTGGGGCCATTCTTGACCCCTTTGATCAAGCGGCCGGTGAAATGCGGCGCACCGTCCAGCGTATCCTCGTCGATCGTTACGTTGATCTGGCTTTCGAACTCACCCGGCACCGGTGTATAGCCGCGTTCTTTCAGCGTACCGACGCCACGTGCAGCCAAATCGCGAGCGATCCCGGCCACGCCCAGCGCGTCGGGGCGGTTCGGCGTGATCGCGATCTCGATCATCGTATCGACTTTCGCCGGCTCGTTCTCGGCCAGCCAGTCGACGAATTTGTCACCGACTTCGCCCGAGGGCAGCTCGATGATGCCGTCATGTTCTTCTGACAGCTCCAGCTCCCGCTCCGAGGCCATCATGCCAAAGCTTTCGACGCCGCGGATCTTGCCCACGCTGATCGTCAGATCCAGACCGGGGATATACATGCCCGGCTTACAGACCACGACCGTGATACCTTCGCGTGCGTTGGGCGCGCCGCAGATGATCTGCAGATCGCCTTCGTCAGTCGCGACCGTGCAAACGCGCAGCTTATCCGCATCCGGGTGCTTTTCCGCGTGTTTCACATAGCCCAGCGTAAAGCCTGCCAGACGGTCCGCCGGGTTCACGATCTCTTCGACTTCCAGTCCAAGATCGGTCAGCGTCTCTGCAATCTCATCCACCGACGCATCGGTGTCGAGGTGGTCTTTCAGCCAGGAAAGAGTGAATTTCATCGGTCGGTATCCGCCAGTAAATCTAGGGTCAGACCGCGTTTAACGGATATTGCGGACAGGGGAAAGAGGGTGCGGGGGGCTTGGGCGCCTACTCTTCCGCGACCGTGTTGGAAACGCCCTCTGCACCGGCAAACACGGCTAGGATCCGTGCGATATCTTCACCTGAATTCACCCCTGCATGAGGGGAGCGGAATGCCTCAACCAGCGCATCACCGGTTTTGTAGGTTTTGGTCCCGGCATCCCCGTAATCCACGGTGATTTCACCCTCTAGCATGTAAGCCGCCAATGGGGCCTCATGCCGGTGCCAGCCGGTTTTTTGGCCGGGCTGCATGGTAACGATGGCCATGGTTATCTTCGCCTTGCCTTCGGGGTATTCCAGCGGTTCACCAATCACGGACTTACCGGTCTGCAACAGAACCTCAACCGGCGGATACGTATCGCGCGCCAGAACAGGTGTGGTTGCAAGGATCAGGGCGCTTAGCAGCAAGGTTCGCATCGGGCAGTTCCATTTTCGGATCATTCCGGGCAACCAGGCTGGAAATACCCGTCCAAGTCAAATGATCAGGGGTATGTCGGTTCACGCCCCAACAGTTCATCCAACTGCCGCCCAATCCAGCCATGCGGGATGAAATGCCCGCCGGGATGCGTATCCAGTGATACCTGCCCCTGCGCACAATCGGTCCATTCCACCCGGCTGAGTGTCAGGATCGGCACAACACTCCAATCCCCGCGCGGCGTCGCTGTTTCACACCCGAATTTCTGCCGCCACAGCGCCACTGGATAAGTCGTGTCCCCGCCCGGCCCAAAGGGGAAATCCATTACGGTGTCGCTGGTCCCGTGCACATGGCGCACCTCGGCCGGGGCTTGCGGGCAGTGCTCGGTCTGACGGATCGACCCCGCGACCGCCAGCAAGGCAGCCGTGTCATTGCCTGACTGGCACACATAGCGCCACGCCATCGCACCACCAAAGGAATAGCCCGATACATAGATGCGGTCCGGGTCAATTGGATAGCGTTTGGCCACATCCTCAAGCACCCGGTCGGCAAAGGGGACATCGCGCGTGTCCGAGGTCCAGAAATCCCAGCTTTTGCCCAACCCGTTCGGGGCCACCAACAACACGCCGCGCAGTTTCGTGGCCCCGGCGATGCGTTCGTGGTTCACCACCACCGTTCCCTGCCGCGCCCAGCCGTGAAAATGCAGCAACACCGGCAAAGGCGTTTCGCCATCCCAGCCGTCGGGCTCCAGCACATGATAGGAACGGTCGCCGACCTGACAGGCGGTATCACCGTGGCAGGTATCCACGGCAGCGGCGTGGGTGGCGATCAGCAGAAAGAGGAAGAGCAGTCGGTAAATCATCTGCCGAACCCTAGCGAGCCTGCGCCCGCTGTCACGTCACAACCCCGTGGGAGATTGTGACAAGCCGCGCCTATTTTTTTGAACGATCAATTAGCTTCTTAGTTTTCCACAACTGTGCATCTCTGTCTCGCGCCGCTTGATCTCGTTTTTCCCAAACCTTCTGATTTGCCATCATGAAAAGGAGTGAAAATGGCGAAGACGCAAATAAAATTAGAGCGCTCAACCATCCTGGCAGAAAACTCGCAAGCACACAAAAGAGAACGAACCATCCAAAGAGAATCACATTTCCCACCCAGCGACTATTTCGGGAAGAGAGCGCGAAACTCCAATCATAGAATTTCGAAAAATAAAGCCCTAGTAGATACACTATCTACCACCACTTCCAAAAACCGCTGTTCCGTCTATTGATCAGGTCGTGGGTTTTCTCTCTTTGGAATCTGTCGCGCAGGAGGAAACTTCCTATCCGCACGAATTCAAGCCCAGCAATAAGAATGCCTGGCAGAAACAGAAACGCGGACGCAAAAAATGCGATCAGGACGGCGGCAGAGTTGCTTTCCCAAACCCACGATGCGAGCGTTGGCAACACAAACAGCGCAAGAATCAAGCATAACAGCCAAAGCAACGGGTAGTTGGAAACCCTACGTTTCCACCAATCGCGATACGCTGTTAGCCAGTCGTCCAATGATCCCCCTAACGGCTCAAACCACCATGCAGGTTCGGCATATCCAGCGCCGCAAACCCATAATGGCGCAGCCAGCGCAGGTCGGAATCAAAGAACGCGCGCAGGTCAGGAATGCCGTATTTCAGCATCGCCAGACGGTCGATGCCGATGCCAAAGGCAAAGCCCTGATAGACGTCCGGGTCTATACCACCGGCGGCGATCACCTTGGGGTGGACCATGCCGGAACCCAGAATCTCCATCCAGTCGTCGCCCTCGCCGATCTTCAGCTGACCGTTATCCCAGGAACAGCGGATATCGACCTCAGCCGACGGCTCGGTGAAGGGGAAGTGCGAAGCGCGGAAGCGCAGTTCGACATCGTCGACCTCGAAGAACGCCTTCACGAACTCTTCCAGAACCCATTTCAGGTTCGCCATCGAGATGTCCTTGTCGATGGCCAGACCTTCGACCTGATGGAACATCGGGGTGTGGGTCTGGTCATAGTCGGCGCGGTATACGCCGCCCGGACAAATGATGCGGATCGGCGCGCCCTGTTTCTCCATCGAGCGGATCTGGACCGGCGACGTATGAGTGCGCAACACGTGCGGCGGGCGATTATCGCCCTCGGCACGGTGCATATAAAACGTATCCATCTCGGCCCGCGCGGGGTGGTGGCCGGGGATGTTCAGAGCGTCGAAATTATGCCAGTCGGTCTCAATCCGCGGCCCTTCGGCCACCGAGAAACCCAGTTCGGCAAAGATCGCGGTCAGCTCCTCAGTCGCTTGGCTAACTGGGTGGATCGAGCCCTGACGGCGCGCGCGGGTCGGCAGAGTCACATCCAGCCATTCTGTGCGCAGGCGTTCGTCCAGCGCGGCATCGGCCAAAGCGGCTTTCTTGGCGGACAGGGCCGAGTTGATCTCATCCTTCAGGGCATTCAGCGCGGGGCCAGCGACCTGTCGTTCCTCGGGCGTCATCTTGCCCAACTCGCGCATCTTCAGCGCGACTTCGCCTTTTTTGCCGACAGCCGCGACACGGATCGCTTCGAGCGCGTTTTCGTCGCCTGCATCGGCGATCTGACCCAGATATTTTGCCTTAAGATCGTCCATGACGGTTCCCTGAATGCTGTTGAAGCTCTGCTATCACAGCAGTCTGCGAAAGCAAGAGGGGCGGATCAGATCGCCCGCAGCATTGCCACTTGTGGGCCGCACCGGACCGGGCGAACAGTCGGGCCATAATTTTGCGGCTGATCCAAAAGCTCGGGGAACAAGGCGAACAGCTCGTCTGCGGCTTCGCGGTCAAGACTCGACAAGCCCTGCGCGCCGGGAAAGAAGCTTTCCGAGATCAGGCCAGAGGTCGACACCAGTTGATGCCGGTCAAAGAACAGGTGGACATAGTGGACAAGGTCGCAAGGCGCGGATGTGATGGTCGTGTCATTGACCATTGATTTGGCCGCCACAAGAACCTCATCTTCTCCGAACAGCAGCTGCGCCTGCCAACCTGAGACCAGCAGGCGGTGTTGCGGCGAGACGTAAATGTCCCTTTCCGCCCCCAACGCGCCGGAACGGATGCGAACGGGCGCAAAACGACCCCGTCCTGAAACAGTGCAGCCACCGGTCCAGCGAATGATGCAAGCACCATCGTCCTGCGTTAGCACCAGGTCACCCGGCCCCAGAGTTTCAACCCTGCGCGGGCCGTCTGGCGTGTCGACCAACGTGCCAGCCGCGAAACACGGCGCGCCTGAATCGCCGGGTGAGAGCGGCGCATGTACCAGTGTGTCCGGGTTGGGCTGATTGAATTGCAGGGTCGTTGTGGTTTGGTTCGGCCCGACAAGAACCGGCAGATTTTCCGAAGCTTCCCCGGCGGCCAACCCGTTTTGAGCGACGATATCTGTGGTTCCGCCACCGATATCGTAGAAATCAATGACCTCGCCCGTCGACGTATTGGTCAGCGCATAGGCTTCATAGTTGGTAGAGCCACCGCCATTGGGATCGGTCAGCAAGATCGGAAAGAAGTCCGCTGAAATCACAAAGACTTGTTCGTTGTTGTCAGGGTCTGTCGAAACCTGAACCGACGGGTGATCCAGCGGAATTTCGATCCCAACCTGACCATTCGCCTGATAGAAGGACACAGTGAAATTGGCCGGATCCTCATCGGATCTCAGCGCAACCTCTAGGAACTCGGACACACCGCTTTGGGCGGCATAGGCATTGGAATAATGCAGTTCGCTGATACGGGCCATGACGCCATCACGCTCGGGAATATCCCGCCAATCATACTCGCAGGACCCTGCCGCATGGCAAGGTCACTTCGCGTTAATTGGCAAATACTCTCCTAAAGGCAACAGACCTAAGAGACAGTCAGTAACTGAAATCGGGATAAATCCGGGTCAGATCGCCGTTCCAGTCGCCGTTATAGTGATCCAGCAATTCATCCGCCGGAACCTTGCCTGTTTCGATACTGTCCTTGAGCGCATTCAGGAAATGCGTCTCATCCGGTACCAACCCACCTGCACCGGGAAAGGCGCGGGATTTCAGGCCGGCTTGGGCGATCGAAACCACCTCACCAGCCAGATCGTGCATGTTGATATCGCCGACCTGCGCCTGCAAACCGTCCCGGGCCGCGGCAACCCGCAGCTCTTCGCGCGTTTCGGCGTCCCAGCCTTTGACCAGATCCCAGGCCGCATCCAACGCACCCTGATCATAGGTCAAACCCACCCAGAATGCGGGCAAGGCACACAGGCGCCGCCATGGGCCACCATCGGCCCCGCGCATCTCCATGAACTTCTTGATCCGCGCCTCGGGGAAGGCTGTGGTCAGGTGATCCGCCCAGTCTGACAAAGTCGGCGTTTCGCCCGGCAATGCAGGCAGTTTGCCTTGCAGAAAGTCACGGAAGGACTGGCCCAGCGCGTCGATATACTTGCCGTCGCGATAGACGAAATACATAGGCACATCCAAGGCGTACTCGACCCAAGCCTCGAACCCGAACCCGTCTTCGAACACAAAGGGCAGCATACCGGTGCGCGCATCATCCAGATGACGCCAGATATAGCTACGCCAGCTCTTCTGGCCGTTTGGCTTTCCCTCAAAGAACGGCGAATTGGCAAACAGTGCGGTTGCCACAGGCTGCAACGCCAGCGCGACGCGCAGTTTCTGCACCATGTCGGCCTCGGATCCAAAGTCGATATTGACCTGAACCGTACACGTCCGGCGCATCATCGACCGGCCCATGGTGCCGACCTTTTCCATGTAGTCATTCATCAGCCGGTAACGCCCCTTGGGCATCAGCGGCATTTCCTCGTGGGTCCAGATCGGGGCGGCCCCAAGGCCGATGAAGCCGACACCGATCTTGTCCGCGATATCCTTCACATCACGCAGATGCGCGTTCACCTCGTCACAGGTTTCATGAATGGTCTCAAGCGGCGCGCCTGACAATTCCAACTGCCCACCGGGTTCCAGCGAGACATTGGCGCCGTCCTTTTCCAGCCCGATCAGCTTGCCGGCCTCTTCCACCGGGGCCCAGCCGTGCAGATCGCGCAGCCCCTGCAGCACCGCAAGAATGGAACGCTCACCCTCAAAGGGCAGCGGTTTCAGCGTATCTTTGCAATAGCCGAACTTCTCATGTTCGGTTCCGATGCGCCAATCCTGTTTGGGCTTGCAGCCCGATTCCAGATATTCGGCCAGTTGCTCATGGCGTTCGATCGGTCCGCCGCCGGACTGGGGAATGGACATGAACCGTGCTCCGATCCTGATGTGTCTGTCGTTTGGTCAGTCGTGGTCTTAAACCGCGCCAGTGTCAATGCAGCCTCAAATGGGCCGGACGTAGAGGAGTACGTTCCCAAATAACCACAGGATGCGTCGCGCCACCGTTTAGTTCCGACAGCATTTGTTCGGTTTTCAAGCCCGGAAGGGCCGAGAACACATCGAACAGCGCTTCGGCACCTTCCGCATTCACAGGAATGTGAAGCGTCGGCTGCCCCTGTTGATCCAAAATCCAATGCGCCGGGGACGATGTCGGGTCCAGCGCAAGGCGCTCGATTTCACGTGTCGCAACGATGCCGCCTGTCAGCGGTCCTAGATAAGTGATCTGACCTTCATCGATGGTCACCAGACCGGGGCCACCTGCACCGGTTCGGAACCGGGCACGTTGAATGCCAATAACGGCCAGCGCCACCGAGACTGCGATCAGAACCCAGCCCAGCCAACCCAGCAATCCACCGGGTCCGCCGATCCAGCTGAGGCCGACCAACAAGACGACCCCTGCCACCAGCACTTCGCGCCAGCGCCACAGGGCCAGTTTGGCTTCGGGTCGGATGAAACTCATGCCGTGTCCTCGGGGTTTTTGAACAGAATCAGGGAATAGTGGCCTGCTGGCCGGAACCCAATTGCTATATAGGCACGCGCGGCAGCATCGCTAGCGGCAAACAGAACAGCGCGGGTTGCGCCGTTGCTGTGCGCCTCGCGTAGATGCAGCGCCACTGCTAGTCGCGCGTATCCATGCCCCCGAAGATCAGGCGGCGTGTACACGCCCCCAATCTGGACAACCTCTGGCAAACGCGAGTTGAACCCGGTCATTCCTACCGGCTGGTTATCCATCAACAAGGCCCGATGAGAATCGCGTTCGATATAGGCAGCGATATCTTTTTGTGCCTGAGGTTGCGCGCGTTCGGGGTCAAAGCCCATTGCTTCGATCAGATAGTCTTGCCGCCATCCCACTGTTAAGGATCGGTGCAGTTCATCCAGCGGCACCAGTTTCGCGCCGGTGGCGTCCGGCATGACAAGTCGATTCAGATCCAGCGAGAATCCCGGCTCGTCACTGTTTAGGGTTGCAGGCCGGTCTTCCCATCCCGCAAGCTGCATGATCCGATGTGCTTGAGTGGCCTCAGCCGCCAGACCGAACAACCTGCGCCCCCGGATCAGGCGAATCGCATGGCCCAGGTTTTCGTCCGAGCACTTAGGGCATTGCGGCAGGACCATACCTTCATTTGTGATCCCAAAAACTGCGCGCGGACCATCACCCAATGTCCACAAGTTCACGGCGCGCGGGTCTGAGCCGCGCAAGCCGAAATCCCGCAGGTTCGCCAGAGGGAACATGGACGTCTGGATGTGTTCGAACAGGAACCTGTCGATCTTTGAAACGTCTGCGCCTTGCGCTTCTTGCCAGTTCACACCCAGTCTCCCAGCGCCTGCTGCCACATGGTCAGCGCCGCCACGGCAGCCGTATCGGCGCGCAGGATGCGCGGGCCAAGGCTGACCACATGTGAATAAGGCAACGCGGCCAGCCTCGCGCGTTCACGCTCGGAAAACCCACCTTCGGGGCCGATGAGAATAGCCCAGGGTTGGTCCGTTTCATTGCCAGCCAACCGCAGGGCCGAGCCTACCTCGGCCTCATCGCAGAACATCAGTTGCCGCCCCTCGGGCCAGCTTTCCAAAACGCGATCCAATCGCTGCAGATCAGCCACCTCGGGCACAAATGTTCCACCGCATTGCTCGGTCGCCTCAACGGCGTGCGCCTGCAAGCGGTCCTGACGAATGCGTTCCGAATTGGTAAATTCCGTCTGCACCGGCATGATCCGCGCCGCACCCATTTCCGCTGCCTTTTCAACGATAAAGTCAGTGCGCGCCTTTTTGATCGGCGCGAACAGGAACCACAGGTCTGGAGGCAGTTGCAGCGGTTTGGATTGCTCAACGCAGGACAAGACGCCGCCCCGCTTGCCTGCCTCTATTACCTCGGCCAGCCACTCTCCGTCCTGCCCATTGAACAGCGCGACCTGTCCACCGACGGACAGGCGCATGACGCCAAACAGGTAATGGGCCTGCTCGCGCGTCAAAGGAACCGATTGCCCCTGACCCAGAGGGTGCTCTACATACAGTCTGATCTTTGCACTCATGAGACCTTACATATGCAAGGCAATGCCCCAACACCAGACGGTCAGGTTGCCGACGCTGTCAGCGGCAACTGGGTCGATACATATGCGCCCGCTTTCACCCGCCCCTACCTGCGCCTGAGCCGCGCTGACCGGCCCATCGGCACGTGGTTGCTGTTGATTCCCTGCTGGTGGGGATTGGCACTGGCCATCCTCAGCGACGGCACCCCGCGGTGGGAGGATCTGTGGATCGCCATCGGCTGCGCCTTCGGAGCCTTTCTGATGCGCGGTGCGGGTTGCACATGGAATGACATCACCGACCGCGAATTCGATGGTCAGGTCGAACGCACACGGTCCCGCCCAATCCCGTCCGGTCAGGTCAGCGTGCGCCAGGCCGTGATCTGGATGGGACTGCAATGCCTGCTGGCGCTGATGATTCTGCTCACATTCAACCAAGCCGCAATTGCGATGGGTGTGTTGTCACTGTTGCCAGTGACGATCTATCCATTTGCCAAGCGATTTACATGGTGGCCGCAGGTGTTTCTGGGGCTTGCCTTCAACTGGGGCATCCTGCTGGCCTGGGCTGCGCACACGGGAACCATAAGCATACCCGCAATCACGCTATATCTGGCCGGAATCGCGTGGACGCTGTTTTACGACACGATCTATGCCCATCAGGACGCCGAAGACGACGAGCTGATCGGGATCAAGTCCACGGCCCGGCTGTTTGGCACTGATACTGCGCGGTGGTTGAAGTATTTCCTGATGGCAACAGTGGCGCTTATGGGACTGGCAATCATTGACGCCGCGACGACCCAGGCGTCAATCATTGCCCTGGTAGTGGCCCTTGGCGGGCCTTGGGCGATGGGGTGGCACATGGCATGGCAATTGCGGGGACTTGATATCGAGGACAACGCCAAACTGCTGCAATTGTTCCGCGCCAACCGCGACACCGGCCTTATTCCGCTGATCTTCCTTTGCGTCGCCTTGCTGCTCTGATTGCACCCGGGCCTAGGCCTCTGTAAGAGTTCTGAACACTCACCCGAGGAGTCGATAGTTCGCACATGCGTCTGCCTTATTTCTTCGTCGTTGCCTTTGTCTTCCTTGCGTCCGTCGGGCTGTCTCTGCTGGCGGCAAGCTTTGCCGTTACAAAGGTCGAAGAAGCCTCGGAATTCGCCGTTCGGCGTGCGCTGGACCTGAAAGGCCATAACTGGGCCGAGGTCCAGTCAGACGGGCTGCGGGTGGTTCTGACCGGCACCGCCACGGATGAGGCCACACGATTCAACGCTCTGACGGCGGCGGGGACCGAGGTCGACACCTCGCGCGTGATTGATGAAATGGAAGTCGCGCCCTCGACGCAGTTGGCCTCCCCGCGCTTTTCAGCCGAAATTCTTCGCAATGACAGCGGTATCTCGGTTATTGGCCTGATCCCGGCCAGCGAAGACCGCGACGCACTGACGAAAAGATTGCGCACGCTGAATGACGGGCCGATATCTGATTTGCTGGAAACCGCCGACTATCCAAAGCCCAAAGGCTGGGACGATGCGATCGCTTTTGCTGTTGAGGCGCTGACCCGACTGCCGCGGGCCAAAATCTCGGCCAGCCCCGGGCTTGTAAAGGTGACAGCAATTGCCGACAGCCAGCAGGAAAAAGAACGGCTGGAGCAAGAGCTGACGCGCGCGGCACCGCCCAGCCTGCGCATTGGCCTGTCCATTTCCGCGCCGCGCCCGGTCATTACACCCTTCACCCTGCGCTATCTGATCGACGAAAATGGCGGGCAATTCGACGCCTGTTCGGCCCAGGATGAAAAGGCGCGGGACCGGATCGTCGCAGCCGCCCAGGATGCTGGTCTGACCGGGCCTTATTCCTGCACCATCGGTCTGGGTGAACCCTCGCCTCGCTGGCCCGACGCCGCCGTGTTAAGCATTCGGGCGCTGTCAGAAATCGGCCAGGGTACGGTGACTTTGTCAGATGCAGATATCACTCTGGTCGCGGCCGAAGGCACTGGCGCCGCGCTGTTTGATCAGGTGATCGGTGAACTGGAAAACGCGCTGCCCGAGGTCTTTGCCCTGCACGCGGTTCTGCCGGAACCCGAAACGGAAAACCAATCCGGCCCGCCCGAATTCTCAGCAACACGAAGTCCCGAAGGCCTGGTGCAAATGCGCGGCCGGCTAGGGGATGAAACCCAGCGCGACATGGTCGACAGCTATGCCCGTGCAGCCTTTGGTTATGAACACGTCCATACCGCAACCCGCGTGGCCTCTGACCTGCCCGCTGATTGGCCCATTCGCGTTCTCAGCGGGCTTGAGGCGTTGTCGCAACTGCACAATGGCGCGCTGACCGTGACACCGGACGAAGTGGTTCTGAACGGCATCAGCCACGATCCCAAAACCCGGGCCTATGTTTCGGGGCTTTTGTCGGAAAAACTGGGCGAGGCACAAGATTTCAGCCTGTCGATCACCTATCAAAAGCCACCCGAGCCCGCAGACAAGCTGCCCGACCCGGATGTTTGCGAAGAGCGCATCGCCGAGGTTCAGGCGGGTTCCAAAATCGCCTTTGAACCAGGTTCTGCCACGGTCGCCGCCGAATCGCGCGATACGGTCAATCAGATCGCCGACATCCTGCGGGAATGCGGACCCATCCGGCTGGAGATTCAGGGCCACACTGACAGCCAGGGCCGCGAAGAGATGAACCAGCAGCTCAGCCAGTCGCGTGCACAATCCATCTTAAATGAGCTGCGCGCGCGGCGCGTGCCCACAGCCAGCTTTACTGCCTTGGGCTATGGTGAAACCCAGCCAATCGCCGACAATGACACCGAAATAGGGCGGGAAGAAAACAGACGCATCGAATTCCGCCTGATCCGGCCCGAATCCACCGCCGAATCTCAAACCGCGCTGGAAGCGATGGAAGACGAAACAGAGACGTCACAAGACGCAGAGCCAGAGGCTGAAGCCGCGGAAACGGATGCGGAAACCGACTCGGGCGCAGGGGACCAGTAAATTGAACAGAATCGAATTCATTATCGCGACCGCCGTCATATTGTTTGCCGCCTTTAGCATGGGATGGTTCGCCAACTGGCTGGCCCATCGCCTGTCGCGCGTCCGCCAAAGCGACGTCGCCGATCTGGACCGTATGAGCCAGGAGCTGCATGAGGCAGAAGAAACCCGCGACCAGGCCATCACCTATCTGCAGCAGCGCGAGGCCGAACTGACCAACCAGCTGACCCAGACCGAGGCCGAATTGGCCGCCGCCATGGACGGCCTGCGCGCCGCCCGGCAAGAGGCGGAAGAACTACGCGGGCGTATCAACAACGCGGATTGATCCCAGCCCCGGGCTTAATAGCTGACCCCGGTTGGGGCCGACTGCACATTCGGCACAAATCAGCCGATCCGAGGCAATCGCCTTCAATTCTTACAACAAATTCAATATTAGGAATTGGTGCATTTTTACACATGCACATCACTGTTCACTATCCAGAAAATTGGAGTGTACTATGAATTTCAAATCATCATTAACAACCGCTGCGACTCTAAGCATCTTCTCTGCTGTAGCCGCTTGGGCTTCCAGTGACGTCATACCGTCAGAGAACGATACCTTCACCAACTGGGGCGAAGAATCCGGTTGGACTATCTTTGTGGATGACTCCCGCGGGTCCTGCCTGATCGAACGTATGGACGAAAACCAGAACGTCGTTCAGATGGGTCTGACCAAGGACCACGAGATGGGCTATCTTGGTGTGTTCACGAAGAACGACATTGGCCTGAAGGGTAAGAAGGAAAAGATCTTCCTGTCACTCGACGGCAACGTCTACGAAGCTGAGGCGCACAAGAAGACTAAGCATCTCGCCGACGGATATACAGGCGGATACATCCTTGCGAACAACGCCCAGTTTGTGGATGACGTCATGAACAAATACGAAATGACCGTGTTTCCGAAGAAAGAGTTCGCATTCACCGTTAGTCTGGATGGTACTAAAAAAGCCATCGAAGCGGCACGGCAGTGTAACACCGAACAAAGCACCTAACTCGCTATGATAGACCCGGCACCAGATAATCCGGTGCCGGGCACAGAACCTACCACCGCGTCAGCGCATCTTCATCCTCATCCTTGGCTGCGACCCATTCCGCGCCGGATGTGGTGATTTCCTTTTTCCAAAAGGGAGCGCGGGATTTCAGGTAATCCATCAGGTATTCTGCCGCCTCAAACGCATCCTTGCGGTGCCGCGCGGCAGTGGCCACCATCATGATCCGATCCCCCGGGGCAAGGCGCCCGTGGCGGTGGATCACCAGCACATCGCCCAACGACCAGCGCTGCTGTGCCTCTTCGGCGATTTTGGTTAGCGCCCGTTCGGTCATACCGGGGTAATGCTCGATCTCCATCACATCCAGATCGCCGGATGCCAGATCGCGCACCACGCCGGTAAAGGTCACAATGGCGCCGTTGGCCTCGTCTCCGGCGGCGAAGGTATTGGCTTCGGCCCCAAGATCAAATTCTTCTTCCTGAACCGCGATGCGCATGGATTTAGCCGCCGGTCATCGGCGGGAAAAAAGCCACTTCGCGCACGCCAGAAAGCGATGCGTCAAAATCGGACAGTTCCTGATCCAGTGCCACGCGCAATGCGGACAGGTCCGCAAATGCGGCAGCATAGCGGTCTTCACGCGCGCTCAGCTCGGCGACCAGATCGGATACGGTTGCGGCCTCGGTTTCGATCCGCTCTTTCGGCAGGCCGATCCGTTCGCGTACCCATGCAAAATACAGCACGTCCATCCCTTAGCTCTCCTTCAGATGGGGCATGGCTTTACGTAGGTAGTCATAGCCGGTGATCAATGTCAGCGCTGCCGCGATCCACAACAGCCACAGCCCAATGCGACCGGACCAGAACATCGCCTCAAGGTGCCAGCGCATATGATTCAGGTCTTCCAATTGACCCGTTAGAACCTGATCCATCGTTGCGGCATCCATGCCGAATGTAGCCATCACAAAATAGTGCTCGAAAATCCCCTGCGAAAACAGAACCGCGATCGCCACCATCTGAGCAGTCGTTTTCCATTTCGCCAGCTTCGTGACTTTCAGCGTTCCGGCTGTATCGCCGAGATATTCACGCAGGCCCGAGACAAACACCTCGCGGAACAGGATGACCGTCGCTGGCAGCACCAACCAGGGCGTCCAGTGCTCAGCGGAGTAACCCACAAGGATCATCAGCGCGATCACCACCATCGCCTTGTCCGCAATCGGGTCCAGCATGGCGCCGATCTTGGTTTCCTGTTTCCACGCTCGCGCCAAATATCCGTCAAACCAGTCGGTAATGGCTGCTGTCAGAAACAGGATCAGCGCAAACCAGTCTGCATAGGGTCTGGTGAAATACAGAAACATTACGGCCAGACCGGGCGCGGCCAGCAGGCGCAGGACGGTCAGGATATTCGGCAGGTTCCACTTCATGAAGCAGACCCTACATCGCTGACCGGGGACAGGAAAGACGGGGCGGAAAAAAACTGTACCGATCACAGAGACTTGGTCAAAGCGCCGCAGTCCGGCGCGGCACCGGTTATTGACCTTGGCCCCGGGCCGGATTGTCGTCAGAGTGCAGCCGACCAAGCCCAATGGCAAAGACGACCCGATGACCCCAAATATTGAGACCGACGCGCGCGCCAACCTGATCGGTAGCGCATGGATGATCGGCGCGATGGCATGTTTTGCACTGGAAGACGCGCTGCTGAAAGCAGCGGCGGTTGCATTGCCCGTCTGGCAAATTCTTGTCCTGTTCGGATTGGGTGGCGCGCTCATCTTTGCCTGTGTCGCAATGGCACGTGGCACGCGGCTGCTGCAACCGGATGTGCTGTCGCCTGCAATGAAGATCCGCGCGGTTTTCGAAATTCTTGGGCGGCTGTTCTACGTTCTGGCCATCACATTGACGCCCTTGTCATCAGCAACCGTTATCCTGCAGGCCACCCCGCTTGTGGTCGTCGCCTGTGCCGCGCTTCTATTCGGAGAGACCGTTGGTTGGCGGCGGTGGAGCGCCATTCTCGTTGGCCTGATCGGCGTTGTCGTTATCATCCAACCGACCGGAGACAGTTTCTCCATCTTGTCCCTGCTGGCCGTGCTGGGGATGTTGGGATTTGCTGGTCGCGATCTGGCCAGTCGGGTCGCACCCGCCAGCCTTGGAACCGAAGTTTTAGGGTTCTACGGCTTTGTCAGCGTGATTGTCGCCGGGTTTGCCTACAGCTTTTGGGAACAGGTCCCCATCGCGCCTGTGCCGTTGCTCACAAGCCTGCATATCGCCGGAGCGGTGGGCCTTGGCGCAATCGCATACACATCCCTGATGAAAGCCATGCGAACCGGAGAGGTGTCTGCCGTCACGCCCTTCCGCTATTCCCGCCTGCTGTTCGGTGTTGCCTTGGGCGTGATCTTTTTTGGCGAGGATCTGGACCAGACAATGTGGATCGGTAGTGGTCTGATCGTGGCCTCCGGCCTCTACATCCTATGGCGCGGGCGAAAGGCCTAGCCCTTGTCGTGGAAGAAGTCATAGACCTTCTGCGCCAACCCGGCTGAGATCCCCTCGACCGCTTTCAAATCCGCCAGATTGGCCCGGCTAACGGCCTTGGCACTGCCGAAATGCGCCAGCAATGCCCGTTTGCGCGCAGCACCAACGCCAGGGATTTCGTCCAGTGGTGTCGCGCCGACGGCCTTGGCCCGTTTCGCGCGGTGGGTGCCGATTGCAAAACGGTGGGCCTCGTCCCGCAGGCGCTGAATGAAGTACAGCACCGGGTCGTTGCGCTTGAGCGCAAAGGGGCGCTGACCGGTACGGTGGAACTCTTCCTTGCCGTGATCGCGATCAACGCCCTTTGCAACGCCGACCATAGGGATGTCTTCGACCCCATGTTCAACCATGATCTCGCGCACAGCACTCACCTGCCCCGCGCCGCCGTCGATCAGTAACAGGTCGGGCCACAACCCCTTGTCACGATCCGGATCCTCTTTTTGCAGGCGAGTAAAGCGGCGGGTCAGAACCTCTTTCATCATACCAAAGTCGTCACCGGGGGTCAGATCATCCCCCCGAATGTTGAACTTTCGATAGGCGTTTTTCATGTACCCTTCGGGGCCTGCCACGATCATCCCACCAACGGCGTTGGTGCCCTGAATATGAGAGTTATCGTAAACCTCAATCCGGTTCGGCGGGCTGTCCAGATCAAACGCTTCGGCCACACCACGCAGCAGCTTGGCCTGCGTGGCACTTTCCGACATCCGACGGGCCAGGGATTCCCGCGCGTTGCGCAAAGCCCCTGCAATCAGTTCTTGTTTCTCGCCGCGCTGAGGCACTAGGATTTCGACCTTGCGCCCCGCCTTCTCACTCAGCGCCTCGTGCATCAGATCGGCGTTTTCAACGGCATCCGACAGGATCAGTTGCCGGGGCGGTTCCTTGTTGTCGTAGAACTGACCAAGAAACGCCTCCATCACCTCTGCTGCGGACACATCCGCACCGACACGAGGATAAAAATCCTTGTTCCCCCAGTTCTGATTGGCGCGGATAAAGAACACCTGAACACAAGCCTGCCCACTGTCCATATAAAGGCCAATCACATCCGCCTCAGCCACGCCGCGCGGATTGATACCCTGGGACGTCTGCACCTGCGTCAGCGCCCGGATGCGATCTCGTAGCCCGGCGGCGCGTTCGAACTCCATCGCCTCGGACGCGACCATCATCTGTTCGGCCAGCTCCTCTTGCACTTTGGTCGACCGCCCCGACAGGAACCGCTCGGCATCTTTGACGCTTTCGCCGTATTCATCTTCCGAGATCAGGCCAACGCATGGCCCCGAGCACCGCTTGATCTGATAAAGCAGACAGGGCCGCGTGCGGCCGTCAAACATGGAATCCGAGCAGTTGCGCAGCAGAAACGCCTTTTGCAGCTGGTTCAACGTTCGATTGACCGCGCCAGCACTGGCGAAGGGGCCAAAATAGGTCCCCTTCTCTTTCTTCGCGCCACGGTGTTTTTTGATCTGCGGAAAGGCATGGTCCTTGGCGACCAGAATATTGGGAAAACTTTTATCGTCCCGCAGCAGCACGTTGTACTTGGGCTTGAGCTGCTTGATCAGGTTCTGCTCAAGCAGCAGCGCCTCGGTCTCGGTCCGCGTTGTCAGGAACATCATCGAGGCTGTCGCCGCGATCATCCGCTCAATCCGCCCCGAATGTCCCGGCCGCGCATAGTTCGACACCCGCGCTTTAAGGTTGCGCGCCTTGCCGACGTACAGCACCCGGCTGTCCGCATCCAACATCCGATACACACCGGGTGAGCTGTCCAGCGTCTTCACATACCGCAAAATGCAGGCATAGCCGGTCAATTGAGTGTCAGGGGTCGAGTCGCTGTCTGTTGTCATTTGCCTGAGATATGATTCTCTGACCATGGCTGCAATCTTGTGGCCCCCAGATCAAGAGAAAACAAATCCACGGTTTCTGTGGATAAGTGTGAAGATAAGTTTCTGAGCGTGGCGAAATTCCCTTGATTCATTAAGGAATCCTTGATTTGCACAAAAAATAAGCAAATATTTAACTCATTGTTTTCATTGTATTTAATTTCATTCACAAGGCAAGTGTATGAAAAAAAAGACATTTTTGTAACGCGAAGGTAACAGAACCGAGAGCGGTGCAAAACTTGCAGCAGTTTTACTTATTCAAGCCCCAGAACATCCGGTGTTTTCCACCCCAGATGCTGACCTCCGTCGACGCACAATAGTTGGCCTGTGACCGCATGCGCATCCAGGAAATAACCCAAAGCCGCGGTGATATCGGATGGGTTTGACCCGCGCTCCAGCACCGTGTTCGCGCGCTGCGCATTGAAGTGTTTTTGGCTTTGCCGATGACCTTGCATCGTTGGACCAGGCCCGATCGCGTTAACCCGGATCGCTGGCGAAAGCGCCTGCGCCGAGGTGCGCGTCAAGGCCCACAGACCCATCTTGGCAATCGTATAGGTCATGAACTCTGGCGTGAGCTTGCGCACCCGCATATCCACCATATTCACGATCAGCCCGGTGGCAACAGGCTCACCCGCCTTGTCCGTGCCCGGCTTCAGCCCCTGCTCGGCCATGGCCTGCGTCAGTACGAAAGGCGCGCGCAGGTTGCTGTCGAGGTGTCGGTCCCAGCTTTGCCGCGTGGCGGATTGAAGGTTGTCGTATTCAAAGATCGATGCGTTGTTCACCAGACAGGTGATCGGTCCGCCCAGCGCCTCTGCCGCACGGGACAGCAAGGTCAGGACCTGCGCCTCATCCAGCAGATCGGCGTGCAAGGCGACCGCCTTGCGCCCAAGCGCGTGCACCTCGGCTACGGTTTCGGCGGCAGGTTGTTCAGACGTCGCATAGTGCACTGCGACGTCATATCCCCGGTTTGCCAGATACAGGGCCATTGCCCGACCAAGACGAATACCTGCACCGGTCACCAACGCTCGGGCCATGGATTTCCCCCTATCTTCAGGTCACGCCAACAGCGAGACGATGTAGACGGCATACAGCAGCGTCAACACCAGACCCCAGCCGCGTGTGATATCTTGTTTCAAGAACACGAACGGGATCAACAGAAGCGATGCGCCCAGCATGACCCACAGATCGAAACGCAGGAATTCCGGGTCCACCGGGATACGTCCAAACAAAGTGGCGATACCGACGATGGCCAAAAGGTTGAACATGTTCGACCCGATCACGTTACCCAAGGCGACATCCGCTTGCCTACGTAAGGCCGCCATCACAGTCGTTGCCAGTTCCGGCAGGGATGTCCCAACTGCGATCAGCGTCAGTCCGATAATCGTTTCGCTGACGCCGTATGTGCGGGCAATGATCGTGGCGTTGTCGACCAATAGATGCGCACCCATCGGCAGGCCTATCAGGCCCAGGACCAGATAGATCGATAGTTTCCAATAGGGCATGTCCGGATCGGCCTCTTCCAGACCTTCCAGCTCATCCTCTTCCGCGCAGGCTTCACCGCAGGCTTTGCGATGCGCGCGCGCATCGCGGAACGCGTTAAGCAGGACCAATCCCAAAGCAGCCAGCAAGATCGCACCACTGGCAATGTTGAACACGCCGCAAAATGCCAGGCCGATGAACAGCACCGTGGCCAGCAGCATGAAAACATAGTTTCTTCTGGTGTTGCATTCGCTGGTGTGCAGCGTGGCAAGCAAGGCTGGCAAACCCAGAACCAGCAAGATGTTTGCCGTGTTCGACCCGACCACGTTACCCAGCGCAATCCCCGGCGCGTTTTCCTTGATCGCACTGATCGCGATTAACAGCTCGGGGGCCGAGGTGCCAAAGGCCACAATGGTCAGGCTGACGATCAGGGCTGGTACACCCAGGCGCAGGCTCAGGTTCACTGCGCCGCGGACCAGAGCATCACCTGCGAGAAGCAAGATCAGCAAGCCGAGGCCGGATAACAGCCATGCCGTCATGTACGGCCTCCTTTTTCGCAGGAGCAAGGCCCCTTACCGATACTGAACCGTCCACAGCGCGGACATCTTGCAGATTGCAACTTCTTCTGCCCCGGAAAGCGCAGCTTGCCGAACATCGCCAAGACACCCATGGCAATCAGGAAAAGGGTGACAATCTTGACAATCACGTCACAAACCAAAGCGCGCGTAAGCCGCCCGCTCCTCAATTCCGGTTATGGCGTCTTGCGCAAGTGTGGCACCGAACCGCGACCAGAACGGTTTGCGCAGGCCATAGCGGCGGAACTTCACCTTGTCGCCGAACCGCTCCTGCATTTTCGGCCTCAGGTGCGCGACGCCGTCAATCAGGCCCAGTTCCTGCGCACGCCTGGCAAGCCAGACCTCGCCGGTGAACAGATCCGCACTTTGATCCAGCTTGTCACCGCGACGGGCTTTGACATGGTCAATGAAGTTCGCGTGGATATCACCCAGCAACCCTTGCAGCCGCGCGACATCTTCTTCTTTCTCCGGCGAAAACGGGTCGAGCATTGATTTTGATTTGCCCGCCGTATGTACGCGCCGCTCGATGCCTTGCCGCGCCAGAAGGACATGCGCGCCAAACCCAGCCGAAATCACACCGATCGAACCCAGGACCGAGCTGTCATCCGCCCAGATTTCGTCGGCGGCAGCGGCCAGCCAGTAGCCGCCAGACGCTGCAACGTCTTCGACAAAGGCGATAACGGGGATCTCAAGCTCTTCCGACAGCCGCCGGATTCGCGACCCGATCAGAGAGCTTTGTACCGGCGATCCACCGGGCGAATTGATCTCAAGCGCCACGGCCGCAGGTTTACCTTTGCGAAACGCCTTTTCCAGAACGGGGGCCAGCGCGGTGTCGTTCAACGATCCACGCCCCGCCATTCCGATGGCGCCGGACAGGCGTATCACGGCCACGAGGGGCTGCTTTTTGACAAATGGCAGGCTGAGCTTCATGGGTGCCGATGTAGAGTGCAGCCGGGCCCTAAACAAGGGACCGTTCGGGCCTTAGACGTGACGTGAACCAAATTCACACACATGGCGGGCAAAAATGCAACGCCCTAGCTGCGAATGCGCCAACCGGTTTTGAAGATCCAGCCGATCACAGCCAGACAAGTCCCCGTGAAGACCAGAATCGCCAACAGGCTGAATCCGATCGGGACATCGGCCAACCCGTAAAACGACCAGCGGAACCCGGAAATCAGGTAAACAACCGGGTTGAACAGGGTGATCGTCTGCCAAACTGGCGGCAGCATCGAGATCGAATAGAACGTGCCGCCCAGAAAGATCAGTGGCGTGACAACCAGTTGGGGCACCAAAGATATCTGCTCAAAGTTGCTGGCCCATATCCCGACGATAAAGCCCAACAGCGAAAAACTGAGGCAGGACAGGATCAAGAACGCTGCCATCGCAAAGGGATGTTCGATGCGTATGTCCACGAAGAATGTGGCTGTCACAAGGATTACCAACCCGACAAATAGCGACTTAGTAGCGGCAGCTCCGACGTAACCTATTACGATCTCTATGAAATTTACTGGCGCCGACAACAGTTCGTAGATCGTACCAAGGAATTTCGGGAAGTAGATCCCGAATGACGCGTTCGAGATTGCCAGCATCACAACGGACAACATGATAAGCCCCGGCACGATAAACGCGCCATAAGATACACCCTCGACCTCTTGGATGCGGCTGCCGATCGCGGTGCCGAAGACCACAAAATACAATGAGGTCGACAGGACCGGCGACAGAAAGCTCTGTGCCAGAGTGCGGAAGAACCGGGCCATTTCGAACCGGTAGATTGCAGCGATGGCAGACCAGTTCATGCGGGTTCTCCGGATACCAGGTTCACGAAAATCTCTTCCAGGCTCGACTGCCGGGTCTGAACGTCGCGCAGAACAAGCCCCGCCTGCGCCACGTCGTTCAGCAAGGTGGTGATCCCAGTGCGGTCCGCGTGGGTGTCATAGGTATAGACCAGCGCATCGCCATTGCCGTTCAACGTTAGGTTATGCACAGCCAGACTGTCGGGAATGGCCTGGATAGGATCGGCCAGCATAACTTCGATCTGTTTCTTGCCCATTTGGGCCATCAGGGTGTTCTTGTCCTGCACCAGCCGCAGCTCACCCTTGTCGATCACACCTACCCTGTCGGCAATGGCTTCGGCCTCTTCGATGTAATGTGTCGTCAGGATGATGGTGACCCCGGCCTTTTTCAGCTCGGCCACGATCTCCCACATGTCCTTGCGCAGTTCGACATCTACGCCGGCGGTCGGCTCATCCAGGAACAGCACGCGCGGCTCATGTGCCAGGGCCTTGGCAATCAGCACGCGGCGCTTCATGCCACCGGACAGTTCCTTGATCGCGTTTTTACGCTTGTCCCACAGAGACAGCTTGCGCAGGATCTCTTCGATCCGGGCATTGTCGCTGCCATATCCGAACAGGCCGCGAGAGAACCGGACCGTGTTCCAAACTTTCTCAAACGGCTCAAGCGCGATTTCCTGCGGCACCAGCCCGATCATCCGGCGCGCGGCACGAAATTCGGTCTGGATGTCATGCCCACCTACGGTAACGGTGCCCGAAGTCGGCGTGGTAATGCCACACACGGTGGAAATCAGCGTTGTCTTGCCAGCCCCGTTTGGGCCCAGCAACGCCAGAATTTCGCCCTGCTCGATATCCAAGGACACTCCTTTGAGCGCCTCGAATCCGTCGGCATAGGACTTACGCAAATCCCTAATGGACAGAATAGTTGTCATGCACATTCCCTGTTCTGGCGGGGACACTACCCCGATGGCCCGTCACAGAACAGGTCAATTCCGCACATTGTTCTGCGCTTTTTTGTGGGCGCGCGGCTTGGTCAGGTCTGACTATGCTGCTGCAATTCGGCCACCCGTTTTTGTACAAGTTCGACATGCAACCGCGCATCGTACAGTCCTTGCCGATAGGCCGCGGGCAGCCGCAACGTTGCGAGGCGTTCATCTAGGGCGTTCAGATGCGCCTGCATCTCGCGCAGCTCGTTGACACCGGGATTGTTGGCCAGTTCCTCCTCAATTTCCCGGATTTCGGGGTAGTGCTGCCAAACCCGCCACCGCATCGCGTAGGCATAGGCCATAGGCACAAGCCGGATCAGAGGCACGACAATGAAAAAGAACGGCAGCAACAGCAAAAGAACCCGGTTAATCTGTGCCGCGATCCAATAGGGCAGCCAATTATGCCATGTCGAAGGACCATCAACAATTAGCTGCCGAGCCGTATTGTTGATCGTCATCCCTGCACCTTCGAGGTTGGGGAATGCCCCCGGATCGGCGATAATTCCGCGGGCACTGTGCAATTCAATCGCCGCCATCGTCAGACGGTTGATCAGCGCAGGGTGCAAATCCGGTCGCACGACCAGACGGGCTTCGATCGCTATCAACTCTACCGGTCGCGGCGGAAGAACTGGGTCCAACGACATTCCTCCCGCCGGAACTGTCACCACCGTCGCGTATTCCAACCGCCGCGAGATCGCCTGAACATGATCCAGCGCCAGCACGCGAAGCCCCGGCTCTGCATATGCGGCCTTCAGATAGGGAGCTTCGATGGGCGCAACATAGACGGCGATATCCAAATCTCCGTCCAACAAAGCGGCCGCGGCTTTTGCATAGGGGATTGAGAAATGTGTATTGTCCCCCTCATTCAAGCCGACCGCCTTTTCGAAATCCCGAAAAGCCGCAGCCGTACCTGAGCCTGGTGCGCCGCTGTTGATCCTCAAACCGGTCCACAAGGCGGGGTTTTTGGGGATAGTTGCGCCTTCGTTGACCAAAAAGATGATGGGTTCAAAAAACGCTGCCCCGACGGCCTCAGCCTTTTTTGGATCAACCCGGATACCGCCTTGTAGAAATGCAGCGTCGACATCGCCCGCGCTAAGCAGTTCAGCATTTTCGACCGAACCAGCGGTATCCAGTATTTCTAGTTGAATATCATCGCGCGCCAGAATTTCGGCGTAGTCCCGCGCAACCGTTTCATAAGCGCCGCCTTCTGGACCCGCCGCCAACATCATACTGCCAGGGGGATGCAGGCGCGAAAACACGCCTACCAACACCGCCAGCGCAACGGCGCCACCAAAAAGGAACCACAACCGCATCCGAGCCTCGCTCTCCATCCCGTTTGGAACGCTAAGGATCGCGTGACCATCTGGCAAGCCAACAGAATCCGGGCTTGCAATCCCCGGGTATCCCCGAAAACCTGCGCAGAAAGGAGAGGGCTCATGCTCAGCGGAATACGGATCATTGAAATTGAAGGTTTGGGGCCAGGTCCGTTCGCCGCCATGCTGCTGGCCGATCTGGGGGCGGACGTCATCACGATCCACCGCAAAGGCCAGCCTGTCGTACCGGGTATGCCCGAGCAATCCGTCCTGGACCGCGGCAAACGCTCGATTGACTTGAATCTGAAGGATGCCGCCGATCTGGACATCGCAAGGCGTCTGATCGCCTCGGCCGATGCGCTAATCGAAGGGTTCCGCCCCGGCGTGATGGAAAAACTGGGACTGGGTCCCGACACGTTCAACGCGTCGAACCCCAAACTGGTCTATGGTCGCATGACCGGATGGGGTCAGAACAGCCCGTTGTCCGAAACGGCCGGACACGATCTGAACTACATCTCATTGTCCGGGGCATTGTGGTATGCATCAGCAGCGGGCCAGCCCCCGCAGACCCCGGCGACCCTGGTCGGGGATATTGGCGGCGGTGCCATGTATTTAGTTGCCGGTATTCTTGCCGGGCTTCTCAACGCGCAGCGGACCGGACAGGGTACCGTGGTTGATGCCGCCATTTATGACGGATCGGCCCACATGATGAACTTGTTGATGAGTATGCGCCAAACCGGAAACCTGTCAGAAGCGCGCGGTCAAAGCCTGCTGGATGGCCCGCATTGGAGCCGCACTTACGCGTGCCTGGACGGGGGCTTCATGTCCGTCCAGTGTCTTGAGCCCAAGTTCTACGTCGAATTCTTGCAAAAACTGGGACTCACCGACGATCCCGAATTCAAAGACCAATATGTTCCGGCACTTTGGCCCAAACTCACGCAACGGCTCACCGACTTATTCGCCAGCAAAACCCGCGCCCACTGGGCCGGTATGTTCCAGGGTTCCGACGCCTGCGTCGCGCCCGTACTCGACCCGGTCGAGGCGCAGGCCCATGCCATGAACGCCGCGCGCCAAACCTGGATCGACCATGACGGCGCGCTGCAGGCTGCGGCCGCGCCCCGCTTTTCGACCAAGACATGGCACCCCAATCCCAGCCCCCGCCGAGGCGAACACAGGCAGGACATTCTGGATCAGCTGTCCACCAATGCGCCTCCCGACCCTTCACCTGGCTAAATATATCCCGGGGTGAATTGGCCAAAGGCCAAGAAGGGCTGGCCCCTCTACGCGTCCCGCCACGACCGCACCGTGTCGATCATCAGCTGAACATTATCGGGATCGGCATCGGGTGTGATCCCGTGGCCCAGATTAAAGATATGCGGTCCTTTCGAGAACGCCTCGACAATCTGACGCGTCTCATCCACCAGAGCCTGTCCGCCGGTCACCATGTGTGACGAGGCCAGATTGCCCTGAACGCAACCATCCACCTGCACATGCTCGACCGCCCAATCCGGCGACACGGAGTTGTCCAGCGCAACGCAATCTACACCGGTGGTTTTGGCAAAACCTATGTAACCATCACCTGCCTCGCGCGGGAAACCGATCACCGGGATGCCCGGATGGCGCTGCTTGATGGCCTGCGTGATCACATGGCAAGGCTCGACCGCATATTTCTGAAAGGCATCGCCCTTCAGCGACCCGGCCCAGCTGTCGAAAATCTTCACCACCTCGGCACCGGCCTCGATTTGGGCCGAGAGATATTCGATGGTGGCCAGCGTGATCCGCTCTAGTAGCGCTTCGAACAGGGCGGTGTTTTCCTCGCGCAGCGCATGAGCCGGTCCCTGATCCGGCGTGCCGCGACCGGCGATCATGTAGGTCGCAACCGTCCATGGCGCGCCTGCGAACCCGATAAGGGTGGTTTCGGATGGCAATTCTCGCGAAAGGATTCGGACAGTTTCGTACACCGGCGACAGGGTTTCATGGATATCCGATACCGGTTTCAGCGCATCAAAATCGGATTGCTGAGTGATCGTCGACAACCGCGGCCCCTCACCTGTGACAAACCACAGGTCCGCGCCCAGCGCTTGTGGCACCAGCAGGATGTCGGCGAACAGGATCGCCGCGTCGAAGCCATAACGGCGGATTGGCTGCAAGGTGACCTCGGCGGCCAGCTCGGGGTTGTAGCACAAGGACAGGAAATCTCCGGCCTGCGCGCGTGTCGCGCGATACTCTGGCAGATACCGCCCGGCTTGGCGCATCATCCAGATCGGTGGCACGTCCTGTACTTCGCCAGCCAGCGCCCGCAGCAGTTTCTTTGTCTCGGCCATCTTTGTCCCCACTCGTCTGGTTTGCGGCAAACGGGTCTGCCTTCGGCGTCAATTTGTCAAGGTCTGCCCCCATTGTCAGGGCAATGTGACGCGACTAAAGCTGTGCACATGACACTGACCCTGCCAACCCCCGCATCACCGCTCAAAATCGGCACTCGTGGCTCACCGCTGGCGCTGGCGCAAGCTTATGAAACCCGTGAGCGACTGGGCAAAGCCTTTGATCTGCCCGAAGGCGCGTTTGAGATTGTGGTGATCAAGACCACCGGTGACAACCGCGCCATGATTGATGCGGACCGCCCGCTGAAAGAGATTGGCAACAAGGGCCTGTTCACCAAGGAAATCGAAGAGGCGATGCTGCGCGGAGATATCGACATCGCGGTGCATTCAACCAAGGACATGCCGGTTGAACAGCCAAAAGGTCTGGTCCTGGACACGTTTCTGCCGCGCGAAGATGTGCGCGACGCCTTTATCTCACCCAGCCTGAGCTCGATCCGTGACCTCGCGCAGGGTGCAGTTGTGGGCACCTCATCGCTGCGGCGGCGGGCACAATTGTTGAACCGTCGCCCGGACCTGAACGTGGTCGAGTTTCGGGGCAATGTTCAAACGCGCCTCAAGAAGCTGGCAGATGGTGTGGCCGATTGCACGTTTCTGGCCATGGCCGGCATCCGGCGTCTAAATATGGAGGAGGTTCCCGCAACCGCCATCGCCGTCGAAGATATGCTGCCCGCCATCGCCCAAGGCACGATCGGCATCGAACGCCGTGGCGATGATTCCCGTGCGACCGAAATGCTCGAGGCCGTCCACCATGCTGAGACCGCGCAGCGATTGGCAGCAGAACGCGCGTTGCTGGCCGCTTTGGACGGCTCTTGCGAAACGCCGATCGCGGGTTTGGCAGAAATAAAAGGTGATCAACTACGCCTGCGCGGTGAGGTTTTGCGCCCCGACGGGTCCGAATCCATATACGAGGACACCACTGGGTCGGTCGCAGATGGCCCGGAAATAGGTCGCGCCATGGCAGAATCCCTGCTGAAACAGGCAGGCCCAGGCTTTTTTGATTGGAAAAAATAAAAAAGTTTATGAAAAGTGAACTACTTCACTGAGACAGCACCGTCGATGGTGCATAAAGTATTCATACCGGTTGTGAAGTCGGGTCGGTCTCGAAATAGTCGAAAGTTTTTTTAGTCCGTTCTCTTTTAAGTGGTATTCGAGGGGGCGAGACCAGACCCTGAAATCCAACCAGTTAGGGCCGCTGTCAGAAATGACAGCGGCCCGCTTAATTTTATGACCTTTTTGACCCTCAGGCTGCGCTGATCGCCTGAACCGCTTTCTCAACGGCCATCCGCGTCTGATCCAGATCTGCTTGGGTCACAGCCAGAGACGGATAGAGTTTGCCGGGGGCTTTGAAAATCCCGTGTGCGCGCAGCGAATCGTTGTAGACAGCGTTTCGTCGGGGGTCGTCATGTTTGGCGCTGCGGTAATCACGACAGTCCGTATCGGTGAAATAGATGTCGAATAGGGTTTCGTCCCCGCAGATCTGATGCGGAATGCCAGCCCCGGTCAGAGCATCCATCTGCATCTGCTGAAGCTCGGCGCCGATTTCACGCAGATGGTCATACATGCCGTCGCGCCGCAAAACCTCCATTGTCTTCAACCCGGCAGCCGAAGCGACGGGGTTACCCGACAGCGTGCCCAACTGCATCAGCCAGCCTTCCTCGCCAACTTTCGCTTTGTCGAAATGCTGCATGATCTCAGCGCTTGCGCCCAGCGCGGCCAAAGGGAAGCCGCCGCCGATGATTTTGCCCAAGGTGCAGATGTCGGGCGTCACGCCATATTTCTCTTGCGCACCGCCATATGCCAAACGGAATCCGGTGACGATTTCATCGAAAATCAGCAGAACATTGTGCTTGTCGCAAAGATCGCGCAACCCCTGAAGGTATCCGGGTGCCGGAGGGACAATTCGTTGCAACGGCTCAACCATGATCGCGGCAACGTCATCATGCTCGGCCAGTAGATTGGCCACCGCATCAAGATCATTGAAGGGCGCGATCAGCATCTGCTCGGCCACGCTGTCCGGAATGCCCGCGCTGTCCGGGACAGCTTGGGGGAAGTTGACGTGGCGGCTGGGGGCCAGACTCATCTGTGCCTCGGCGCTCATCCCGTGATAACCGCCTTCGAATTTCAGGATCTTGCTACGGCCAGTATAGGCACGGGCCAGACGAATGGCGTACATATCAGCCTCCCCCCCCGCAGCGACAAAGCGGACCTGCTCGCAACACGGCACCGCGTCAACGATGGCCTCGGCCAGTTCGATGCCCCGGGCGTTGTTGGCAAAGAAAGTCATACCCTTGGGCAGCTGTTCCAGCACGGCTTCTATGACTTCGGGGTGACCATGGCCTAGCAACATCGGGCCCGAACCGATCAGGTAGTCCACATATTCGTTGCCATCCTCATCCCAGACATGGCTGCCCTCACCGCGCGCGATGATGATACCGGGATCGAAATTACCAAACCCACCGGCGGGCAGTACCTCATTCGCGCGAGCGATCCATTCGGATTGGGTGTTGATTTTCAGCATCTCAAACGATCTCCAAAATTGGCGGACCAAGAACCTCTGGGTCTGGCACAACACCTAACCCCGGCCCGTCGGGCGGGGCAATCCGGCCGTTTTCACGGTTTGGTGCGTCGGGGCAAATGCGAGGCGCCACATAAGATGACAGGTCACATGTATTCATCAGTGACCCGTGCGGGGTCGAGGCCGCAAAATGCAGCGACGCTGCGGTGACTAAATCCGAGCCCCAGGTACATTCGGCACAAATCTCAGCCCCGAAATGCACGGTCAGATCACGCGCCCGGCGCATGGCCGACAACCCGCCGAACTTCGAAAGCTTGAGCGCAACAGCATCCATGCAGCCCAACTCATGCGCGCGCCGTAGTGATGCCAGATCATGGGCATTCTCGTCGATCTTCATAGGTAAGCCAGTGGCCTGTCGAACCGCCGCACAGTCCTCAAGTGTTTTGCAGGGCTGTTCCAGCATCACATCCAAGTGGGCCACCGCCCTGCCCGTTCGCGTAGCTTGCAAGCGTGAAGCACCGCAGTTCCAGTCGCCATAAACCAGAGGCCCCGGTCCCACGGCCTCACGCACTTTGGTCAAACGCTCGGCGTCGGCCTGCCAGTCGCCTTCGACCCCTAGCTTGACCTGAAACTGGCGAATGCCGGTCTGGTAAGCCGTCTTGGCGATCCGCGCCATATCATCCGGCGCGACGCAGGTGATCGAGTGATAAAGCGGCATGTCCTTCCGCGTCCGCCCACCCAGCAGCGCATAGACCGGTTGACCCGTCGCTTGCCCGAACAAATCCCAAAGCGCGATGTCGACGAGAGACTTGGCATAGAGATGCCCCTGCAGGAACCCGTCCAGCTTTCTCATCGGCGCATCTACCCCGAAAGGGGACATGCCCAGAATCTCGCGGCCCATCTCTGTCACTGCGCCCGGCACTCCGCCTGCAAACGCTGGCAGGTAATGCGGGATCGGGCAGACCTCGCCCCAACCCCTCAAGCCTGTATCTGTCTCAAGGCACAGGATATGAGAGGTCACGGTCGCGCAGGTCTTACCCTCAGCCATGTGATAGATCTCATGACTCGTCAGATCGACGGCCCAGAGCGTTATTCTGATGATCCTCAATGATAAACTCCGACGGGATCGCCCAACGCACCTTCGTCAGGGTGCACACCAAGTCCCGGCGTTTTCGGCAAATGCAGGTGGCCGTCGATATTGCGGGGGCCTCGCCCACCAGCGACATCGACGGTGATCATATCCTGGCACGCCCAGACCGCGTGACAATTATCGTCCGGAATGGTGGCCGCCAGATGCAGCGCCTCAGTATCGGCCAGAACCGAACCACCGGTGGCCATCACGAACATGTCGATTCCATGCGCCAACGCGATGTCCCGCATCCGTGCCGCCTTGGTCAGGCCACCGACACGGTTCAGCTTTATTCCGAACACCTCAGCCAACCCTTCGCGGGCAATGCGGGCGGCGTCTTGCAGGGTCACAAGACTTTCATCCACCGAAACGGGTGAGGCATGGCGGCCCGAGATCGCGGCGATATCGTCCAGCGACTTGCAGGGCTGTTCAAACATCACGTTCAGGTCCTCACAGGCGCTCATCACCCGCAGGGCCTGCTGCCGGGTCCAGCCGCGGTTGACGTCATAAAGGACGATCTCGCCGGGGCGTCGGATGCTTTCGACATCGCGGACGCGCGCAATGTCGCGTTCTACATCCCCACCGATTTTAACCGAATGCGCAACGTAGCCGCGGCTGCGATAGCGCTCCATCACTTCGCGCGTTTCTTCGACGGTCTTCGCACCGACCGACGAGGCAATCGGGCGCGGCGTGCGAGACCCGCCGCCCATCAGATCGGCAATTGGCAGACCGGCGGCCTGACCCGCAATATCCCAGCAAGCCATATCAATGGGGCTTTTGGCATAGAGGTGGCCTGGCAGAGCGATATCCATCGCCCGTTCGACATCCAGCACCCGACGCGGATCAAGGCCCAGAATGAACGGTGCCATCGTCTGAATTCCGGCGCGAATACCCGGACCGTGGGCTGGAACATATGTGTGGCCCCACGGGGTACCCTCGCCCCAACCGGTCAGACCTGAATCGGTTTCGATCTTTACAATCGTTGCGTCGAGCGTTTCAAACTTCAACCGCCCACCAGACAGCCAATACGGATGCTCAAGCGGTAGGTCGACATGGTAGACTGAAAGACGAGTGATTTTCATTTCAGTTCCACTTCAACAAAGGTCATCGGCGCGTCCCCGGCATTGATCACGTTGTGTTCGACACCCTCGTCGCGGCGATAAGTTACTCCCGCAGCAACCGTTACTTCTTTGACCGAACCATCGGGCAGTTCCAGCCGCATATGGCAATCGGTTATGGCGGTGATGACGTAGTCCATTGCGTGGCGATGCCATCCCGTTTCGGCCCCCGGTGCAAAGTCAAACCGCGTCACACGCACGCGGGCGTCATCAATCATTTGAGTGGCTTCGGCTTGCGGTCTCATAGACGGAACTCCTCAATCGGCGCACTGGGCCATTTCGCAACACAGGCATGCCCACATTGGGATGGCCAGATAGGTATCGGATTGGTTTTCATGCCGCATCCATTTGTGGCAAGTCGTTCAATCCTTGTCCTCGCCAAAGAACGAAAGCCAGAATTGGCTCGTCGGTTGTTGTCATGGCGTGGCTTTGCCAGCTTCGGTGATGTCGTGTCTGGTTAGGGCTGACGTAAGTCTCGTCTTCTTCGACGCGGAACATCGCCCCGCCGCCCACGATCAGATAGAGTTCTTCGGCCTGATGGCTGTGCCAATCGTAATTCAGGCCCGCCCCCCAGTAGGCGACATAGCCCCGCATTTGGGTCGAATGGAAATGCCCGGTCGGGCCGAATAGCTCGTAATAGCCATAACGACTAAGGAAATCGGCTCCGACCTCTTCCTCAGTATAGGTGTGTTTCCACAGCGCCAGATGTGCGGTTGCCCTGATCGCGTCTGAAAGGGATCGCGTTGCATCCCCGGTCCGGAAACCGGTCCGCTGAATCAGTTCAACGGCAGGGATTTGGTTTGGCTCCTGATCCGTTGGCGTCAGGTCATCAGGCCAGGCTCCGAATTCTGAAAGCTCAGGATGTGATTGATGCAACTGTCGGGCAGCTTCGAGAACGTCGCCCATCGTCATGGGATCACCACGATGTTGCCGGTGTGCTGCTTGGCAATGAATGCGGCCTGTGCCTCGCGCAACTCTTCCAGGGGATAGGTCGCGGCCAGGGCGGGCTTGATCTCACCGGCCTCGATATACTGAACGATGTTACGCATCACCTGCGGATCAATCACGGTAGAGCCGGTGAACGTCAGGTCACGCAAGTAGAACGTGCGCAGATCGAATTCGACCATGGGCCCGGCTATCGCGCCCGAGCAGGTGTACCGCCCGCCGCGCTCCAGAACGTCGATCAGGTTTGGCCAGTAGGGACCACCAACCACATCGGCCACAACGGTGACCTTTTCATCGCCAAGCGCCGCGCGCAGATTTTCCGGGGCACGAGACAAGATTTTGTCGGCACCCAGTTCGGCAACGTCTGCGTGTTTTGCGTCCGACGCCATCGCGATCACCCGTGCACCCCGGCGTTTGGCAAGTTGCACCAAGGCACCGCCAACCCCGCCCGAGGCTCCGGGCACCAGAACCGTGTCAGTGTCAGTAACATTTGCGCGGGTCAGCATGCCTTCGGCAGTCGAATAGGAACACGAGAACGTGGCCAGTTCGGCATCCGACAGGTCGGACCGGATCGGCACCGCGTTAACCGCCAAGGTCGTGGCGTATTCGGCGAATCCACCGTCCCGTTCCGAACCGAAATAGCCGGTTTTGTCCTTATTACCCGGATCAGACGGGTCGCGCAGCCAGCCATCGGTGATAACGCGTTGACCGATCAGCCCGGGATCGACACCGCCACCCACGGCGACGATTTCCCCGCAGATATCAGCCCCTTGGATTCGGGGAAAGGTGATGGGCGCGCCGCCCCATGTCGGATCCTCGTCACTGATTTCCTCGAACGCGCTGCCCGTCGTCGCATCGGTCACGGTTTTTGAGTACCAGCCGGACCGCGTATTGACGTCCGTGTTGTTTAGCCCGCAGGCAGCGACTTTGATCAACACCTCGCCGGCCGCGGGTTCCGGGCGCGGCCAGTTTTTGTGAAGCACCATTTGTTCCAAGCCGCCATGGCCCATCGTGACCATGGCCTTCATTTTGTCAGGCAAGCTCATTATGCAGTCTCCAGAATAGCGTCGGTGCGGGGCAGCAGGCTTTGCGGATCATAAGCAGGTTCGCCCAGAACACGGGCCGCGCGGGGCTGGCCGTGGATGACGACCTCCAATTCGATGCCGGGGTCGGAAGCCTCGGGCTTGATGTACGCAAAGGCCAGGATCTTGCCGACCGTGTGCCCATAGACGACCGAGGCTGTTGAACCCACGACACGTCCATCCAGCATCACCGCTTCTCCACCGTGGCCGTCAATTTCACCATCCGGCTCGATCTGCAGATACGCGCAGACCCACGGCAAGTCAGTGTTCAGGGTTTTGTCTTTGCCCAGATACTCTTTGTCCGAGCGCGCAAAGCGCAGCACATCAGCCTCGGCCAGCGTGACTTCGTTGGTCAGTTCGCTCGCGCCTTTGAAGCCCTTCTCCATCCGCATCACGTTCATGGCAAAGCTGCCATAGTCGGTGATGCCGTGCGGCTCACCCGCAGCCCAAAGCGCATTGTAGACATCGAGGCAGGCGGCATTGGGCATGTGCAGCTCCCACCCTAACTCACCGGCATAGGACATGCGGAAGGCCCATACTTTGTGACCCGCGACGGTGATTTCTTGTGCCGACAACCAGCGAAAGCCAGCATTGGTCAGATCGGCATCTGCACACTGTCCCAGCACGTCACGCGCCCTCGGACCGTTCAACGACAGGGCGGACCAATTGGTGGACAGCGCGGTTATCTGAACATCCTCGTCCGCGCGCTGTTGTGTCAGATGATCCAGCAGACGCTGCTCAAAGAAGGCAGCGCAGACCAGATAGAACCGATCCTCAGCCATTCGGACAATCGTGGTCTCCAACTCGATCCGGCCACGGCGGTTCAGCATATGCGTCAGAGTGATCGAGCCAACCTTTTGCGGCATCCGGTTAGCGATCAGCCGGTCCAACAGCGCGTAGGCTTCAGGGCCCGAGACTTCGACCTTGGTGAAGGCGGTCACGTCCATGATGCCCACGCGTTCGCGCACCGCTTTGACCTCAGCCGCGACCATGTGATCCGCAGGGGTCCGGCGGAAGGAGTAGTGATCGCGCTGCTCGACCTCATCCCGCGCGAACCAACGGGGGCGCTCAAAGCCATAAACCTCTTCATGTACAGCACCCTTGGAATTCAACAGATCATAGAGAGGCGACGGCTTGATCGGACGCCCTTCCAAACGGTTGAAATGCGGGAACGGGATCTCGTGGCGCAGGCAGTAGTCTTCCTCAGCCTTGATCACCTGCCAATCCTTGTTCGCATAGCTTCCGAACCTGCGTGGATCGAACTCACGCATCGAGATATCGGCCGCGCCATGCACCATCCAGCGTGCCAACTCGCGGGTCAGACCCGGCCCCCAGCCGATGCCGATCTGCGTCCCACAACAGCACCAATAGTTCCGCACACCTGGCGCCGGCCCGATCAGAGGGTTGCCATCGGGCGGATGCGAAATCGCCCCATGCACATCGCGCTGAATGCCCAACTCGGCAAAGATCGGCATGCGGTTCAGGCTTTCTTCAAGCCACGGCATCACCCGGTCGTAATCGGCATCGAACAGCCAGTTCTCGTATTCCCAGGGGCAATGATCATGCCAGACCGAGTTCGGGTTCTCTTTCTCGTAAATCCCGATCAGCCCGCGCTGTTGCTCCATCCGGATATAGCCCGAAACCTTGCGGTCATCGCGGATCACCGGCAGCTCTTTGTCCAGATGCTGGAACTCGGGCACTGGCTCGGTCACGAAATAGTGGTGGGTCATCGAGGTCATGGGCAGTTGCAACCCAGACCACTCACCCATTTGGCGGGCATAGGTGCCGCCCGCGTTCACCACATGCTCACAGGTGATGGCGCCCATCTCGGTTTCAACCACCCACTCGCCATTGCCTGCCTGCGTGATGTTGGTCGCGCGGCAATTCCGAAAGATTTGCACGCCTTTCTGGCGTGCCCCTGTAGCCATTGCCATGGTCACGTTGGTCGGGTCAACATGGCCGTCCTCAGGCGTGTGCAGCGCGCCTAGTACTCCATCCAGATTATAGAACGGGTGCAGCTCGGCCACCTTCTCGGGCCCGACCAGTTCGATGTTGAAGCCCAACGACCGGCCCACCGAGAGCGTATGCCGCAGCCAGTCCATCTCATCCTCGGTATAGGCCAACCGAAACGACCCGCAGCCATGCCACGTCACCGGCTGGCCGGTCTCAGCCTCCAGCGCGCATGAGTAGAGGTCGATATTGTAGTCGACGCATTTACCCAACCCGAAACTCGAGGTCGAATGCGTGATCTGCCCCGCCGCGTGCCAGGTGCTGCCGCTGGTCAGCTCGGCTTTTTCAAGCAGGACGGTATCACCGCCCCAACCTTCATGCGCCAGATGATAGGCCAGACCGACCCCCATGACGCCGCCACCGACAATCACCACATGGGCGTGTGACGGCAGATTCTTCTCGGACATGATTTTTCCTCTTCCCGAGTCGCGTTTCTGCTCGACAGGCTAATTCCACAAATGTACCATCGTCAATCATGAATGACACAAGTGTATCATCAACTGTTCTGGATCGCCTGTCCGAGGAATGGGACGCCTTGACGCCCGAGGCGCAGAAGGCCGCGCGTTACGTGCTGGAAAACCCAACGGACGTTGGGGTTTCAACCGTGCGCGAGATTGCCGAGGCCGCCAGAGTAAAACCGAACACCTTCGTGCGGATGGCCCAGCAGGTGGGGTTCGAAGGCTACGAAGATTTTCGTGCCCCGTTCCGGGATGCGATCCGGCAGGGACGTGTGTCATTTCCGGACCGCGCCCGCTGGTTGCAGGACATCGGCAAGTCAGGGGAACTGGGCGGCCTCTACGCCGATATGATCGGCGCCGCGATCCGCAATATTGAAGAAACCTTTGCCGGGATCGACGCCGCAAAGCTGAAGGCCGCCGCTGAGGACATCTGGAATTGTCGCCAGATTTTCACACTGGGTGTGGGCGTCAACAATTCGAACGCACGCAATTTCACCTATCTGGCTTCAACCGGCATGAAACAGTTCCACGCTATCCCGCGTCCCGGTTCCACTCCGGTGGATGATCTGGCATGGGCGGATGAGCAGGACGTACTGATCGCGATCACCTGCCATCCCTACCGCACTGAAGTCATCGACGCTATCAAACTGGCGCGGCAACAGGGAATGACCGTCATTGGCATTTCCGACAGCCCGGCCAGCCCAGTGATCCTAAATGCACAGCACGGTTTTGTCGTTGCCGCCGACACACCACAATTCTTTCCGTCCTCGGTTTCGACCATCGCCTTGCTGGAAACGCTGCTTTCCTTTGTGATCGCCGTGTCCAGCGATGAGATCGTCGAGCGGGTAGAACAGTTTCATCTTCGCCGCCACCAGCTTGGCCTCTACGCGGAGGAACCCGAATGAACGCCCCTCTGACGCATTCGCTCGATGCGCGGTATTATACCGACCCCGCCATTTTCGAGCAGGAGATGCAGGGGCTTTTGGCCCGCACGTGGCAGTTTGCCGGGCACGTGGCGCAGGTCCGGGAATCGGGCGATTACTTTGCTTTTGAAATCGCCGGGCAAAACCTGTTCTGCATTCGGGGCCGAGACGGCGAAATTCGCACGTTCTATAACGTGTGCCAGCATCGCGCACATGAGATGGTAACAGGCGCAGGCAACACCCGCGTCGTGGTCTGCCCCTATCACGCGTGGACCTATGAGCTGTCAGGCCAATTACGCGCTGGACCCAACATCAAGTCCGTTCCGGGTTTTGATCGCAGCGCCATCTGCCTGACCTCGGTTCGGACCGAGGTATTCAACGGATTCATCTTCGTCAATCTCGACGACGATGCAGCCCCGATGGACGACTGGTATCCCGGCGTGCGCGAGGAAATCCGCGCGTTCGTTCCGCATATCGACGATCTGGAACCGCTAGAGTGGGTCGAAATCCCGGAAAACTGCAACTGGAAAGTCAGTATCGAGAATTATTCGGAGTGCTATCACTGCCCGACCAACCACCCGACCTTTGCCGAGGGTGTGGTCAAGCCCGAGACCTATGACATCCAGCCCGATGCAGGCGGCGGTTACGTGCTGCGTCATACGACCGAATGCCAAAGTCTCGACAAGATGACCTACCCGATCGACCTGTCGGTGCCGCATGCGGGCGACTACCAGTCATGGTTCCTTTGGCCGATGTTCTCGTTCCAGTGTTACCCGGGCAATGTGCTGAACACCTATCACTGGCGCGCCATTGATGCCGATCACTGCACCGTCTGGCGCGGCTGGTACACCGAGGGTGGCTCCGAAAGCGCGGTGATCCGACAACTGGCCGTGCAGGACCGGGAGACCACAGTCGAGGAAGACATCCATCTGGTCGAAAGCGTCCATCGCGGCCTGAAATCCCGCGGGTATCGCCCCGGTCCGCTCGTGCTGGACCCCAGTTGTGGGGTGATGTCGGAACACTCAATTGCCCGGTTGCAACAATGGATGCGCGAGGCGGTGGAATAATCTGCGCGCGCCCAAAAGTGACCTGCAGGATCGGATCGAACGGGTACAGTTCAGGACGAACCCACATTATGATCGCATTTACGAACACCGCGCAAAGCGATGAAGAACCGGAGACCATACATGGCAGATATTTTTGACGAAGACCTGTTCCTGAAAGGCCTGGAGCAGCGGAAGAACACGCTTGGTGCGGAATATGTGGAAAAGAACCTGGCGGCGGCCGATGACTTTACCCGCCCGTTTCAAGAAGCGATGACGGCGTGGTGCTGGGGGTTTGGTTGGGGCGATGACGTGATCGACCCTAAGACGCGATCGATGATGAACCTGTCCATGATCGGCGCGTTGGGCAAAATGCATGAATGGGAAATTCACTGCAAGGGCGCGATCAACAACGGCGTCTCGCCCGAGGAAATCCGAGCCATCATCCACGTGATTGGCATCTACTGTGGCGTCCCGCAAGCGCTGGAGTGTTTCCGCGTTGCCCGCAAGGTGCTGGGCCACACCTGACCCAGAGACCGTCTTATCCTACAAAAAAGCGGCCGCTGGGACCGCTTTAATTCATGCCTTGTGCGTCGCGCTTATTCGAGTGACACCCACAGCACTTTCGCATCTTCCTCACTGGTTGAAATGCACCCGTGCCCCATCCCGCTGTCATAATAAAGCGAGTCACCAGCCTTCATCGGCAGGGGGCGATAATGCTCTGATACAAAGATCAGCTCGCCGCTGATGACATACATGAACTCTTCACCCGTATGCCGGATCCAGTTTTCGAACTCTGACAGGTCGCGGGCTTTGATTGTCGCGATATAGGGCAGCATCCGCTTGCTGGTCAGCTCGGGACACAGCAGCTCGTGCAAATAGGTCGGTGTGCTTTTTATCTCGCCTTCACCTTTCGGGGTAAAGTCGCGCCTTCCCGAAATCCCCGATTGCCCGGACTGCAGAAACAGCTGAGGGGTGCTCATATCCAGCGCCTGTGTCAGCCTGCGCACGATGTCGAAACTTGGCCGCGTCTGGTTGTTCTCGATCTTCGACAGGGTGGACCGACCGATTCCCGCCGCGCGTCCGGCTTCCTCCAAAGTCCAGCCTTTTGCACGTCGTGCATCGCGGATGGAACGCCCCAGAACCTCACCTTCGTCCTGATCTTCCGGTGAGGAAACATCACCGCGAGTCTCGTCGCCCATAAATATCTCCCTGTTTTACCGGAGGTTACAGAATTCCCTCAAACCACACAACTTCACAAATGTGAGAAATATGTTGCTTTAGCTGCACGAATTCCACTATAGGAAACAAAATTTCGTACTGAGGATTCGGTGCCTGAGGAGGAAACCATGTTCAAAACGTCGCTTACCGAAGCAGATCCGGTTGTCGCTGCGTCAATTGCGCGAGAAGGCAAACGTCAGGCTGAACAGATCGAATTGATCGCGTCCGAGAATATTGTCTCGCAAGCTGTGATCGACGCGCAAGGGTCAGTCCTGACCAACAAATACGCCGAAGGGTACCCTGGCCGTCGCTACTATGGCGGCTGCGAATTTGTAGACGAAGTTGAATCCGAGGCCATCGACCGTCTGAAACAGTTGTTCGGCTGCGAATACGCCAACGTTCAACCCCATTCGGGCGCGCAGGCAAACGGCGCTGTTAAATTGGCCCTGCTCAGCCCCGGCGACACAATCCTGGGCATGTCACTGGATGCGGGTGGCCACCTGACGCACGGTGCCAAACCAGCACAATCCGGCAAGTGGTTCCGCCCGGTTCAGTACGGCCTGACCGATGCCGGTCTGATTGACTATGATCAGGTCGAAGAACTGGCGAAAGCCGAAAAGCCGCAACTGATCATCGCTGGCGCATCCGCCTATTCGCAAAAGATCGATTTCGCCCGCTTCCGCGCCATTGCGGATGAGGTCGGCGCTTGGCTGCTGGCGGATATGGCACATATCGCCGGTCTGGTCGCAACCGGGCTGCACCCCTCGCCTATCGGCCACGCGCATGTGGTTACCTCGACCACACATAAAACCCTGCGCGGTCCGCGCGGCGGGATCATTCTGACGAATGACGAGGCGCTGGCAAAAAAGATGAATTCGGCCGTATTCCCCGGCCTTCAGGGTGGCCCCCTGATGCATGTGATTGCCGGTAAGGCTGTCGCGTTTGGCGAGGCGCTAAAGCCCGAATTCAAGGACTACATGCAACGCGTTGTGGATAGCGCATCGGCGCTGGCAAATGTCATGATGGCGCGTGGATGTGACATCGTTTCGGGCGGCACGGAAAACCACCTGATGCTGGTCGATCTGCGCCCGCTGGGCGTGACCGGCAAAGACGCAGAAGCCGCGCTGGAGCGTGCCGGTTTCACCTGCAACAAGAACAGCGTGCCGGGCGATCCGCAAAAACCTACCGTGACCAGCGGTATCCGGCTGGGTACCGCAGCAGGCTGCAGCCGCGGGTTTGGACCGGAAGAGTTCAAACAGATCGGTCACCTGATCGGCGACGTGCTCGAGGCCTTGGCCCAATCCCCCGAGGGCGACGCGAAGATCGAAGCCGAAACCCGCGAAAAAGTCCGCGCACTCTGCGCCAGCCGCCCGATCTACTGAAAGACCGTTCAATGAGTATCTACGACCTAATCGTCATCGGGGGCGGACCCGGCGGATATGTTGCAGCAATCCGCGCAGCACAACTGGGCATGAAAGTCGCCTGCGTTGAAGGCCGCGGTTCGCTTGGCGGAACCTGTCTGAATGTGGGGTGCATACCCTCCAAAGCGTTGCTGACCTCCTCGGCTAAGTATGCCGAGCTTGCACATCTCTCCTCCCATGGCATTGCTGTCGAGGGGGCCAGCATCGACCTGAGCTCGATGATGGGTCGCAAGGACAAGATCGTCGGCGATCTGACCAAGGGCATTGCGTTTCTGTTCAAGAAAAACGGCGTCGATCTGGTTGAGGGCTGGGCCAGTATCCCCTCTGACGGGCAGGTCAAAGTTGGCGACGATGTTTATGAAGCCAAAAACATCCTGATCGCCACCGGTTCCGAGCCAACCCCGCTAAACGGGATCGAGATTGACGAGCAGGATATCCTAAGCTCGACCGGAGCGATCGCGCTGGATGCTGTTCCCGAACATCTGGTGGTCGTCGGTGCTGGCGTGATCGGCCTGGAACTTGGACAGGTCTGGTCCCGATTGGGCGCGAAGGTCACGGTTGTTGAGTATCTTGACCGCATTCTGCCCGGAATCGACGGCGAGATAGCAAAACTCGCACAGCGCGCCCTGTCAAAGCGTGGCTTGAAGTTTCAGCTGGGGCGCGCACTGAAAACCATCGACAAAACCAACGTTGGGCTGACGCTGACATTGGACCGGGTCGGCAAAGACAAGGAAGAGGTGATCGAAGCCGACAAGGTTCTGATCGCCGTCGGACGCCGCCCCGTATCGCGCGGGCTTGGGTTGGAAGATCTGGGGATAGCCCTTGACCCGCGCGGCTTCATTCAGGTGGACACGTCGTTCCGCACCTCGGTTCCCGGCATCTATGCGATTGGCGACTGTGTCCCCGGCCCGATGCTTGCCCACAAAGCCGAAGAAGACGGCGTCGCCTGTGTCGAGATGCTGGCAGGTGAAGCCGGGCATGTGGACTACAATACCGTTCCTGGCGTTGTGTATACGGACCCCGAGGTCGCTTCGGTCGGTTTGACCGAGGAAGCGCTGAAAGAAGCCGGGTCCGAATACGCTGTCGGCAAGTTTGCCTTCATGGCCAACTCACGCGCGCGTTCGACTGGCGAGACAGACGGAGCCGTCAAAGTACTGGCCGACCCAAATGGCAAAATCCTGGGCGCGCATATCTGCGGCGCACATGGCGGTGACCTAATCGCCGAACTGGTTCTGGCCATGACCAAGGGCGCAACCGTCGCCGAAGTCGCCTCAACCTGTCATGCGCATCCGGCAATGGGCGAGGCCGTCAAGGAAGCCTGCCTCGACGCCATGGGCCGCGCAATTCACGCCTGAGAGGAAACAGCCAGATGACCATCCAGCTTCGCACCCGCCATCCGGAAAAAGCCAAAAAGGCTGACAGCGTCATCCCGCGAAAACCCAAGTGGATTCGCAAGAAAAAGGTCGACGGGCCCGAGTATTACGAGACCCGCCGCCTGATGCGCGACCACAATCTGACGACGGTTTGTGAAGAGGCTGCATGCCCCAACATTGGCGAATGCTGGTCCAAGCGCCACGCCACCATGATGATCATGGGCGAGGTCTGCACCCGCGGCTGTTCCTTCTGCAACGTCTCAACAGGACGCCCTGATTCACTGGACCTGTTCGAGCCGGGCCGTGTTGCTGCAGCGGTTATGAAACTAGGCTTGCGCCACGTAGTGATCACCTCGGTCGATCGCGATGATCTGGCAGACGGCGGGGCCGAGCATATCGCGCAAACCATCCGTGCCGTGCGTCATCAGAACCCCGGCACCACGGTCGAGGTGCTAACCCCCGATTTTCTGGGCAAAGGCGATGCGGCGGATGTGGTGTTCGATGCTGCCCCGGACGTGTTCAACCACAATCTGGAAACCGTTCCGCACCTGTACCCGACCGTTCGCCCCGGTGCACGCTACTATACTTCACTGCGACTTCTGGATGATGCCAAGCGCGCAAACCCAGAAATCTTTACGAAATCCGGCTTGATGGTTGGCCTGGGCGAGAGCCTGAATGACGTGCGTCAGGTCATGGACGATCTGCGCGCGGCTCAGGTCGATTTTCTGACCGTGGGTCAATACCTGCAGCCGACCCCAAAACACCATCCAATTGACCGGTTCTGGTCACCTGAGGAGTTCGCCCAACTGGAACAGATCGCAAGGTCCAAGGGCTTTTTGCATGTGTCGGCGACGCCGCTGACACGTTCCTCGTTCCACGCCGACGAAGATTTTGCCGCCCTCAAGCAGGCCCGCCAGCGGGCCATCGCCAACGGGGCATAAACCAAACGCAAATGGGAGGGAAACCATGGAAGCGTTAAATTCAATCGTAGGAGCCATCAATGGCGTCGTATGGGGGCCGCTGATGCTGGTCCTCATCCTTGGCGTCGGCTTCTTCCTGCAGGTCGGGCTGAAATTCATGCCGATCCTGAAAATCGGCACCGGCTTCAAGCTGCTGTTTGCTGGCCGCGAAGGCCAAGGTGATGGTCAGATCAGCCCGTTCAACGCGCTGATGACGTCGCTGTCGGCAACCATTGGTACCGGCAACATCGCCGGTGTGGCCACTGCTGTCTTCCTGGGCGGTCCGGGCGCTTTGTTCTGGATGTGGATGACCGCCCTGGTGGGCATGGCCACCAAATATGCCGAAGCTGTTCTGGCGGTTAAATACCGTGAAAAAGACGAGCTGGGCAATTTTGTCGGCGGCCCGATGTACTACATCAAAAACGGCCTCGGCGCGAAATGGGCCTGGCTGGGCGTTGCATTTGCCCTGTTCGGCGCAGTTGCAGCCTTTGGCATCGGAAACGGCGTGCAGGCCAACGGCGTGGCGCAGGTTCTGGAATCGAACTTCGGCGTGAACACTTCGGTCACCGGCGTTGTTCTGATGGTCCTGACCGCAGCCGTTATTCTGGGCGGCATCACCCGCATCGGTGCGGTTGCTGGTAAACTGGTTCCGGCCATGGCAATTGCATACATTGTTGCAGGCCTTTTGGTTCTAATCATCAATATCGGCGAGATCGGCAACGCGCTGTCACTGGTCTTCACCTACGCCTTCACGCCGTCCGCCGCCGAAGGTGGCTTTGCAGGTGCAGCCGTTTGGGCCGCCATCCGTTTTGGTGTGGCACGTGGTGTGTTCTCGAACGAAGCCGGTCTGGGTTCGGCTCCGATTGCTCACGCGGCAGCCGAGACCAAAGGTCCGGTCAACCAGGGCCTGATCGCGATGCTGGGTACGTTCATCGACACAATCATCGTGTGCTCGATCACCGGTCTGGCGATCATCTCCACAGGTGCATGGACCTCCGGTGAATCCGGTGCGGCCTTGACCTCGCTGGCATTCGCCACGTCGCTGCCGGGTGGCGGTGCTCTGATCGCAATCGCTCTGTCGATCTTCGCCTTCACAACCATCCTCGGCTGGTCGTTCTACGGCGAAAAATGCGTCGAGTTCCTTCTGGGTGTTAAATCCCTGATGCCGTACCGCGTTCTGTGGATTGTCGCGATCTACTTCGGCGCAACCGCGGATCTGGGCTTTGTCTGGCTGCTGGCGGATACGCTGAACGCCATGATGGCCATTCCGAACCTGATCGCCCTGGCCCTTCTGAGCCCGATCGTCTTCAAACTGACGAAAGAGTTCTTTGCCTCGGGCGGCAAATCCGAAGAGCCGGGCGGCACGCCTGCCGAATAATCCGGCCCTGAAGAATACGGGGGGCCATTCCGGCCCCCCGCCTTTGAAATAGAATTCCATATCTCGAGGAGAGACGTGATGGCCACGAAAATCCTGCTGCCTATTGACCATACCGACGACCGCTCGTGGAAACTGGCCCTGCCGGTCGCACTGGAACAGGCGAAGTTCTACGGTGCCGAACTGCATGCGGTTGCCGTCATCCCCGAGATCATCCAATTACCGAACCTGCCTGCCAACTACGGCGCTGGTGCCAAAGACCACGTGCGCAATGCGGTTCAGGCCATACTGGATCACGGCAACGCCTCTGACGTGCAAGTGCATATCGAAGAAGGCAGCGTCTACCGCGAAATCCTGAAGCTGGCCTACAAGGACGGCTTTGATCTGATCGTCATGGCGTCAACCAAAGGCGATTTCCCGAATTATGAGATTGGCCCAAACCTGGCCCGTGTCGTGCGCAACGCGCATTGCACCGTCATGGTCGTTCGTGACCAGTCTCGCTGATCGAAAGGCTAGAGATATGACCGAATTAAAACGCACCCCATTGCATTCTTTGCACGTTGAGTTGGGGGGTAAGTTGGTTGATTTTGCTGGTTGGGAGATGCCTGTTCAGTATCCTTTGGGGATTATGGGGGAGCATAAGCAGTG
>NZ_JBXWQH010000017.1:0-105601 GCF_059612275.1 Ruegeria sp. CDSA034
TCTGGCGACTTGACCATGAATGGCGTCACCAAGCCTGTTGTTCTGGAAACAACGCTTAACAAGTCAGCGCCATACCCTTTTGGCGAAAAGGAGGGCACGCCGACCGTGGGGCTGGCAGCGACGGCGACTATCGTGCGGTCTGAATTCGGACTTGGGGCCTTTGCACCAGCGGTCAGCGACGAAATAGAGCTCTTGATCAATATCGAAGCGTTAAAAGCTGAATGATGTGTGCAGGGGCACCGATACGGCGCTGAGCACTCAATCTTTACTTTTGACGGGCTGACAACAAAATGAATGTGTTCCTGAGGCAACTGGCGGTTGCAACGACAGCACTGGCTTTAACGTGCCCTTTGGTATTCGCACAAGAGCGCTCCTTGCCGGAGCGCTCCTCGCCCCGTCCTGAAACAACAAGCGGCGTACCGCATACTCAGATGGGTGTCGAGATTGATGCCGATTTGGCACGGCTATTGCTGGAGCGTGTTGCGCAATTCCCAGGGGTCACACTTGGACCGACACGCATTTCGCTACCTGGCGCGATTGGCTTTCAGCTTGATCCCGACATGTTGTTGTCTCAACCGAGCTCTATCGTCGGTGGGTTTGAATTTGCGCATATGCATCCTGATGGCAGCTTGCACGCTTCGCTGCACCCCGCAATGGCGCGACAGGCAATTGAGGCTGGTTGGGCCGTTGCACACCCTTGGGCCAAGCAACGTTCTGGGTGGAGCGGCTTTGTGATGATATACACACCGACCACACCAGAAGAGTTGGATGTCGTCATCGATCTAGTCGAAAGTTCGTACACCTTCGTCACCGGCAACACCTTGGGTTAAGCCTGTTTTGCCCGAAAGTGTGCGGTGACGCCTGCTTCCTTTAAGAGTGCTGTTTCAGCCGCCTTGCCTTTAGCGGTCAAATTCTCTCTTACATTGTCGCCGTGGTGCAGCGCTCGATACGTTCAAGCCATTCGCATCAATGGTAGCTCCCGTCCCGCGCAGTTGAATTAGCAAAGCTCAGCGTCGAAGATCCGCTTCGGGCTGTACTGCGTCCTACGGACAAAAAATGCGAATGGCCGCAAAGTTTGCGTCTTGCTTGTTCATGCGGCGTTCAGCGAAAGTCGATCCATATCAGACCCACCCTTGGCGCAGATCGCGGCGAAGGTGCCAGGAGAGCCCAAAGCGCTCATCGTTTTTCAAGGTGAGCTGCGATCAATTGCGTGGCCATAATGCAATAGATTTGGCTCCAATTAGAATACCATGCTAGCGTCTGAGAAACGCCGATCAAAAAAAAGGGATAGACAATGCCTGCGACACTTTATGATCGTTTGGGGGGAACGGATGGTATTCGGCGAATAGTTGACACGCTGGTGGACAATCACTCCAAAAACCCAGTTGTCTCTGCTCGATTTGCAGGAAGTGATATGAAGCACCTCAAGCAAATGGCAGGAGACTTCTTTATTACTGGTTCTGGTGGACCTGAGATCTATGCAGGCAAGGATATGGTTGCCGCGCATCGGCACATGAACATCAGCGGAGACGAGTTTGTCGCAGTATTGGACGACGCCGTGAACGCACTACAGGCAAACGACGTTGGTCAGCGGGAGCAAGAGGAAGTTTTGTACATTCTATATAGCCTCAAAGGGCAAGTCGTTGGGATTTGAGTATTGCGTGAACGGAGTGCACACGGAAAAGTGAAAACTCGGTCATTGGATTATTTTAATGTGGAGCAGGTATCGCCCAGGTCTTGCTGAACGTCCACTGATGGTGCCAATTGACAGTGAGTTTGAGAGCTTTTTCTTGGTCTCATTCTTGCTATCTGACTGCGTATGATCGCGTTAGGAAAATAGTGGTGCGCTATTTGGCAAAACTATTTGCAGGAATTTTCTTCCTTGCTGTGGCAGTTTCAGCCACTAGCGGTGCGGCAGCCACAGCGGTGGAGTGTAGCAACGCCGGAGGGTTACCGAAATGACAAACGGAGAAGCGGTATGTTCTTTTCGCAGCAGAACTTGCCCAAGTGAATGAAAAACATATCAGTCGCTCAGACAATGGCACCCCAAAACTTGTGGGGGCTCGCAATGCACGGGCAAAGACGAGTGTAGCACGAAGCAGGGTTGGTCAACAAAACCGCCAATGTGTGTCTATGAGAGCGGTAGAAATTCTGAAGGCAATTGCACCAAGAGAAACAAATGCGAGGCGGACCTAGTTGTTCGGGTAGCCTGCACCTAATGAGTTTGAGGTGCTGTTCCGGCGACTCCAAGAAACCTTGAAAAAATTCATTCGTGCATTTTCGGCAGCCCAGATGTTCGCCTTGGGCAAGAGTTGCAAGAGTCAATAGCTTGGCTTCGGGCAAATACAGACGGCAGCTTTGTCCGCATTGCGGTCTTCGTCGATCTGGATTTCGATTGGCGGGTTTCGCGAGCGCCGCATGAATTGCAGCGTCATAACAAACCGCGTACGTCGCAGTATGGGTGTTATGTGAAGCGATCTCTGGTTGTATTATCGCCCACCTGGGCCCTCATCACTCCAGTGCCCCAATTCATAAATGCCCTGTTTTTCATACGACGTATAAAAGCAAGGTAGTTTATCACCTGATCGACCTTATCCATGTCTCCGGTGGCATAGGCGACTGCAATCATCTTGAACTGAGCTTCAGGATCCTCCGCTACTTTTTCGTCACACCGATCCGCACTATTTTCAGTCCCAAATGAAGCGGTCCGTGCTTTGTACACTTCACCCCTCATCTCATTGAGGTAGGCCTTCTTACTGAGTTCGGGGGTGTTCTCGCCCAACTTAACCACGGCCTCCCAAATTGGAATGAGGCGTTCAAAAAGATCATTTCGACCATCAGTCATGTCTCTGCACCTCGCAGTTTAACAAATGCTTGTAGTTTGCCTTTAGGAAAAACTGGCAACGGCCTACGCACATGAAATACTTGTAACGTTCCGTTGCCTGTAAACTGCCCTGACTAAAGGGCCTCTCCGGTTGCCAGAGCCGATGCACAAATTCTTTTGCAAAGCCGTCCTATTCCCTTCGATTGATTTTGAAGACCCAGTCCGATATCCAGTCCGGCTGCGTGTTCAGTGTCAAAGCAGAGCCCAGCCCAAGACCAGCAAACCAAACGATGGAGGGTGCCATGTAGTTCTGAAACTGCATGAAAGGCCAAAGACATGGCCCACTACAAACGCAAACGTCCCCGCACCGTGCCTGGGAACGGGTACTCGCTCTTGGGTCTGAGCCGTCGTCTCGGAAAAGACCTGGATGATGTCCGGTGGCTCGGCAATTGGTCGCGCGGCCACGACATCATCTTTCACACACGTCCAACAAGACTCAAATCCAAGGCCCTTGCGCTTGGCATCCTGAAAGGCGCTGATCCTAATGACATTGCTTGGCCGGATAGCCGCAAAACCCATCACTACTACTGGTGAGCATGCACGGCGGAGCATCAGCTTGGCTCCGCCACTTGCTTTTCTTGGTTCAAACAGTCGTTGGTATTTTCGGGTTGGTCTGACGTGTAACCCCTCATCGTCAATTCCCGAACAATATCTCGTATCTCTTTCGGATACGCGCGAACAAACCCGGCCTCACAGCGGATAGTCTCGATTTCTCTTCGGTCCAACGCCCGAGCCAGATGGATCGCGGCAAGTTCAAACTGCTCAGCCATTTGACCCAGTGTTACATAACGCGCCTCAAACGCTTGCAGGCTTTGGGCCATGATATAACACCGGTTGTGCTGCGTGTCCGGGTTTCGCACCGTGACCTGACTAAGAAAGCCACCATCCCGCAACCGTCGGATCGATATCACATTCATTTTCAAGCGTGCCGCCGCATCCAAGAGCGGCAGGTCACCAGAAAATGCACGCTCCTGCCTCTCTAAGCCTTCAGCTTGATCGATCAGCATCCCAGCCAAACCTTCGGCTTCTGGATCACGCGACACGCCGGTCAATCGACCTGCCGCCCAATCGGCGACAACGCGTGCCAAAGGAACCCGGCTCTTTCGGCTGAATTCCTTGAGTGGCAACCTACGACGTGTCGATGATGCTAACTGCAGATTCTCAAGACGGGTCATCTAGGTTTGCACAGAAGACGATGTCACGTAGCGCAGAGACGTTCCGAAACGATGAGCTTTCAAAACGTCCTGCCGGATCAGCGCTTTCACCTGGACCGGATGGATATTCAGCTAGGTCGCGGTGGATTTGATATTCTGCAGTCCAGACCAGAAATCGAGCACGGCGGCCAGATCCTCATGGCTGACATCTTTCATATCTGACAGCTCGCTCGCGTTTTGACCGCGAAAGTGGGCGAGAATGCCTCGCACCCGAACCTCGCCGACCCCATGTAGCTCCCGCGCGCGTTCTAGCGTGATGAGTTTGGGTGCTGAGATTTCCGTACCCAGAACTTTCGCACCGGTCTGCAGCGGATAATTCTCCCGCACAAAATCCTGCACCCAAGCCCTGAGGACTACTGTCGCCGGGTCCTCTTCAGTGTCTTTCAGCCAGGTATAGCATTCGCCCATATCTGTCGTGAAATAAGATCGCTTGGAGGAAGACCGACGCCTGGCACGGTCCAACTCAGATATCAGGGCTTCCGGCCCACTCTTCAAAACCTCGAACCCGGCCGACATGGCAGCACGCTCCTGTTCGAAGTCCAAGTCCAAACGACCGACGCCTCGAACCAGGGCGATTGACATTCCCAGTGTCAAACACGCCTGATGAAGATGCGTCAGGTCCAGTGGGTCCAACCAATCATCCGCGACCTCAAACTCGATACGGCGGCTTAAGTAAGTTTCAAACAAAGAACGTCGAAGCGTCTTTGCGTCTTGTGCGGCCTCAAAGATCAGATCCTTGTGGCGGGCCACCTGTTCAATCACGTCGTAGGTGAGATGCGCATGCGCCGCGTTGGGAAGCAGGAGCAACGGTACGCCGCGTTGGGAAGCAGGAGCAACGGTACGCCATGTTTGGCACAGGTCCCAATCGGCAGCACCAACCACTCAAGAAGTTGAAACGCGTTCTCGGAGCCAGAAGCCTCCATGGTCTCCAAAATACATCGTGGACAAATGCGGATGGCCTCCTATTGCTTTTTGCAGTTTGACAGAATGGTACAATCGCAAATGGCGGCGGGCGCTCTTTCCCCTTACTTTCCCTTCGTGGGCCAGCGGCATTTGGACAAGCCAAACGCCCCTGGCCGTCAGGGTGAGGGCGCTGCCCTCCCCCTCGGGCAACCCTTTTAGTCAGGGCCGTGTCCTCGGCTTTGCCTGCGGGCCGCACCGCCCCTGTCGAATAACGTTGTCTCGCCCCCTCCCGCGTTCGTGTGGAACGTCACTGATTCCTGCCTAAATCGGCGTCAATAACCTCAACAAATGGGTAAATCGCGTCACTCAATTCCGACCCAAACGTCAAGCATTTCAAACCCAAAACGAGGAGCGAAATGACATCGAAGGTGCAGGAATACTCCCAAAGACGCTGTGTGACACGTTCGAACCAGCCCCCGTTACCCGCCTCAAGCATGCGCGCGGTACAAGGCCCACAGAGACTTTAATAGAGACCTGCGACCTTTGCCCTCAGTTTGATCAGTGATGCGACGGTATCGATTGTGGGCGTTGAGATACCCGTAAGGTGCCCCAGTTCTTGCACTGAAGTGACCAAGGCATCAATTTCCATCGGTCGGTGCAACTCCAAATCCTGCCACATAGAGGTTTTGTGCGCACCGACAGCCGCTCCACCGTCGAGGCGTTTTTCAACGTCTATCGGGAACTTTACACCAAGTTTTTCACTGACTTCCTGAGCCTCGAGCATCATTCCGCGTGCCACGGAGCGTGTGCCTTCGTCGGCACACAGGACATCAAGTGTTGAGTGGGTAAGAGCGGAAATCGGGTTGAACGACAAGTTACCCCACAGTTTCAACCAAATTTCATCCCGGATTCTTGGTCTGACGGGCGCACGCAGTCCGGCGGCGGATAGAGCAGCCGAAAGCTTGGCAGCACGGTCTGATTTAGTACCATCGGGCTCGCCCAACGAAAAACGATTGCCTTCGATATGCTTGATTGATCCTGGAGCTATGACCTCGGCGGCAGGATAGACAACACATCCGAGGACGCGATCTGGTCCAAAACCGTCCCACTGCACATTTCCCGGATCGACTGAAGCCAACCTCGTTCCCTCGTACGGGCCGCCCAGTTTGTGGAAGTACCACCAGGGCACGCCGTTCACTCCACTTACCACGGTTGTCTCGTCTGCAATCAACGGCTGCATTGAGTCTACGACCGCTGGGACGGAATGCGCTTTCAGTGTGATGAAGACATAATCTTGTGGGCCGAGATCGGCAGCATTGTCTGAAGCGCGTATTGGAACGCTGACCGGATCCTGCCCTTCCTCAAGAAGGGTCAGTCCTTTTTCCTGCATTGCCGCCAAGTGGGGCCCACGCGCGACGACACTGACTTCGGTATCGGTTTGTGCAAGTTTCGCGGCAACGTAACCTCCGATAGCTCCGGCACCAAAGATACAAACTTTCATGTGTCTAAGCCTTTGCCAGTCCCAATTTAGCAGCTAGTCCGATCCTTTGTATCTTGCCAGTCGCGCCTTTTGGAATTTCTTCAAGAATAACCACTGAATTCGGCACCTTGAATTTTGCGAGCCGCGCGCCAACAAAAGCCCTGACCTCCTGACCTTGGATCGTCGCGCCTTCTGAAAGCACCACAGCGGCCGCTATGTCTTCACCCAGTTTTTCGTGGGGAACAGCAAAACAAACTGCCTGAGCAACGTCTGGGTGGCTTAAGAGTACAGCGTCAACCTCAAGTGGGCTGATTTTCTCTCCACCGCGATTGATAAGCTCTTTAAGTCGACCGGTCAGTCGCAGATAATTCTCTTCGTCGAATGAACCCTGGTCACCAGTGCGAAACCAAGTTTTTCCGTCCACTTCAAAGAAATTGGCGGCATTTGCCTGCGGGTTGCTTTCGTATCCCGGCGTCACGTTCGGACCGCTGATAACGATTTCTCCGACGTCCCGCGAAGAGATCAGATTATTTTCGTTTTCGTCTGCAATTCTGACTTCGGGGCCTGCTGCTATTCCAACAGATCCGGGTTTTTGCGTTTGGGGAGTAAGAGGGTTGCAACACATTTGATGTGTCGCCTCAGTCATGCCGTAGGCTTCGATGACGGGCGCATTAAAAGTTGCCACCAACTCTTCCATTACCGGGCCCGGCAACGAAGCAGAAGAAGACCGAAGAAAGCGCAACCGCGACTGCTCTATGATCGATTGGTTTCGTGCAGCTCGGGCGAGGATAGCTTGGTGCATTGTCGGAACCGCGGTGTACCAGGTCGGGTCGACTTCAGCGACTTGAGAGAAAAAGCTAAGAGCGTTGAATCCGGGGGCGCAGCTAATTTGAGATCCAGCACCTAAAGACGCGGCAACAGCCGCAATCAACCCGTGGATATGAAACAGCGGCATAATACTCAGACAGCGATCGTCGATTGTCAGTTTCAAAGATGAAGCCACATTTCGCGCGGATGCGTAGATATTAGCCTGCGTCAGAGGAACGATTTTGGGACGCGACGTAGTTCCTGACGTGTGCAGTATCAGGGCGACATCGTCTTTACCCGGAGCGGATGTGTCAGCCGGGCCAATTGAGTCACAGGGCAAAATAGAAAACTGACCGGCCGAAAGTAAGCGATCTTGAGATGCCCTCAAGATAACAATGCCAAGGTCCCTAGCAGCTTTTACGGCAGGTCCATCTTCGTCTTCGTTTACGAGAAGGGCCTTGGCATTCAGATCCTTGAGGTAGAAAACGTATTCTTCGTAAGTGTACGCCGGGTTCAAAGGTGCCGTCGTCGCCACTTGGGCGACGGATATGAAGGCCGTCGCCATTTCGGGGCCATTGGGCAACACAATTGCCACTCGGTCGCCGCGACCTACTCCGATCTGATGGAGATCTTTTTTGACCTTTGCGCAAAGCTCTCGCAGCCCGAGGTAGTTCAACCAAGATCGACCTGGGGCACCTATAGCATTTGCTGTGCCAGAATGGGGTGCGATCAATTCGGCGACTAAGTGGGGCATCTGGGATCCGTTTACAAAAGCATTGGCCAATTTCGCGGAGAGGGTTCGGTCTGGGTGCTAAGTTACCTTGACAGTTAGGCTACCCAATTTGTCGACCGACAGCACCAATACATCGCCGCGGTTTACTGGACCAACTCCAGAGGGCGTGCCAGACAGGATAATATCGCCGGCAGCAAGTTCGAAGTAATCGCTCAGGTAAGAGATCATTTCAGGGACTTTCCAGATCATCTGGTTCAAATCACCTTCCTGCCGAATTTCTCCGTTCACCGATAGGCGAATTGCGCCTTCGTCGAGCGGTCCAACATCTTCTGCTTTGTGCACCGGTCCACATGGAGCTGAGCGCTCAAATGCCTTCCCGATTTCCCAAGGACGACCCATTTTCTTCATTTCGCCCTGTAAATCTCGTCGGGTCATATCCAGTGAAAGCCCGTAGCCGTAGACGTGATCCAGAGCATCTTCGACAGAAATTTTCGTGCCGCCGGATTTAAGCGCCACATACATTTCAGCTTCATGATGTACGTCCGAGCTGTGAGCCGGATATGGAAATTCTCCGGATGGATCGAGGTTGTCAGGGTTCTTTTGGAAAAAAAATGGCGGTTCACGATTTGGATCGTGGCCCATTTCTATGGCGTGCGCCGCGTAGTTTCGACCAATGCAATAAACCCGACGTACCGGGAATATGCCACCGCCTTCTACCGGTATTTCGTGAACCTTCACCGCGGGAATTACAAGATCGTGCATCGCTATCCTCCTGAACACATCGTTGCCAAAGATCGGTTTGCCAATCTGTGGCCTTGTTCCGATCGATGCTGTGCCACACCCGAAAAGACGTAGCTCTTGTCTCAGTCATCGCCAATGTGACCGTCGATTTGCAAGAGGTTCAGCCGCTGCTTAGCCCAACCATTTCCCAAATTGGTTGGGCGCTAGTTTAGTGGTCGGCCTCAAGACTAGCTGGCAACACGCGGGAGTAAACGGACCTCAGATGCGCCAACATGGCCTGCGCCGCCTGTTCTCCGTCTCCACTCGATATCGCCGACAGGATTAAGTCATGCTCTCGAAAGCTGGAATAATCATCGGGGGGTTTATAGGTTTTACGAGGTTGTCCCCACACAATGGACCTTCGAACGGAATTCAGAGTCTCGAAGAAGTACAGGAAAAGCTGGTTACGAGTTGCCCGGGCTATCGCGTGATGCAAATTATTGTCCCATGCTTCATATGTGCGCCAGTCTTCTGCGGCTCGGCACCTCTCAACGCAGAGCCTCATTTGCTCGCGGTCCGAACGCGTAGAATGAAGCGCGGCAAGGCGGCTAAGCTGCGGCTCGATGGTAAACCGAACACCCACAACCTGTTCAGGCTTAATCTGTGCACCCAAATAGGTCACGTCCGTCAGATTTAGAACCGGTCGGGCACCAACGAACGTGCCTCGACCCACATGCCGCCAGATAAGGCCCTGCGCCTCTAGTTCGGCCAATACGCGCCTCAGCTGATTTCTGGTTGTGCCGAGCCATTGGCACAGTTCCCTTTCAGGTGGAAGTCTATCGTTGTGCCGGTATCCCGCATTGTCGATCAGGTCCCGGACACGTTGCGAAAGTTCTGAAGGCTCACTCACATTGCCACCCAATTTGCTGATTGGTTGATTGATTGAAACGCCAAGTCGGCAAAAACTCAAGGGCAAGTGACAACCAAATCTGAGTCGCCGGCCAAGATCGGTGACCTAAGTGGGCGCCAGAATGTAGGAGGAGAGCCGAGTGCGTTTAGCGACTGTTTCAGTAGATAGCCACGCCGTTTGCGTCGCATTGCTTGCTAACGGAAGCAGGGTGGATATTTCGCGTGCGATTAAGATGCTCATGCCGGATACGTCTATTGATGTAAGCACAATGCAGCGGATTATCGAAGGCGGTCAGACCGCGCTGGAGGCGTTGAGTGCAGTTGTTGCCGCGGGTGAGGCAGGCGAACTCAAGGACTTGCTCGTCCCCGAAGACGCGCCTCTTCTGTCGCCCATTCCCACGCCACGTAAGAACGTTTTCTGCGTGGGCCGAAACTACGCTGAACACATCGCAGAAGGCGAACGGGCACAAAAAGAGAAAATCGGCATCACCGAACATCCGGTTTTCTTTACCAAGCCGCCGACCTCGGTCGTTGCGCCAGACGCCGACATCCTACTTTTCCCTTCGGTGTCGCAGTCCATCGACTACGAAGTCGAGTTGGCAGTCGTGATAGGGAAGCGCGGGCGTAACATCACCAAGGCAGATGCGTTTAATCATGTCTTTGGGTATTCTATTCTGAATGACATAACCGCCCGTGACATACAGCGCCGCCATGGCGGCCAGTACTTCAAAGGCAAAGGGCTTGATGGATCTTGCCCAATTGGTCCCTATATCGTGACCGCCGATGCCATCAGCGATCCGCAGGCTCTGTCGATCGGACTGACAGTTAACGGTGAGCAGCGCCAAAACGGGATGACGTCGGACATGATATTCGACATTCCAACGTTGATCGCATCCTTGTCAGAAGGCCTGACACTAGAACCGGGAGACATCATTGCGACAGGTACGCCATCAGGCGTCGGATACGCAATGGAACCGCCGCAGTTTTTGAAAAACGGGGACGTCGTAGTTTGCGAGGTTTCCGAAATCGGCACGCTAAGGAACACAGTGCGCGCCGTATAATGGCTCCTACGCAGCAATCGCTGTGAGGCGTCAACATTCAAGGGAGGAAGACTACAATGATGAACAGAAGGACTTTCACAGCGTCCCTGCTTACTGCTGTTCCAGTAGCAGGAGCACTAGGAACAATGGGTTTTGCGCAAGACTTGCGTGAAATCACCTTCGTGCAACCAAGCCCTTCGGCAATCAACTCATTTCCTGTGTTTGTCGCCATTGGAGAAGGGTACTTCGCAGATGAAGGATTGAACGTGACCGTCGAGGCTATCAACGGCTCAGGCGCCGTGCTTCAGGCGTTGTCTGCTGGGCAAGCGCATTTCGGTCGCCCTGGACCCGGGCCTCTGATTGCAGCGCGGTCGCGCGATGTGGATGCCGTCCATATCTACAACGTTGCTGCACGCAGCAACTTCGGCATCGCGGTGCCGGAAGACTCTGAAGTCCAAAGCGTTGAGGAACTGCGCGGAAAGGTCATCGGAACCGGCACCGCAGACGGTGCCGAAGTGGGTTTTGCACGAAACGTCTTGACCGGTGCAGGTATGAAAGAAGGTGAGGATTTCACATTTCTTACTGTTGGCGACGGCGGTCCTGCGACTGCAGCTTTCCTGAATGGTGAAATCGACGCTTATTCTGCTTCGACGGCAGATACAGCAATCCTGAACCAGCGCGGAATGAAGGTGCGTGACATTACGCCTGCGGAATTCGGGCGTTTCTTCGGAAACGGTATCGCCACAATGGCTGACACAATCGCCAACGATCGCGAATTGGTCGAGGCCTGGAGCCGCGCGTTCGCACGTGGCCATGCCTTTGCTCTCGATGACGCTAACCGTGAAGCTGTACTGAAGCATCTGGCGGACGGCAACCCGCAGGAAGGCGAAGACAAAGAATTCCAGGCCGCGCTGTTCGATGCCGTACGCTCGAAGACCATAGCAGCGGATCCAAGCAATGGTCTGGGATGGTACCCCGCCGAGGTTTGGCAAGAATGGCAAGACGCACTTGTCGCAGGGGGCGAAATTCCGGGACCGCTTGATGACTTGAGCGCCGCCTGGACCAATGAGTTTGCCGCCATTGGCAACGAGGCCGCCAGCAAATGAACGCTGCAGCCGCACAAGAGTTTTCCGGCGCGCCCTTGGGCACGCCGGTCTACGAATTGACCCATTTAAGCAAAACCTATGCACGCAACCTCGTTGTTGCGCTTGAGGATATTAATCTGACGTTACGGAAAGGAAGCTTCACTTCTGTCATTGGGTCCAGCGGGTGCGGGAAATCCACTCTGCTCAAGATCATGGCGGGTCTGATCCCTCCCACCAAAGGGCGTGTGATCCTACAAGGTCTGCCAGTGACCGGTCCCCGGCGAGACATTGGTATGATGTTCCAGCAGGCGACACTATTTCCCTGGAAAACCGCCGTGGAAAACATCGTGTTGCCAATCGAGATCCGCGATGGCAAGGCAGCTGCCAAGCAAGCAATGGGCAAGGCTCACGAACTTTTGGACATTGTGGGTTTGAAGGGGTTCGAAAACGTATATCCGAACGAATTGTCGGGCGGCATGGCACAGCGCGCCTCAATCTGCCGTATGTTGATCACTGAACCAGCTGTGCTTTTGTTAGACGAACCATTCAGCGCGCTGGACGAGCTGTCACGTGACATGATGAATATGGAACTGCAGCGGATTTGCCATGAACAGGATGCGACTGCTTTTCTTGTTACGCACTCTATTCAGGAAGCCGTGATTTTGTCCGACGAAATCGTCGTGTTGAAACCACGCCCAGGCAGGATTGCCGAGATCGTGAAGGTCGACCTGCCACGCCCACGCACGTTGGATATGATGACCACGCCCAAGTTTGGCGCTATTGTGGACTACATTCGCGGCCTCCTGGATAAGGGAGAAGAAATGTGAGCGACGTTCATAACCACTCACCTTCCCTAAAGGATTCTGACACCGCAGAAGACACGGTATGGGAACAGAAAATTCACTTTATCGACTCGGTTCCACGCTGGCTGGCGATGACCTTTGTCTTCGTGGTTTTCGTGGGCACATGGCAAAGTGTAACGAGCCTTGGGCTGGTTTCCCCAATCATTTTGCCGACACCGATGGAAACCCTAAAAGATATGATCTTCGTGGGACAAAATCTATTGACTGGCGGCTACATGCTTGGGGCGCTGTGGATCACAATCAAAGAAGTTATCTATGGTTTTGCGCTGGCAATCGCGATCGGTTTTTCGCTGGGCGTATTGGTGGGGGAAACGGCATTTGGTGAAAAGGCAGTGATGCCTTACCTGGTGGCCATAGATACCATGCCAAAGGTGGCATTTGCCCCACTCTTTGTAGCGTGGTTAGGCTTTGGCATTGAATCAAAGGTCGCGCTAGCTGCCTTTATCGCGACATTTCCAATCGTGGTTGGTACTGCGGCTGGGCTTCACGCCGCCGATGAAAACGCGCGTATGCTTTTCAAGACAATGGGCGCAAGTCGGATGCAGACATTGTTCAAGATGAAACTGCCGACTGGCCTGCCGCAGATTTTTACCGGTCTCAAGATCGGAGCAGTCGGCGTAATGGCTGGTGCGATCACAGGAGAATTCCTTGGCGGTGGCAAGGGATTTGGCGAACTTATCCGAGTTGCGGCCTCGCAGCTCAACACGCCGCGCGTCTTCTCGTTGATCCTGTATCTCAGCCTTGTTGGTCTGGTGGTTTTTGCATCGGTGGTTTGGACACAGCGTAAATTGGTGTTCTGGCACAAAGAACAGGTGGGAAGAGATGACTTCTGAGCCTGTGAATATAGACTGCCACACCCTGCGTGAATTTGTGGCGGTCGCGCTCGAAACTCGAGGTGTGTCAAAAACAGATGCGGACAAGGTGGCCTCGTTGATGGTCGAGGCCGACATTTATGGCTACGGCACGCATGGTGTCTTTCGCCTGCGCCAGTACCTTGCCCGGCTGGCGGGAGGTGGCTCCAATCCTACGCCAAAAGTAACTGTAGAACATGAGACTGTCGCAACCGCTTTGATCGACGGAGACGATGGCCTCGGCCATCTGGCTATGTTGGCGGCGCGGGATCTTGCAATTGAAAAGGCAAAAGCGACCGGTATCGGGTGGGTTGGTGTTCGGCGCGGCAATCACGCGGGACCACTCGCACTTTATGTACGTCCGCAAGCCGAGGCAGGGCTGCTTGGTATGGCCGCGGCAGTGGGCAGCGCGAACCACGTCCCGCCTTATGGCGGTAGCGATTTGCTTCTTGGCACCAATCCCATTGCTTTTTCCGCCCCTGCCGATGGTCCCGACCCGTTTGTGTTTGATATGGCGACGACCGTAGCCGCGATGGGCAAGATCAAAACCCTGTTGCAGCAAGGCAAGCCTATGCCCGAAGGCTGGATGGTTGGGCGTGATGGAAATCCATTGACGGACCCCGCCCTCAAGTCAGAAGGATTTCTGTTGCCGATTGGGGGTCCGAAAGGGTTCGGTCTTTCCGTAGCTATCGGGTTGATGGCCGGGGTCTTAAACCGCGCGGCCTTCGGTTCCGATGTGGTCAATTTCACCTCGGACACAACTTCATCCACAAACACCGGCCAGTTCGTTATGGCGCTCAATCCGGCAGCCTTTGGGATGGGCAATGACTTTGCTTCTAACGCAGCCCGCGTCTTCTCTGAAATGCGCGCATCCGCCCCCCTGCCCGGTCATGACCCGGTGCGCTTGCCCGGAGACGGCAAAACGGCTGCCGCAGAGGCCCGCCGCAAAGACGGTGTGAGGCTGAATCCCGCTCTTTGTCGAGACCTCAACAAACTTGCTGAGGACTGTGGGTTATCCCCTCTGTTTCCTAGTCTCAGCGCCGACTAGCAGCGCATCCGTGGGAAGCTGGTAGGCGCTTTTTACTAGGGTTTAGCGAGGTGTCTCGTCCTCTGCCTCCAGCGCTTTCACAAGAGCAGAAAGTTTGTTCATCATGTGAAGCTTCATGGATTTCCCAAGCCCATCTGCATTACGGGCCCTGAGTAACTCCATCATGGCTTTGTGTTCGTAAATGGCCTGCGCCCAGCGCTCGTCCGACAAGTTGGCCATAAAACGTGCGCGGCGGACCCGTGCGGCCAACAGCTTGTGGTGGCTCGCAAGGATATCGTTTCGCGCGCCACGTATCAGTGCCTGATGAATGTCCTGATTGGCCTTAAAATATGCCTGTCGGTCATGTGACTTATAGGCTTTCAGCATATCGGCGTGGCGACGTTCGATTAGTTCAATTTCAGCGGAATCCAGGTGCTGACATGCCAACTCTCCCGCCAGTTGCTCAAGCGTCGCAAGCACTGGAAATGTATTCTCCAATTCCTCTCGCGTGACACTTGCGACGCGGGCCCCCCGGTTGGCTTGAAGTACCACAAAGCCTTCTGATGCAAGCACCTTTAAAGCTTCTCGCAAAGGTGTCCGCGAGACCCCCAACGAGTCACAAAGCTGCTTCTCGGGCACTTTTTCACCCGGCTTTAGCACATCTTCGACAACCAGGTTACGCAGCCTTTCGACCAGTTCTTCATGAAGGGTCGGGCGATTAATGCTGTCCGTCAGGTTCATTTCCATTTCCTAAACATCAAGAACCAGATCCAACAGGCGCGCGACGTGCATGGGCTTCCGCTGCGTACCTTCGGCGATTTGATGGCGGCAAGATGTCCCATCGGCCACGATAACTGCATCTATAGGTGCTGCTTCCAACGCCGGGAACAAGTCAAGTTGTGCCATCTTTATCGAAACATCGATAGTGTCGGGCGCATACCCAAAAGCCCCGGCCATTCCGCAACAACCGCTTTCTATCATGTGAACCTGTGCCTCCGGAATACGCTTCAAAAGGTTGAGCATCGGTGTGACGGCATCGTGTGCTTTCTGGTGGCAATGCCCATGCACATAGATCGGGCGATCCAACGGCTTCAGGGCCAAGTCCGGCTGATCGGCCAGAAATTCCTCAAAGGTACGCGTTGCATTCGACAACATCTCCGTTTCCGGCCCCGGGCAAAGCGCCAAAAACTCATCCCGGAACGTGAGGATAGAGGAAGGTTCGAGCCCGACTACTGGAACACCTTTTGCAACCGCCTCTCGCGTCGCGTCAATCACGCGTTGTGCCTCGTGACGCGCTTCGTCGACGCAGCCCATAGCTAAAAGAGTACGTCCGCAATCCAATGCCCTGTCGGATTGATCGTCTCGCGCCACGGCCACCCGAAGTCCGTTTGCCCGCAAAACCCGGACAGCGGCGCGTAAATTTTCCGGTTCGAAATACCGGTTGAACACGTCGGCAAACAGCAACACCTGCGGATCATTGTCCTGAGCCTCGGCATCACGGAACGGAGCAGAAGACCACACTGGCAGATCACGTCGCGCTGAAATACCAGTCGGTCCCTCCAATAGCTTACGCGAGGGTGCAATTTTGTTTCGTAGATTCACAAGCCACGCGACTTTCGCGGCTTTTGGCGCATATCGGGGCAGGTAAGCTATCAATTTGTCTGCCAACGTCAGCCCATCTTTTTTACGTTTTGCTGACATTACTTCGATTTTCATTCGCGCCATGTCGACGCCGGTCGGACATTCCCGAGCGCAAGCTTTGCAGGACACGCAGTACTTCATTGTGTCCAACATGGCATCGGACGACAAACCGCCCGGCATCTGCCCGCTGATCGCAAACCGCAGCGTATTTGCCCGTCCACGCGTAACATCACGCTCGTTTCGGGTCGCTCGGAAAGATGGGCACATAACCCCACCCTTGAGCTTGCGGCATGCACCATTGTTGTTGCACATCTCGACGGCGCCCTGAAACCCTCCTCCGGCACCCGGCCAAGCAGACCAGTCCAGCGTCGTTTCGAATTCAGGAACCGAATAGTCCTGGCCGTAGCGGAACAGTCGGCGGTCATCCATGGCGGGCGCGTTCACGATCTTGCCGGGATTCATCACTCCGTCGGGATCAAACCGGTTCTTAACCTGCTCAAACGCAGAAACGATACGCTGACCGAACATCTTTTCATGAAATTCTGATCTTACGATCCCGTCACCATGTTCCCCTGAATGAGATCCTTTGTATTTTTTGACCAGATCAAATGTTTCTTCAGCGATCGCCCTCATTGTCCGGACGTCTTTGTCCTGCCGCATGTTCAGCACAGGTCGCACGTGTAAACACCCCACCGAGGCATGCGCGTACCATGTTCCCTTTGTGCCATGTTTTGCAAAGATTTCGGTCAGGCCAGCGGTGTATTCGGCGAGGTCGGGTAGCGGGACAGCGCAATCTTCGACAAAAGAGATTGGTTTTCCCGCCTCTTTCATCGACATCATGACATTCAACCCGGATTTTCGGTACTCGGCGATAGAATTCTGCAAAGAGTTGTCCGTAACAGAGACAACGCCGCCCCACCGGTTTTCCGCACCGCTGAAAGCAAACCCGAGATCTCCCATCAGTTGCGAAAGCTCGACTAGTTTTGCAGCATTGGCCTCGGCGCTGCCCTCGGCGAATTCCACCAGCAGCAGGGCTTCGGGATTGCCTTCAACAAATGCATTTATCGTTTCGCGAAACATTGGGATTTCACGCCCTAATGCAATCATGGTGTCGTCGACCAACTCTACCGCCAGGGGGTTGAGTGTCACGATGTGCTGAGTGGCCTCCATTGCAGCACGGAATGTCGGGAAATGGCACACACCAGTAACTTTCGCACCCGGCAACTGTGCCAAGCTTAATTCCAGTTCTGTGAAATAGGCCAATGTGCCTTCTGACCCCACCAATAAATGGGACATGTTGATGTCGTTACCGATGAGGGCGTCGATATTGTACCCGCCCACACGGCGTTGGACTTTGGGAAAACGAGCGTCAATTTCAGCAGCCTCGCGACGCCCAAGAGCGCGCATATCACCAACAAGATCCGCATAATCGCCTGATGCGGCCGTATCAGCGCTGAACCGCGCTTCCGGGCCGTCAACCATGATTGCGTTTATCGCACGGACGTTGTCTCGCATGATCCCGTATCGCAGAGATTTTCCACCTGAAGAATTGTTTGCCGCCATCCCCCCAAGAGTGCAACGAGACGCTGTTGAGGGATCCACGGGAAACCAAAGGCCATGCTGCTTCAACGCTTGGTTCAATTGATCCAGAACAACACCGGGCTGAACGCGCGCAATACGTTTCTCAACGTCTACGTCAAGAATACGATTCAAGTGTTTTGTGCTGTCCAGCACAACACCCTGATTGACTGTTTGCCCGCATTGCGACGTGCCGCCGCCGCGAGGCAGAACCGAACATCCTTCGTCCCGCGCAATGGACATTACAGCTTGGACATCTTCTGTGGACCGGGGGATCACCACAGCGTCCGGTATCATCTGATAGATTGAGGCATCGGTCGAGTATCGAGCAAGCGATGCCGGATCTGACATCACTTCCCCCCGTACATCAGACAACAGTCGGCGGTACAACGATCCATTCTCTACCATCAGGTTCGCCTTCCCTTCCCTGTAAGCCTAATTAGACCTTTCACTTCATCGTTGACTGAATAATGAATTCATAATTAACTTTTGCAATAGGTAATAGCGCCACTTTTTTGGCACCAGCGTAAGGATCAGTTCAAATGCGTCAGGCGGGTAGACACTTTTTGCAGATTCCAGGGCCAAGTGCTGTGCCAGATCGAATCCTGAGAGCCATAAGCACGCAGACCATTGATCATCGAGGACCCAATTTTGCAGAAGTCGGGAATAAGGCCCTCAATGGTATGAAGACGATTTTCAGGACAAAACAGAACGTCTTTATCTATCCTTCATCCGGCACCGGTGCGTGGGAAGCCGCACTTGTGAACACGGTTTCGCCTGGCGAAAAAGTTCTGATGTTCGAAACAGGGCATTTCGCCTTCATGTGGTGCAACTTGGCTGGTAAACTAGGGTTGCAACCAGAGCTGATTGAAGGAGATTGGCGCGGCGGCGCGGACCCCAATCAGATTGAAGACCGTCTACGTGCGGACAAGCAGCACGACATCAAGGCGGTTTGCGTCGTTCACAACGAAACGTCCACCGGGTCAGTTTCATCAATTGAGGAAGTGCGCAGGGCCATAGACGCTGCAAAACACCCCGCACTTCTAATCGTGGACTCCATCTCCGGCCTTGCGTCGGTTGACTTTCGGTTCGATGACTGGGGGGTAGATGTGTGTGTCTCCGGCTCGCAAAAAGGACTGATGTTACCGCCTGGTCTGAGCTTCAACGCCGTGAGCGATCGGGCGCTAAAACACTCAAAATCCGTGACCACGCCGCGAAGTTACTGGGATTGGCAAGATATGGTCGGACCAAATCAGAAGGGGTTCTTTCCCTACACCCCCGGCACCAATCTTCTCTATGGATTAAATGAGGCCATAGACATGTTGCACGAGGAAGGGTTGGACAACGTTTTTGCCCGTCACTCCCGACACGGAGCCGCGACACGGGCTGCCGTGCGCGCCTGGGGTCTTGAGGTTTTGTGCACACATCAAGGTCAGGAATCGGGCGTCTTGACTGCGGTTAAGGTCCCAGAAGGTCACTCCGCCGATGCGTTTCGTGCTACGGCGCTTGAGCACTATGACATCTCACTAGGAAATGGTCTGTCCAAGGTAGCCGACAAGGTGTTCCGCATTGGTCATTTGGGCGATTTCAACGACCTAATGTTGATGGCCACCCTTTCTGGCGTAGAAATGGGGCTAGCCAAGAGCGGTATGCCTCATCACGGAGGCGGCACTCAGGCTGCCTCGGAACATCTCAAGGCTGCGTAGCGCCGGATAGACGGATACACTTTCATCAGCGCTCGCACGAATTCCAGCAGTTGGGCGGAAAGCGATCATTCGCTGCGATTGCGGAGTCACGTGGTTCTTGCTGTCAAAGTGGACCTTCGATTTCGCATCGTCGATGGAAGTACATTTGGCCTCCCAAACCAAAGATTAGACCAAATGAAAATTCAAAGAGTCGATCCAATGCGCCACGCCAGGGCTCAAAGCAGATTTCTTTGATAACATGCAGAAAAACTGTGCAGACATTCCGCTGCATGTAAAAATATGCTGATAAAATAGGCAAACTGGCAGCCTGATGAAACGCTTAGTGGCCTTGGAATTGCGATCGATGAAGCTTGGGCTCACTTGGGTGCCTATGAAACAACACCTTACTGTCGTTGTCGTCGAGCAGAACCAAGAACGTGCCTTTGCAATTGTGGATGCCTTAAAAGAGTCTGGAGACGTAGACGTTTCTGTAATCGGCAATGTTTCCGGGCTGGCACGTAGAATTGCAATGCATAGCCCAGACATCGTTCTGATCGACATAGACAATCCATCGCGGGATATGCTGGAAGAGTTGACCGTCGCCTCCGGTCCGATGGAGCGTCCGGTGGCCATGTTCGTCTCGGGCGCTGCGGGTGGATTGGCGAAAGCAGCCGTTGAGGCAGGGGTATCAGCCTATGTAGTCGATGGCCTGCAAGCCGAGCGCATCAAACCTGTGATCGATACCGCCATCGCCCGGTTTCAGGTATTACGCCAGATGAGGACCGAACTGGCCGAGACCCGCCGTGCGTTGGAAGAACGCAAAGTGATTGATCGCGCCAAAGGGTTGTTGATGAAAGCCAAGGGTGTGTCTGAAGACGAGGCCTACGCCCTGCTGCGCAAAACAGCGATGAACCAGAACCGCCGGGTTGCAGAAGTGGCCGAAGCCCTGGTCACGGCCTCGGGTTTGTTGTCATGAGAACCGTGACCTTGCCTGTCGCCTATATGCCTTTGGTCGACGCGGCCCCGTTGATTGTCGCGCGCGAGATGGGATTTGACCATGCCGAAGGCGTGTCTCTGGATCTGCGACCGGCCCCGTCATGGTCATCTCTGCGCGATATGCTGGCTTTTGGGCATGTGGACGCAGCGCATCTGCTGTCACCTGTACCCGTTGCGATGGCCTTGGGTTTGGGCGGTATCTCGACGCCGCTGTCCGCAGTGTCTGTCCTATCCCTGAATGGCAACGTCATAGGCGTTGGAACCCAATTGGCAGGGCGTCTGACCGATCAGGGCTATGACTTCGATTTCACTGATGCCGTTGCGGCTGGGGCTGCACTGGCAAAGGCTGCCGGTGAGGTTTTGGTGTTCGGAGTGCCTTTTCCGTTTTCGATGCATGTTGAACTGCTGCGCTATTGGGTTGCGGGAACCGAACTGGCTTCGAAGCAGGTCGAAATCCGCACTGTCCCGCCCCCTCTCATGGCGCAGGCGCTTGCAGGTGGCGAGATCGATGCCTTCTGCGTGGGCGAGCCTTGGGGCTCATTCGCCGTGGATGACAATGTTGGTGCCTTGCTGCTGCCCGGTAAGGCAATCTGGACCTGCGCACCTGAAAAGGTGTTGGCGGTTAGAAACAACTGGGCCGAAACTGAGCCGCATTTGCTGGGTAGCCTTATGCGGGCCGTTTGGCGCGCGGGACGTTGGCTTTCAAACACGGACAGCCGAACAACCGCGTCCGAGATGCTATCGCGCAAAACCTACCTCAATGTCTCACCCGAACTAATCGACCGTGCATTGATGGGCGAATTCACAATCTCGGCGCGCGGCGAGCAACGCCATGTGGATGGGTTTGTCGAGTTCTTTGATGGCGCTGCCACCTTCCCATGGCGCAGTCAGGCCAAGTGGATCGCGCATCACCTAGCGCAACGGAACGGGATCGATGTCAGCACAGCCGAACGTCAGGCCGCCCGTGTCTTTCGCAGCGATCTCTATCGGCGCGAGTTGTTCGGGCTGGGTGTCGAAACCCCCGGAGCGTCAGAAAAGCTGGAAGGGGCGCTTCCTGAGTCGACCACCGTAGCCTCGACAAACGGAAGCTTGATTCTGGCGCCGAACGTCTTCTTCGATCGTCGCATTTTCGAGCCAACGGGGTGAGAGTGCCCAAAATTTTTGCAGCGCAGCATCAAATCACGCTGCAGCGCAGAAAAATCACACTTTGACACTCAAAACCGGATGACGGCCCAGATCAAGGATGTCTTAATCGGGACATCGGAAGGCAACGACGCCCACCGACGGAATTCGCCCACTATCCAGGGCACCTTACAAGAGCAAAGCCGCTCGACCATCCGCCACCTCCTCCCGGCGGACTGTGTCGGCGGCTTTTTTGTTTGCCCAAGAGGTTGGGCTGAACCGAAAGGGATCGAGATGAAAAAGCTTCTTTTAGGCCTCGTCGCAACGACGGCGCTTGTGTCTCCGGCACTGGCCGAGCTGGAACTGGAAAAAGACGAGCTGACTTTTGGCTTTATCAAACTGACCGATATGGCGCCGCTGGCTGTCGCTTACGAGAATGGGTACTTTCTGGACGAAGGCCTGTTCGTGACGCTGGAAGCACAAGCCAATTGGAAGGTCCTATTGGATGGCGTGATCGACGGGCAGCTTGACGGCGCACACATGCTGGCCGGACAGCCTTTGGCCGCCACCATCGGATACGGAACCGAAGCGCACATCGTAACGCCCTTCTCAATGGACCTGAACGGCAACGGCATCACCGTGTCCAAGGAGATTTGGGAAGAGATGAAGCCGAACATCCCGGTGATGGAGGATGGTCGTCCCCAACACCCTATCAGCGCAGAGGCGCTTGCTCCGGTCGTTGAGAAATACAAATCTGAAGGCAAGCCCTTTAACATGGGCATGGTCTTCCCAGTCTCGACCCACAATTACGAACTGCGCTATTGGCTGGCCGCTGGTGGGCTGCATCCGGGGTTCTACAGCCCAGACAACGTGACCGGTCAAATCGGTGCGGATGTGTTCCTCTCGGTGACACCTCCGCCGCAAATGCCAGCCACGTTGGAGGCCGGAACGATCTATGGCTACTGCGTGGGTGAGCCGTGGAACCAGCAAGCGGTGTTCAAGGGCATCGGCGTTCCAGTAATTACCGATTACGAACTGTGGAAGAACAACCCCGAGAAGGTCTTTGGCATCACAGCCGAGTTTGCCGAGGAGTATCCGAATACCACTCTGGCAGTGACCAAAGCCCTGATCCGCGCGGCACAGTGGTTGGATGAAAATGACAACGCCAACCGCCCCGAAGCGGTCGAAATCCTGAGCCGCGCAGAATATGTGGGCGCGGATTATGACGTGATCGCCAATTCGATGACTGGCACTTTCGAATATGAAAAAGGCGACAAGCGTGAGGTTCCAGATTTCAACGTGTTCTTCCGCTACAACGCGACCTATCCGTTCTATTCGGACGCGGTTTGGTACCTGACCCAGATGCGTCGTTGGGGTCAGATCGCCGATGCGAAGCCGGACAGTTGGTATGACGAAGTGGCCAAGTCGGTCTACAAGCCCAAAATCTACCTGGAGGCCGCCCGTCTGCTGGTTGACGAAGGTCTGGCGGATGAGGCCGATTTCCCCTGGAACAGTGACGGCTACAAGGCACCAACGCCTGCCGAGGATATCATTGACGGGATCGCCTATGACGGCCGCACACCCAACGCCTATCTCGAAAGCATGTCCATTGGCCTGAAGGGCGAGCAGAAGATCGTCGGCTCGGACGTTCAAGGCTAATTCCTCAGCTCCACGTCCGGCCAAGGTCGGGCGTGGGCTTCACAAGTGCCCCGCCATCGCAAGGACACATCAGATGACGACCGTCGATCCCGAATTCAACGCAGACGCTGCACGCCAGGAGCGTCGCGCCCGCCTTTTCACCCGCATCAATGCAGCCGACAAATGGTTCCAGGTGTTGGGTCTCAGCTGGGCCACGCCTGTTCTGAAAGCCGCCGCCGGAGACAATCCCCGCGCTCAGATGGCCGAGATTTGGCGTTTGCTGATCGTGCCGTTGCTGTCGATCTTCGCCTTTTTGCTTCTGTGGGGCACGCTGGCGCCCAAGGTACAGACCTCGCTGGGCGCGGTCCCCGGGCCAGCGCAGGTTTGGGCGGAGATGGTCAGCCTGAATGAGGACGCCAAAGCTAAAGCGGCAAAACGCGCCAAGTTCGAAGCCATGGTCGACACGTGCAATCAAAAGTTTATTGATGCTGGCCAGCCGGAGAAGGTGAAAGACGTCGCTTTCACCGGGGCTCCGACCTACTACCAACAGATCTGGACCTCGATCAAAACTGTGTTTTTCGGCTTTCTGATCGCTACTGCCCTTGCGGTCCCGCTGGGCATCGCCGCAGGTCTTTCGCCTACGGCAAATGCCGCGCTGAACCCGCTGATCCAGATATTCAAACCGGTCTCGCCACTGGCGTGGCTACCGATTGTGACCATGATCGTCTCGGCCGTTTACGTCACCAATGATGGCTGGTTCGCGAAATCCTTTTTGATCTCCGCCATCACCGTAACTTTGTGTTCGCTATGGCCCACATTAATCAACACGGCGCTGGGTGTGGCATCTATCGACAAGGATTTGGTGAACGTCTCCAAGGTTCTGAAAATGAACACCTATACCAAGATCACCAAACTGGTGTTGCCTTCGGCCCTGCCGCTGATCTTCACTGGTCTGCGCCTGTCGCTTGGTGTTGGCTGGATGGTCCTGATCGCCGCGGAAATGCTGGCGCAGAACCCCGGCCTGGGCAAGTTTGTCTGGGATGAGTTCCAAAACGGTTCCTCCAGCTCATTGGCCAAGATCATGGTTGCGGTCTTTACCATCGGCATCATCGGCTTCCTGCTGGACCGTGTGATGTATGCCCTGCAATCCCTTTTCACCTTCACGAATAACCGGTGAACGCGATGAGCATTCTAAGCTTCAAGGACACCTCTAAATCCTTCGGTGAAGGCACTGCGCGCGCCGATGTGCTGAAAGGCATCGATCTGGACGTGCAAGAGGGCGAGTTTCTGGTGATCCTTGGTTTCTCAGGCACCGGCAAGACGACCCTGATCAACCTGATGGCCGGGCTGGATCGCCCGACCAGCGGAGAGGTCACGTTCAAAGGCGCTCCGATAAAGGGCCCCGGCCCGGAACGCGGGGTGATCTTCCAGAACTACTCGCTGATGCCTTGGCTGACGGTCGGCGGCAATGTCGGGCTGGCGGTTGATACGGTTTTCCCGGATCTCAGCAAGACCGAGAAAGCCGAAAAAGTCGCGCATTACGTCAAGATGGTGGGCCTCAGCCATGCCGCGACGCGCCGCCCGGCGGAACTGTCCGGCGGGATGCGCCAGCGGGTCAACGTGGCGAGGGCGCTGTCGATGAGCCCTGAGGTATTGCTGCTGGATGAACCTCTGTCGGCGCTCGACGCTTTGACCCGTGCCAATCTGGCGGACGAGATCGAACACATCTGGGAAGCCGACAAGAAGACTTGCGTGCTGATTACCAACGACGTCGATGAAGCAATCATTCTTGCCGACCGGATCATTGCACTGAACCCAGATGGCACGCTGGGGCAGGAGTTCCACGTGTCGATCCCGCGACCGCGCGAACGCGGTGCCATGAACAACGATGAGACGTTCAAACGCTTGCGGGCGGACGTCACCAAATATCTGATGGACGTAGGGATCGAGGCCAAGGTCGAAGGCACTCGTACCCTGCCGGATGTCACCCCAATCCACGGGGTTCCAACGGCGGTGGCCGAGGCGCAAAAGGGGATGATTGAGAACCGCTTCCTCGATTTCTCGCAGCTGCACAAGGTGTATCCGACGCCCAAAGGCCCTCTGACCGTGGTCGAGGATTTTGACCTGAAGATCGACAAGGGTGAGTTCATCTCTCTGATCGGCCATTCCGGCTGCGGCAAGTCCACAGTTCTGACCATGGCCGCAGGTCTTAATGACATCTCCAAGGGCGCGATCAAGTTAGATGGCCGTCACGTCGAAGGCGCCGACCCGGAACGCGCTGTAGTGTTCCAATCGCCAAACCTGTTCCCCTGGCTGTCCGCCAAGGAAAACGTCGCGATTGGTGTCGACAAGGTCTACCCCAATGCAAGCCTGGCCGAGCGGCAGGACGTGGTGGAGTACTATCTGGAACGCGTCGGACTGGCCGATGCGATGGACAAATCTGCCTCTGACCTGTCGAACGGGATGAAGCAGCGTGTCGGTATCGCCCGCGCCTTTGCTCTGTCGCCCAAACTATTGCTGTTGGATGAGCCTTTCGGGATGCTCGACAGCCTCACACGCTGGGAATTGCAGGAAGTTCTGATGGAGGTCTGGTCCCGCACAAAGGTGACTGCGATCTGCGTCACCCATGATGTGGACGAGGCGATCCTGCTGGCCGACCGCGTAGTGATGATGACCAACGGTCCGCAGGCGACCATCGGTAAAATCACCAAGGTCGACCTGCCGCGCCCAAGGACTCGCAAGGCCCTGTTGGAGCACCCGGATTATTACGCCTACCGGCAGGAAGTTCTCGATTTCCTTGAAGAATACGAACACGGCGCCAAGCCGAAATCGCCCGCCCCTAAGGCGATTGCAGCGGAGTGAAATCATGAAGCAAAGACTAGTTGTTATAGGCGCAGGCATGGCCTCGGGTCGGGTGCTGGAACACCTGACCGACGCCGCACCGGATGCGTTCGAAATCACCCTGTTCAACGCTGAGCCGCGCGGGAACTACAACCGCATCATGCTCAGCCCGGTTCTGTCGGGTGAGAAGACCTATGAAGAGATCGTCACCCATGACGACACTTGGTATGCCGAGCGGGGCATCTCCTGCCGCTTTGGAGAGAAGGTGGCCAAGATCGACCGAGAGATGAAGGTGGTCGAGGGCGAGAACGGACATGTACCATACGACAAGCTGGTCGTCGCGACCGGGTCGAACCCGTTCATCATCCCTTTGCCGGGGCATGATCTGGATGGTGTGATCGCCTATCGCGATTTGGAAGACACGCAGCAGATGATGGGCATGAGTCCGGAAAACAAGGTCGTCGTAATTGGCGGTGGTTTGCTGGGGCTCGAGGCCGCTGCAGGGATGGTCGCGCATGGTGTTGACGTCACCGTTGTCCACATAATGGGCCACCTGATGGAGCGTCAACTGGACGAAGCCGCAGGCTACCTGCTGAAGAAGTCGCTGGAAGACAAAGGCATCAAGATCTGCCTGCAGGCGAACTCCAAGGAAATTCTGGGGCAGGACGGAAAGGTTCGCGCGCTGCTTCTGGACGACGGGACCGAGCTGCCCTGTGATCTGCTCGTCATGGCCGTCGGCATCCGCCCCAACACGGCTCTGGCACAAGAGGCCGGTCTGGCCACCGGGCGCGGCATTCATGTGGATGACCAGATGCTGACGTCGGACCCGGATGTCTACGCCGTGGGCGAATGCGTCGAACATGACGGAGAGGTATTCGGGCTAGTTGCACCGCTCTACGATCAGGCGAAGGTGGCGGCGCAGTCGTTGCTGGCGAAAGACGCTGCATTCGCGCAGAAAACCCTCTCGACCAAGCTGAAAGTCACCGGCTGCGATCTGTTCAGTGCGGGTGATTTCGCGGATGGGCCGGGGCGCGAGGATATCGTGTTCCGGGACCCGTCGCGCGGGGTCTACAAACGCCTTGTGATCGAAGAAGATCGTCTGGTTGGTGCTGTCATGTATGGCGACACCGCCGATGGTAGCTGGTTCTTCGGGTTGATCAAGGACGGCACCAGCATCGACGAGATGCGTGAGACGCTGATCTTCGGCCCGGCCTATCAGGGGGGCGACACCGCGGACCCTCTCTCAGCCGTTGCAGCATTGCCGCCTGAGGCGGAGATTTGCGGCTGCAACGGCGTATGCAAAGGCGAGATTGTCGAGGCGATCAACGCAGGTGCCGACGATCTGGGCGCGGTACGTGCAGGCACCAAGGCGAGTGCTTCCTGCGGCACCTGTACTGGACTGGTGGAACAGGTGTTGCAGGTGACGCTGGGTGACGACTTCCAAATGCCAACCGCGCAACCGATCTGCGGTTGCACCGACCTGACGCATGAGGATGTACGTCGTCTGATCAAGGGGCAGGAACTGAAAAGCCAGGCCGCTGTCTGGCAGGAACTCAGCTGGACCACGCCCAACGGCTGCCATGTTTGCCGCCCGGCGATTAACTATTATCTACTGGCGGATTGGCCGCTGGAATACCAAGACGACCCGCAAAGCCGCTTCGTCAATGAACGCAAACACGCCAACATTCAGAAAGACGGCACATTCAGTGTCGTGCCCCGAATGTGGGGAGGGATCACGACACCGGAAGAGCTGCGCGCCATTGCCAATGCTGCCGATAAGTACGACGTGCCAACCGTCAAAGTCACGGGCGGTCAGCGCATCGACCTTCTGGGCGTAAAGGGTGTGGACCTGCCTGCGATCTGGTCGGATCTGAACAAGGCTGGTCTGGTCTCGGGCCATGCCTATTCCAAGGGTCTGCGCACGGTCAAAACTTGCGTCGGCACGGATCATTGCCGGTTTGGCACGCAGGACAGCACCGGGCTGGGTATCAAGCTGGAGAAGACCCTGTGGGGGGCGTGGACGCCGCACAAGCTGAAGCTGGCCGTGTCAGGCTGCCCGCGCAACTGCGCCGAGGCGACGTGCAAGGATATCGGCGTGGTCTGCGTGGATTCGGGCTATCAGATCAGCATCGGCGGTGCCGCAGGCATGGACGTAAAAGAGACCGAGTTGCTCTGCCAAGTCTCCACCGAGGACGAAGCAATCGAGGTCGTGATGGCCGTCACCCAAGCCTATCGCGAAGGCGGCAAGTATCTGGACCGCTTGTACAAATGGTTGGGCAAGGTCGGCATGGACTGGGTCAAAGCTCAGGTCGTGGACGACATTGAAAATCGCGCTGCTTTGGTCGCCCGTTTCGAACTGTCGCAAAGCATCTACCGCAAAGACCCGTGGGCCGAACACGTCAAAGAAAAAGCGCAGACCTACGCGCCGATTGCAGATTTTACATTGGAGGCCGCGGAATGAGCTGGATCGACATCGGACATATTGATGAGGTGCCGGTGCGCGGAGCGCGTCTGGTGAAAACCCATATCGGCTGTATCGCCGTCTTCCGCACCGCCGAGGCGGAAGTATTCGCCGCGACCAACAGCTGTCCGCATAAGGGCGGCCCATTGTCCGAGGGCATCGTCCACGGCCAGTCAGTCACCTGTCCGCTACACAACTGGGTCTTTGACCTGAACACGGGCGAAGCTAAAGGCGCGGATGATGGCAGCATCACCACCTATCCGGTGCGTCTTGAAGACGGTCGTATCCTATTGGACGACAGCGCGGTTTCCCGGCGGAGCGCGGCCTGATGGACGGAAGTGGTCTGCCCGAAGTTCGCTCGACCTGCGCGTATTGCGGCGTTGGCTGCGGCGTGCTTCTGCGACCAGATGGAGTTGGAGGGCTGACTGTCCGGGGCGACCCGGATCATCCAGCGAACCATGGTCGTTTGTGCTCGAAAGGGTTGGCTTTGGGTGAAACCGTGGGGTTGGAACACCGGTTACTGGCTCCTCGCGCCTTTGGTCAGGACACCAGCTGGGATAACGCGTTGCAACTGATTGCAGACCGGTTCTCTGCCGCGATAACTGAACACGGGCCGGACAGCGTCGCTTTTTACGTCTCGGGGCAGTTGCTGACCGAGGATTACTATGTCGCCAACAAACTGATGAAAGGCTTTATGGGCTCGGCGAATATCGACACCAACTCTCGGCTTTGTATGGCATCTACAGTGGCAGGGCACAAACGCGCTTTCGGCACAGATACGGTGCCTGGAACCTATGAGGATCTGGATCAGGCTGACCTGGTTGTGCTGGTCGGCTCGAACCTCGCTTGGTGCCATCCTGTGCTCTATCAACGGGTCATAGCTGCGCGTCAGGCGCGCGGAACGAAGATTGTGGTTATTGATCCACGTCGAACAGCAAGCTGCGATCAAGCCGATCTCCATCTGGCGCTTCAACCGGGCAGCGACGTCGCATTGTTCAACCGATTGTTGGCCAGAATTCACCAAACCGGGCATGTGTCTGCGGAATTTCTGGATCGCAGCGTTGGGTTCAATGAGGCCGTCGAGCTGGCACAGCTTGACGATCCTGATGAGACGGGGCTGCGCCCTGGTGAGATTGAAGCTTTCTGCGATCTATGGATCGGTACCGAGCGCGTTGTGACGATCTTTAGTCAGGGTGTGAACCAGTCTTCTAGCGGAACCGACAAGGTCAACGCGATACTGAACTGCCATTTGGCCACCGGACGGATCGGTCGCCCGGGGATGGGTCCGTTTTCAGTCACCGGTCAGCCAAACGCCATGGGTGGTCGAGAGGTGGGCGGCTTGGCCAACATGCTCGCCTGTCATTTGGATATCGAAAACAAAGCCCACAATTCAGCCGTCCGGAAGTTCTGGAAAGCACCCAACATGCCACAGAAGCAGGGGCTCAAAGCGGTTGACTTGTTTCGCGCTGTCGAAAGCGGCCAGATCAAAGCACTGTGGGTCATCCACACCAATCCCGCGGCCACTATGCCAGATGCAGACCGCGTGAAGGCGGCCATCGAAAGCTGTCCATTCACAGTTGTCAGCGACCTGACCGCCAGAACAGATACCGCGCGTGTCGCAGACATATTGCTGCCAGCAGCGGGTTGGGGCGAAAAAAGCGGTACAGTGACCAATTCAGACCGCACGATCAGCAGACAACGCGCCGTTTTGGCGCCTCCGGGACAAGCGCGCGCGGATTGGGATATTTTGGCCGAAGTGGGCCGCCGCATGGGCTGGACAGAAGCATTCAGCTATAAAACCCCAGCACAGGTTTTTCGAGAATACGCTAAGATGACTTCGCTCGCTGTATCATTTGGCAAGGATCTGGATATTACAAATTTTTCGGACCTTGATGACGAAGACTATGAAGCGCTGAGCGCAACACGGTGGCCGACGACATCTCGTAAATCAGATGGCCGTTTTTTCGGCGATGGGCAGTTTTTCCATCCTGATGGCAAAGCACGTTTTGTGCCTGTTACCCATCGTCCACCTAAGGCGACGACTTCTGAACAATTTCCGTTTCTTTTGAACACGGGACGAAACAGGGACCAGTGGCACACCATGACAAGGTCCGGGTTGTCGCCGCGCCTGTCTGCCCATCTTGCCGAGCCTTATGTTGACGTTAACCCCAACGACGTTGATCGATTGGGCCTTAGTGCCGCAGATTTGGTTGAACTCAACAGCTCAGTTGGAAGCGGTATATTTCGGCTTCGCATCACGGAGTCTGTGGCACCAGGTCAAGTGTTTGCGCCAATTCACTGGACGGGTGAAACGGCCCCATCAGCCTGTGTGGATGTACTTGTTCCAAGTGTCACTGATCCGATCTCAGGACAGCCGGAAAGTAAGTCAACTGCGGTATCTGTACGGCGTATGCATGCCGCGTGGTACGGCTTTGCCGTTTCAGTTGACGCGGCGACCCCTGGTTCAGAGTACTGGGCAACTGCCAAAACACCCACCGGCTACAGGATGGAGTTTGCAGGCATGCAGATCATAGACAATTGGGAAAGCACTGCCCGCGAATGGTTTGGGCTACCGGATGCCGAGGCCACCGTAGTAGAAGATCCAAAGAGGGGCTCGTACAGAATAGCGCTGACAGACGGGCAGCGCGTATTGGCAGCGCTCTTCGTCTCGCGCCAACCTATCACATTGATGCGAGACTATTTGGCAAGCTTTCCCAAGGTGACGCCTCAGCAGATTTTGTCTGGCCGTTCCTCTGCGTCTTCAGAAGATTGCGGACCAATTGTCTGTTCCTGTTTCGAAGTCGGGCTAAAAACCATCATCCGTGCCATTCATGACCAACATATGATCAGTGTGGACGATATCGGAGATACCCTTCAGGCTGGAACGAATTGCGGGTCTTGCCGGCCAGAGTTGGCAGACTTGCTCACCGAGCATTCGAAATCAATCCGCAACAAACAGAAGAACTGCCGGCAAGAACAATCCGCGTAGATTCAAGGTTCCTTTGAACGGTACTGCGGTCCGCTATGATTGGTTTTCAAAGCCAGCGCAGGTTCCATTCATCTATAGAACAGATCAAATTGGGCCTTCCTAACCGGTTCGAACAACTTGGTCAGACGATGGCTTCGCCCGTGCTCCAGACCAACACTCGCGTCCCAGTTTCGCGTTTGCGGCGAATGTCTCCTCTGACGCGCCGCACAACGGCTAAGGCGACCGCAACCGAACGGCAGGTTAGGGCCGAATGTCACTTTCGCTATTAGGTAATTTAATGATCGCCAATAGTAGCTATCACCCTTCACGCCGCTTTCCTTTCGCGGGCCAGCGGGATTTGGACAAGCCAAACGCCCTTGGCCGTCAGGGTGAGGGCGCTGCCCTCCCCCTCGGGTAACCCTATTAGACAGGGCCGTATCCTCGGCTGTGCCTGCGGGCCGCACCACCCCTGTCGAATAGCGTTGCCTTGACCCCTCCCGCGTTCGCCACGTGGCAGATTAGCAGGAACAGGCAGCTTCGCTGTCTGACCTACAAATCAGATCTGATTTTCCGAAAGGGAAGTCAGAACAAATCAAACTGCGTGCGGGAGCATAAAATGGGAACGGTGTGTTAGTTGATGACGCAAAGGTCAAATTCAACTGATGTCCAACGTTGGGGGGCGCCTTCGGATGTCGAACGTTCACCTAGTTTCTGGTCCAACTATGACGGTTGGGTCAGGTTCGTGTGACGTTCAACAGGAAATGTGGAACGTCACTGACCTTTGACTCAATCGACTGTCAAAACCTCAATAAATCGGTGAATCACGTCATTCAATTCTGACCCAAACGTCAAGCATTTCTGACCCAAATTGAATGGCGGCCATTCATCGACGCTGCAGCCAATATCTCAAGGAAAGCACAACAACATCAAGAGACCCCACAGCGCACTGGGCTATCGCCCACCAGCCCCGGAAACTATAATCCCAATGGATCAGAGGCCAACAATGCACTAACAATCAAACTGGACCAGTCAGATGAGGCTGCTCAGAAATCCACACATTGAGCCACTCATTCTCTGAGCCGTCGCCGCTTATGACTTGGTTGGAATCACCACCCGACCGCTTAAACCTCCAAGCGAGACAGATTTTCCCAAGTCAAAGTGCGCACCATATGCATTGAGAAGATCAACCGCTATTGCCAGCCCCAGCCCGCTGCCTCTCACCGAAGTGTCAAGCCGCCCACCAGAGCGCAATGCTTCGCGTATTGCGTCCTCTGGAATACCCGGCCCGTCATCTTCGATACAGATCTCGACGCAGTATTCCCGACGTTTCGCAATCAGTCTTACTTGGCCGCGACACCATTTGACTGCGTTATCCAACAAGTTTCCAAGAACCTCTTCGATATCTTGCGTATCCATGCGCACCCAGAGTTCGGGGTCGCTTTTGACGTCCAGCTTTTTGCCTTCTCTTTCGGCAATCGTTGAAAACAGCCGTGCGAGACGTTCGACTGAGTGTGAAATATCCGTTCGCGAATGCGTCAACTCAGCTGTGTTTAGAGCTCGGATGCGCGCGAGTGACCGACCGAGTTGAGCGTCGATTCGATCAAGAGCTTCGTCAGCGATATTTGTGTCGACGCCGGACTGGGACATAGCCTGCAATTCATTTCTCAGAATAGTGGCAGGTGTTTTCAAAGCATGTGCCAGATCAGCGGCTTGCCTGCGTGATCCGGACACAATGTCCCTATTGCGACGCAAAAGCTGATTCAAGTCATTAACCAAAGGGGCCACTTCCTCCGGATAATCCTTTGGTTTCAGGTCGTCATCAGCGTCCCAACGATAAGCCACATCCCTGCGCAATTTACGAAGAGGCCCCAGGATGACAGACATCAGCATCAATGAGCTCGCAACGCCGATCAGGCCAACCAACCCAAACACTGGCAGAAGACTGCGCTGTGCCGCCTGTCTTTCGTTGACCAATTGCGCCTGGCTTTCAGCAACACTTATGCCCCAGACAGTGTCATCTTCGAAGGTAATCTGTTGGTACGCGCTGCGCAGCGCTTCGCCCTCGGGGCCCGAAGTGTTCCAAAGGGTTGCGTTTTCTGAGGCGTTGGGTGGCTCGGCGATTGTTTCATCAAACAGAGACGCCGACGTGAAAACCTCTCCGTCGCCGCTGGTGACCTGCCAGTATCTGCCGGAATATGGCGCACTGTATGCCGGATCAAACATGAGATCACGCAGGGCATCCGGGTCTTGGGTCGTGACGCTCAGCCCGACAACAAGCTGGGTGTGGCGATCTAGAAGCGTGGCGTCGAACCTGTTTGAAACTCGGGAATCGATGAATGAAAACACCGCGAGTGTGCCCACGCCAACCGACAAGGCCCCGGACGCAATCCCCCCAAGCAATGCCCGTTGACGCAATGACAACATCAGAGTGAATCGATCATGTATCCGCGACCCCGAACCGTCGTGATCAGGTCAGGTCCCAACTTGTTACGCAGTCGGTTTATGAAAACCGCGATGGTATTCGAGTCCCGGTCACCATTGTATTCGTAGATATGCTCTGAAAGCTCGGATCTTGGAATCAGGCGACCGGCGTTATGGGCCAGGTAAGTCAGAACAGCAATCTCCTGGGCGGTTAAATCGATCGGAACACCTTCAACAGTCACCCGTCCATTACGTGTATCAAGAATGACGTTGCCCATCTCGATAATGGGGTTAAGCTGCCCACTCTGACGGCGCAAGATGGCGCGGACACGCGCGGCCAGCTCGGGCAAATGGAATGGTTTGGTCATGTAATCATCCGCACCAGCATCCAACCCGTCGACCCGTTCGCTCCACCCATCACGTGCCGTCAGGATCAATACCGGAGTTTTTACGCCTGCGCTGCGCCAGTCGCGCAAAACAGAGATGCCATCTCGTTCCGGAAGCCCGAGATCGAGGATGATCATATCATATGGTTCTGTAGTTCCCAGATGCTGGGCGTCAATGCCATTGTGGACGATATCGACCACTCGGCCTTCAGCGTTCAGCAGCTTTTTGATCTGCTCACAAAGGTGCGGTTCATCTTCAGCGAGTAATACTCTCATACTTTTTTCTATAGGCCTGCGACCGAAATTTTAACCACTATTTTTTGCCACCACCATTACCGTTGCCGCCGGAGTTGCCGTTACCGTTGCCACCGCTGTTGCCGTTGCCGCCAGAGTTGCCGTTGCCGTTGCCACCTGAGTTGCCGTTGCCACCTGAGTTGCCGTTACCGCCAGAGTTGCCGTTGCCACCGGAGTTGCCGTTGCCGCCAGAGTTACCGTTGCCGCCGGAGTTGCCGTTACCATTGCCGCCGCTATTGTTGCTCTGATTGCCCTTACTGCTGGCCTGTCCTTGCGAGTTGGATTTGGCAGAATTGCCGGGTGTGGACTTGGCTGCATTGGAAATCTGGCGTCCGATATTTGAACGATTGGGCACAACCACACCGGTTTGAGCATTCACGATAACACTGATGATCTTGCCGTTGGGTTTCTTTACAAGGATCCGATAGTAGACCTTGTCAGTCTGAAACGCACGCGCATCAACCGGCGTTCCGCCAAAGACTCTTTCAACGCCTTTAAGAACCCTCTTCAACCTGATGGTGCTGCCCGACGTTGTCACTTTGCGCAATTCGGACTGCTTTAGTTCGCGCACAGCAGCATGCCCGTCCCCGACTTGGAGAAAGGCGAACAGACAAGCGATGATAAAAAAATTTCTCATCCTCAGTACTCAATATCGCGTAACTGCGCCTCAATTCTACAGATTTTAAGATGAACTGGCGATGAACGGCCGGTTCGTCGCAGGTTCAACGATAATAGGCTTAAATCTGTCAGTTAGTTCCTGATTCCGGCACGCACACTCGTGCTGTCATTTTTCTACGCATTTCATCGTGTGTGGAAATTCGCATTTAACAAACGAGGACCGTCATGAAGATCAAAACGACCGGCCTAATGAAAGCCTCTGCAATAGCAATCGCTTTGCTGGGATCTACTGCAATTATTGGGGCGTTCACATTCCCCGATACCGCCTATGCCAAGCAAGGCAATGGTAACGGCGGTGGCAATGGTAACGGCGGTGGCAATGGTAACGGCGGTGGCAATGGTAACGGGGGCGACAAAGGCAACAGCGGTGGCAAAGGCCACGGCAGCAGCGCGAGTAGCGGAAAAGATAAAGGTAAAGGATCAACCGCATCCACAAACGGCGCAAGCAAAGCTGCCGGGAAATCTGGTCACAAGTCAAAAGGCTCTGAACGGAGCTCCTCGAAATCTTCCAAGAAGGGTCAATTCTCTCTGAATGGATTGTTTGGCGGCAATAAAAAACAAACTGCCAAGAAGACACAAAGGAAGGGAATTGCCGGCCTGTTCAAAGGTAGCAAGCCAGTCACCACTGCAAAACGAACAAAAACTACTTCAGTTAAGCGGTCTTTGCGCCCGCCGAGCAGGAAAGCAACGATTCTAGAAGATAGTACGCTTGCGCTTGAACCGCGCAACCTCGGCAAGTTGAACGGCGCCACTAACTCCAGCCCCAAGGCAAAGCTCGCGCATATTACCAACGGTCAGTATATGAAAGGTACGGGGCCGGTCAGCCTTGCAGCAGGCCTTGCCGTTGCGGACACCAAATTCAATCACATCATGGGTGAAAACAACACGTTGAGTCCCAAAGACGTGAAAGAAATCAACGCAGCGCTGGACTACTTGGACGAAGCCCCCCTGTCCCTGGAAGAAGCCGAGGATATCCTTGCCAATGAGGAAGCCAACCCTGGGACAACTGATCCTGAAGATTTGGAAGACGCGCAAGCCGTTAAAGATGCGCACGACTTAACCACGGATGAAGATGGTAATCCGATTGATCGACCTACGGAAGATCAGTTGGCGTCCGCAGAAGCCGTGCATCAGGCAGAAGACAACCTTTTGGATCACCACAAGGGCGGGTTTTCAGAAGATGACGCCATCGCAGCGCAGCAGCAAGACAGTGTTCTCGACGCTGTACGAGCCTCTAATCCTGACGAGGAAGCCGTCAAAACCGCTCTTGGCAATTCGTATGACGAAGACAAGTACGATGACGAAGAAGTCAGTATCGATCCGGCCGAAGAAGATCAGACGCCTGATGGAGAGGAAGAGGAAGAACTTGTTAGTAATGGCTAAGTGCTAGGTCAGAAGGGTGTTGGTAAAGACCTGGTCCGCGCCAATATCGCACGGGTTCGCATCATTCCCCAATAACCATTTGGATTCTTTACCCTGCCTCTCACTGTAAAAAAAGCCCGCTCTGATTAGAGCGGGCTTTTGCATTGGTGTTTTCCCGGGTAGGACGTGTCCCTGGAAAACTGCAGACGTCTTTATGTAGGGTCAGACGTCCTTTTTTGCTCTTTCAAACTGTTCGCTATTTACGATAGCCGTCAGAGCAATCTCGACAGGCGAGAAACGCCCGCTGCCGGATTTCGTGGTGTTCGACACGCATTTGTGCGCGGTGGAACGTGATGGTTTCATTCGTACAGGAATCGGATCCAAAGCTTTTTCAGTGGCAGACTTAATCATGCTGTTCCCCTTCCAGAGAGCCAAGCGCCCTTAACCGTCTCGGCTCGGTAGAATGAGTATGCGCGATGTTTGTTGAACACTGCGAGAACACATTGTTCATCTTTGGTTAAAGTTGTAGCCGATACGTCAACAATAGTCTAAGTTGCTCTTCGCTGCTCAAATCCCCACTGATGGTTTAAGTAACCCTTGATAGTAGATGAGCAGCAATTGTCGTATTTGGCCTTGCACCATCGCTGTGTAGTTGAACAGACAAAGGAACGTTTTGCCAACCTGTGCGGCTAACTTGGTGCTTTACAGCTATCGCATTCACTAGCCGTCAGCCGATACGTGCTGTTTCAGCATTGTTGGAGCCGCGGTCTGCATCATTTCTTCGATTTAACAAATGCAGCAGTTCAACTTGATTAGAAGCGCCCGTCTTTGAAAAAACTGAACTCAGATGCGACCGGACAGTCGTTGGGCAGACAGTCAGGGCTTCGGAAACCTTTTTGACCGTAAATCCTTCCTTCAACATGGCACAAACCCGAAATTCACACCGGCTCAGGCCTGCTGGATTTTGAGGACCCAGTATCGGAACACGTTTGTTTCCCGAAACCTCCTTAAGATGGTGATTTCGGCCCTTCTCAAAAATCGCGGAAGCTGAACCAGGCGTTCGATTGCTCCAACCGGACGCTAGTGTCGACGCCATTATGGCCAGTAAGTCCAAATCAAATTGGGCAGGCTTATGCCGGAAATGCAGCTCGATGTGATCCACATGCCCGCCACTCGTATCAAGCGGAACGATGATCACCTCACCCAAATCCTTTAAATCGCCCTCAAGATGTCGTGGTATTGCTGCTTTGTCTGCAATCAATGCATCCGACAATGTCCAAATTGAACCAGCCTTTGCCGTCGCAAAATTATCACCCAAAACCAGCTCTGCCTGAGTTTGAGATTGAGAGGGCCAGACTTTACCTTCTTCTTTGCAACACCGAGCAACGTATTTTACTTTTCGGTCCAGCTTAAATGTTCGCGCAATTAATGCAGCGTCTGCATTAACCAACTCTATTAATTTTCTTAAAGCTTGTGGAATGGAATTATTACCCGCTAAAGCGTGTGTCCATTCCATAACGAATCTGAAGCTGTTTTGCGCCTGGGCGCTTCTGGGAAAACTGACACTCATTACTCTACCAACCAAATCAGCAAACTTTGCTGGTCAAAATTTCTTTCGCAGCCCCCGCCGCAGTTACAAACTTGTTCAGGTCTCATCAGCTCAGCAACTGGTTTTTGAAGCCTCAAATGAAGATGTACAATAAAGCATGGCGCCGAACTAAATATTAATTATCTGAATTTATTACTAAAAATTCAATTTCGTGAAAATTAAACGTCGACATCCGATCGATCCAAAGAACGAGATTTTAGACTACAGTTACCCCTCGAATCACTAAATTGTTTCCAAACATGCTGATTCGAGTGAATGTTAAGATCTTGTTAATGCAAGGTTTATTTTTATCACCTTCAGGTAACTAGTGAAATTAAAAACACACTTTAAAGGTGTATTTTTCCTATTCTTCGCGGAAGGCGGGAATTTTTATCACGGCTACCGTTATTTCAGAGCCAATGCAAAATGTCTGGCTTGCGTTGCGACAAACGCAACGTGGATTTCAATTTAACCTTTCGGGGGAAACATGACCAAATTTATGAAGAAGTTTGTCAAAGAAGAAAGCGGCGCGGCAATTGTTGAATATGGCCTTGCCCTTTTGGTTGTCGCGTCAATTGCGGTTGGTGCGTTCTCTTATCTTGGCACCACTACAAACACGAACGTGACGGGTGCTTGCGCAGCTCTGGGTAGCGCAACCTGCTGAGCCATTGGTTCCTTGCGATTTACAAACCACAACAACATTCTGCGCCGTCCCATCCGTATAGCGGCGCAGAATACACCGCCGGGATTTTCGAAATCACATTTGTAGAAGTTTCGAGATTTTTGAGCGTAACTTTTGGAGACAGAGATGCGTATCAGACCAATTATTACCACATTTTTCGGAATTGCGATTGCTTCAGGCTCTGTGTTCCTGGCGAAAGACTACATCCAATTTAACACGACTGCACCCAGTGCTACGACGAACGCCGATCTCGTTGAGATCTACGTTGCGCGCTCAGAGATTGCATTTGGTCAAACAATAGAAAATCATCACGTCACAACTCATCTCTGGCCACGCGAAGCGCTACCTGCAGGGGTTTTTACCGAGTTAGGGGTACTTGTTCCGGATAGTCGCCAAAAGCTGCGTCGCGCAAAGGGGCGGTTCTATCCCGGTGAAGTCATGCTTCTTTCGAAAGTTTCGAATTTCGGAGAGAAGGTCACGCTGGTTCAAAAGCTGGGTGAAAACACGCGCGCGATGGCGATCGAAGTGGATGCCGTGACCGCGGTCGGCGGATTTGTCACTCCGGGTGATTGGGTCGACATCGTTTTGACTCAAGGCGCAAGGATGGATTTGCGCGCTGTTACTATTTTGCAGAATATCCGCGTGATTGGCGTCGACCAGCAATCCGAAGAACTGAGCGATCAACCCGAAATTGCCCGCACGATCACAGTGGAAGTGACACCTCAGCAAGGACAGCGCCTGGCTTTGGCTCAAAAAGCCGGGACCCTGAGCCTCACTCTAAGAACGCTGGACGGTGTCGAGGATGAGCCAATGGAAATGGTTCGCCTGCGCGATCTTTTGCAAGAAGAAGGTCCAGCTGAAAAAGTTGAAACTCAACCGACGGTTAGGTTGAATCGCGGCACGGAATCCGAAGTTGTCATCATCCAGAGGAACTCCCGCGGAGCCGAAGAAGCGACAGAGGCGGAGACGACCCCCCAGACGAAATCCAGCAATCAGACGGATGCCTCGTCCACCCCGATAACTGTCAGCCCAGAGATCAAGCCAAAAGCCCGCTCGATCGAAGTCAGCCAGAACTCTGCACAGTAAGTCTGCGCCATGCATTTTAAAGCCAACATATCATTCTTTGTCAGGGACGAACGCGGCACGGTCGCGATCCTTTGGGGCACAGCATTTGTTGCATTTCTCGGTTTCTTTGCGATCACGCTGGATGTTGGCCGATTGAACTCGACCCACGCAGAGTTTCAGTCCTTCGCGGACCACGTAGCCTTGGCAGCCGCTGGTGAGTTGGACGGACAACCCGACGCTATCACCCGCGCAACCAATGCAGCGGCCAACTTGATCAGTGACAGCCAGACATTTGCCAACGGTCCTTCCACGCTTTCGGGCTCGTCGGATTATACGCTTTTGTTTCATTCCGCGCTGCCGGTTTCGGACCTCACGCCGTTGGGCTCAGATGTCACCACCAACCCACGAGAAGCCAAATTTGCGCAGGTCGTGTTAACACCCAAATCCCTTAGCATGAACCTTGCTTCGGCTTTGGACAGAATGTTTGGTGGAAGCGGCATTTCGGCCAGCGTTTCGGCCGAGGCCGTCGCCGGTTACTCCAAAGCGGCCTGCGATATCTCACCTTTGATGTTCTGCCTGCCGCCGGATTGGGAAAATACCCTGACCGTCGGCGATCAAATCTTGCTGCGCAGCGGTGGCAACGGAACCGCCTGGGGACCGGGTAACTTTGGGTTTATCGACCTGGCGACATTTGAAGATGCCTCTGGCGTATGTGCGGACGAAGGCGGGAACAAACTTGCCTGCCTCATCGCAGCGCAAAGCCAGATTACGCAATGCGTGTTGACTAATGGTCTGGATACCGAACCGGGTCAGAAGGTCGGAATCACCAATGCGGCGTTCAATGTCCGCTTTGATATTTTCCGCTCCGTGCTTAATGGTGAAAAAAACAACCCGGACTTTGCACCGGCTCCGAACGTCATCAAAGGGATACAGAAAAAGGGGGGTGGTTCCTGCATTCAGGGTAACGAAGAGGTTACGCCTGACACGATCGCTCTTGGTCGAGACACTTGTATGGCGGCAGGCACATGCGGTGGCAGCAACCGGTTCGGAGACGGCGTCTGGGATCGCGCAGGGTATCTTAACCGGAACCATGACCTTGCAGACGGTATCGCAGACGGAATTGGCAGCGATGCTCACCTTCCGGCTCTTAGCGTAACGGATAGCGTGTTTGCTGGCACAAGATACGGAATGTATCTGCGGGAAATCGCGCACGGCAATAGCAACCCACATTCACCACCGAACGCAAATTCGATCCTGGACCCTTCGCTTGCGGAAACCGGCCGTCCGATGTGCTCGAACCAAATGTCGACTGACCCGGCCCGTCGTGTCGTAACAGCGGCAGGCATCGATTGTACCCAAAATCCGGTTTCCGGCTCGACCACGGGCGTTCCGGTTACAAAGTTTGTCGCTGTCTTCCTGACTGAACCAGTTGGGGATGATGGCGGCTCGCCACCCAGCTTTGACATCCATGGCGAAGTTGTCGGCTTCCCTGACGTTTCAGGTGTCGGCAGCGGCGGCAATGGGTTCGGCGGTATCTTTCGCGACCTCGTGCAACTGTATCGGTGATGGGACGCAGGATCATGAAAACCCGCCTCACAGACCCCCTCAAACGCTTTGCAAAAAAGGATGATGGCGCGATCCTCGTGGAATTTGGCCTGGTCATGCCACTTATGCTGTTGCTGCTGGCGGTCACGTTGGAATCTGCACGCATGATGTGGTCCTACCAATCGGTCATAGCAGGCGTTCGCGACGCCAGTCGCTATCTGTCCAGAGTGACACCCGCAGATATCTGCACCTCTGGAGGCAATGTTGCCGGACTTACTACTACTTTGAAGGGCATCGTCGAGGACGACAAAAATGCCAACAGCCTGTTCCCGCCCAGCATAACGGTCAATTCGGTGACACCCAGTCTGTCCTGTGTATCAGGAACCTATCGGGTCAACCCGGCGCCTGTCGGTACGGTCAGCGCGAACATTACTATTCAATTTCCTTTGGGCGGAATCCTGTCTCTCTTTGGCAACGGGCTGTCTTCGGTGACGACTGACGTTTCGGACACTTCAAGGATTTTTGGGCAATGAAAGGTCTGCTTCATATCCACACGCACATGCTTCGCAGAGGGCAGAAAGTTCTTTGGGATCAAAGCGGCGGCGTTCTTGTCGAGTTCGCCATTGTCGTTTCCCTGTTTCTGTTCCTCTTCATGGCGCTACTGGATTTCGGTCGCATGTCCTATAGCATTGCAAATGCTCAGAAAGCCTCGCAACTGGCAGCGCGCATTGCAATCGTTCGACCGCCTGCGTGCCCCGGAGTACCCACGACGCATCAGCGGGGCACCTCTACTTCGTCACCACGGTTTGGCACGTCCTGCAGTGCCTCGGCCGGGGTTTGTGCGGATCCTCAAACCCCTTCGTGTTCGGGTGTCGCAATCAATGCTACGGCCTCGGAAGTCTGGGCGCGGATTAGCCCGCTTTTGCCTCCGGATGCCACAATAGACAACTTACAGTTTCATTATGACTTCAACCCCAATCTGGGTTTCTTGGGTGGCCCGTATACTCCCATGGTCTCAGTCGAATTGAACCTTAACGATTTTCAATTCGTTTCACCGTTGGCCGCGCTGGCAAATGCCGCGGGCGCAACTAACAGCACAATATCTTCGACAGTCGGTTACTCAAACTTCAGCGTCTCGCTGCCTGCTGAAGACCTTGCATTAGGAGAGTCAGGATGAGAGATCAGAATGTTTTTACACCGAAATCGCAGGCAATTATGCTTGTTTCGGAAAACGAAGAGATCGCGCAGCTGGTTGCGGATGTCTTTCCCGTAAATGAGGAAAATAAAGTCACCAGGAACGGGGCATCGTTTCAGATGTTGAATGGAACTGCCCTCGATCTTGCATTCAAGCACGATCTGGTGATCTTTGAAATCGACCCTGATGACACAGGGGAGCTCCGCGCTATCGAGGCTGTCCTGACGCACCGCGACGATAACACCTTGTTTGTTGCACTCACTCAGAATGATCTGTCGATCACCAAGGCGCGTGAATTGTACAAGATCGGTATTGATGAGGTTTTGCCGCTGTCGATTGATGGCGAAGGTTTGAAAGCCGCAGTCAGTGAGAAACTAAATGCGCGCGCGGTTTCGCGAACCACTATTTCAGACGGTTCTTCGGCGTTGGGCAAGGTGATACCAGTCGCAAAGGCGCGCGGTGGAATCGGAGCTACAACAGTTGCTGTCAACCTCGCTTGCTCGCTTGTCGGCGGGCGGGGATCTTTCTTCAGGAAGTCCGCAAAAAACCGAGTAGCCCTTTTGGATTTTGACCTTCAGTTCGGAAACTCAAATGTTTTTCTAGATCTCGAGGACAACGGCGGGTTCCTTCAACTTATCGAAAACTCTAAGATTCCTGACGATCATTTTCTGTCTTCGATCCTGCAAGAGCATGGGCTTGGCGTCGACGTTCTGTGCGCGCCTACCCCGATGGTGCCCCTACAATCGATGCGGCCTGATCTGATCGAAGGGATGCTGGACCTTCTGCAACATCGCTATGATTATATTATCATCGACCTTCCCTGCGCCGTCGTTGAATGGGTTGAACCTATTTTCAAACGGGCCACCAAATTGGCTTTGGTTACCGATACTACTGTCCCCTGCGTGCGCCAGGCGCGGCGGTTGATTGATTTCTACCGCGAGGCAAACGTCGGCCTTCCGGTGGAGTTCGTGGTCAACAGAGAGCGGAACACATTGATCAAGCCTTCGCATGTCCGCGAGGCCGAGAAGGTATTGAAGACAAGCCTGAAACACTGGCTGCCCGAGAATTCGAAAGTTGCCAGAAACTCCGTAGATCTTGGACGGCCGATTGTGGACTTGAAGCGGCAAACGGATCTTGGAAAAGCCTTGGCAAAACTGGCCGCTGCGGTCTCGGCTGAAACTCAGCCCGTGGCAACGAAGAAAGCGTAAAAGGAGATCAACGTGTTCAACGAATTTAGATCACGCAAGGTTGCTTCCAAGTCGAATGTGCTGACACTGGATCGACCCATTGACATGCCCACCAAATCCAAGGCGACTCCTGATCCAGTAGATGTCGATTTGCAGGCGCATCTGGAACTCAAAAGCCGCTTGCATGGTGAGCTTCTGGACCGGCTCAATCTTTCAGTTATCGATAAGGTTGAACGATCGGAATTGAAGCGCCAGATCGCATCTTTGGTAACCGGTCTGATTGAGGCTGAAAACCTGCACATGCGCTCTGAGGCTTTCACTGCGCTGGTTGATGAGCTTATTCACGAAGTTATGGGTCTGGGGCCATTGGAGCCGTTGCTGGAAGACCCGACTATCAACGATATTCTCGTAAACTCTTTTGATCAGGTTTACGTCGAACGCTTTGGTCTTCTGGAGCTTTCTACTGTTCGCTTCCGCGATGAACGTCACTTGCTGCGGATTATCGACAAGATCGTCAGCAAAGTTGGTCGGCGTATCGATGAGTCTCAGCCCTGGGTTGATGCGCGCTTGGAAGACGGCAGCCGCGTTAACGCAATTATTCGGCCGTGTTCCGTCGATGGACCAGCTTTGTCAATTCGCAAATTCTCCCGCAACCCTTTAACAATAAAAAAGCTTGTTGATCAGAACAGCATGAATGATCAGGCAGCCAAACTCCTTGCGGCCCTTGTCGAAGCAAGGTTGAATATTCTCATTTCAGGCGGCACTGGCACGGGTAAAACAACCATGCTGAACGCTGTATCGTCGTTTATCGATGGCAATCAGCGTATTGTTACTATCGAAGACGCTGCCGAACTTCAGCTTCAGCAAAGCCACGTTGTTCGTCTTGAAACCCGCCCTCCGAATGCTGAAGGGCAAGGTGTAATCACCCAACGTGACCTAGTTCGCAATGCCCTGAGGATGCGGCCTGACCGCATCATCGTAGGAGAAGTTCGTGGGTCAGAGTGTTTTGACATGCTTCAAGCCATGAATACGGGCCATGACGGGTCTATGACTACCGTTCACGCAAACTCGGCGCGTGATTCACTAAGCCGGGTTGAGCAGATGGTAACAATGCTTGGCACTGACTTGCCGATGAAAACCATCCGATCACAGATTGCTTCGGCGATACAGATTGTACTCCAGCTCAGCCGCCTTAGTGACGGCTCCCGCAGAGTCGTCAGCATTTCGGAAATTACCGGCATGGAAGATGACACAATCACCATGCAGGACATTTTTGTTTTCAAACGTCGCGGCAAGTCGGAGGACGGGCAGATTCTTGGGGAATTCCTGCCTACGGGTATTCGGCCAAAATGCTTCGATCAGTTGGTTGCCGCAGGGGTCAACGTAGATACCAACATGTTTATTCGTGGGGCTATGTCGTTATGATTGACCTGCAACCGAACACCCTGAACATTCTGTTCTACATTTCGATTTTCCTTGGAATTCTTCTTGCATACGAAGGATTACAGCAGCTTTTCCTGCGCAAGGAATCCCTCAGCGAGGCCAGAAACCGGCGCATGAAGCTGATCCAGGGGGGCGCCTCGACCGATCAGGTTCTGCAATTGTTACGCGACCCTGCAATGATGGCTCCTGGCGAAAAACCCAGTTTGATCGCGCGCTTTCGACGTCTGCTTGTCCAAGCCGGGCTGACGATCAATCCGATCTGGATAGTCCTTGCAGCCACTTGTGTAGCCCTAGCGGCCTTCGTTGCAATATCCCGGCTCCTAGCCCCGGAAATTGCCGCAGTTCTTAGCGGCTTTCTGGCCGTTATTCTCCCGGTGCTGGTACTGATCGCCATGAAGGATGCCCGATCCAGGAAACTGACAAAACAGTTGCCGGATGCATTGGACCTTATGGCCCGTGGCCTGAAGGTCGGACACCCGGTGGCTGTAACGGTCGGGAATGTGGCATCAGATCTTCCGGATCCGATAGGTTCCGAGTTTGGCATTATTCAAGACCAAATTAACTACGGCGACGACGTCGCAACGGCGTTTCAGGATTTCTCGAAACGTGTCGGAACAGAGGACGCAAACTATCTTGCGGTCAGCATCGGTATTCAGCACGGAACCGGCGGCAACCTTGCACGTGTCCTAAGCATTTTGTCCCAAGTCATCCGCGACCGGCAAACCATGCAAAAAAAGATCAAGGCAATCTCTGCCGAGGGCCGTCTTAGCAGCCTTATTCTTACGGTCTTGCCGGTGTTCATCTACTTCTCAATCGAGATGTCCACACCTACGTTCTACGGCGATGTGCGAAACGATCCGCTATTTCCCTATTTCGCGTGTGCGATCATCGGCCTGACAATTGCTCAAGGGCTTATTCTGAAACGGCTCGTAAAGTTCAAATTCTGAGAGGGAGCGGAAAAATGGAATTTATTCAAGGTTTTCTGAACAGCCAAGATCTTCCCCTTCAGTATCTCGTGCTGGGCGGGATCGCCGTAAGCGTATTCTTTGTAATCCTCGGGATTTCCGGCATGACCGCAACTGATGACACGGCTGCACGCCGGATGCGGGTCGGATCAATTTCTCGGGGGCATGGCGCAGATTTCGACCTCATCCAGGGGGATAACAGCGACCCGCATGGTCTTCTAAAGGCTTTTGTGCCCTCGTCGAAACGTGAGCGTTCCAGAATTGGCAGAATGCTTAAGCAGGCTGGTATTCAGCGCAAACACGCCATCCGCACTTTCTATTTGTTTCGTGTGGTTATGGGGTTCGTGCTACCGGCCGCTTTCGTTACGGCGTTGGCATTGCCGTTAGAAATTCAGGTTCAGCTTGGTATTGCTAGTCTTTTGCAGAGCATCTCCTGGGTAAATGCATTGCAGATTGTCACCGCGCTGATGGTAGTCGGATTCTACGGCCCTGCTCTGTGGCTGCGGTACCGTATTAGAAAGCGCCGTCAGGCCATTGAACACAGTCTTCCAAATGCGCTGGACCTGTTGCAAGTAGCGATAGAGGCAGGATTAGGATTTGACGCCGCGATGGTGCGTGTGTCGCATGAAATGGCGCACGCAGCACCGGAAATTTCGCAAGAATTCACGATACTCCAACTGGAACTGCAAGCTGGCAAAGAGCGCCAAGCCGCCTTTATGGACATGGCGGAACGCGTCGGCATTGATGAGGTAAACTCCTTCGCGAACGCCTTCCTGCAATCCAACCAATACGGTACCAGCATTTCTGCTTCTCTACGGAGGTTTGCCACCGACATGCGTGTGGATCGCGAACTTCGGGCACAGGAAAAGGCCAACAAACTGCCAGTGCAGATGTCAGCTGTTATGGCCATGTGTATGATGCCCGTTCTTCTGCTGATCTGCCTTTCACCGATGGTGATCCGATGGATCAACATGTTTGGGTGAAAGCGAGGAAGACAACAGTTAGAAGTTTGACGTCAATCCGGGCGCTGCCGGTCCGTCACAGAGCCCGGAGTTCTGCTGCCCATGGATGTTCGACGCCTCGGCAACAAACCGCGAACGTCGTTGAACGGGTGTTATGTGAAGCGATCTCTGGTTGAGTGGTCGCCATTCACAGGGATCATTGCGAATGGCTCTCTCGCGGACATAGCTGCCATTCGCCCTTTCCCAAAATCCTCTTTGTGTCGCAGTCTTGCGCGTGACGTCCGCTTGACGACACGACCCCTATCAAACGATCATCTCCGAACTGTCATGTGGTACTTCGAGGAAAATCTCATGGAAGTATTCGGAAGTGAAGCACAACGACGCATGTCAACCATGGGCGAGCATCTTATGCAGCTGTTGGGTGATGACCCTCGGTTTTGTAGCCATGGGCGTGGTATACAGATTGCCAACGAATATAGCGGGGCGTTGGATGATGCCGTCGCAATGGCCCGAATTCTTGGCATCACGGCGATAGAAAGCATACCGCGTGAGGAGGTTGCGTTGGCGCGCGAACGAATTGAAAGCGAGGGTTTAAAGACCGACACGATTGCTTGCTATCTTGGCGGTCTGAACTGTGTCGAAGCCGCTCGGCAAGTGGTCGCAACTCAGGCGTTGCCCGAAGATTTATCCATACGAGTGATTGATCGTAGCTCTCCGCCAGAATGGCTTGAAGCTTTCGCAGAAGTCGCGTTGAGCCACGGTGTTTTACCGCCAATAGGTCCGGTGATGCGCGGATTGTCTCGGCCCGGATTTGCTATGGTCGTCGTTGATAAATCAGGTGCCCCAGTCGCAACTGCGGGTTCAGTTCTGTGTCATCCCTCCAGCAGTCGGCTGCGTAGTCGCGCACAATGGGGGCAACTCTCGACCAAACCTGAACGCATGGGCGAGGGCATTGCAAAAGTCTTGGGGGCGATAGCTCTAATTCACTCGCATGAAAAGCTTGGGGCCACAGGGTTCAAGACAGGCATCGCTCCGGGCAACATTCCTTCTGCACGGCTTTGCGAAAGACTTGGCTTGGAGGACAGTGGAAGCGACATAGTCGCGATCATAGACCCTCTCGTATACTCAGAAGATCGGTTAACCAAGTGACCCATCCGGCTGTCTATGGTCGCATTGTGTAATCAGTGCTGCCAAGAGCCTGAGTTAGTTCCTTAAAATAGGTAAAACGGGGTAAACTCTAGTCTCATTTGGGCTCAAAGCGGTCGTCGGCGGCGGCGTGTAAGAATGGCGGTCTGGACAGTCTTACAAGGGAGCGTGGTGTGGGGAATGGACTTCTACCGCGGATCTGGACGTACTAGGCAACGCAAGGAGCGTGCCAACGGATCGAAGGCAAATGTTGTGATAGCACGACATGCTTCACGCCTGTCCTAAGCGGCGCTAGTCTCCCGTCATAGCAACGCTGAAAGGAGCCGCCCAATGTCCCTCTTCTCTAAACTCTTCGGTGGTGGTGAAAAGTCGGAGCCGGAGCCAGTCTCTTACAGAGGGTTCGAAATCTTTCCGGACCTGATGCCCGAAGGTGGCAAGTACCGCCTTCTAGCCCGTATCGAAAAGACCATCGGCGGAAATCGCAAGACCCATACAGTGATCCGGGCGGATGTTTTTGAGACCCGGGATCAGGGCGAAAGCTTCAGCATCGCAAAGGCGAAACAGGTGATCGACGAGCAGGGCGAACGCATTTTCGATTAAGCAAACAGACAGCCTAATATATGCGATGCAATCGACGGATGGTTCCGCAAATTAGACATCCGCCCCGATCTGGCGAAAGAACGCTAAGCAAGCCAAGCAGTCATTGGAAGTCTTAGATGCCCGATCCATGCAGTTACAATCTGGGTCCCAATTTCGTCTATTTTACAGCATGTGCTACCCTGTTGCATTTATCGTATGCAATTGGGGGCTGAAGATATGTGGAACATGGAACAGTTTGTAGCGGACTGCCGGACCGCAGTAGATCAGGACGCGTCTCACAAATCGGTGGCTGAGGTGGTGGACCGGGCGATGCGCGATCCCGCGGGCGTGACGCAAACCTTGGGAGAGCCGACCGAAAGCGGTATCTTTCCCATTTACAAGTCAGGTGATCTGACAATCGTCAACGTCGTATGGAAGCCAGGAATGACCATAATGCCCCACAATCACGAAATGTGGGCCGTGATCGGTACTTATGGTGGTCGAGAAGATAACATTTTTTGGCGGCGCGTAGCAGATGACCCTAACGGACGCATTGAAGCGGCGGGGGCTCGAGCATTGTCGACGGGTGAATATGCTCCCCTTGGTAAGGACCTCATTCACTCGGTTACAAACCCTATCCCCAAGTTGACCGGAGCAATCCACGTATACGGCGGGGATTTTTTTGAAGCTGAGCGGAGCGAATGGGATCCTGAAAACCTGACGGAACATGCCTATGACATGTCGAAGGTTCGCGCGTTATTCGAGGACTAGTTTGCAGTTTGACAATTTGCGCTGGCAATGCCTGAGGCATGTTCCGTCTATACGGCAGGCCTCGCTGATTGCCGATTACTATCTCGTTGAATTGACACGGGGTGATGATCTCGGATTATGGGCAGATGAGCAAATTACAACGCCCCCCGAAGCCTCGGCCACGCCCATTTCTTCCTAATCCGGACCGCTACGAGCAAATGGTCTATCGCCGTTGTGGGCAGTCTGGCATAAAGCTACCCGCGATAAGCCTTGGGCTATGGCACAACTTTGGTGGGGATACCCCGCACCAGACAAAGCGCGATCTCTGCCGCACTGCTTTTGACTTGGGTATAACGCACTTTGATTTAGCAAATAACTATGGCCCGCCGCCGGGATCGGCGGAAGAAGCATTCGGTGAAATTTTAAAAACTGATTTCGCAGGCTATCGGGACGAACTCATCATATCTACCAAGGCAGGGTATGATATGTGGCCGGGCCCCTATGGGGAGTGGGGATCACGAAAGTATCTTGTGGCCTCTTGTGATCAGTCGCTCAAGCGGATGGGGTTAGAATACGCAGATATCTTTTATTCCCACCGTTACGATCCAGATACCCCTCTGGAAGAAACTATGGGGGCCTTAGACTATATAGTGCGCTCTGGGCGCGCACTTTACGTCGGAATTTCAAGCTACAACTCGCAACGAACGCGCGAAGCGCTGGCCATCTTGAAAGACCTTGGCACGCCGTGCCTGATTCATCAGCCGTCGTATAACCTACTCAACCGTTGGGTTGAGCGGGACGGGCTGTTGGATACGCTTGACGAATTGAACGTGGGATCGATTGCGTTCACGCCACTTGCCCAGGGTATTTTGACATCGAAGTATCTGAACGGCATTCCCGAAGACAGTCGTGCGACCCAAGGCAAGTCTCTATTGGACGGCATGATCAACGAACGTTCATTGACGAGTGTCAGGGCTCTAAACGATATAGCGGCGTCACGCGGTCAATCATTAGCTCAGATGGCGCTTGCTTGGGTGCTGAGAGGTGACCGGATTACGACAGCCCTTATTGGCGCTTCGCGTCCTGAGCAGATCGTGGATTGCGTAGGTGCGGTCCAGAATTTGGAATTTACCGAAGCGGAACTCGCTAAGATTGACGAGGTAAGCTCGGAAGAGGAAATCAATCTCTGGGCGCGATCCTCGGAAATTGAGTAAGATTGTTGACCACTGATTTTTGGTGCTAGCAGGTTCTTCTGCTTAATCGCATGGCGTTTCTGCTTTGGGCTCCTTCGAGACATTCGCCGCGTCCCGCCTAAATGTCAGGTTTTGAGTTCTCGGAGGGAAGGCCTTAGATAAAAGCCATTGGACATTGCTGAACGGGTGTTACGTGAACCACCTTCTAGTTACATCGTCACCCATCTGGGTCCTCATCACTCCAGTGTCCAATCTCGTAAACGCCCTGCTTTTTCATGCGACGTATGAACGCTAGGTAGTTAACTACGCGGTCGATCTCATCCAATTCTCCAGTGGCATAGGCGACCGAAATCATCTTGAATTGGGCCTCAAGATCTTCCGCAATTTTTTCGTCTCGTCGAGCGAGACCCTTTCCAGTCCCCAAAGAAACAGTAGTAGTTTCGTCTTCGCTCCACATCTCATCGAGATAGGCCTTTAGATTAAGCTCGGGACTATTCGCGCCCATCCGCGTTCGCCACGTGGCAGATCAGCAGGAACAGGCGCCTTCAGCGACTGATCTGCAAATCACCCTGATTTTCCCAAAAGGAAGTCAGGATCAATGAAATCGGTCTGGTTACTGGATGAAGGAAGTGAGGCGAAAATGGCAAGGTTCTGTCGATGGTGGCAGAACTATGTGTCGCCTTACACAGGAAACCAGTGGCGGACCGAGGAGGATTCGAACCCCCGACCCCTTGATTCGTAGTCAAGTACTCTATCCAGCTGAGCTATCGGTCCGCGTTGGTGAGGCGGTATTTAGACCCGGTGTTCGGGACACGCAAGTCGATTCTTCAAAAAGTTTTCAAAAAGTCCCATCGCCCCGCGGAAGCCTGATTTCAAAGGTTGTCCCCTCGGCCCCGGTATGCGCCAATATCAGGTCTCCGCCATGCCCACGTACCAGCTCCTGCGAGATGGCAAGGCCTAGCCCAGAGCCTCCCTTACGCACCCCGCCCTGAAATGGAGTGAACAGGTTCTCACGTGCTTTGGGCGGCAATCCGGGGCCGTCATCCCTGATCTCGACGCACCAGTCGTCTTTATATTCGCAGCCGGCGATCGTGATGTTTCCCGGCTTCCCGGATGCCACCAAGGCCTGACGCGCATTGCGCACAAGGTTCATCATGACACGGAATATCTGCTCTGGGTCGGCCCGGGCCACAAGATCTTTGGGCACGTCGTTCACGATCTCGACGCAAGCATCCGCAACAGCCAGCTGTTCGCTGGCGACGACATCTGCGGCGACATCGTGCATGCGCACCATGGTAAGTGTCGGCGCAGGTTCTTCCGCACGTCCGAAGGCCAGCGTGCTTTCGCACAACGACACTGCCCGTGTGATCGAGTTCACCAGCTTGGGCGCCATACGCCGCACCAAGGGATCATCGCTGGTCTCAATCCGGTCGGTGAACAACTGTGCCGAAGTCAGTATGTTCCGCAAATCGTGGCTGACCTTGGCCACCGCGCCGCCCAGTTGCGCCAGCCGTTCACGTTGCTTCAAGGCCTGCGTCAGCTCGGTCTGCAATTGCTGCAGCGCCTCCTCGGCCTCACGAAGTTCGGTCACTTTGGAGTTGGGCGAGATGATTCCCCTCGCGTCTTCGGGCGCCTCTGCATAGCGCTGCATATAACCAACAACACTTTTGATCGGTTTCACCAAAACGACGCGCACAGCCAAAAACAAAAAGAACGCGGTGATGATGGAAATTACGAAGGACAGCCCCAGAATGCGCAGGCCATAATCTGTCATCGCCATTCGCAGCGGCATGCTCTCTATGGTGACCTCAATCAGCAGACCTGCCCCTTTGACGGGTTCGCCAATAACGCGGATGACTTCGTTCTCAGTAGTGAACAGTCGCGCCAGCGCGTCGCGGATCAACACCCAAGGCCCTGCGTCGCGCAGATCGTAGGTCTTGGTGATCTGTTCCGGAATCGGCGAAGACAGCATAAGCTGGCGCACCTCATCGCGGCGCAGCACGACGTTATAGACACCCGCGTTGGCCAGCAGTTCGGCCTCAAGGTCTTCAGCCAGCATATCGTCAGCCAGCAGCGCCAATGACGCGATCTGCGCGCGCTCAAGCCGGTTCAGCAGAAAGTCTTCGCGAAAGCGCGCGATTGAAGGAACAAAGATCAAAATCTCGGCCAACATCACGAAGACCGTCGTCAGGATCAGAAATCGGCCCGACAGCGAATTCAATCTGCTCTCCCTTCTTGGCTAGGGCATCCAGCGTTGGACGAACCTGACCACTTGTTTAACCATCTGATTCTCAAACAGCCTTGGCGAGAAATAGGCACCCGCCACCCGTTTGTTAAGCTCTCCGATCGTCGGATAGGGCGAAACCATCGCAGCGATCTGACCCATCTTCAGGTTATTGGCCAACGCAAGCGACCACAAGTTGATCAGCTCTCCGGCCTGATGCCCTACGATTGTGGCCCCCACAGGCCGACCCTTTACGACCATGACCTTAATGAACCCTTTGGTTTTCCGCTCAGAGATTGCCCGGTCGTTATGGTGATAGTCGAAGCGCGCGATTTCGACCTTGTCACCATGTTGTTCACGGGCCTGAGCCTCGGTCAGGCCCACCTGCGCCAATTCCGGGTCGGTGTAGGTCGCCCAAGGGATATGTGCGGCTTTTGCCTTCGAGGGCAGGCCAAACAACGCAGAACGGATGATGATCCCTGCGTGATATCCAGCGACATGAGTGAATTGCAGACCACCAGCGACGTCGCCAATGGCGTAAACTCTGCGATTCGTCGTGCGCAGCGCGTCATCGACCTTGATCCCGTTGCGGGTTGGTTCAATCCCGGCAGCCTTTAAGTTCAAACGGTCTGTGTTGGCCTTACGCCCGGCGGCCAACAATAAATGAGACCCCGAATAGATCTCACCCGCCTCGGTCACAATTTCTATGGCCCCTTTGTTGTCGCGAATCTGGGCGACCATAGCCTGTTCATGAATAACCACACCTTCGGCGCGCGAGCTGTCCAGAACGACCGCGGCGGCCTCGCGGTCATCCTTGCCCAGCGCCTTCAGGCCTTCGACAACCGTGACCTTACAGCCCAGTCGGACATGCGCTTGCGCCATCTCCATCCCGATCGGTCCGCCACCAATAATCAAAAGATGTTCAGGCTTGTCGCGCAGGTCAAAGATCGTCTCATTGGTATAGAATGGCACCTGATCCAATCCCGGAATCGGAGGCACCAAAGGCGAAGAGCCCGTCGCGATCACTATGCGCCGTGCGGTGATCATGTTGTCGCCCGCCTGCACCTGTGTCGGAGAGACGAAGCTGCCGAATTCCCGGATCACATTTACGCCGAAACCTTCAAACCGTTCCTGACTGTCCATCGGCTCGATCTGAGCGATAACATCGTGAACGTGGTCTTTGGCGGCGGCGTAGTCGGCCTGCGGTACCACGTCAGCCACGCCCAGCGCGGCAGAATGTGCCTGACCGTAAGCTGCCTTGCCGCTGGCAATCAGAGCCTTGGAAGGGACGCAGCCGAAGTTGAGGCAATCGCCACCCATCTTGTGACCTTCCAGCAGAATCACATCGGCCCCCATCTGGCTGGCGCCAGCAGCGACTGACAGCCCCCCGGACCCGGCGCCAATCACCAGGATGTCGGTTTTCAATTCTTGCATGATTTCAGCGGTCCTTTCGGCCACGCAGGGATTTGATGACAATTGGCAGCGTGGCCAGCACACACAAGCCGATGATCGGGCCAATCACAAATGGTTCCCATAACAGCGATACATCAGGTGTTTCGCCCCGATCGAACACACCACCCAGCCCGACGCCGATCCATGTGTAGACGATTCCGCCCGGGATAATGCCCAGCGCGGTGGTGATCAGGAAGTTGCGGAACCTCACGCCGACCAGCGCCGGCACTAGGTTGGCCACAAAAAACGGCACAACGGGAACAAGACGCAATAGAAACAGCACCGAGATCTCATTCTCGCGTAGCCCGTCTTTCAGTTTCTTGATCGTCCCTTCCGAGGACTCAAGCCGTTTTGTCAGGGATTCGCCCAACCCCCAGCGCGCCGCCAGAAAGATTGCAGAGGCTCCGATGGTTGCCGCAAACACGTTGAACACGGTTCCGGCGAACAGGCCGAAAAGAAACCCGCCGGTCATTGACGCCACTGCGGCACCCGGCAGCGAAAACGCGACGATGATAATGTAAATGCCAACGAAAGCTGCAGCCATTGCCCAATAGTTGGCGTCGCGCCAGGTCAATAGCGCCTCACGATTGTCGCGCAGCGTCTCAAAAGTCAGGTAGTCGCCCAGTGTGAAGAACCCCACCGCAGCGACGGCGAGAATCACCAGCAATGGAATATGCCGCGCCAACCCATTGCGCGGTGCCTGAGTCGTTTCGCTCATAAGGCTGTCCGGTTTGTTACGTTTCATTCTGACCCCAACATGCGCTGCTTGCGCCCTACGCAACAGGGGGCTCACGCTGCCTTGATGTTTTTGGTAAGGAATGTGAGGGTTTGGGGCGATAATCCCGCTGTTTTGAAACGTTTTGTCCGACCCGACTACAGAATTGTTGCAAAAGCCACGAAAACCCCCACCTAGGGGTTTGACTTACCCCCCACTACCCAGTAGAGGACGGGCTTCGAACACCACGGGCAGGCGAATCCGCGCTGCACCCGACCGCATAGATTGGAGACGGAGCGATGAAACGCACCTATCAGCCTTCGAACCTGGTTCGCAAACGCCGCCACGGTTTCCGCGCGCGCATGGCCACTAAGGCCGGTCGCAAAATCCTGAATTCGCGCCGCGCACGCGGCCGCAAGTCGCTGAGCGCGTAAACCGCTCACCGATCAGGTTATGAACATGACGCCGCCGGAGGCCCCTCGTGGATGGTAAGAACCAGCCCGGGGAAACGCCCCCGGCGGCGTCCGTTTGCGCGCCTGAATTTTTGACCGTTCTCAGGAAACGATCTGATTTCCTTAAGGCAGCGCGTGCCCGCAGGCAGGGCACATCCTCGATGATGGTGCAGGCTCGCAAACGTACCCCGGACGAGGCGACCGGAATTCGGGTAGGCTTTACCTGTTCCAAAAAGGTTGGCAATGCCGTAGCACGCAACCGCGCCAAGCGCAGGTTGCGCGAGGCCGCTCGGGCTGTTCTGCCCGTCATTGGACATGACGGGTGGGATTACGTTCTGATTGGTCGGGCCGAAACCACAGCCGCGCGACCCTATGAGGCACTTCTGGACGATCTGCGCTATGCGCTTCGCAAAGTGCACAGCGGGCGGAAATGACCCTCTTCTCTCATATCGTGGCTCTACCTGTAAGGGCCTATCGGCTGGTCTTCAGTCCCTGGGTTGGCTTCAATTGCCGATACCAGCCCACCTGCTCGGCCTATGCGCTGGAAGCACTGGAAAAGCATGGGGCCATCAAGGGAAGCTGGCTGGCGGCACGGCGGATTAGCCGCTGCCATCCCTGGGGCGGCGATGGGTACGACCCCGTACCCAACCGCAAGGAAGACGACAGCTGATCTTTATGACCCTCCGTCAGCCTTGACCCATTCGGACATGCGCTGAACACTTGAACCCGTACTGCCCGAGGTTCAGATGACATCCGACGCCCGCCATTCCCTGCCGACACATGACGTATTGAATCAGCCGCCTGTGCGCGCGGATTCTAATCTCTGGTCTTCAGATCCCGTTCTGCGAAACGCCGTGCATTTCACGGGCGGTCGCGAAGCGCCTTTGGCGGCTTACGGGGAAACGTTGGGACGGGTGGAAACCCGCGAGCTGGGGCGCGAGGCCAATCGGCACCTCCCCGAACTTCGATTGTTCGATCAGGGCGGTAGGCGCCTGGACGAGGTACGGTTTCACCCCGCCTATCATGAGATGATGCAGATCAGCCAATCTGCCGGCTATGCGGCCTTGGCCTGGGACGGTCAGTCCGGCGGCCACACGACCCACGCCGCGATGATGTATCTGGCCAGCCAGGTTGAGCCGGGCCATTGCTGCCCATTGACCATGACCTACGCGGCAATCCCGGCTCTTGCTGCAAATGAACAGATCGCCTCCGAGTGGCGGCCTAAGCTCATGGCGCGCAGCTATGATCCGAATACTAAACCGATCGAACAAAAATCCAGCGCCACATTGGGCATGGCAATGACCGAAAAGCAGGGCGGCTCGGACGTGCGCGCCAATACCACCATCGCTACTCGAGACGGCGAGCACTGGCGTCTGCGCGGGCACAAGTGGTTCTGCTCGGCCCCCATGTCGGACGGTTTTCTGACGCTGGCACAAGCGCCCGGTGGGCTGACCTGTTTCCTCGTCCCCCGCTGGCTGGACGGTGAACGCAACGCCATTCACCTGATGCGGCTCAAGGACAAGCTGGGGAACAAATCCAACGCCTCGTCCGAAATCGAATATCACGACGCACTGGCGTACCAACTGGGGGACGAAGGCGCGGGCGTGCGAACAATTATCGAGATGGTCCATCACACCCGACTGGATACAGCCGTGGCCCCGGCGGGCCTGATGCGCGCAGCCCTCAGCGAAGCGCATCATTGGGTCGCCCACCGCAGCGCTTTTCAGCGCCGGTTGATCGACCAGCCCTTGATGCGCGCTGTGCTGGCTGATCTCGTGCTGGACTGGGAGGGCGCATTGACGCTGGGGATGCGCGTCGCGCAGGCCTTCGACGGCCAGTCACCCGAAGACAAGGCCTTTGCCCGTATCGGTGTCGCCCTGGCCAAGTTCCTGAATAACAAGCGATGCCCGGCCGTAGTCGTTGAGGCAATGGAGGTGCTGGGTGGCATGGGCTATGTCGAAGACACGCCCCTGCCCCTGCTGTATCGCGAAGCCCCGCTGAACGGTATTTGGGAGGGGTCGGGCAATGTGATCTGTCTCGACATTCTGCGCAGCCTGTCTCGCGAACCGCTGGCCGCTGAGGCCCTGCAGGCCGAACTGGATATAGCAACGGGTGTCGACCACGGCTATGACGCCGCGCTCAAGGCGCATCGTGATCGGTGGCCCGGGCTGCCGCCTGAGAGTGAAGCCCGTTGGTTTGCCGAACGTACTGCATTGCTGCTGACAGCAGCTCAGCTATTGCGTCGCGCACCCGCGGCCGTTGCAGACGGGTTCATCGCCACAAGGCTTTTGGGCAACAGCGGCCGCATCTCCGGATCCGTGTCCGGGCTGGACACGGACGCCCTGCTTGCCCGACTGGGCTGACCCGGCCACTTGCCCGGTTGGCTTAACTGCTGTAGGGGCAGCGCATGTTTGACGAAGCTGACGATATCCACCCGCTCTTTGCAGGCGCGCCCTCGACCACCGAGTTCAAAAAACTGCGCAAACGCATTGTGCGGCAGACCCGTGAAGCCATCGAGCACTATGGGATGGTGGACCCGTCCGCGCATGACAAGGACGGGAAACCGCCCCGCTGGCTGGTTTGCCTGTCCGGCGGTAAGGACAGTTATACCCTGTTGGCCGTTCTGTACGAACTTAAATGGCGTGGCCTGCTGCCCATTGATTTACTGGCTTGCAACCTCGACCAGGGCCAGCCCGGATTTCCGGCCACTGTCCTGCCCGAGTTCCTGGAACGAATGGGCGTTCCGCATCGGATTGAATATCAGGACACCTATTCCATCGTGATGGACAAAGTTACACAGGGCCGCACCTTTTGCGCCCTGTGTTCGCGCCTGCGCCGAGGCAACCTGTACCGCATTGCCCGGGAAGAGGGATGCTCGGCCGTCGTACTGGGCCACCACCGCGACGATATCCTCGAGACGTTCTTCATGAACCTGTTTCACGGCGGGCGACTGGCCACCATGCCGCCCAAGCTGGTGAACGAAGAAGGCGATTTGTTCGTCTTCCGCCCCCTCGCCCATGTGGCTGAGGCCGATTGCGAGAAATTCGCGACCTCGATGAACTATCCGATTATCCCCTGCGACCTCTGCGGCAGTCAGGATGGGTTGCAACGTCAGCAGGTCAAACAGATTTTGGATCAGTGGGAAAAGAACAGCCCCGGACGCCGTCAAGTGATGTTCCGGGCCCTGACAAATGCGCGTCCGTCGCATCTTTTGGACCCAAAATTGTTTGATTTTCAGAACCTTGCACTCAAACCGAATGAAAATGACGAAAATTCGGGCGAAATTCCGCAGCTCCGTTAACGAGTGACTCAGATTGGTTTCCTAGGGTCGACCTGAGCGTTTCAAACGCAAGGTAGAGGCCCGAAGATCCGATGTGGAAACATATCTCAGTCAGCAGAATTTTTGACTCTCTTGCCATGGTGCTAAGCGGCCCGCCCGCCTTGGCCTTCGCGCCTGCGATCAGTCTGGCCGCGTATTGGATTGGTGGTGAGCGGGCATTGGTTGTCGTGGCACTTACCCTGCCGCTTGTGTTCGCCGTGGTATCGACCGAGCACAAGGCCAGCAATCGGGAAAAAGACGGTAACGGCCTCCTTCCTCTCGACAGGTTTGCGGCCCAGATGGAAACGCTGTTTGCGGAAAATCAGCGCACTGGCCACGAAGCCTCCTGTATGATTGTTGAATTGGACGGGTTTTCTGAATGTCTTGATCTGCACGGTAATGCGGCCGGGAACGTAATGGCTGACCAATTCCGCAGCCGGGTACTTTCGGTCATACGCTCACATGACATTGCCACTGGGCTGGACCAGGGCAAGATCGCAATCGGCCTGCACGCCGCGCAGAATCTGGATCTGGAGGCCTGCATTCAGATGTCGGGGCGCATTCAGGCCGCCGTCGATGAGCCAATCATGCTAAATGGCACCAGCGTTTACATGTCATGTTCAATCGGGTTTTGTCTGCAATCCACTTTGCCCGACATCACCTTTGCCGAGTGGATCGATGCAGCCAACGCGGCCTTGGCCGAAGCACAAAGGAACGGTCCTGCAACCATCCGCGCCTTTTCATCTGAAACGCAGCGGCGGGCACGCGTGCGTGCCAACCTGCGCAATGAGTTTATTGCGGCCTTGGATAGTGGTGAAATCCGCCCATGGTTTCAGCCACAGATTTCCACCGACACCGGCCACGTTACCGGGTTCGAGGCGCTTGCCCGTTGGGAACACCCACAGAAAGGCGTGCTGGGACCGCCGGTTTTCCTGCCTTTTGCAGAACAAGCCGATCTGATGGAACGCTTGGGTCAGGTGATGCGCCATCACGCTTTCGCCGCCATGCGCCAGTGGAACCTTGCCGGTGTCGTTGTGCCCCGGATTGGCATGAATTTCTCGTCAGAAGAGCTGCGCGACCCGGCGTTGATCGACCGTCTGAAATGGGAGCTGGATCAAAATGACCTGACGCCCGACAGATTGACCGTCGAGATTCTTGAAACAGTGTTTTCCAGGCGGCCCGATGACGTAATCACCCGCAACGTGATAAGCATGTCCAAGCTCGGCTGCTGCATTGACCTCGATGATTTCGGCACTGGCCACGCCTCCATTGCGTCGATCAAGCGCTTTGACGTTTCACGCATTAAAATCGATCGGTCCTTCGTGGCAAAGGCGGATCGGGACGCAAGCCAGCAACAGTTGGTCAGCGCGATTTTGACCATGGCGGAACGGCTGAATGTCGAAACTCTGGCCGAGGGGGTCGAGACACAAGGCGAGCATGCCCTGATGGCGCAACTGGGCTGCGACCACGTGCAGGGGTTTGAAATTGGCAAGCCCATGCCCTTTGAAAAGACGTTGGACTGGATGGCCGCACATCAAAACAAACTCAACGGAATGCCAAAAATCGGGCGTCAGGCACGTCCTTAGGCGCGAATTAACGCCACAGAACCCCAATCGGTGATGAATTACAGGGCGATTCCGCTTGACCTTTGGGCCCGCACTCTGTTGAACCCAGCGGGTGTCTTTCACTGCTTAAGGTGGCTGTCCCCGATGGACGATCAGAACAAGAACCTCATCCTCGCAACCGCGCTCAGCTTTCTCGTGATCCTGGTTTGGTTCGTGCTGTTTCCACCGCCCGAGCCGACGACCGCACCGGAATCTGCCGAGATCAGCGCGACTGATGGTACAGAGGTTCAGACCCCAAGCGCTGCTGGCACCAATACAGTTGGTGAAGCAACCGCAGACGCCACCGAGATCGAGCCCGACGCCCAAGCACCTCGGGTCGAGATTGAAACACCGCGCCTGAAAGGCAGCCTGTCCCTGTCCGGCGGTCGTATCGATGAACTGTTCCTGAAAGATTACAAAGTTTCGATCGAAGAAGGCGCACCCATTGTCGAACTGCTGTCGCCCGTTGGTTCGGAATCGGCTTACTATGCCTTGTACGGATGGGCACCGGGCGCAGGCGTCGCCGGCGCTGACGTCCCCGGCCCTAATACACTGTGGACCGTCGAAGACGGCGAAACCCTGGGGGTCGATACTCCGGTCACTCTGAAATGGGACAACGGCAAGGGCTTGACCTTCCGCCGCACTATTGAGGTTGACCAGGACTACATGTTCACCGTCACCCAGTCGGTTGAGAACAATACCCAGGCCGAGGTCGGCATGGCCCCATATGGCATCCTGGCCCGTCACGGCATTGGCGAAGACGGCGACCTGCCCGATCTGAAAAACTTCTTCATCCTGCATGAAGGCGTTATGGTTATGGCTGACGGCGTTCTGGACGAGATCGACTATGGCGATGTGCGCGACTTTGACATTGACCCGAATGAGCGTGCGCAAGCCGAAGTCTTTCAGGTCAAGGAAGGTGGCTGGGTCGGTTTTACCGATCACTACTGGATGACCACTCTGATCCCTGCAGAGGGATCGGCATTCAAGGCTGCGGCTAAATATGACGCCCGCCGCAAGATTTATCAGACCGAAACGGTTCTGCCGACGCTGACTGTCGCGCCCGGCGCAACTGAAGAAGTCACCACCCAACTGTTCGCGGGTGCCAAAGAATGGGAAACCATCCGCGAGTATCAGGCTGACGGTGTACAGAAGTTCGTCGACAGCATCGACTGGGGCTGGTTCTACTTCCTGACCAAGCCGATTTTCTGGCTGCTGCACAACATCAACGCCCTAATCGGCAACATGGGTTGGTCGATCATTGGCCTGACGCTGATCATCAAGGCGATCCTATTCCCGCTGGCGTACAAATCCTACGTCTCGATGGCGAAGATGAAAGAGCTTCAGCCGCAGATGGAGGCCATGAAAGAAGCCGCAGGCGACGATCGCCAAAAGATGCAGCAGGGCATGATGGAGCTGTACAAGAAGGAAAAGGTAAACCCCGCCGCGGGCTGTTTGCCGATCCTGATGCAGATCCCAATCTTCTTCTCGCTGTACAAGGTGATCTTCGTCACCATCGAACTGCGTCAGGCTCCTTGGTTTGGCCCTTTCCAGGACCTCAGCGCACCTGATCCGACTTCGATCATGAACCTGTTTGGATTGCTGCCTTTTGCCGGCCCGCAGCCAGATACCTTTATGGCACTTATCTTCATCGGTATCCTGCCTTTGCTGTTGGGGATCTCGATGTGGTTGCAGCAAAAGCTGAACCCGGCACCAACTGACCCGACTCAGGCGATGATCTTTGCCTGGATGCCTTGGGTGTTCATGTTCATGTTGGGCAGCTTTGCCAGCGGACTGGTTGTTTACTGGATCGCGAACAACACGATCACGTTCACGCAGCAATACCTGATCATGCGTAGTCAGGGCTATAAGCCTGACGTGTTCGGCAACATCAAATCCGGCTTCAAGCGGACGCCCAAAACGGACGACAAATGAATGCTGAAGTAACCCATATCTGGCGGCATCCGATCAAAAGTCATGGTCGCGAGGCCCTCCAGACCGTATCAGTGACCCCCGGGCAGACCATGCCCGGGGATCGCGTTTGGGCAGTCGCGCATGAGGCGTCGAAGGCGGATGGTTCTCAATGGGTGCCTTGCGCCAATTTCAGTCGAGGGGCGAAAGCACCGCAACTGATGGCTATCTCGGCCCAGCTGAACGGCGACACGATAACCCTGACACATCCGGATCGTCCGGATCTGACTTTTGATCCGGATGGGGAACAGCAGGTCTTTTTGGACTGGGTCCGGCCGTTGATGCCAGCGGATCGGGCGGCGTCAGCACGGATCATCCGAGTGCCGGGTCGCGGCATGACTGACAGCGATTACCCCTCGATCAGCCTGTGCAACATGGCATCGCACCGCGCCGTCGGGCAAAAGCTTGGCAGCGATCTGTCGATCCAGCGCTGGCGTGGCAACATCTGGTTCGATGGCCTGCCCCTGTGGGAAGAATTCGACTGGCTGGATCGCGAAGTACAGATCGGTGAGGCCGTGTTCCATGTCAAAGAACGCATCCGACGCTGTTTGGCGACAACGGCAAATCCGAAAACCGGCGTGCGCGATGCGGATACGCTGGGCACATTGAACAGCTGGGGTCATCAGGATTTCGGCGTTTATGCCGAGGTTGTCCGAGGCGGCGCAATTTCAGTTGGCGATAAGGTTCATCCGTTATGAGCACCCTACCCTTTCCACTGGTCGAAGACCCGGACAAGTTCGCGCTGGAACTCGGCCGCAAATTGTTTGCGGGACAGTCCGAGTTTGTCAAAGGCGTGGTCGCCATGAATGGCCTGCCGACCCCTGACCGGCTTGAGGTCTGCTTTGCCGGACGTTCAAACGTCGGCAAGTCCAGCTTGATCAATGCGCTGACCGGCACCAAGGGTCTGGCACGCGCGTCCAACACTCCGGGCCGCACGCAAGAGATCAACTTTTTCACCCAAGGTCCCGAGCTTTATCTGGTTGACCTGCCCGGGTACGGCTACGCCAACGCCCCGGTGAAGGTCGTTGAAAAATGGCAGCGGCTGCTGAAACAGTATCTAAGCGGCCGCCAGACCCTGCGACGGGCGTTTGTCCTGATTGACTCGCGCCATGGGGTGAAGCCGGTCGATGCCGAGATCATGAAGCTGCTGGATTCCAGCGCTGTTACATTTCAGTGCGTGATGACCAAGGCGGACAAGGTCAAGGCCAATGACCGGCAGAAGGTGTTGGATCAGGTTCGCGGCGCACTGTCCAAGCACCCGGCGGCATATCCGGAAATCGTGCTGACGTCGTCCGAAAAGGGTGACGGTATTCCGACCCTTCGTTCGATCATCGCACATCTGGAATGATCCGGATCAGCCGCATTTTCCCAATCCTTACGTTGCTGGCAGTTGTGCTGACCGGCATGATCCCGCAGGGCTGGATGCCCGCGATGGGCAGTGATGGGAAAGTGCTGCTGGTGATCTGTACTGGCGATGGAACAGTCGAACAATGGGTTGACCTGAACCCCGGCGATCCTGTGCACGACGACACGGATTCGCGCGCAATGTGCCCATTCGCGGGCCTAACGGCGGATACACACTTGCCGTCAGTCGGCGAGATCGTCCCTTTTACGGCGAAAATCCAGCCACGCTGGATCCATCGTGATTTCACCCACCGCAGTGCCGGGTTCTACGCCCGCTATGATGCGCGGGGGCCACCCTTCTTCTCCTGATTCACCTCAACACTTTTGAACCCGTGCACGCGCTGCGCGGGGCAGTAATCGAATCCGGAGAACAAAAATGGCACTGGACAGCCAAAACCTGGGGGACACCCCGGCGCAGAACACTGCTGCGCAAAAATTCTATTTCGCCGCCTGGCGGTGGCACTTTTATGCCGGGATCTTCGTCATCCCGTTCCTGATCATTCTGGCAGTAACCGGACTAATGATGATGTTCATCACTCAGTTCGACGGTCGCGACGGCGAAAAAATCGCCGTTGATGTCCACGGGCAAGCGTTACCGGCCTCACAACAGGCCCTTATCGCCCTTGATGAGGTGCCCGGCACGGTTGTGGAATGGATCGGTCCGAAGGCTGATAATCTGGCCACTGTGTTTCGCATCAAAACCGAAGAAGGTCAGCGTCTTGTCGCCGTCGATCCTTACGCCGGAGAGGTTCTGCAGGTCTGGGATCGTCGCGCCGGGTGGTATGATCTGGCCGACAACATCCACTCGACCCTTCTGATTGGCACGACCGGAGACCGCATCATTGAAATCGCAGCGGGGCTGAGCCTGCTTTTGGTCTTTACCGGCCTTTACATGTGGTGGCCGCGTGGAAACACTTTGGCCGCTATTGTTCCCAACCTGCGCGCACGCGGCCGCGCATTGTGGCGGTCGCTGCACGCTGTGATTGGGTTCTGGATGTCCGGGCTGTTGATGGTCTTCCTGATTTCGGGCCTGTCCTGGGCGGGCGTCTGGGGCGGCATGATCGTTCAGCCATGGAGCAGCTTTCCGGCCGAGAAATGGGACAATGTCCCCCTGTCCGATGACATCCACGCCAGCATGAACCACGGCCACCAGAATGACGTCCCATGGGCGTTGGAACAAACGCCCATGCCCGCCTCTGGGTCCGAGGCCGGGATCGACGGCGTCCCACAAGGCACGCCGGTCGATATCGACGCGCTTGTGGCCCTTGGCACCGCCTTGGACATGACAGGCCGGTTCCGTGTGGCCTATCCCAGCGGCGAGGATGGTGTCTGGACCCTGAACCGCGACAGCATGAGCAGCGACTCGACCGATCCGGTGAACGACCGCACCGTTCATGTCGACCAATTTACCGGCAAGATTCTGGCGGATGTCCGGTATGAGGATTACTCGCTGATGGGAAAATCCATGGCCATTGGGATCCCGTTTCACATTGGTCTGATGGGCATGTGGAACTTTGTCCTGAACCTGGTGTTCTGCCTGTCTGTCATCTTCGTGTGCGTCTCGGGCGTTGTGTTGTGGGTAAAACGTCGTCCCCAACGGGCCGGACGTCTGGCCGCGCCGCCGATGCCAGCGGAACTGCCATTGTGGAAAGGGGCCGTCCTGATCGGCTTGTTCACCGCGATGGCGTTCCCGCTGGTGGGCCTCACCTTGCTGACCGTACTGGCCGTCGATTTGCTGCTGATCAGCAACATCCCGGCGATGAAACGCGCGATAAGCTGACACACAGACAGCCGCATCCGGGCAACCGGTGCGGCCCTATGCGCGATCCGGTCTTGGCAGAGCTGTACAAAGGCCCTAACACGGGTTCCCAGAGGGACTGCAGCCATGAAGACAAGAGACATGAACCGGGACTGGATCGCCACCGCCGCAACGCTGAACAGCGCACTGCCATACCTGCAACGCTACGACGGCGCTATTGTCGTCATTAAACTTGGCGGCCACGCCATGGGCAGCGACGAAGCCATGGAAAGCTTCGCCCGCGATGTCGTCCTGATGCGTCAGGTGGGCGTAAACCCGGTTGTCGTGCATGGCGGTGGTCCGATGATCAACGCGATGCTGGATAAGCTGGATATCCAGTCCGAGTTCGTGAACGGCAAGCGTGTCACCGACAAAGCAACCGTTGAAGTGGTTGAGATGGTGCTGTCCGGCCTCGTGAACAAGCGCATCGTGCAGGCGATCAACGGCCAGGGCGGCTCGGCCGTGGGCTTGTCGGGCAAGGATGCGCAGTTGATGACTTGTGATCAGACCGATGAATCCCTGGGTTTTGTCGGAAGTCCGGCAGAGATGAACCCGAAAATCCTGCATGACCTGTTTGCGCATGATGTAATTCCTGTCATCGCCCCGCTGGGTGCGGGCCGGAACGGGGAAACCTTCAACGTCAATGGGGATACTGCCGCTGGTGCTATCGCATCCGCGCTAAAGGCCGATCGACTGCTGCTGTTGACCGATGTCTCGGGCGTCAAAAACGCAGCCGGGGACGTCGTGACCGAACTAAAGGCGGGTCAGATCCGCGAGATGACGTTGGACGGCACCATTGCCGGCGGCATGATACCCAAGACCGAAACGGCTCTGGACGCGCTGCACAGCGGGGTCCGTGCCGTGGTTATCCTTGACGGACGCGCGCCCAACGCCGTCTTGCTTGAACTTTATACAGAACACGGCGCCGGGTCGCTGATCCGACCGGACTGAGCCTTTGGCGGAGGAGACATGACCAAACGCCATCCCCCCTCCTCTGACCCGGCAGCGCTTAGCTATGCTGATATCGAAAAGGCTGCACAGGACGTTGGCCTGATCATCATGGGCGCGCTGCACCCTCGCGTTAAAGACGCAAAGCAGTTGGAAGGCGGCACGCTGATCCTGCTAGGTGCTGGGAGTGCATTCTGGCCTGCCCTAAAATCCTCACCTGAATGGCAAGGCAAGGACCCGGTCGACCGCTGGTCATCGCGTGTGGTGGGGCAGATGGCACAGGACTTATCCGCCACCGCCTATTTTCCGTTTGGCGGCCCGCCCTATACGCCCTTTATCGACTGGGCATTAAAATCGGGACGCACGTTCAGCAGCCCGGTTGGCGCTTTGGTGCATGATGAGGTCGGCATGATGATCTCGTTTCGGGGTGCGCTGCATTTCATCAACGAGATTCCCATACCCGCTCCACCTGACGCGTCCCCCTGCACCACCTGCGCCGCCCCCTGCACCCAGACATGCCCTGTCGGCGCTCTGAACAGTCGGGATTTTTATGATGTGTCGACGTGCCATGGACACCTGTCCACTCCCGAAGGGCAAACCTGCATGACCGGCGGTTGTCTTGTGCGGCGGTCCTGTCCTCTCAGCTCGGGCGCCGCGCGTGATCCCGAACAATCTGCGCATCACATGAGAGCGTTTCACCCGTCATGACCCGCACTCTGATCCTGACACGCCATGCGAAATCCAGTTGGAACAGTCCGGCCCTTGCCGATCATGATCGCCCGCTGAACAAGCGCGGGCGCAGGTCGGCCCCGGCGATTGCGACGTGGCTGCGTGAAAACGACTGGCTGCCGGATGAAGTTCTCAGCTCAAGTTCGGTCAGAACCCGTGAGACGTGGGAGAGAATGGGCCTGCAGGCAGATACCGTTTGCTTTCAGCGAACGCTTTATCATGCCGACCCCGCAGATATGCTGCTTGAGTTATCGGGCGCAACGAAACAAACCGTTTTGATGCTGGGCCACAATCCCGGCATTGCCGCTTTTGCGAACCAAATCGTTAAGCACCCGCCGGATCACGCCCGGTTCTACGACTACCCAACCTGTGCAACGGCTGTGATCCGCTTTGACATTGCGGATTGGTCCGGCGTCCGGTGGCATAGCGGCGATGTGCAGGGGTTTGTTATTCCTCGCGAGTTGCTGGAATAGAAAAAGGCGAGGCCAAAGCCCCGCCTTTTCCTGAATTGGTAACCGGGTTCAGTGCCCCAGAATCTGGCTGAGGAACAGCTTGGTCCGCTCGCTCTGCGGGTTGTTGAAGAACTCTTCCGGTTCGTTCTGTTCCACGATCTGTCCAGCATCCATAAAGATCACGCGGTTGGCGACCTGACGAGCAAAGCCCATCTCGTGCGTGACGCACAGCATGGTCATGCCTTCCTCGGCCAGCTCGATCATGGTGTCGAGCACCTCTTTGATCATCTCGGGGTCCAGCGCCGATGTCGGTTCATCGAACAACATGATCCGCGGCATCATGCACAGCGAGCGGGCAATCGCCACACGCTGCTGCTGACCACCTGAAAGCTGACCGGGATACTTATCCGCCTGCTCGGGGATTTTCACCTTTTCCAGGAAGTGCATCGCGCGCTCTTCGGCCTCTTTCTTAGGCGTCTTGCGCACCCAGATCGGGGCCAGCGTGCAGTTCTCCAGAATGGTCAGATGCGGGAACAGGTTGAAGTGCTGGAACACCATGCCAACCTCGGACCGGATCTTGTCGATGTTCTTGAGGTCATTCGACAGCTCGGTCCCATCGACCATGATCGTGCCCTGCTGGTGTTCCTCCAGCGCGTTCAGGCAACGGATCAATGTGGATTTTCCGGAACCGGAAGGACCCGCAATAACAATCCGCTCGCCCTGATTGACGGTCAGATTGATGTCGCGCAGCACGTGGAAAGATCCGTACCATTTATTCATGTTGTTGATTTCGATGGCGACCTCGTCGCTCACCTGCATCTTCGAGCGATCGATTTGACGGTCAATTGCAAGTTCAGACATATGTTGAACTCCTTAATGGTGGCCAGTCTGAAGCTTGCGCTCCAGATACATGGAGTAACGGGACATGGAGAAGCAGACGACGAAGAACAGCGCCGCGATGAACGCGAACAGTTCCCAGTAGATGCCGTTCCAAGCGGTGTCGGCGCGGATGGCAGATGCCAGTCCGATCACGTCGAACAATCCGATGATCGACACCAGTGTCGTATCTTTGAAGATCCCGATGAATGTGCTCACGATGCCCGGAATTGAGATTTTCAGGGCTTGCGGCATGATGATCAGTCGCTGTGCTTGCCAGTAGTTCAGGCCGAGACTGTCGGCACCTTCATACTGACCCCGTGGCAGGGCAGCCAGACCACCCCGGATCACCTCGGCCATATAGGCAGCCGAGAACAGGGTCATCATGATCATCACCCGCAGGATGATGTCAAAGTTGGTGCCCGGCGGCAGGAACAGGTTCAGCAGCAACGAGGCCACGAACAGCAGCGTGATCAGCGGCACACCGCGGATGAACTCGATAAAGCCCACGCACAGGTACTTGACGATCATCAGGTCGGACTGACGGCCCAGCGCCAGTACAATTCCGATGGGCAACGAGACACCAATGGCCACGACACCCAGCAAGATCGCCAGCATGAAGCCACCGAACTGACGGCTTTGTACGGCTTCGATACCGATTGGCAGGATCGAGTCCAGGGCACCGACGAAATAGCTGGACAGAACCAGCCACCAGATAACCGACGCTGCGACGCCCGCAATCAAACCAAACAGACCGCTCAGTTGTTTGCTGACAAGGGTGTAGACAGCCCAACCGACAACAAACCCCAACGCTGCCGCGATCGGTCCCCAAATGGTGCCGCCCCACATCAGGAACGGCATCAGGAACGGATAAATCGCAGTGACGATCAGCATCTTGGACGGCACACGATCCGAGTACAGAACCGGGGCCAATGCGACCAACAGCAGGATCAGCGATACAATCGGACGCCAGTACAGGTGGCTCGGGTAGAACCCGAACAGCAACTGCAGCCAACGGTCATTGATCACCGCCCAGCAAGCATGGCCATGGGTTGAACCCCAGGTGTCAATCATAATCTCGCGACATTCGTTCAGCGAGTTGGCGTTCCAGACGGACTGAAAGATCCATGGCAGAACGCCCGACAACACGTACCAGATCGCGTAAAGCGAAACCAACGTCAGGATCGCGTTGAACCAACTGGAGAACAGGTTGTGCCTGATCCACCCGATTGCTCCAACTTCGGACGCTGGCGGGGCTTGTTCCGGCAACATTTCCGTGCGGACAAATGAAACATCACTCATATTACCGCTCCACCAGTTTGACACGGTTGTTGTACCAGTTCATCACCGCCGAAATGCTCAGCGAGATGGCCAGATAGACCAGCATCAGCAGCAGAACGCATTCCAGCTCGCGGCCGGTCTGGTTCATGGTGATGCCACCCAGGGTCCCCGTGATGTCCATGTATCCGACCGCGATCGCCAGCGACGAGTTCTTGGTCAGGTTTAGATAGTTCGAGATCATCGGCGGGATGATCACCCGCAGCGCCTGAGGTAGGATAACCAGCCGCATGGTGCGACCCGGGCGCAAGCCCAGCGCAGACGCGGCTTCGGTCTGACCCTTGGATATAGCCAGAATGCCGGCGCGTACGATCTCGGCGATGAAGGCCGCCGTGTACAGCGACAAAGCCAGCCATAGCGCGATCAGAGAGTTGCGCATATGCGTGCCGCCTCTGAAATTGAATCCTTTCAATTCCGGGTATCCAAGGTGTAAGCCCAGTGCAGTCATCAGGATGATCATCGGGACGAACAGAATGCCCAGCTGGATATGCCAGATCTTAGGACGGTCGCCTGTTGATTCCTGTTTGGCGGCGGCCCAGGCGGACACTTTGCGCATGGTAAAGATGCTGCCACCCAGAACGATCAGAAACGCGACCAGATCCAGCGAAATATCAAACCGAAGGCTTGATGTTCCAAACAAGTGGATGTCGCCCAAACTACGCGAGAACAGGAACTCAGGGATATACACACCCCGATTGGTAACGGCGACGGTGTTGAACAGATCCATCGTTGCCGTGGGGTTATCACCTCGGAACGCATTAGGTGCGGGCAAGCCTTCGATCAAAATGGCCATGGCCAGAACGATCCACAGTAGGACAGGCACGTTACGGAAAATCTCGACATAGAAAGTCATGATACGCGCGACCAACCAGTTGTTCGACAGACGCAGCACGCCGACAAAAACGCCGACTATCGTCGCCGTGATACACCCGAGAACCGCAACAACCAGCGTGTTCAGCAAACCGATGAAGGCGGCGCGTAGATGGCTGTCCTGTGAGGTGTATTCCAGCAATCGCTGGTTAATGTCATAACTTGCGGATTCTGCAAAAAAACCGAATTCGACCGGTTTTCCCAACCCTTCAAGGTTTTGAATGGTATTTGAGATGATCCAGGCTGCCAGAAGCATGAAACCAATCAATGCAATGACCTGAATGGTCGCTGATCGGTACCGCGTATCGTAAAGGAGCATGGACAGCCGGAACTGCTCCTTCGGCGGGTCAGTGAGAGTCGTCATGACCTATGTATTTCCCCGTGCATCCCGTTTTTTGCCGGCGAAGTTGATCTTCGCTCAATCCATCCGGGAGTGTTTCTTATTTATGGAAAAAGGGCGCAGGTTGCCCCGCGCCCTTTCCCGTGGATTTTAGCGGAACGGCGGCGAGTACAGCAGACCACCATCGGTCCACTGGGCATTCAGGCCGCGTGCAAGACCAATCGGAGTTTCCTCACCGATGTTCTTGGCAAATACTTCACCATAGTTGCCACCCGCCTTGATCGCGCTTGCTGCCCAATCTGCGTTTAGACCCAGCATCTCGCCCAGAGTACCTTCGGTACCCAGCAGACGGTTCACTTCCGGGTTGTCGGTGCCAGCGCTCAGCTCTTCAATGTTCGCCGAAGTCACGCCCAGCTCTTCAGCCGAAACCAGTGCGTTCAGAGTCCAGCGGACAATGTCGCCCCACTCGTGATCGCCATGACGGACCAGCGGGCCCAGCGGCTCTTTCGAGATGATTTCGGGCAGCAGAACGTGATCACCGGGGTTTTCGAACGTGGCGCGGGTTGCAGCCAGGCCCGATGCGTCGGTGGTGTAAACGTCACATGCGCCAGCCAGATACTGCTGCTGCGCTTCGGCGTTGGTTTCGATCGGAACCGGCTCATAGCTGATGTTGTTGGCACGGAAGAAATCGGCCAGGTTCAGCTCGGTCGTGGTGCCGGTCTGGATGCAGACGGTCGCGCCGTCCAGTTCCTTGGCCGAGCTTACGCCCAGTGCTTTCGGAACCATGAAACCCTGACCGTCATAGTAGTTGACGCCAGCAAATTCGAACTTGAGGTCGACATCGCGGCTGAAGGTCCATGTGGTGTTACGTGCCAGCATGTCGATCTCACCCGAAGCCAGCGCAGTAAAGCGCGTCTTACCGGTGGTCGGCACAAACTCGACAGCGCTGGAATCGCCCAGAACGGCTGCGGCAACGGCACGGCAGACAGCAACGTCAAAACCTTGCCATTCGCCATTCGCGTCAGGCAGCGAAAAGCCGGCCAGTCCGGAGGACACGCCACAGTTCAGCTTGCCGCGCGCTTTGACGTCGTCAACGGTGCCCGCTGTCGCTGCCGCAGCAGCCAGACCGGCAACTGTGGCCACGCCCAAAATTACGGATTTTTTCATTTTTACCTCTTCCTGTTTACCCGCCCCTATTCCGGGACGGCTCTGTCCGGCACCTCTGGCACCAGAAAGGTTACTCCAAAGGTGTCTCCCCTTTAGTGGGCATGAGTTTGCTCGCATTCATAAACAAACGTCAAGGGTCGGATCAGGGAAAACGATGAGTCAATTCAGCGATGACCGGATCTGTGTCAAAAATTAATGCCCAATAGGCTCAGATAGAGATTTCAATGAACCGTTTAGCGTGTAGAAACGCAGCTTTTTTGATCTCGGCAACCGCGTGCGCCTCGTCATCGTGGCCCCATTGTTCGGTTTGCCAGGCTTCGTCGAGCCTTGAGATGTCCCAGATTTCGTCCGCCGCGCGCCAGTCCATGGCGGCGGCAAATCCCAGTACCAGTGAGCCGGACAGGCTGACCAGATCGTGAAAGGCGGCGAGCTGGAAGTCGTTGAATTCGTGTACGCGGCCTCGAAGTGTGCTGAGCGCTTCTGCAGACTGTGGCTGATGCAGCACACCAACCACAGGAACCAATCGCGCGGCTAGGGTTTCAGCTGCCCAATCTAGGGCCGGGTCCCACTGATCTGCCTGTCGCTGCAGCAACGTTTGCGGGTGTGTCGCCCGGTAACACAACAAATCCGAATCGCCGTAATCGGCCAGCATGTCCGCAACCTCGGCGTGCTGATGACGCACTTTGTCGATGGCCGCATTTGCAGACCGGGTAAACGGCATCAGGGTCGGATCAACCTCTTTTTCCTGCGCATCCCATTCTGCAGCAACCGCGTCGGCCATTGCCTGCGTCGGCAGGATCAATGCGGCCTTGGCCGGGGTCTTGACCCGGCGACCGTCCAATTCGACGGTGTATCCGTCTTCCGCTTGGACAACCGCGCAGGCGGTCCAAAATCGCTTTGGCTTCCAGTCACTCATGTCTTCAGGTCCAGATATTATCCAGCGCACGGGGCAACTGGCCAAAATTTTCAATTATACAGGCCGCGCCGTTCAGGGCTGATCGGTCATGATATCCCCAGGATACGCCGATGCCTGTTACTCCGGCAGCCCGCGCCATATCCATGTCGAACCGGGTATCGCCAATCATCACCGTATCTGCCGCAGAAACTCCGGTTTCAGAACGGGCCGTGTCGATCATCGACGGATGCGGTTTCGAGGGGTGATGGTCCGCAACCTGCCGGGTCACGAAATAGCGCTCCAGGTCATGTGCTTCGATCAGGGCATCCAGACCACGTTGGGATTTTCCAGTGGCCACACCCAGCAGCACCTCGGGGATGTCATGCAGGGTTTCGATTGCGTCCCGCGCACCGGGATAGAGCGGTGAGCTTGCAGCCCCCTGCTCCAAACGATTTGCGTGATAGGCCTGTTTGTAGCCCTCAACAAGATTGTGTTGAACCGTTTCGCTCTGCTCGGGCGCAAGCCGGGCCATGGCGTTGGGCAAGGACAGACCGACGATGGACAAAATCGCCTTGCGGTCAGGGACCGTCAGGGACAGGGCCCCAAAACTGGCGGTCATCGCCGCGACAATGCTGCCCTGGCTGTCGACAAGGGTTCCGTCCACATCAAAAAGCACCAAACGCAACGGTGCGCTCATTGCAGTTCCTCGAACGGATCTTCCGCGGCCAGATCTTCGGTCCAGCCGAACGTGTCCCAGCTGTGTTTCATATGCTCAGGCAGCGGAGCTTTGACGGTTATGGTCTTGCGCGTGACCGGATGCTGGAATGAGGCCTGCCGCGCGTGCAGGTGCAGCTTCTTGCTGATGACCCCGCCCAGTTGCGCGCCCCAACCGTCCCCCAGATTTTCCTGCCCCGAGCCACCGTATTTGCCATCGCCAACGATTGGGTGACCGATCGCCGCCATGTGCACCCTCAGCTGGTGCGTACGCCCGGTGATCGGCTCCATCGCGACCCACGAGGCGCGCCCGGCCACGCGATATAGCGTTGCATACAGCGTATGCGCCCGTTTCGCGCCCGGCGTGTCGTTGATTTCGTTCAGATGTACGGCGATCATCTTCTCGCCCTCGCCCTGTTTACCGTGACCGGATGCCTTGACCAGTCCGGTCTTGATCTCGCCCAGATACGGGGTCGGCACGCCAGCAACCAGCGCCCAATAGATCTTGCGTGTATCGCGATGCCGGAAGGCAGCTGTCAGCCCCTTGGCGGCCTCGCGGGTGCGGGCCATCAGCAATACACCCGATGTGTCCTTGTCCAAGCGGTGCACGAGGCGCGGATTTTCGTCATAGCCAAAGCGCAACGCCTCGGACAGACCGTCAACGTGGCGGGTCTGGCCGCTGCCGCCCTGCACTGGAAGACCTTGTGGCTTGTTCAGGGCCAGAACATGATCGTCGCGATAGATCACGCAAGACTGGATCATCTTGGCGTCGGCATCCGAGATGCCTCGTTTGACTGCAACCGGCTTGTGATCAGCATCCGGCAAGGGTGGCACGCGCACGACCTGCCCGACACCAAGCCGGGTGGAGGCTTTGACCCGCCCGCCTTCCACGCGCACCTCACCTTTGCGGCACATCTTTTCGATGCGGCCCTGGCTGACATGCGGGAACAGGCGGCGCAGCCACCGATCCAGCCGCTGGTCGCCATCCCCCTCTGCCACGGTGATCAATTGTACGCCACTCATACCGATATCCCCTTCACGCGGCGGTTCCGCGCGGATTGCGTGCCCTCAGGTGCCTTAGAAAACATGCGCGTCTGTGGCGTGCCGCACGGCAAGAGTCAAGCCAGCGCTAGGATCTGTTCCGCTGCGAACGAAGCTTGGCAAAGTAATCCAGCCGCTTTTTTAGTTCCCGCTCAAAACCACGTTCCACGGGTTGATACAACTCGGGCCGTTCCATTCCGTCGGGAAAATAGTTTTGACCCGAAAAGCCATCTTCGGCGTCATGATCATAGGCATAGCCCGTTCCATAGCCCTGATCTTTCATCAACGATGTCGGCGCGTTCAGGATGTGTTTTGGCGGAGGTTCGCTGCCTGACTGCTTGGCCAATCGCATCGCCGCCTTGTACCCGACATAGGCACCGTTCGATTTTGGGGCCAAGGCCAGATAGACCAGCGCCTGCGCTATGGCCAATTCACCCTCGGGGCTACCCAAGCGTTCGTAAGTTTCCCACGCGTGCAGGCAGATCGTCTGCGCCTGCGGATCGGCAAGACCAATGTCTTCGACCGCCATCCGCGTGATCCGCCGCGCCAGATAGCGCGGATCCTCCCCACCCGTCAGCATCCGCGCAAACCAGTAAAGCGCCGCATCCGGGTCAGATCCGCGCACTGACTTATGCAGGGCCGAGATCAAATTGTAATGCTCGTCCCCGGATTTGTCGTATTTGGCCGCGCGGCGCATCAATCTTGTCGACAACGCATCAGGGTCCAGCGGTGCATCCACCTTCCAAGCCGCAACCTGTTCGATCAGATTCAACAGCGCGCGCCCGTCGCCATCCGCCATCTCCTGCAGAGCTTCGCGGGCATTGCCCGTCAGCGGCAGGGCGCGGTCCAGCTCTTTCTCTGCGCGCTGTGTCAGACGTTCAAGGTCGGCGAGGCTGAGCCGTTCAAGGACAAGAACCTGTGCTCGGCTAAGCACAGCGGCGTTCAGTTCAAAGGACGGGTTCTCGGTCGTGGCCCCGACCAGCAGGATCGTCCCATCCTCCATGTGCGGCAGGAACCCGTCCTGCTGCGCTTTGTTGAAGCGGTGAATCTCATCGACAAACAGCAACGTGCCCTGCCCGTTCTGCCGACGGATCTTGGCCGCCTCAAACACTTTCTTCAGGTCCGGCACGCCAGTAAAAATCGCACTGATCTGAACGAAATGCAGATCGGTTTCCTGCGCCAGCAAGCGTGCAATGGTGGTTTTCCCAACGCCCGGCGGGCCCCAAAAAACCAAACTGGACAGACTGCCCGAGGCCAGCATGACCCCCAGCGGAGCATCCGGGCCCAGTACCTGCTGTTGTCCGATGACCTCGGCCAACGACTGCGGGCGCAGCCGGTCCGCCAACGGGCGGTGCGGGGATGGTGCAGGCTCGCTCGCCCCGGTATCGAACAGGTCGCTCATGGAGTTACAGCCGGAACCGCAGAGATACGGCCCGTCCGCCCCGCAGAACATCCAAATTCAATCTGCGCCCCGGGTCGGTCATCGCATCCACCACGTCCAAAGGATGCCGGACTTCCGTTCCGTTGATGCTTAGGACCACGTCACCCGCGCGCAACCCGGATCGTCCACCGTACCGGCCTGCATCCACAATCACCACGCCAGTTTGCGACAGCAAAAGCCCCATCTGGGTAATGATCGCCGGGTTGATGCGCGACACCTTCAGGCCCGGCATCACGGTGTCATCGTTCAGAACGGTCTCATCAGCCGGTGGAGTTTCCGGGGCCTTGATCAGGGCAACCTCGATATCCGCACTGTCGTGACCCCGCAGCCGGGTCAGCACCGAAGTGCCACCAACGCCGGCGACGGACATGCGGAACTTCATCTCGGCCGGGGAATTCACCTCATCCCCATCAACATGGGTTACCACGTCCCCCACGCGCAGCCCTGCCTCACCCAGCGGACTCAGGGCGTGCAGGTCCGAGATCACAACACCCATAGGGAATACCAACCCCAAAGATTCGGCGATATCCGCACTCATGTGCTGACCAGCGACCCCGGCCCAAGGGCTGACAAAGCTTTCATTCCCGGCCTTGGCCTGGCGCAAAAATTCGGCAACCAGATTGGCCGGGATCGCAAACCCGATGCCGTTGGAGCCGCCGGATCGCGTCAGGATTGAAGTGTTTATCCCGATCAGATCGCCATTCACGTCGATCAGCGCCCCGCCGGAATTGCCCGGATTGATCGCAGCATCGGTTTGAATAAAGTACCCACGCGCGTTGCCGGTGGCCGTCCCGGTCCGCGCCAATCCGGAGATGATCCCGGAAGATACGGTTTGTCCCACACCAAACGGATTACCGATCGCAAGCGCCAGTTCCCCTACCTCGATCTGGTCGGAATCGCGGAAGTTCAGATGCGGCAAATCCTTGGCGTCTTCCAACCGCAGGATGGCAATATCGCTTTCCTTGTCGCCCAGCACCACTTGCGCTGAAAATTCGCGTCGATCGGTTGTCACCACGCGGATTTCGGTAGCCGTGCCAACAACGTGATAGTTCGACACCACATAACCGTCTTCTGACAGAATGACGCCAGATCCCAGTGAATTCTGTACACGTGGGCGCGGTTCGGCAAATCCCCTGCCAAAGAACTCTTCAAAAAACGGGTCCGAGAAAAACGGATTGGCCCCGCCCTGTCTTACGATCTTAGCATAGATATTGACGACTGCGGGTGAGGCCTGCTTCACCACCGGGGCGAAACCCAGGCTGATTTCGACCTGCGATGTTGGCACCTTTGTTTCAGCATTTGCTGACACTGCAAGTGTCGCCAGCATCAGAGCACAGAGAACTTTCCGCATGATCCATCCGTCGGTTAATCGCCTATCGGATATGCGTCTACACGTGCCGTAATGCAAGCATCCGTTCTGCGCGTTAGAGGCCTCAATCCAACGGAGCGTGCAGCCGCGTGCCTTCCGTGATGATCCCGCCGCGCTTGCCCACCTCGATGGTGCCGTAACGTTGCCTGAAAACTTCGGGCAATTCGCGATCTCCTTCCGGCGACAGCCAAAGCCTCAGCAAATGGCGGCGCTCTACCGGGTCAGGCCAGTCCACGAACCCGGTCCGGTCGTGCAGTTGCGAATGGTTGTACACGAACTGCATGTCGCCCGGTTGCAGCCGCATAGAAAGACTGAGGTCGGGATCATTCGCCAGTGCATCAAACTGGTCTAGCGCCTCAATGTGACCCGGTGTCAACCGCATCGCTTCAGGAAATCGTTGCGCACTGTCGATATACTGTCTTTGGTAAAACACCGTCAGCTTACCATCGTGCCAGGAAAACGGCGGGATCGACATAAAAGGTTCCATGCCGTCTGGTACTTCCCCGCGCCGGTCGGTCGCTATTGGGTCAAACAACAGTTCCAGCAATTCCGGGCATTCTGACCGCATCCTATTAAAGATCGTCTCGGCACTGACCAGCAGCGAGTCTCCGCCCTCCTTAGCCTCGCGCAGGCACAGCAGGCCGACGATATCGGCGCTGTCGGTGTGAAATGTCTGGCGCTCATGCGTTTGATAGATCCGGGTATTCGGATCGTTCGCATCTGCACCGATGTCGCGCACATGCCCCAGAATGTGTCCTTGCGCGTTTTGCGACCGGGCCGAGCCAAGATGAGCACCCACGCCGCAGAAAATCGTGGCCGCGACCTGTTGCGTATAATTCTGCACCGGAAGGCCACGGATCACTTCGAAACCGATCCCGTTGATCAGCTTCTCTCGCAGGCTTGCCAGATGCCGGTGAAACCGTTTTAGGGGGAAAGCGGGCTTTGTGATCTCACCGATATCTCTTTCGAGGCTCAAGTAGCGACGGGCAGCTTGCTCAAGATCCTTGATGTCGTCCGCCGTCAGATCAATGATCCATTCACTCCGACGCGCACGCATGTCCCGACCGGTCCACACAGACGGTCCCGTGAGTTCGTTCGGTAATTTAGTTGGGATTGCCATCATCCGTCCTCCACCCTCATCGTGCAGCATGATCCGTGAGGTTCGGGGAGTCATCAACGGATATCGCCGAAAATGCCCTAACCGCGACACCAAGGGACCAAAAAGAAAAAACCCCCGCGTCCGAAACGCGGGGGTTCGAATTCAGAAAGCCGGGCTTTCTTATTCTTCGTCTGCGGCCTCTTCGGCGGCAACGCGGGCTTTGTCAGCCGCGCCTTTGGCGTCCAGATCACGGTCAACGAATTCGATGATCGCCATCGGTGCCATGTCGCCATAGCGGAAGCCAGCTTTCAGGATACGGACATAACCGCCCTGACGCTCGGCGTAGCGGGGGCCCAGGATTTCGAACAGCTTTGCGACGTCTTTGTCTTCTTTCAGCTGCGATGCGGCCTGACGGCGGGCGTGCAGGTCGCCGCGCTTGCCCAGAGTGACCAGCTTTTCGATGATCGGGCGCAGTTCTTTTGCCTTGGGCAGAGTTGTTTTGATCTGCTCATGTTCGATGAGCGAGCCAGCCATGTTTGCAAACAGAGCCTTACGGTGCTCATGAGTGCGGTTCAGGCGGCGGTAACCACGTGCGTGACGCATTTTCTAGTTCCTTCTTCAGCGTTTTGCTTTGTCTGGCCGGCGATGCGTGTCACCGGCTCTCCTTGGGGCGGATCTGCCCATTTTGTCCCCGGAAACCCGGGCATTTGGGAAGACGCGTTTAGAACGCGTCTTCGAATTTCTTTGCCAGATCTTCGATGTTGTCGGGCGGCCAGTCCTCGACATCCATGCCGAGGTGCAGACCCATGCCGGACAGCACTTCCTTGATCTCGTTCAGCGACTTGCGGCCGAAGTTCGGGGTGCGCAGCATCTCGGCTTCGGTTTTCTGGATCAGGTCGCCGATATAAACGATGTTGTCGTTCTTCAGGCAGTTTGCCGAACGGACCGACAGTTCCAGCTCGTCTACTTTTTTCAGCAGCAGCGGGTTGAACTCCAGACCATCGTCTTCGTCCTGGCGACCAGCCGCTTCGGGCTCGTCGAAGTTGACGAAGATCGACAGCTGGTCCTGCAGGATGCGTGCGGCAAAAGCCAGCGCGTCTTCCGGCGTGATCGAACCATCAGTTTCGATCTTCAGGGTCAGCTTGTCATAGTCCAGAACCTGACCTTCACGGGTTGGCTGAACGTCGTAGGCAACCTTTTTGACCGGCGAATAGATCGCGTCGATCGGGATCAGACCGATTGGCGCGTCTTCCGGCTTGTTCTTCTCAGCCGAAACATAGCCCTTACCGGTGTTGACGGTCAGTTCCATGAACAGGTCGGCGCCATCGTCCAGGTGACAGATGACGTGATCGCGGTTCAGAACCTCGATACCAGCGCTTTCGCTGATGTCACCGGCGGTAACAACTGCAGGGCCTTTGGCATTGATCGACAGGCGCTTGGGGCCTTCGACTTCCATACGCAGGGCAACCTGCTTGAGGTTCAGGATGATGTCAGTGACGTCTTCGCGAACGCCAGCGACGCTCGAGAACTCGTGCAATACGTTGTCGATCTGGACGCTGGTGATGGCCGCACCTTGCAGCGAGCTCATCAGGACGCGGCGTAGCGCGTTGCCCAAGGTCAGACCAAAGCCACGCTCCAGCGGTTCAGCAACCAAGGTAGCCTGACGCGCGGGGTCGTTGCCCGGCTTGCCATCCAGCTGTGTCGGCTTGATCAATTCAGCCCAATTCTTATGGATCATGTAATCCCTCCATTCCTGTCCGCGCCCCATGACCAACAAGGTGCAGACGCCCGAGGTTCAAAATGACGTGCTGGGGCCGTGTGAAAACACAGCCCCAGCTCAATTCAAAATCGCTTAGACGCGGCGGCGCTTCGGCGGGCGGCAACCGTTGTGAGCAATCGGTGTCACGTCACGGATCGACGTGATGTTGAAGCCCACAGCAGCCAGCGCGCGCAGAGCCGATTCACGACCCGAACCGGGGCCCTGAACTTCGACTTCCAGCGTCTTGACGCCGTGATCCTGCGCCTTCTTGCCTGCATCTTCTGCAGCCATCTGAGCGGCGTAAGGTGTCGATTTACGCGAACCTTTGAAACCCATGGTTCCTGCCGAAGACCATGCAATGGCGTTGCCTTGCACGTCCGAGATCAGGATCTTGGTGTTGTTGAAGGTCGAATTCACGTGGGCGACGCCCGATGCGATATTCTTGCGCTCTTTTTTCTTGGTACGAGTCTTTTCGCGTGCCATCAGTCAGACCCTCCTTATTTCTTCTTACCAGCAATGGCCTTTGCGGGGCCTTTGCGGGTACGAGCATTGGTGTGGGTACGCTGACCGCGAACGGGCAGGTTACGACGGTGACGCAGACCGCGGTAGCAGCCCAGGTCCATCAGGCGCTTGACGTTCATCTGAACTTCGCGGCGCAGGTCACCTTCAACGGTGAAGTTTGCGTCGATATGCTCGCGGATGGCCAGAACTTCGGCGTCGGACAGTTCATTGACGCGACGGGTCGCGTCGATGCCTACGGCTTCGCAGATCGCTTTGGCCGAGGTGTTTCCGATACCGGTGATATATGTGAGGGCGATAGGTACCCGCTTTGCAGTCGGGATGTTTACGCCGGCAATACGTGCCACGTGTCACTTTCCTTTTTTGTTGCGGTTCCGTAGCTCCGGAACCTTTTTTCACAACACTCGATCTTGGCAGTGACGCCAGAGGATCCAGTATTATTCGAGGTGGTCGGGGCATCCGGAACGAATCCCGCATGCGGTCGTGATTCCCGTTAGGGATGGGGGTCGATATGGGCTTTTCCCGCTCAGGTCAAGGGCAGAAATGGATCAGCCGTTTCCGACGTCGACGCCACCATCCAAAACCTGCGAAATCTCGTTTTGAACGGCGTCAATTTCACCCAGGCCGTCAACCCAGGACAGGTTGCCCTTGGCATAGTAATAGCCGATCAGCATCGAGGTCTTTTTGTAGTACTCCATCAGACGGGTCTTGAGGCTCTCCTCATTATCATCTGCGCGGCGTTTGAAGTCGTTTTCCTTGCCGCAGTTGGTGCATTTTCCGTCCGCCGGGATCGGCTTGGTGACGTCATTGTAGACCTCGCCGCAGCCACCACAGGTCGAGCGTGCGGTGATCCGTTCGACCAGCGCGTCATCGTTGACTTCCATCGCGATGACCGCATCCAGCGTTTCGCCGGTGCTGTTCAGCAGATCTCCCAACGCGTCAGCCTGTGCCAGCGTGCGCGGGAAACCGTCGAAAATGAAACCGCCCTTGGCACCTTGTTCCAGCTTTTCACGGATCAGGCCGATGACGATCTCGTCGGTTACCAGTTCACCTTTGGCCATCACCTCGGCGACGCGGTTGCCCATTTCGGTCCCGCTGTCCTTGGCTTCTCGTAGCATGTCACCGGTGCTCAGTTGCACCATACCACGCGTTTCAACCAGATGACGCGCTTGCGTTCCTTTGCCCGCACCCGGCGGGCCCAACAAAATGATGTTCATCGACGAGCGGGTCCCTTCCTGCCGCGTTTCTTGCTTTTACCGCGCAGCTGGGACTTTTCGATAAGCCCTTCGTATTGATGCGCCAGCAAATGGCTCTGCACCTGCTGGATCGTGTCCATGGTCACAGAGACGATAATCAGAACCGAGGTGCCGCCGAAGTAGAACGGGATGGCGAATTGGTTCCGCAGAATTTCAGGCAGCAGACATACCAGCGCCAGATAGGCCGAACCCAGAACCAGCACGCGGTTGACCACGTATTCCAGATACTCGGCGGTTTTCTTGCCGGGGCGAATGCCAGGCACAAAACCATTCTGCTTTTTCAGGTTGTCCGCAACATCATCCGGTTTGAACGAGACATTGAACGTGTAGAAATAGGCGAAGAACACGATCATCGACGCGAAGAACAGGAGATACAGCGGCTGGCCGGGGCCAAAATTGGCCAGCAACCACGACATGACCGGGCCGTTCGTGGCACCCGAAGAGAAGGTCGAGATCGTCACCGGCAGCAACAGCAACGAGCTGGCAAAGATCGCCGGGATAACACCCGCCGGGTTCACTTTGACCGGCAGGTGGCTGGAGCCGCCCTCGTATACCTTCATACCGGCCTGACGGCGCGGGTATTGAATGTGGATCTTACGCAGCGCGCGTTCCATGAACACCACGAAGGTAATGACCACGATAACCATGACGATCACACCAATGATCACGGCAGGGCTAATTGCACCCGAACGGCCGGACGCAAAGAACTGCGCCAGAGCAGCCGGAACCTCGGCAATGATGCCGACGAAGATGATCAGAGAAATACCGTTGCCGATGCCGCGCGCGGTGATCTGTTCACCCAGCCACATCAGGAACATCGTACCGCCAACCAGAGTTATCATGGTCGACATGCGGAAGAAAAGCCCAGGATCGGTGGCCAGATCGCCCGATTCCAGCGAAACCGCCAGACCATAGGCCTGAACAGTGGCTAGGGCCACGGTGCCGAAACGGGTGTACTGGTTGATTTTCTTGCGCCCCTGCTCGCCCTCTTTCTTAAGCTGTTCGAGCGCGGGAACCATTGATGTCAGCAGTTGCACGATGATCGAGGCTGAAATGTAAGGCATGATGCCGAGGGCAAAGATACCCATCCGCCCCAGCGCCCCGCCGGTAAACATCGAAACCATGCCGCCGATGCCCTGCCCCGCTTGCTCCATGAACTCGCGCAGTGCTTGTCCGTCAATCCCCGGCACCGGAATGAAGGTGCCCAGACGATAGACGATCAGCAATGCAAGCGTGAACAGGATGCGGTTGCGCAGATCGGTGGCTTTACCAAGGGCAGACCAGCTTGTGTTGGCTGCCATTTGTTCTGCTGCTGATACCATAAATCGGTCTCTCTTATGAAAACACCGCCCGGAACCGTTTTCCGGCTCGGGCGGCGTCTTGGAAAACTCTGAGGTCTATGTAAGCGGGTCTTGGCCCGCTCACAAGCGCTTACTCTGCCGCAGCAGCTTTTGTGACCGTAAGTGAGCCGCCCGCTTTCTCGACCGCTTCAACAGCAGCCTTCGAAGCACCGGTGACTTCCAGGTTCAATTTGGCGCTGATTTCGCCTTTGGCCAGAACGCGGATACCGTCCAGCTTGCGACGAACAAGACCGGAGGCAACCAGCGCATCCTCGGTAATCGCAGCTTTGGCGTCCAGCTTGCCGGCGTCGACGAATTTCTGGATCAGGCCCAGGTTGATAACGGCGAATGCCTTGCGGTTCGGCTTGTTGAAGCCACGCTTGGGCAGACGCTGGTACAAAGGCATCTGACCGCCTTCATAGCCATTGATGGCCACACCCGAACGGGATTTCTGGCCTTTGATACCACGGCCACCCATTTTACCTTTGCCGGAACCCGGACCACGGCCAACGCGGGTGCGTTTCGGTGTGGCGCCAGGATTGTCGCGCAATTCGTTCAGTTTCATTTCGCTTCTCCTAAGCCGGAAATGACCCGCGAAGCGTGATGGGTCAGACACGGCATTTCTTGGTTTTGATTCGTATGGCGCAAAGCCACCGCAGGCGTATAGGACTGTTGGGACAAGTTGGCAAGCCCGCAGCCCCTATACGTCATTCGTCAGACACGTCGGCAAGGTCTTCCGTTGCGGCTTTTTTCTGCAAGGGTGCTGCGTGCGGGTCGATCCCATGCTTTTCGACCAGCCGGCCAACCATGCTTTCCGGATGTGGGATTCCGTTGAACCGATTGAGTATGAACGAACGCATGCGACGGCCATAGAAATGGATCGACATGGTGTTCTCGGTAAGGAACCGCTCGGCATTTCCGTTGGATCGTACCATTGCCCGCCGAGCCCCGTAGGTTACAGGGTACAAAACGTCTTGGGGCTGCGAAAAACGAGCCTCGTTATTGTCCCTCAAAAGCCAGGTCAGGGCGCGTGGGCCCCAAATACCCCACGGCATATCGCTTGCGTGTGGCGTTTCACCAGCCAAAGCCATGTCAATAAGCGGTCGGCGTTGCTTGGGCGACAGCCAATGCGGAATGCGATAAGGATTATTGGTGTAGTCGATCAAATCATACAGCGTTGCGCTGTCCGCAGGCAAAGCCAACACCCCACCGTTGATTTCGTGCGCGGCTAGCCAACCATGCAAATGACCGTTTTCAGTTGTAAAGGGTTTGACACAATATGCGTCGGTATCGGCCCAGATTATGTCCGGCACTTTCGCCAGCATCTGCACGCGAAACTTGTCGGAATGCAGCGCGGGACTGCCCGTGCGCTTGTGTAGGATCACCTCATCATCCGCCAGTACTTCCCGCGCGTCACGCACTTCGACACCCTCGGGGATGTTTGTGACCGGCCCGTAAGTATAAAGGCGGACATGTTGGCCGACATCCAGAAAGGATTTGATGCACAACTGCTCGAGAAAGCTAAGAGGGCCTTCAATCCAAAGCATGCCAACCTGATACTCTTTCACCGGCTCCGGCCCTTCGTGTTGTTCCTGGTTACGGCGCCGACAGGTGCCCTGTCGCGTATTTGGCCCATTTCCCGCTAGGTCGCAACGGTTGGGGCGAAATTCCTGTCGACTGTGCCAAGAGCACCCCGGAATCAAAAGAGACGCCCTCAGGCGTCTCTTGGTCAGGTTGTCGGTAAGGTCACGAACAATAAACGTGGTCCCGAGCGATGTCCTTTATATCGCAGCGGCGAACACCGATGTCGTCCAGTTCACGATCTGTCAGACTCTGCAATTCCGAATAAGTCTGATCGTACTGAGCACGCAGGGCATTTGCCTCTTTGACGCGCTCGAAAAAGTTCGCGATGCGGGCGCTCAGGCTAAAGCCGTCGCGGGAATATGTAGCTGTGTGAGCCATGATGTATTTCCTTTCTCTGCCCGGGGCGAATTCCCCGGAAACTGTTTGCGTTCCTTGTTTGGACAGGGCTGAGATAGGCCCGGGCGATATCGCTAACAACCGAAGTTTCGGTCTAGCCGTTATGCATCTATTGAATAGCTGAGCAGCAGGTCGCGCAGCTGTGAGACCAATTGCATGGGAGTAAGCGGCGGCTACTGGTGCAGCTACTTTCCCGCACGTCTTCTGCGGGCAGTCATCGCCCGGCCGTCGCGTATACTCGACCCCATCAAAGTGAGGTTTGTGGCACCAGCGAGCAACTCAACGACCTGCACGGCGTAGAAACTGATGTCAAAGGACCCAGCGCTCGCTTTCGCGTTCAGGAAGATTGCAGCGGGAACAAGGATCAACAGGCCGTTCATCGCGATGATCGGCATTCGCTTCTTCTTGGCTAGCGCCGGTGCGTCCTTGCGCCGACGCCCAAGGGACATGCCGGATGCACCTACGATCACCATCGCGGGCACAAGAATAATCAGCCCACTGACGATCATGGACTTTACGGCCGCGACAGTCGCATGGGTCGCAAACAATTCGCTGTACAAAGTGGATGTCCAGAACACGAATATTGTCAGGAATCCTATTACACCGGCGATAGGGTGAATTGATTTTATCATGTGGCTACTCCGCTTTTGGCATCAGGCGACGCAGTGGTTTTCGACTGTGAGCTTTCTTAGAAGATGTGGACGCGCCACGGCGCTTTCGGGGTAGTCTGCAATTCGACGCTGGAACTCTGGGTGGGTGAAGGCATCGCGAAAGCTTTTGACGTCCTGCCAGATCGCATAGTTCACGAAGGTCGAACTGCCGGCGATCCCCTGATGAAGCTGGGTCGAGATATATCCCGACTGGGACTTCATGAAGTCCGCATCATGTGCCCAGGCCTTCAACAGCGCCTCTTCGTCTTTCGCGCCCACTGTAAACACGTTGATCAGCACCACAGGGCCTTCCTCGGCCTGCATCTGATCAGCCAGTGTGACGACTTTATCCATCTCTTCGATATGAGCCATTTCGATTCCTTTCCATTCTCTTGCATAGCTTGCTATATATTATTGCATAGCTTGCTATTCAAGTGTAAATCTCAACCATGGATTTCGAAAAAGAGAACTCGGCCGGATATCTGGTCAATCACATGGCACGATTGTTCGCGAAGGAGCTGCAGCAACGCATTGCGCCTTTGGGCATCGTTGTTGGACAGTTCCCAGTCTTGCTGGAGCTTTGGCTCAAGGACGGGGTCACCCAAAAAGATCTGCTGGCCAAAATTGACGTCGAACAAGCGACTCTGGCCAACACGCTCAACCGTATGGAGCGCGACGGCTTGATCAAAAGAACGAAAAATGCCGCTGACGCCAGGGCCCAGTTGATCTGGTTAACCGAAAAGGCCGCCGCACTTAGAAACAGCGCCTATGAGTCGGCCCAGAATGTGAATTCCCAAGCCTTGCAGGTTCTGACTGAACCTGAGCGGGCGCAGTTCATGGACTATATGCGGCGGGTAATAAGCGGAATACGTTCAAGTTGAACTAAAACCACATCGGGTGAGGCGACAACCAACACTGCCCTTAAACAAAAAATACGCCCCCGAACTGATCGGAGGCGTTTCTAGCTCTTAGAAGCAAGGCGATTAGCCGCGCTCTTCGATGATCTCAACCAGATGCGGGATCTTGTTGACCATGCCGCGGACCGAGGGGGTATCCTCAAGCTCGCGGGTTTTGTGCATCTTGTTCAGGCCCAGGCCGATCAGAGTTGCGCGCTGTTCAGCGGGGCGACGGATCGGGGAACCGATTTGCTTGACGACGATGGTTTTTGCCATGGGTCGCTCTCCTTATGCTTCTGCTTCAGCAGCAGCTGGTGCTTCGTCCCGCTTAGGCAGGATGTCAGCAACCTTTTTGCCACGACGCTGGGCAACCGAACGCGGGCTCTGCTCTTTCTGCAGGCCGTTGATGGTGGCGCGGATCATGTTGTACGGGTTCTGCGAGCCCAGCGACTTGGACACAACGTCCTTCACGCCCAGCATTTCGAACACGGCACGCATCGGACCACCGGCGATGATACCGGTACCTTCAGGTGCGCTGCGCATAACCACTTTACCGGCGCCATGACGGCCTTCGATGTCGTGGTGCAGGGTACGACCTTCGCGCAGTTGCACGCGGATCATCTGACGCTTGGCTTGTTCAGTCGCTTTGCGGATGGCTTCAGGTACTTCTTTCGCTTTACCTTTGCCAAAGCCTACGCGGCCTTTCTGATCGCCTACGACCACCAGAGCGGCGAAGCCAAAGCGCTTACCACCTTTTACGGTTTTCGATACGCGGTTGATCGCAACCAGACGATCTGCGAATTCCGGAGTTTCGTCGCGGTCACGTCCACGGCCCCGGCGGTTATCACGTTCTGCCATTTTGGCATCCCTTTTCTTTGGTGACGCTTGCGGCGTCGTTTGTTCAATCCAAGTGGGCCCCGGCATTGCCAAGGCCCCCGGATCATCGGGGCGGATCGAAACCCGCCCGCAAGTCTTAGATCTTCAGACCACCTTCACGCGCAGCGTCGGCGACAGCCTTCACTTTGCCGTGGAACAGGAAGCCGCCACGATCGAAATAGGCCTCTTCGACGCCTGCCTTCTTGGCACGCTCGGCGATGGCCGCGCCCACTTTGGTGGCCGCTTCGACGTTGTTCTTGCCAACAACACCCAGATCTTTTTCCAGGGTCGAGGCCGAGGCCAAGGTTACGCCACGTACGTCGTCGATCAACTGAACAGAGATGTTCTTGTTCGAACGGTGTACGGACAAACGCGGACGACCCGCGTTGACCTTGCGAAGTTTGTTCCGAACGCGCAGGCGGCGCTTCAGAAACAGGGTTCTTTTGCTGTTTGCCATTGTTTGCGTCCTTACTTCTTCTTGCCTTCTTTGCGGAAGATGAACTCGCCCTTATAGCGGATGCCTTTGCCCTTATAGGGCTCGGGACGGCGCCATTCGCGGATTTTCGCCGCGACTTCGCCCACCTGCTGCTGGTCGTTACCTTCCACAATGATCACGGTCTGCTTCGGCGCGGTGATGGTGACACCTTCCGGAGCGACGAAATCAACGTCATGGCTGTAGCCCAGGTTCAGCTTCAGGGTGTTGCCCTGCATCTGAGCCCGGTAACCAACACCCTGGATCTCCAGCTCTTTCTTGAAGCCTTCGGTCACACCGGTCACCAGGTTTGCGACCATCGTGCGGCTCATGCCCCACTGCTGGCGCGCGCGCTTGGACATACCGCGAGGGTTGATCTGAACCACGTTGTCTTCGACCGACAGCGTAACGTCATCAGTCGCAGTGAAGCTGCGGGCGCCTTTCGGGCCTTTGACTTCGATGGTCTGGCCGGAAACCGAGGCAGTTACGCCGCTGGGCAATTCGACCGGACGTTTACCAATACGAGACATTGACAGACCTCCTTAGAAGACGGTGCAGAGCACTTCGCCACCAACATTGTTGGAGCGTGCGTTCTGGTCCGACATCACACCTTTCGGAGTGCTGACAATCGACACACCCAGACCCTGACGGACCTGCGGGATGTCATTGACGCCCATGTATACGCGACGACCGGGCTTAGAGACCCGCTTCAGTTCGCGAATGACAGGGGTGCCTTCGTAGTATTTCAGGCTGATTTCGATGGCCGGATGACCGTTTTCACCGGTCGTCGCTTCGTAGCCACGGATGTAACCTTCGTCCGCCAGCACGTCCAGAACCCAACCACGCAGCTTGGAAGCCGGGGTGGAAACAGTGGACTTACCACGCATTTGCGCGTTGCGGATACGGGTGAGCATATCGCCGATAGGATCGTTCATATCATTCTCTCCCTTACCAGCTCGATTTCACCATGCCGGGGATCTGACCAGCAGAACCCAGCTCGCGCAGCGCGATACGGCTGACCTTCAGCTTACGGTAGTAAGCGTGGGGACGACCGGTCAGCTGACAGCGGTTGTGCAGACGAGTAGCCGAGCTGTTGCGCGGCAGTTTCGCCAGTTTCAGACGCGCTTTGAAGCGCTCTTCCATCGGCTTGCTCTCGTCATTCGCGATTTCTTTAAGCTCGGCACGCTTTGCGGCATATTTGGCCACCAGGCGTTCGCGCTTCTTCTCGCGTTCGATCATTGCTTTTTTAGCCATGTCTCAATCCTCCCGGCGCTTACGCGTTGAACGGCATGTTGAAAGCTTTCAACAGTGCCTTTGCTTCAGCGTCGGTTTTCGCTGTGGTGGCAATTACGATGTCCATGCCCCAAACTTCGTCAACTTTGTCGAAGTCGATTTCCGGGAACACGATGTGCTCTTTCATGCCCATGGCAAAATTGCCCTGACCATCGAAAGACGGCTTCACGCCGCGGAAGTCACGAATACGTGGCATCGCGATGGTGATCAGGCGATCCAGGAATTCATACATCCGGTCACCGCGCAGGGTCACTTTCGCACCTAGCGGCATGTCTTCACGGACGCGGAAGCCAGCGATCGACTTCTTCGCCTTGGTGGAAACAGCCTGTTGACCAGCAATCGCAGTCAGATCCTCGACAGCAGCTTTCGCTTTCTTCGAGTCTTTAACCGCTTCGGCACCACAACCGATGTTCAGAACGATTTTGTCCAGCTTGGGCAGCTGCATGTCGTTCTTGTAGCCGAACTCTTCTTTCAGAGCGGCACGGATGGTTTCAGCGTACTGAGCTTTCAGACGCGGGGTGTAGGTTGCGTTATCAAGCATCGATCACGTCCCCCGTGGTCTTGGCGAAGCGCACTTTCTTGTCACCTTCCATGCGGAAGCCAACGCGAGTTGCTTTGCCGTTCTTGTCCAGCAGAGCCAGGTTCGACAACTCGATCGGGTTTGCCTGAGGCAGACGACCACCCTGAGAGTTTTGTGTCTGGCGAGTGGCGCGGATGGCGATGTTGATACCGTCAACAACAGCTTTTCCGGCAGATGGGTTAACCGAGGTGATAGTTCCCTCTTTGCCCTTGTCCTTGCCGGCCAGCACGACGACCTTGTCGCCTTTGCGGAGTTTAGCAGCCATGATTACAGCACCTCCGGAGCGAGCGAGATGATTTTCATGAAGTTCTTGCCACGCAGTTCACGAACAACCGGGCCAAAGATACGTGTACCTACGGGCTCGTTGTTGTTGTTCAGGATGACGGCGGCATTGCGATCGAAACGGATCGCGGTGCCGTCTTCGCGACGGACTTCTTTGGCGGTGCGTACGACGACGGCCTTACGGACGTCACCTTTCTTTACGCGGCCGCGCGGGATGGCTTCCTTCACCGAGACGACAATGATGTCGCCAACGGAGGCGTATTTACGCTTGGAACCACCCAGGACCTTGATGCACTGAACTCGGCGTGCGCCGGAGTTGTCAGCGACATCCAGATTGGTCTGCATCTGGATCATGTGGTTTCTCCCGACCTGTGGGGGCTGGTCTGGTTAGATCCCCCAGGGTTTCGACAAATGGAAAAATCCTGAAAGCTTACGCTTCCAGAACTTCCCAACGTTTCGTCTTCGATTTCGGCGCGCATTCGATGATGCGAACAGAGTCACCGACTTTGAAGGCGTTCTTTTCATCGTGAGCCCGGTATTTCTTGGACTTACGGATGGTTTTCTTCAGAACCGGATGCGTAAAGCGGCGCTCGACGGATACGGTTACGGTTTGTGCGTTGGCATCGCTGGTTACGGTGCCGGACAGGATACGCTTGGGCATAGGATTACTCCTCCGATGCCGCAGCAGCGGCCTTTTCGTTCAGAATGGTTTTGACGCGGGCAGCGTTGCGGCGGGCCGCTTTGATGCCGGCGGTGCTTTCCAGCTGACCGGTTGCCTGTTGAAAGCGCAGGTTAAAGCTTTCTTTCTTCAGGTTGGCCAGTTCCTCGCGGAGCTGGTCCGGGGTCTTGTCACGCAGTTCTTGGGCGTTCATCGCCTTTTTCCTTTGCTCAAAACACCAGAAGGCCCCTTACAGGGTCACCTTTGACCTGGTGGATGAATGATAGACATACGAATCCCCCGACTCGGCCAGGGGAACGCAAGATGCCGCTCTATAGGGGGTTCAGCAGTGGGTGGCAAGGGAAAGTTTGGCGCATGAGAATGTAAGCAAACTAGCCAAGTAAAAACTATATTTGTTTGCAGGCTTCCAAAGCTTGAAGCAGGACATAAAACGTTGCGCTGATCGTCACCGCCGAAACAACCAATTCAACCGGGGTGATGTTTCGCATTCCGCGCAAACATATGATCGCCAGAATGCTCTCTCTCACGTTCCAACCCGTTCGATAAAGTATCAGCAGAAACAGCACCAACACGCCCCCCCAAAATACTGGAGTAGCAGTTTCCATGGCCTGCCTGAGACACGGGTTTATACCACTTGTTGTCAAAGCTAACACCGATCACTTCCTTCGCGGCGATCTTCATCAGTGCGTCGCAGTGCAGTCAATCGCAATTTTGGCACTACCTTCCACAAACGAAAAACGCGGCCTCGTTTGCACGAGACCGCGTCTTCAACTGTCTAAGTCTAAGTGACTTACGCCAGAGCGATGTTCACAGCCGACTCGCGACCGTCACGGCCGGGCTCGATGTCGAATGTTACTTTCTGGTCGTCGGCCAGGCCGGTCAGACCCGAGCGCTCAACAGCAGAGATGTGTACAAACACGTCTTTGCCACCGGTCTCCGGTGCAATGAAGCCAAAACCTTTAGTTGTGTTGAACCATTTTACGGTGCCATTGGCCATATCCGTAGTCTCCTATTAAATTGCTGTCCGCGGAATTGCGACAGCGCGGCGTTGTAGGTCTGGATCGAGAGACTGAACGCCGAAGAATCGGGAGACAGTGGTCGAAAAAGAAAAACGTAAGCGTGCCTCACATGGTTCATGACGACACATATTGCAAGGTTTTTCGACAACTCGAAGTGAAAAGTGATTGGCGGGGGCGCCGCCCATTCGTCCCGCAATCGCTACATTAGTACAATTGCTGTGTCGTGACCCGCGGCTCACTCCCACTTGTAGTTAAAGCTGACACTGATCCGCTCATCCTCGGCCATATTCATCGGCACCTCATGTCGCAGCCAGCTTTCCCACAGCAGGACATCCCCCACCTGCGGCTTCATATAGATGAACGGCTGTAAATCCCGCCGCCCGCCCTTTAGCCGCGTCGGTGCCGCCATCATGCGGGCCGAGCGGGGGTCCTCCAGTTTCAGCGCGCTCGCCCCTTCGGGCATCGCCACATAGGTCGTGCCGGAAATCACGCTGTGCGGGTGCAGGTGGCTGGAGTGCATTCCACCTTCGGGGAGAATGTTGATCCACAGGTCTTCGAGCTTTAATTCACCCTCGCCCAGATCGAACTCCAGATCCTTGGCAAAGGCTGCCACATGCTGATCCAACGCCTTGACCAGATCGGCAAAGATCGGGAACCGCCAGGGCAGATCGGTCAACGAGGCATAGCTGGTGTAGCCGGGGTAGCCGTTTTCTTCGCACCATTCCTGCCCAGCCTCATCATCCTCGGCGATGACAAGACAAGAATTTTCCATTTCCTCGGGATCGATCTTGGGATCGAATTCGGAAAGGGCTGCGCGATAGAGACGGGTAACGAAGAGTGATTCAATCTGTGCCATGGGTCGGGCATAGCCCAAGCCCTGACCCAAGACCAGCCCCGGCCAGCCTTCAGTTTTTGACCGGTCCCGAACCGCAGCGCGGGATCGGGCGTCCGCCATCTGCGTAGGCCAGACACATGACGATCTCGTCCGGTTTCGGCGCATCCGGAATATTCAAAGTCATGGTATCGAAATGGTCAAAGGACCACGGGTTGTCCTTGTGCCCAAGCGGCAGATCGATTGAACATCCCGGTGCCCCGAGCTTGGCATTGGACGGAATGACAGCTTCGCCCCCACCCGCTGTAGCACGCATAGGAGCGCCAAGTTTCGGGTGGATCAGTGCGCCGCCTTGTTCGAGATCGCCATTCGCGCCAACAATCGCTGCTTTACCATACGAAATCGGAGAACCGTCGAGTTGAGAAACAGCGTCGGCCGCGAGGTCAGCGCCGAGCGCACCACCTATTTCAAACAGCTCGGACAAGTCTTCCGAAAATTTACCGGCGAGTGGGTTCTGTATGACTGCCAAAGCTGCAACCCGGCAGACCGGAGCACATAGTTGCCCCAATTGATCGGTGGTTATGACCTCTTTGATGAATACCTTCTTGCGCAGCTGAAACATATGACCCTCCCATTCACAATTGTCAGCCTATGGGGGCCATGGACAATCGTCGACTTCTTTCACGAAACGATGGGATGGATCACAATAGGCTGACGAAAAAGAAAACCCCCGCCGGTGTCCCGACGGGGGTTAATCTTGTTACGAAGGGCTTTCGCCCAATCGCTTACCAGTCTTCGCGGATCACTACGCGGGTCTTGATCGGCAGCTTCATCGCGGCCAGGCGCAGGGCCTCACGTGCGATGTCGTCATTGACGCCGTCGATCTCGAACATCACGCGGCCAGGCTTGACTTTGCATGCCCAGCGGTCGACCGAACCTTTACCTTTACCCATACGAACTTCGATCGGCTTTGCAGTGACCGGGGTGTCGGGGAAGATGCGGATCCAGACACGGCCCTGACGCTTCATGTGACGCGTCATGGCACGACGCGCAGCTTCGATCTGGCGTGCAGTTACACGCTCAGGCTCAAGAGCTTTCAGACCATAGGTGCCAAAGTTCAGATCAGAGCCGCCTTTGGCTTCACCCTTGATCCGGCCTTTGTGCATCTTGCGGAATTTAGTACGCTTTGGTTGAAGCATATCTTTCCCTCCTTAGCGACGACCGCCACCAGCACCACGAGGTGCAGGGCCGTCCTGGAGTTCCTGTGCTTTACGGTCACGTGCCTGCGGATCGTGCTCCATGATCTCACCTTTGAAGATCCAGACCTTGATCCCGATGATCCCGTAGGGGGTCATCGCTTCGGCTTGTGCGTAATCGATGTCGGCGCGCAGTGTGTGCAGAGGCACACGGCCTTCGCGGTACCACTCAGTCCGTGCGATTTCGGCGCCGCCCAGACGGCCAGCGACGTTCACCCGGATACCCAGAGAGCCCATGCGCATGGCGTTCTGAACAGACCGTTTCATCGCGCGACGGAACGAAACCCGGCGCTCCAGCTGCTGAGCGATGGACTCGGCAACCAGCTGCGCGTCAAGCTCGGGCTTGCGCACTTCGACGATGTTCAGGTGCAGCTCGCTGTCAGTCATGTGAGCAAGCTTTTTGCGCAGCACTTCAATGTCTGCACCTTTCTTGCCGATGATGACACCAGGACGCGCAGTGTGGATCGTAACGCGGCACTTCTTGTGCGGACGTTCGATGATCACACGGGCAATACCGGCCTGCTTGCACTCTTTGTTGATGAACTCACGGATCTTCAGATCTTCCAGAAGAAGATCACCGTAGTCCTTGGTATCAGCGTACCAGCGGCTGTCCCAGGTGCGGTTCACCTGCAGGCGCATGCCGATCGGATTTACTTTATGACCCATTAGGCTTGCTCCTCAACTTGACGCACCTTGATGGTGATCTCCGAGAACGGCTTCATAATCTTGCCGAACCGACCACGGGCACGCGGGCGACCGCGCTTCATGACCAGGTTCTTGCCAACCCATGCTTCGGCGACGATCAGCTCGTCAACGTCCAGATTGTGGTTGTTCTCGGCGTTGGCGATTGCGGACTGCAGGCACTTCTTGACGTCCTGCGCGACACGCTTGTTCGAGAAAGTCAGGTCGGTCAGAGCCTTCTCAACTTTCTTGCCGCGGATCATTTGCGCAACCAGGTTCAGTTTCTGCGGGCTAGTGCGAAGCATGCGCGTTTTCGCCATTGCTTCGTTTTCAGCCACGCGGCGGGGGTTCTTTTCCTTGCCCATGACTTACTTCCGCTTCGCTTTTTTGTCAGCGGCGTGACCGTAATAGGTACGAGTTGGCGAATACTCACCGAACTTCTGACCGATCATGTCTTCCGAGACGTTGACGGGGATATGCTTATGGCCGTTGTACACACCAAAGGTCAGACCCACGAACTGGGGCAGAATGGTGGAACGACGCGACCAAATCTTGATGACTTCGTTGCGGCCCGACTCGCGCGCTGCTTCGGCTTTTTTCAGCACGTAAGCATCGACGAAAGGACCCTTCCAAACAGAGCGAGACATAGATTAACGTCCCTTCTTCTTGGCGTGCCGCGAGCGGATGATCAGCTTCTGGGACGCTTTGTTCTTGTTGCGGGTACGCTTACCCTTGGTGTCCTTACCCCATGGAGTAACCGGTGTACGGCCACCCGAGGTACGACCTTCACCACCACCATGCGGGTGATCGATCGGGTTCATTGCAACACCACGAACCGACGGGCGCACGCCTTTGTGGCGCATACGACCGGCTTTACCGAGGTTTTGGTTGCTGTTGTCGGGGTTGGACACGGCACCGACGGTGGCCATGCATTCCTGACGGACCATGCGCAGCTCGCCCGAGCTCAGACGGATCTGAGCGTAGCCGCCATCGCGACCAACGAACTGAGCGTAAGTACCGGCCGCACGTGCGATCTGACCGCCTTTACCAGGCTTCATCTCGATGTTGTGGACGATGGTACCGATGGGCATGCCCGAGAACGGCATTGCGTTGCCCGGCTTGATGTCAGCCTTGGCGGATGCCACGACCTTGTCACCAACAGCCAGACGCTGCGGAGCCAGGATATATGCCTGCTCGCCGTCTTCGTATTTTACCAGTGCGATGAATGCGGTCCGGTTCGGGTCATATTCGATCCGTTCGACGGTTGCCGCGACATCAAATTTATTCCGTTTGAAGTCAACGATCCGGTAGAGACGCTTTGCGCCACCGCCGCGGCGGCGTGAAGTGATCCGTCCGGTGTTGTTCCGGCCGCCCGATTTGGTCAAACCCTCAGTGAGAGACTTGACCGGACGTCCTTTCCAAAGCTCCGAACGGTCGATCAGCACCAGCCCGCGCTGGCCCGGCGTCGTCGGCTTGTACGACTTGAGTGCCATGCTTTCTGTCTTCCGTTTAGCAAGTGCGGGGATTTCCCCGCTATGTGATAGGCCCCCGTAGGTGCCAAAGGTATAGGGCCCCGAAGGTCCCCGGTTTCAAATATCAGAGGCCCCGGAACGAATCCGAGGCCGTAAGATTGGGTGCGTTTAGCAGTGTTGGGGGTAGGTGTCTATAGAAATCAAAAACATTATGTATGTGTCTCACTCCCCCTTTATTCCCTGGTCGAAGGAGTGCCTTTAGAACCTCTTGTTGGTTCGTATACCAATTAGCGTTTTTTAGTGAGAAATTCATGCCTCAGGAGCGTTTCGCTTGCTGAATCGTACGTGCTTTGGGGCGTGTACACAGACCGGCGCGCGCTTACAAATACAAGAAACAACCTGACCCGCATTTCAAGTTCGGCACCCTCAAATCCAATAGCCTCAAAAACCCCTTTTACAAACTCATATCGCCTGCGATCGACTTCTTTCAGAGCTTCGGCCACGACGGGGTCCTGAGCCGCCCAAGATCGGAAAGCAATATCAAATTGATCAAGTCCTTCAGACTCGACATATTGCGTTAACGACAACAGGCGCTCTGACGGTGAAGCCTCGGACGTATTGACATCGTTGATGACCGACTCCGTAAACTCCTTGGACCAGTAGTCGATCAGCGCTCGAACAAACTCATCACGGTTTTTGAAGTGGTGGTAAAAACTGCCCTTCGTGACTCCCAGGTTTTTGACGAGAGAGTCGATTCGCAGCCGGGCACCCCCCTCTGTCGCAAGGACATTAAGGGCTGTTTCTAACCATCTTTCACGGTCATATCGGGGAAGAGGCGGGGATTTTTCAGCGTCGCGCATGCCCTTTTTTTAAGCCAAAATTGCGTTCCGTCAAGGCGTACATACCAAAAAGTACTTTACAGACCATTAAGTATGTAACATACCAAAAGGTACCCAATATACATATTCGAATGGTTGAGGTTTTCAGACCTAAAGGGGGATGTACGATGCCTAAGAAACTTTTATCAGCAACGCTCGCGACAGCTTGCGTCATTGCAACAACTGCAACTGCGCAAACCTGGGAAGAAAATCTTGCGGCCGGTGCTGCAACAACAGAGCAGAACCATCTCAACGTGCCGTTCACGCAAATGAAGAATATGAAGACGGCCTTCAGTTCGCCCGGAAACTGGCCAATATTTGAGAACCGAGGGCCACTAGATCGTTCGCCGACCGACAAGCCGTCCAAAGTTCTGGTCATGGGAAGCGGCGACCCGAATCCCAACCCCTATCGTTATGGCCCGGCTCTGGCGGTAATCGTAAACGACTATCCCTATTTCATTGACGCTGGTGAAGGCTGGTGGCGCGCGCTGGGTAAATCGGTTCAGTCTCAGGACGCAATGGATCTGGCAACGATCATGAACGTCCCGAACATCAAATACATGTTCCTGACCCACCTGCACGAAGATCATACCGTTGGATTGCCGTCTTTCATTTTGAATCCGTTCAAATTCGGGTCGAACCTGGCCGTCGTCGACAAGAAAGTTTACGGCCCCGCCGGTGTCGACGAGATGATGGCCAGCATCAACGACGCATGGCGCATTGACCGCAACGAAATGGCACAAGGATCGACAGTGCAGAAATTTGACGGCGCAACCGCAGTTGGGGTGCCGGTCTGGCCACATGTTGACGTCAACGGACGTAAGATTTTTGAAGATGACAATGTTCTGGTCGAAGCCTTCCCGACAGCGCACGGGTTTTTAGAGAATACCCACGCCTACAGGTTTACGACCAAACCCGACGGCCGTGTTCTCGTCTTTGGCGGCGACGGGCACTACTCGGAAGGCCTGGTGAATGCAGCCAAAGATGCTGACTTACTATTTATCGAGGGCATTACCCGCAAGAATATCAAGTACGCACCTTGGGGCGGTGACTCCGAGGAAGAAAAAGTGAAGGTCATCGGCGCCTACCACATGTTCCCCAGCGACATGAAGAAGTTACAAGATGACAGCGGCGTCAAAGGAATCGTCATGGTTCATGTTCAGAACTACAACAGCCCTGAGGACTTTGACCGGCTCAGCGTTCTGCAAGAGATGATCGACGAAGGCGTGGTCAACATCCTGCAGGCTTCGGACGGCGACCTCTACTAAACACGATCAGCGTGCCAAAAACAGCTCGGTACCAATCCTCACAAAGTAAGGCCCCTGCTAGCGCTGGGGCCTTTGTCGCTCCCAAAACGAATTCGACCTGAGACCGCTGGACACGTCGATGTGTGCTCCCCTCTTCGAGGGGCACATTTCTATTTGAAGTCTTTCCGCTTGCCCAACCGGCCTCGCACAATCACTTCTTGTCGCGCGCGGCCTTCTCTTCTTTGGTCAGCTTGGCGTTCCAGACATTCTTGCTCAAACCCAGCTCAGCGGGCGCGGGTTTGGTTTTGCCGACGCTGACTTTGCCTCCTTTATCCAGAAACTCCTGAATAAGGGCCTCATCTGTTGTTTCTTTGGGTACATGTTTCATACCTGTATGCCTATCTGCTCTGCGCAGTCGAAGCAACGGCAGCTTCTCAGGGCCAATCTGACAGAGCAGGTTCAGAACAGAGATTCAAATAACAAAAACTCCCGCTTGCGTGGGGGGCTTTCGTCATTTCCCAAGGGCAGCTCCGATCAGAGGCCGGTGGGCACGTCGAAGGTGTTACCCTCTTCCAGGGTCACATGCTATTTCTTGACGTCTTTCCCGTTGTGCTCCACCCAGCGGAACACCCCTCACCCATACAGCGCGCGCGCCTCGGCGAAGGACAACAAACGGCGATTATTTTCGTCCCACAGATGCAACCGCGCGTTGGCGAGGCTCTCACGGATGGTCATCTTGTTGCTGTTGGCCAGCTCATCATGGTCGCGCAGCACTTCGGTCAGGCGATAGAACGGGATGCGGCTATACAGGTGGTGCACGTGGTGAATGCCGATATTGGCGCTGAACCACTGCAGCACGGATGGCAGGATGTAATGCGAGCTGCCGTGCAAGGCAGCCTCATGCAGTTGCCAGTCCTTATCAGCGTCCCAATGCGTATCCTCGAACTGGTGTTGTACGTAAAACAGCCACACGCCCGCGGTCGCGGCAATCAGGGTTGAGGGCAGAAAGATCAGCAGCACCGGCATCAGGCCGCCAAAATAGTATACGGCCACGAGCGCAGCCAGAATGGCAAGGTTGGTGCTCATCGCGCTGACCCAAAACCTGACGCTGCCCGTCAAACCCAGCGGGAGGCGGTTCTGGAACAGAAACAGGTAGCCGGGGCCAAGGACAAACAGTGTAATGGGGTTGCGATAAACCCGATACCAGAACCGGTTCATGGGCGTCTTTGACCGGTACTCGGTGACTGTCAAAGTGTGGATATCGCCCATTCCCCGTTTGTCCAAATTCCCCGAGCTGTTGTGATGGTTGGAATGCGTGCGACGCCAGACGTCATAAGGCGTCAGGGTCAATACACCAATGACCCGCCCAACCCAGTCGCTGACCGACCGGTTCTTGAAGAACGCTCCGTGCCCACAATCATGCTGGATCGCAAACAAGCGCAGCAGGAAGGCCGCGTTGAGAACGGCAATCGCAAAAGCCAACCAATAGCTGACCGAAAGCGACATCCAGGACAGCGCCCATAGCAAGAAGAAAGGGATAATACTGACACCCAGCTCAAAGGAGCTGCGCCACTGGTTCGGCTCGCGGTATTTGGCAAGTGTCGTAACCCAATCCCGCGCGGCGGTCACATCCGGTTTGTCCGGGGTCGAGAGATAGGGTTTTGTCATGCGCCTGCCATGTCACTTATGTTTGTAGAAACCGCATAGACTACCGATCCGGCATAGCAAGCGAATTCTGGCTGAGGCGAATGTGTCGCGCTCATTTTCTCTGGTGTTGTTGCTCAAGAAAACCTCCGCTTTCGCGGCGACCCTCACGCTTATCCGTAGGCGGATCCGATCAGAGATAGGTGCTCACATCGATAGTGTAACCCTCTGCCTAGATCAAAAAGTGCTTTTTTTCCCTTTTCCGGCGACCCAACTGGCCATGGAACCGCCTGACCTTAATCCTCGCTCTGAAACACGTATCGCGAAACATGGCGATAGGTTTGACCCTTGCGCAATACCGCACTTGGAAACCCTTGCTGGTTGATTGAATCGGGCCAGACCTGTGGTTCCAAAGCGACGCCCGAATAAGGGCCGTAGGGTTGGCCACCCAAGCCAATGCGTGGACCTTCATCAAAAGACGCACCAGAATAGACCTGCAAACCCGGCTCGGTCGTCTCTAGATGCATCGAAAGACCTGAGGACGATCCGGTCAGCGTCGCCACAGGACGACAAGGCAGACGCTGATCGGACAGGCAGAAATTGTGATCATATGCCCAGCCCCCCAAAGGTCGCGGTGACCGCAGATCAAAGGGCGTGCCCTCAACGCTAAGCGCTTCGCCTGTGGGAATGAGGTCCCCGTCAACAGGGGTGTAGTGTTCTGCGCGCACCATTAGTTCGTGCTGGCGGATGTCTGCTCCACCGTCGAGGTTGAAGTAGATATGCGGGGTCAGATTGCAAAGGCTTGCCGACGTTGTCCGCGCTTCCATTTCGATACTCAATGTAGCCTCCGCCTCGACTCGGAAGGTCACCGCCACTTCCAAGTCGCCGCCAAAGCCCATATGGCCATCAGGCAGGGTCAGCTGCAAAGTGACCGCGCCCGGTGTAACGCTGGAAATTTCCCAGACCAAACAATGCATACCTTGCGTTCCGCCGTGCAACGTATGAGTGCCCAAATAATTGCGATCCAGCTGGTAGTTTGCACCATCCAAACTGTATGACGCGCGCGCGATCCGATTGGCACAACGGCCCACCATGGCTCCTAGGTAAGCAGTGCTGTCTTCATAGCCTGCAATCTCTGGCCACCCCAATATCAGAGGATGCTCAAAACCCTGCAAACGCAGATCCTGCAGCGTTGCGCCATAGGTCAGGATACGCGCAGAAAGCGTCCCCTGCCCGATATCGATGCTTCTGACGATCTGACCATCCCGGGTTTTCCCGAAATCGCGAACCTGCTGTTCAGCCTGCATATCACCCGTCTCACTGCCTAGAGATCACTGTGCACAGGTCCGGGCCAAGTTCAACGCGGCCAGATGAGCTGCGCCAACAAAAAAGGCCCCTGCATCAGCAGGGGCCCCATGTTTTTTCCCAAAGACGAGTCCGATCAGAGACCGGTGCTTACGTCGATGGTGTTACCCTCTTCCAGGGTCACATATGCTTTTTTGACGTCTTTCCGCTTGCCCAACTGGCCGCGGAACCGCTTGACTTTGCCTTTGGTGATGGTGGTGTTGACCGCCTTCACCTTGACACCAAACAGCGATTCAACCGCTTCTTTGATCTGCGGTTTGTTGCTGTCGATCGCCACTTCAAAGACAATCGCGCCGTTCTCGGACGCCATGGTCGACTTTTCAGTGATGATCGGCTTGCGGATCACGTCGTAGTGTTCTGCCTTCGCGCTCATTTCAGACGAGCCTCCAGTGCTTCGACAGCCGCTTTGGTGAGCACCAGAGTGTCACGCTTGAGGATGTCATAAACGTTTGCACCCATCGACGGCAGGATATCCAGACCTTCGATGTTGCGCGACGCCTTCAGGAAACCTTCGTTCACGGTCGCCCCGTCGATGACCAGAGCGCGTTTCCAGCCCAGGTTTGCAACCTGTTTGGCCAGTGCAGCGGTCTTGCCTTCGGCTTCGGCGTTTTCGATCACAACCAGTTCACCAGCTGCCATTTTGGCAGACAGCGCGTGGCGCAGACCGAGTTTACGGAACTTCTTCGGCAGGTCGTGACCATGCGAACGCACGACCGGACCCTTGTAAACGCCACCACCCCGGAAGATCGGTGCCGAGCGAGCGCCGTGGCGTGCGCCACCGGTGCCTTTTTGGCGATAGATCTTCTTGGTCGAGTAGGACACTTCCGAACGGGTCTTGACCTTGTGGGTGCCAGCCTGCGCGTTGTTGCGCTGCCAACGGACCACACGGTGCAGGATGTCCGCGCGCGGCTCAAGGCCGAACAGATCGGCGTCCAGCTCGATGTTGCCGGCTTTGCCGCCGTCCAGTTTGATTACATCAAGTTTCATGCTTCACCACCTTCCGCGGGAGCTTCTTCCGCAGGTGCTTCAGTTGCAGCACCTTTTACGGCTGCCGGGAAAGGCAGGCCTTCCGGTGCTTTCTTCTTGACGGCGTCCTTGACGGTAACCCAGCCCGATTTTGGTCCGGGAACGGCGCCTTTGATGAAGACCAGACCACGGTCGGCGTCGGTTTTGACGACTTCCAGGTTCTGGGTGGTTACACGGGCAGCACCCATGTGACCGGCCATCTTTTTGCCTTTGAAAACCTTGCCCGGATCCTGACACTGGCCAGTCGAACCATGCGAACGGTGGCTGATCGAAACACCGTGCGAGGCGCGAAGACCACCGAAGTTGTGGCGCTTCATTGCACCGGCAAAGCCTTTACCGATCGAGGTACCCGAAACGTCAACCTTCTGACCTTCCAGGAAGTGTTCTGCCGAAATCTCGGCGCCCACTTCGATCAGGCCATCTTCGGAGACGCGGAACTCGGCCAGCTTACGCTTAGGCTCGACCTTTGCAGCGGCATAGTGACCGCGCATAGCCTTCGAGGTGCGTTTTGCCTTGGCAGCACCTGCGCCCAGCTGAACGGCGGTGTAGCCGTCTTTGTCAGCGGTACGCTGTGCAACGACCTGCAGGCCGTCCAGGTGAAGAACGGTCACAGGGATCTGCTTGCCGTCTTCCATGAACAGGCGGGTCATGCCTACTTTTTTTGCGATAATACCAGAGCGCATAATCTATACCCTCCGATCTTACGACTGCAGCTTGATCTCGACGTCCACACCAGCGGCGAGGTCGAGCTTCATCAGCGCGTCAACGGTCTGGGGGGTCGGATCAACGATGTCGAGCAGACGCTTGTGCGTGCGGATCTCGAACTGGTCGCGGGATTTCTTGTCAACGTGAGGGCCACGGAGAACCGTGAACTTCTCGATCTTGTTCGGCAGCGGGATCGGACCGCGCACGTTCGCGCCGGTCCGCTTGGCAGTGTTGACGATCTCTTGCGTGCTGGCATCCAGAACGCGATAGTCAAATGCCTTCAGCCGAATACGGATGTTTTGGCTTTGCATAATAACAGCCTTTTATCAGGCGTTGAGGTTGAGAGGAGGACAAGCGCGCATCGCCAACCCTCTTCGAACCCAAAAGGCGGGAATCACCCCGCCTCGATGTTCTTGAAGAGAACTCGCGCGATCTACAGGGGTGTGGGGGGTTTGGCAAGGGGTTTTTCAGGCTTACTAATTCTGGATTTGACTGCCGCCAAACATCTCGAACCCGCCACGCCGCATCAACCAAGTATTATCGCGGCAAAACCGGAACTACCCGTGCCCATGGGCACACGTATCTAGAAGGAAAGAACGACTTCCTCCTACGGCTTTACGCCCTTCGCTGCAATGCGCGATAGCTTCAAATCCCGAAAGTCAAACAAAGGGCTGTTAAAAGGTGCAAAAATCGCGTCGCAATCGGTTGCCTGCGGCGACGGCGGTCTGATGAAATCGTGCAGTTCAAACCCCTGACCTGCCATAACCGAAACAAAATCGCTAAACTTGTAGCCGCCTTGATAACGACGGCGTGTTGAAACCTCGGCCAAGACAAATGCGCAGTTTTTCAGCATTTCCGACGCGCCCCGAATTACTTCGATTTCGAAACCTTCGGTATCAATCTTAAGGCCGAAAGGTCCTTTGTAGGTCGAAGCGATCTCGTCAAGTGTTTTCACGGGCACCTGTCTTTCTTCGATTTTCGATATGTGCGCCGTAGCAGAATCATCGAACTCAAGCATAGTCGCGCGCGTTCCAAATGATCGGGCACCGACCGTTGGGATACGCAGCGTTGTCTGCCCGTTTTCCGCCCCAACACCGCAGGCGTGAAAATCAAAATTGATTTTGTCCGCCCATTTTCTTCGTAGCTTTGTTTCATAGTCTGCAATCGGCTCGATCAAAACAAATTTTGAATCCGGAAACGCCGCATACAAATGCGCTGTGCCGCCGGCAACACCAACATCAAATACCGTCTGGACCTGAAAACCGAGACTGCTAATGTATTCGCCCGTTTCCTTGTTTGGCAAAACCTGGTATCCGCGTCGTTTCAAACGTCTGGACAGCCTTTGTACGGTTTCGTCCATTTCAAAGTACTCCTTGTGGGCCAACGCCTGTTTTGTTGGCGGCGGTTTTCTAAAAAGCACTTCTTCGGAAATACTACAACTCGGAATGAACGACTGGTTCTGGGTCGGTGTCTGAGCCGCAGGGGAATTAACCAGACCGTCTTATCGGACGGTTGTTTCAAACTCTGCGCGGTTCAGCAACAGAAGGGAAAATTCGGACAGTTTGCGTTGCGGACAAACGTGGTTCAGAAACCGCAAAATGAAAAAAAGGCCGCCCCGGACGGAGCGGCCTTCTTTGGTTTCTCACCGTGTTGCTCTCGGCAGATTTCCCTGAGGAAAATAGCCTGCCGCAACCAGGCGCGACAAGCGCGCCTTACTCGACGATTTTCGACACGACGCCGGCGCCGACGGTGCGGCCGCCTTCGCGGATGGCGAAACGCAGGCCGTTTT
>NZ_JBXWQH010000018.1:0-103825 GCF_059612275.1 Ruegeria sp. CDSA034
CCTGAATAGGCTTCTTCTGCGCCTCGCGCGCAATTTCAATGTCCGATTTATAGCTCATTGGGCAAAACCCCCGGTTGGAAAAGTCTGACAACGTCTTGGCCGGATCGGCAGCGCACCAACCCAGATTCGATTATTTTTCTTTAAAGTAAATAATTATTCCCCTGGGTCAATACGCGAGTTGTAGTTGCCAAACAGCCCACAGCCAAACTCACCATCAATGCCCAGCCACCAACAACCCAATTCAGGCGTATCTTTTCCGACCTTCACTAAGACCCAGCAGCCAATCTTCGACTATCAACTGCTCTGGAAAAGCACTGTTGAAAGGCCTTTTCAGCAGGTAATATCCCGACTCAGTTCGCACCGATGCGCCCTGGACTGGCCTGACCAAAGCGCCGCTTTCAAGCAATGGATCAACAAGATGGGCCCAGCCCAACGCAATGCCCAATCCATCAACCGCTGCCTGTACTGACAATGGGTAAGTGTTGAACGCGACTGCCTGTTCCATTGATGATGTTGATACACCATTGCCGCTGAACCACGCTCGCCACGTCATCCATTCTGCATGCGCGCTGGTGACCTCAATAAGGTCAAGTTCCGGTAACGCAGAAATATCCGCGGCATTGGGATTACTTTTGAGGTACTCGGGGCTGCAAACCGGAAAAACGGTTTCTCCGAACAGAAGCTTTGCCTCGTACCCCGGCCAGTCGCCATCCCCCCGCAGAATTGTCAGGTCCATAGAATCTGACAGGCATTCTGCGTCACTGTCAGAAGACACTAAAGAGATACGTATTCGGCCATTGGATTTGTTGAACTTGCGAAGTTGCGGCATCAGCCAAAGAGACGCAACAGAATTGGTCGCCGAGATCGAAACCGTATTTGCCTGATGCTTGGCCAGCATGTCTCGGCTGACATCCCGCATCAGGTCCAGTGATTTTTCCACGGTCGCCAACAGGATGGCACCCTGTTGAGTAAGGGAAACAGAACGATGACCCCTTACGAATAAGGGCACGTCATAGTGCTGTTCCAGCAAGCGTACTTTGCGGCTGATTGCGGTCTCTGAGATGTTCAGCACCTTGCTGGCTTGCGCAAAACTCTGTGCCTTGGCAGCGGCTTCAAATGCCAACAAATAGTCTAGCGGCGGCAAGACTTTCCCGGTGACTGGCGCTTTTTTTGGCATTTGGGGGCCTTTTCCCGAGCTGGACGACGGCGCGATCAAAAACATTTGCCCGCATCTGGCAACATTCGATCAGGCAACTGTCTGTTAAGATAGCAAAAAGTCGGATTAGCCTCAAGAAATTATGGTCAAAGCCCCTCAAATTTCTGTTCTGCACATTAGACGATCTTGGGCAGAATGCATGAATTCGGGGCCGGAAGAGTCCTCAACTCAAAAATGAATGTCACTCAGGGAGCAAACATGAAACTTACAAACCTACTTTCTGCTGCAACCTTGGCAGCAGTAGCGGGAACTGGCGCGGCTGCCGAAGACAGCAGCGACCCGATCGTAATCCCCATTCACAACTGGTCCAGCCAGATCGTGATGTCGAACGTTGTAGGCCTGATCTTCGAAGAGATGGGCAACAACGTAGAATATGTCACCACCGACAGTCAGGCCGTCTATGAATCGGTACGTTTGGGCGATGTCGCGCTGGAGATGGAAGTCTGGGAAGGTGCCTTTGGTGCATCCTACCGCGCGGCACTGGAAAAAGGTGGTCTGCATGATGCGGGCGATCATGATGCGGTCACGCGCGAGGATTGGTGGTATCCGATGTGGACCAAGGAATCCTGCCCGGGCCTGCCTGACTGGCAGGCACTGAACGACTGTGCGCACCTGTTCGCCACAGCCGAAACCGGTGACAAGGGCCGTTATCTGGATGGGCCGGTCGACTGGTTGAAGCATGGTAAAGAACGCGCCGAAGCACTGGATCTGAACTTTACGGTGATCAATGCGGGTTCAGCCGCAGCCCTTTGGGCTGAGATTGGCGCGGCAGAGGCCGACAAAACGCCGGTTTTGGTCTTTAACTGGACGCCAAACTTCGCCGAAGCTGTTTGGCCAGGTGAGTTCGTTGAATTCCCGGCATGGGAAGATGGGTGCGACAAGGATCCAGCCAAGGGTCCCAACCCGGAAGCGCTGTATGATTGTGGCAACCCTGCCGAGGGTTACCTGAAAAAGGCGGCTTGGGATGGCATGAAAGACAAGTGGCCGGCCGCGTATTGCGCCCTGACCGAGATTTCTTTCACCAACCCGCAGATTGCTGAGATGGCGAAGCTGGTCGACACTGATGAGCTTGAGCCGGAAGAGGCAGCCGAAGAATGGCTGGACGCCAACCGCGCCGTCATTGATCCTTGGATCAGTGCCTGCAGTACATAATCCGGTTGCATCCACCGAAACTGGCGCGGCCTTGAACATCTCAGCGATGCAAGGCCGCGCTCAACACGAAAGAAAGGCAGCCATGTCCGCCTCAGCGCCTGTCATCTCAGCCAAAAACGTCTGGAAACTGTTTGGGCCCTCGCCAGAGAGCTATCTGAAATCTCTGGCCGCTGGCCGCAGTTTCGATGAGATCCGCGCGGATGGGTACATCGCCGGTGTCAAGGACGTCTCGATTGAGGTCGCTCGTGGCGAGATGCTGGTCATTATGGGCCTGTCAGGATCAGGCAAGTCCACGCTAGTGCGGTGTTTTTCACGCCTACACGATATTACAGGCGGAACGATTGAAGTTGACGGTCAGGACATCATGAGCCTGACTGAACGCGAGCTGATTGAGCTGCGCCGCAACAAGATGGGGATGGTGTTCCAATCCTTCGGTCTGTTGCCACATCGCACGGTATTGGACAACGTCGCCTTCCCGTTGGAAATGCGCGGGCAAGATCGCTACGACCGGCGCGAACGCGCACTGGAGGTCATCAAATTGGTGGGCCTTGAAGGTCGGGAAGAATATTTCCCGCGTGAACTCAGCGGCGGTCAACAGCAAAGGGTCGGTATCGCCCGATCACTGGCGATTGAGCCGGATATCTGGTTTCTGGATGAGCCCTTCTCGGCGCTGGATCCGTTGATCCGCCGTGAAATGCAGGATGAATTCCTCCGTCTGCAAGAAATGCTGGGCAAAACCATCGTCTTCATCACGCATGACTTCGATGAGGCGCTGCGTCTGGCCGATCGGATTGCCATCATGCGCAACGGCGCGGTCGAACAGTGTGACACCCCCGATCAGATCGTGATGAACCCTGCCACCGAGTATGTGGCCAAATTTACCGAAGATGTCGACAAGGCCCGGGTCGTACATGCGAAGGGGCTTGCAAAGCCTGTGAATGGTCATGCTTTGGAGGGCGCGCCGATCAATGGCGGCTCGACTATTCACGAATTGGCGCGGGTACTGGTAAATGACAAGCGCATCCTATTGCCGGTCGCGAATGACAAAGGCGTTGTCACCGGGGTTCTGGAACGTGACACCGCGTTGAATGTTCTGCTTGGGGCGGAATGATGGCGACGCTGTCCACCGACATATCGGACACAAGGGACGGCCCGTGGGGGCAAACCAAAGTCCTAACCGCGCTGCTGGTCACCGCTATTGCACTGATCCTGGCTAAGGCAATTGGCATTCTGCCCGAGTGGCTGAATCGCATTCCTGAGGCTGCAATCCCGCCAACGGCACAGGTTTTGGACGCGATATTCAACTTCATTCAAAACGATCTCGGTCTGATCTATGTCACCCGCTTTATTGCAGAAGGCCCGCTTGAGTTTCTGCTGGATACCTCGGCGAACCTATTGGAGGGCAAGCGTCGCTGGCCCTATCTGGGCCCGATCCCATGGTCCGCGATTGCCGCAGTGGCAGCCGTCGTCGGCTATGCCGTTGGTGGATGGCGTTTGGCTGCCTTGGGCGCGGGCACCTTCATCTGGACCGCGGCAATCGGACAGTGGAAAATCGCCATGCAGACGATGTCCGTCATCGTGGTTGCGGCACCATTGGCTTTCTTGCTGGGTCTGGTACTAGGCATCGCGGCCTGGAAATACGGCTGGTTCGAGCGGTTGCTGAAACCCATCCTGTCCGTACTGCAAACCCTGCCCTTCTTTACGTATCTCTTGCCAGCAGTGATCTTCTTTAAGGTCGGACCGACAGCTGGGGCCGTCGCAACAATTACCTTTGCCATCCCACCGATGATCCTGATGACCACTCTGGGCCTGAAAAAGGTCAGCCCGGAAGTGATCGAAGCAGGCCAGATGTCTGGCTGCACACGCTGGCAGATGTTGCGCCACGTCTACGTTCCAGCCGCGCGGACCGAGGTTCTGGTCGGCGTCAATCAGGTGATCATGCTGTGTCTTGCGATGGTTGTTCTGACCGCTTTTATCGGAATGCCCGGTCTTGGCGCGAAACTGCTGGCGATGATGGGTAGTTTCAAACTGGGCCGTTCTTTCGAGATTGGCGTAACCATCGTCCTTCTGGCTGTCACGTTGGATCGGATGTCAAAGGCCTGGGTCGTCAAGCAGCCGGTGCACTTCGAACGCGGGACACCATGGTGGAAACGGCACCAGATTTCGCTGGTCGCGCTGGGTCTGTTTGTTGGATTTACTCTGCTGGCCCAGGTGTTTCCGATCCTGGCTGAAGTTGGTCGCAAGCAGCATCTCAGCCAGGGCAAAGAAATCGACGTGGTGATCAAGTCGTTCCTGGCCATAGACGCGATCAAGGGCACAACCGAATGGCTGCGCTGGTTCCTTAACGTCAAGGTTTTGATCCCGTTCCGGAATACGCTACTCGCCATTCCGACTCCCGCTTTCATCCTGCTGGTTGTATCCTTTGCCTATTGTGTCGGTGGCCGAAAGCCCGGCATCTACGCCGCAATCTTCTTTACGATTGTCGCCTTCTCGGGCTGGTGGGATCGGTCGGTCATCACGCTTTATACTGTGATTTCAGCAGTCGCGCTGGCGACTATGATCGGTATCCCCTTGGGCGTTGTTGCAGCGCGGTCCAACCGCTGGTCCAAAAGCATCCTGCTGGCCTGCGACACCGCGCAAACCTTCCCAAGCTTCATTTACCTGATCCCCGCGATCATGCTGTTTGGGGTCAATGATGTGGCAGTTGTGTTCTCAATCCTGATCTTCGCCGCCGTGCCGCTGATCCGGTACACGATTATTGGCCTCAGTAATGTACCGCCGGAAATGACCGAGGCGGCAGACATGTCCGGCTCGACCCGGCGGCAAAAGCTGATGTCGGTCCAATTCCCGCTGGCCCTGCCGACAATGGCGGTCGGGTTTAATCAGGCAATCATGTTCGCCTTTTTCATGGTTATCATTGCCGCCTTCATCGGTACGCAAGATCTGGGACAAGAACTGCAGCGAACACTGGCGGGCACCGAACTGGGTAAGAATTTTGTGCTGGGTCTGAACGTGTCCCTGATGGCGCTGACCTTTGACATGGCGATCAGCAGTTGGGCTGAAAAACGAAAAAAACGGTTGGGGCTTGATTGAGATGGCACAGCATCAAATCCCACGCACCGTTACCCGTTTCGACGATCCCGGGTTTGTCCGGATGCGTATGGAAGGCCGACCCGACGAACAAGTTTGGTGGAAGAATGTCAGCTTTGATGAGGGAACCGGGCAAGGCAGCTATCTGATGAAGATGGCAGCGGGCACACGTTCAAGCCCGCATATCCACCATGGACCAGAAGAGTTCTTCATCCTCGAAGGCGATCTGACAGATCACGATGGATTTTGCTATCGCAGCGGCGACTTTGTCAGCCTCGCTGCTGGGTCCAGCCACTATTCGCAAACCGAGGCGGGATGCCTATTGGTTGTCACCCACCGCGGTGCAACCGAGATCATTCAGGAAGATGCACTATGAATGTGAAGCCGGTATTCGAAGTTCCGTTCGAACGCAGCGGAGTTCTGGCCCCCGGCCTTCCGATCCTGCCGCATGGAACGGAACGCCACCCGGTCCCAGGAATGGGGTCGCGCGCTGTTCCGATTTCCAAAGGTGATACGATAACCTTGTTGGACCGCGACGGGATGCAACAGGCCGAGATGGTCTTCTTTGCCCCTGACCGGAGTTCTGATGCGGCCATGCTGGGTGCTTTGGGACATGGACGTCCGGATGGTTTGATTGCGACGCTGGCAAATGGATCGCCGTCTGGCAAGAAAGTGCTGCGCGCTCTGGAAGTTGCCGGATTTGACATCGGAGTAGGTGACGCGGTTCGGGCGTTTACCGACGGGTCGCGCCCCGGTGACATGGTGCATTTCGTCGCCGAATGTGATGGCCTTCTGATCGTGGCTGCACCCGGCAAGGCGATGCGCCCCGAAGATAACAACCCTCCCACGGATATCATCCTGTACATTCAGCGCTCTGCACCCGGTTTGGAAAAACCCGATGTGGGACCACCCGAACCGCTGGCCGATCCGCTCAGGGACTTCAATATTCAGCCGGGCAATGCCCACTCGTACGAGGTCAGGGCCGGTGAGTTCATTCAGATTGTCGATGTTCGCGGGCGTGAGTGCTCGGATTTTCAGGCCTTCAGCCAACGGGCACTGGATCAGGGGATCGAACGCGAGATTGATCCCACAACAACGCGTAGCCTGATGGGCAGCTTGTATCCGAAACCGGGGATTTTTTCGAAGTATTGGTCAGTTGATCAGGAACCGCTGATAGAGATCGTTCAGGATACGTGCGGACGCCATGACACGTTTGGCCTTGCCTGTACGGCGCGGTATTATGAAGATCTCGGTTACCCCGGCCACGTGAATTGCTCGGACAATATCAATAAAGACTTGGATCAGTATGGCATCAAATCACGTGGTGGTTGGCCTGCAATCAACTTCTTTTTCAACACGATGCTGGACGACACCAACGCCATTGGCATGGACGACCCCTGGTCGCGCCCCGGTGACTTCGTCTTGTTGCGCGCGCTGACCGATCTGGTCTGCGTCAGCACCGGCTGTCCCTGCGACATTGATCCAGCAAATGGCTGGAATCCAACCGATATTCAGGTGCGAACCTACAAGGCGACCGAGGATTTCAAAAGATCCTACGGCTATAGAAAATCTGCGGAGGCGGATGTGGAAGAAACCAAGAAAACTGCATTTCACGACTGCTTTGCACGGCACACCCGTGATTTCGTCGAATATAACGGCTATTGGCTGCCCAACACGATGACCAATCACGGCGCGATTGCCGAATACTGGGCCTGCCGCGACAAGGTTGCGGTTATGGACCTCAGCCCCTTGCGGAAATACGAAGTTGTCGGACCCGATGCAGAAGAGCTGTTGCAGCTTTGCGTAACCCGCAACATGAAAAAGCTAAGCGTTGGTCAGGTCGTGTATACCGCGATGTGCTATGAACACGGCGGTATGATCGACGATGGTACGGTTTATCGATTGGGTGAGACGAATTTCCGCTGGATCGGCGGGAATGATACCAGCGGATTGTGGCTGCAGGAACAGGCCCTCAAACGCAATATGAATGTCTGGGTGCGCAATTCGACTGATCAATTGCACAACATTGCGGTTCAAGGGCGGTACAGTCGCGACATCCTTTCCAAGATCTTTTGGACACCGCCTCAGCAACCGACGATCGAAGAACTGCCATGGTTCCGGCTGACCGTGGCTCGGGTTGGTGATGTGCAGGGGACATCTGTGGTAATTTCCCGGACCGGATATTCAGGTGAGCTGGGATATGAAATCTTCTGCCATCCCAAAGATGCCGTCGAGATCTTTGATCGCGTCTGGGAGGTTGGCCAGGAATATGGCATAGCTCCGCTTGGACTTGCGGCACTGGATATGGTGCGGATCGAAGGTGGCTTGATCTTTGCCGGGTCCGAATTCGACGATCAAACCGATCCCTTCGAGGCAGGCATCGGCTTCACCGTTCCACTGAAGTCAAAGCCCGACGATTTTATCGGGCGGGCAGCGATTGAAGAACGCAAGACCCATCCTCATCGCAAACTGGTCGGTTTCGAGATTGAGGGCGGCACGGTCCCCTCGCCCGGCGACTGTGTGCGTTTAGGAAAGGCGCAGGTTGGAGAGATTACCAGCGCGATGAAATCACCCGTTCTGGGCAAGGTTATTGCGTTGGGCCGGGTTTCGGTCACTCATGCCGTCGTCGGAGTTGACATTGAAATCGGGCAACTGGACGGCCAACAAAAGCGTCTGAAAGCCAAAATAGTGCCTTTCCCTCATTTTGACCCGACAAAGGAACGCGTAAAGGGCAACTATTCAATAGTTGATGTTCCTGATGCAGCAGAATGACGACTCCTTAACAAAACCGTTGGTCACAGAGAGTCTCCCGTCAGGGTGCATCGTATGCGAAGAATGACCTTCGCAAAACTGCGAGAAAGCAAAAGTTTTGTCTGCCCCGCTCCAGCATCCGATATCGAACCTCACAATAGCGTCTCGTTGTGTTTTTGGCTTTCACTTGTGACGGTTATGCTCGTTCATCCGACCATTGGACTGGCTGCCGGATGCGCACACTGGTTTTCCTGAGCGTCGAGAACTACAACTGAGACGACTGTTTGACGTCAGTTCCATTGGGATCGTTGAAAACTGCGTTTGCTACAACCAACTTGAATGTGAAAAGGGTTCTGTCCGGCGTCAGGAACCGTGATCTTTAATGACTTTGTCGCAAACTTTTTACCTTCTGACTGAGGTGAGGCCATCGTGTAAAAGGCGTTACGGATATAGACGGAAGCTAGCCGCGGCAATCTCATTTAAAGGTGCGCATTTTTCAAAAGAAGTGATCCTGCAAGCGGTGTTCCTCCACCTCCGGCACTCAGTTTCGGCTACCCGATCCTGATTGATATGGTCAGGCGGAAATCCATGAATAGCATCATTGAGCAAGATCACCCTTTCATCAAACGGCTCACCATCTCAATTGGCATCGGACAACCGAAGCTCTTCAGCATTTGTTGGTAGCCTTGAGGCTCGCAATGTTGGCACCGTTTTTGTCGATCACAATCTTCTTCGGCAACGTATTGGTCTCCAACATTTGTCTCTCTCGGTTTGATGATTTTTCTGGCCAGTTCTCAGCCCTTCTTCCTGTGCCTCATCGCTATGTTTTTATGGCCGGCGTCTTTGGTTTCACTCTGACGGCAAAAGTTCAGGCGTGGACTTGGGCCGGCCTGGCTTATGATCCAAGCGGCCTGTCAGAAGGGGCAGCGCAGTTGCAGTGCTGGGATTTGGTGAGAACAAAATTATTCCACCCTGGTTGACCTGGCTCTGTATAGTGTTTGGTGTTGAACAGACCATCGAAACCATCTCGAAGTTCGGGCATTCCGGGTTCATTGCGCCGGGGTAAAAAATGAATGTCTATCTTGGTTGTTTGCTCGGATTTATCCGGGTGGGCGGGGTTATTAGCTGGCCAATGCAACGGTTGGAAAAAGCGTAAAGGTTAGCATCTTCCGTGCGAATTTATTGTGGGCGTACATCGTTCCGCAGTATCGAGTGCGGGCACAATGGAAGCGGCAGACCGATTAACACTTTCGTATTTGGGACACGGCTCTTTTGACTATCCCTAGCTCCAGAGACTGGCAGTACTCCGAACTGCTTGCGACCTATCTGTTGGATGAGATTCCCGGCCAAAGTCCGCTTCGGGGAATCTGCAATGCAGCGTGAGCAACTGAGACGAATGGCGGTTCTGGGCCGCGAATTACTCGGGCAAGCCATCGCACGTAGTGTGTTGGCCCAATGCGAGAAAGTTCCAGTCGCAAGCTCGTTGCATTTTTTGTCTTATAATGCTGACCTTACCAGACAGATGCGTGCAACCTGTGCGTGCTGATCCGAAAGGGCATCCAATGGCCGATACTGATCCTGCAAATTTGCACTATTTGACAAACCCGCTGCTGAACAAGGGTACTGCCTTTTCTCTACACGAACGAGAAAAGCTTGGATTGTTGGGTCTTCTTCCGCCACACGTCGAAACGCTCGAAACCCAAGTGGACCGTGTCTATGCCGCCTTTGAACGTGAGGAGACGCCGCTGGATAAACATGTCTATCTGCGTGGCTTGCAAGATGACAACGAGGTTCTGTTTTACGCTCTATTGGTGCGACATCTAACCGAGATGATGCCGATAATTTACACACCAGTCGTGGGTGACGCCTGCAAGAGGTTCAGTGAGATCTACGATCACCCACGCGGATTAATCATTTCGTACCCCGAACGTGACCGGATCGATGACATACTTGAGAATGCCGTCCTGCCCTCTGTCGAAGCCATAGTTGTCACCGATGGAGAGCGGATTTTGGGTTTGGGCGATCAAGGCGCGGGCGGAATGGGAATTCCGATCGGAAAGCTCTCGCTTTATACCGCTGCGGGTGGAATAAGCCCGTCCGTAACGCTCCCGGTGGTACTGGACGTCGGCACCAACAATAAAGAACGGCTGGAAGATCCCCTCTATATCGGATGGCGGAATGAACGCGTAAGCGGGGATGAGTACTTTGACTTTGTCGATCTGTTTGTACAGGCGGTAAAGCGTAAGTGGCCGGATGTGTTGCTGCAATTCGAAGATTTTGCTCAGCAACATGCGGCACCCCTGCTTGCGCGGTATCGCGATCAGCTCTGTACATTCAATGATGATATTCAGGGTACGGCGGCGGTAACGGCGGGTACGTTGCTGGCTGCCTCAAATGTCACCGGCATTCCGCTAAAGGACGCTACCATCGCGTTTCTTGGAGCGGGATCAGCGGGAGTGGGTATCGCTGAGCAACTGGTTCAACTCATGGTTCGCCAAGGATTACCCGAAACCGAGGCACGCGAACGCATCTACATGGTGGACCGGAACGGGTTGTTAACCGATGCGATGAAAGACCTTCTGCCGTTCCAAACGCAAATTGTCCAACCCCTCAACAAAGTAGGGAGCTGGTCCGATGGTGAAATTTCTCTGTTGGACGTGATTAACCAGGCCGAACCCAACATATTGGTGGGTGTCAGCGGTCAGGCAGGCTTGTTCTCTGAAGAGATCATTCGGGCGATGGCGGCTCACACAGAACATCCTGTCGTATTGCCGCTGTCGAACCCGACATCGCGAATTGAGGCCGTGCCTGCGGATATTATCCGCTGGTCAGATGGTCATGCATTGGTCGCCACCGGAAGCCCGTTTGATCCTGTTGTCTACAACGGCAAGACGCACCATGTCGCACAGTGTAACAACTCCTACATTTTCCCAGGCATGGGGTTGGGTGTGCTGGCCGCAGGCGCGCGTCGCGTCACTGACGGAATGTTCATGGCCGCCGCCGAGGCTCTCGCCACGTTGTCACCTGCGAAGTCCGATCGCACAGCCAGCTTGCTGCCCGATGTGGGGGACATCCGCGAGGTCAGCAAAGCTATCGCATTTGCCGTTGGGCAACAGGCGCAGTTGGATGGGGTTGCGCCTAAATCCACGGGGGATGACTTGAAAGCGGCAATAGATGCGAAGTTCTGGACCCCGCATTATGAGGGGATTGCCTAAAGCAGATCAGGCTGGAGTGACCGCTAGGTCTTACATTGCACATTCAGAACCCACCGCGTCCAAATAGAGAATGAATCAGTATGGTTCTGAATACGACGGCTACGCCACCTTACGCCTGAGCGGCTTTTGCATCGCAGCACAAAGGGCACCCACCAGCAGGACCGCAGAAGCCACCACAAGGCTATCTCCAATTTCTCCGGTCAAGTCGCCAATGATACCAGCCCCGATTGGTCCTAGTGTCTGTGAAATGGCGAAAACAACTGTAAAAAAGCTTATGGTTGCACCCCAATCCTGCTGATCCACGTTCTGGCGGACAAAGCTGGTGACCGCAGTGGGTGGCATAAAGACCGATAGCCCGAACACCAGTGCCGACAAAATTAATCCATATCCAGATGGAACCAGGATTGGCAGGGCTGATCCAAATGCGACCCCGGTAAGGATTAGCGCCAACGGCGTTCCGGATGGAAAGCGGGCCAAGACCCCGCGCCAAACAAAAGGAGACGCCATAATACTGACCCCAAGAACCATCCATGTTGCGGTGGTCAAAAGGACGCTGGAGTGCTGCTCCTTCATCCAGACCGAGATAAAAGTGACGTACACAATGTAACCCAATCCAAACAGCGCATACCCGCCGAGTTCGCCAAGCATTCTGCGCACCGGTGGGATGGAAGGCAGTGCGGCGTCATGCTCGGTTTCGTTCAATTTTGTGGAAGCCCAAACCGAAAATGGGCAAATGACCAGGGCTGCCAACCCGACCCCGATCCACGCCCAGTCCCAATATTGTGGTCCGAATACGTCCAACATACTCGGAAGGATCGCGCCACATAATGCGATACCAAATCCACCGCCACCGCCAAAGTATAAGGCGATGGCCAATGCATTCTTTCGGGCGCTGGTTTGGAACAGCGATGCTGCCAGTACGCCGCCGGACACAAAGGAAAGAGCACCAAACAGTCCCACCAAAGTACGACAGGCAGTTTGAAACACAAGGCTTTCATCAAACCCGGTCGTCAAAAGGCACAGTGCGGTCGCCACAGTTCCACTTGCAAACAACCGCGACGGAGAAAAATGCCGGATCAGCAAAAGCGTTAGAATCGAACCCACTATGTAGCCAATCGAATTGGCCGTATTGAGCCAACCGGATTGAGTGAGGCTCCAGCCAAGGCTACTTTTCATGGATGGCAGGATTAGTCCGTATGCAAAGCGACCAAATGCGTTGGATATGCTGACCCCAAGCGCAAGGCCCAGCAATATGAGCCACGGGTTGGTAGGTTTTGCGGTGGCCATGAACATTCTTCCAAGTTGAACGGTCACCGTGCCCCAATGCGCTTGGACGTGCAATCCTAACTGTTCGGGCGCGGATACTTTCGGTAGGGCTTGAGCAGCTTAAGAGTGCCTATTTACAACAAGTTGCGGTTCGACTTCCAATGCCGCATTCCGCGCTGAGGGAATGAGATCCTCAGTTCCGTTGCCCATCGTCACCGCTTCTTATCTCAGGTCAGCATTTCGCATCTGCGACCTGATCGTCCACGGTATCACAGTATATGCGCGGCACCGCTTTCTTTCGCCGCCATCCGCTTCAACGCCATCCGGTCCAACTTGCCTCCCATGGTCAGCGGCAATGCACTAACGATCCGAACCACATCCGGCGCCTTGTATCCGATCTGTTTCCGCGCGAAGTCGATGATATCTCCGGGGCGCACTGGCTTCGCCCCTTCGACAAAGCTCACAAATCCCCATACATCTTCGCCGTGCATCTCATCTCGCACCCCAACCACCACCGCCGCTGCAACGGCGGGGTGCGCTGTCAGTACATCTTCCACCTCTGCCGGGCTGATGTTCGAGCCGTCATGCACGATGATCTGTTTTTGCCGCCCCCGGAACCAGAAATAGTCTTCCTCATCCCGTCGCATCAAATCGCCAGTATCGAGCCAGCCATCCCGAAACGCTGCCGCTGTCGCACCTGGGTCGTCCCAATACCCCGTCATCATAGTCGGGCTCTTGACCCAGTGCCTGCCGTCCACTCCCACTGGCACCTCCACCCCAGCCTCATCACGAAGCGCCGAGACATACCCTGGATTGTTCAATCCAATGGAACCGACTTTCTCTACTCCTCCATGTGTGTTCGAATGTGACGTCCCCATTTCAGTCATTCCATAAAACGCCCCGATCGGCACACCCGCCAACGCGCCAAAGGCGTCGACCAGTGTCTGCGAGGGTTTGTCGCCACCTGCCATCATCGTTCTTAATGAACCAAAGTCTTCGCGCACTGCACCGTGCCCCGTTACCAATGCAGCCAATGGCGCGGGCAATATCTGCGCCACTGTCGGCTTTGTCTGTCGCAGGAGCCCCAGGAGCTCGGCGGGTGAAAACTGCCGCACTACGTTCGTTCTGGCACCGGCCCAAAGCCCTGCAAACGTCAGCCGCAACCCGGCAGTATGGGAAATCCACGACGCCGGAAGCACCACATCCCCAGGTCTCAACCCCAACCCCCGAGCATTGCTTGCCACCATAGCCCCCATGCTGGCATGGCTATGCGTCACGCCCTTCGGCTTCCCCGTGGTCCCGGAAGTAAAAAATATAAACGCTGGCGCGTCCGCCCCAATCGTCGGCAATGTCGCCTCAACCTCACCGTCCATCAGGTCCTTCAAGACGAGCGCCCCGTCCACTTCGCCTGCATAGGATATCAACCCCAAAGGCAGTCGCCCGACGCCTGGCACTGCGGCCACATCCTTGGCGCGCTCGCCATGCACCAACAGCGCCGCCGGCGTCGCCAACCGAAGCGCATGGTCGATATCCGCGGCCGTATAGCGATAGTTGAGCGGCATCGCCACCAAACCGGCCCGCAAGCAGGCCAGATAATGGATCACCAACACCGCGCGGTTCGGCATAATCGAAGCTATTCGGTCCCCCGGATTAAGCCCCAGGCTCAGATATCGAAGCGCCAGCCGTGTACAGGCGGTATCCAGCTCCTGCCAGGTCAAAGCCCCGTCCAACGCGTAAAGCGCAATCGCCTTGGGATCCGCCGACAATCCCCGCCGAAAAAGGTTCGTTAAATCCGCGGGAGCGGCCAGCGGTGGCCCGGTTACCGGCATGCTTTTCTCTCCAAATGGACCCGCGTCCGAGGGTGCCCTCAACAATCTTCAGTGGACGCGCAACGAGCGGAAACCAAACACACAATTGGTTGGTCGGTGGATCGAGCATACTGCATTGTTATCCACTTCCAATAGGGAGCGGCAGAAACGCCCACAAAGAGTAAATTTGTCCAATCTGTGGTTCGAGTTGATGTAAAGGCCCATTCAGGCTCAGGATCTTTTCTGTCGATTTTATCGCGCGATGTCATTCGACTGGGTGGCCGCACAGACCGATAGCTGAGTTTTGACGCAGACAGCACCCACTAGTTCAAAACAGATTTCGGCTTCCAGCTTCTCCGTGACAGAGCCAAGCGCAACTCTCTTGGTTTTGCGAATCCGGCTTTCGTGAATAGGATGTGCCAAGTTCTTTTTGATAAATTGTATTGGAGTAATGGCATGGCAACAGAGCGCTGGACTGTCGGATCATATCTGGCGAAGAGACTGCAAGAAGCTGGAATTGCGGATTATTTTGTGGTTCCCGGCGATTACAATTTGGTGCTGCTGGACGAGCTGCTTGGCAATCGGGATCTGCGGATGATCAGTTGCTGCAACGAGCTCAACGCAGGCTACGCAGCAGACGGGTATGCTCGCGCAACCGGGGGGCCGTCAGCGGCTGTCGTCACTTATTCGGTCGGAGGGTTGAGCCTTTTGAATGCCGTCGCAGGCGCCTATGCCGAAGATCTTCCATTGATCGCGATTTCCGGTGGGCCGAACACAAACTCAGAAGCCGAGTGGGAATATCTGCACCACACGCTTGGCGAGGTTGAATACGATTACCAGCGCGAGATGTTCGCCCGCGTCACTGCAGAGGCTGTCACGATTCATCATCCGTCTCTTGCGCCTGTCGCGATCGACAGGGCGATAGACACCGCAATGCTTCGACGCAAACCGGTCTATATCGAAATCGCCTCGAACATTGCAGGTGCACCTACGTCCGCGCCTGTACCGCGTAGTTTCGCCAGGCAGTCCAGCAGTGATCCGAACACATTAGCGACTGCGGTCTCTCAAGTTTCTGAATTCCTGAATACGGCAGAGCGGCCAGTACTTGTCGCGGGAAGCAAAGTGCGCGCGGGTCAGGCCGAACGCCCCTTGCGCAGCCTTGCCGCGGCCTGCGAATACGCCCAGGCATCTATGCCCAACGCCAAGAGCTTCCTGCCTGAGACAAGCGAAGGCTTCATGGGGATTTATTGGGGACCGGTCAGCACGCCGGGCTGTGGGAAAATTGTCGATGCCGCCGACGGGCTGCTGTTTGTCGGCCCTGTTTTCACCGATTACACTACGACGGGTCATCAGCTTGGTTTTGATCCCGGCAAAGCGGTTATGGTGCATCCAACGTCCATACAGTTGGGTGACACACATTTCAGCAATGTCCGCATGGATGAATTTCTGGATGCGCTAACTGACAAGCTTACGCCGAACAGCGGTGCTGTCGCGGCCTTCGAACGTGTCAGAACCGAACAAAACCCGCCAGCGCCCGGTGAAGCCGAAACACCGGTGACGGTTCGCCAACTATTCGCCCGCGTGCAGAAGATGCTGGATAAGGACAGCACGTTGCTCGTGGAGACGGGTGACTCATGGTTCAACGGCATAGAGACCAAACTGCCCGAGGGCACGCGTTTCGAGATACAGATGCAGTATGGATCCATTGGCTGGTCTGTCGGTGCATCGCTGGGATACGCCTTAGGTAACAGGAAGCGCCGGTTGATCTCGTGCATTGGCGACGGTTCGTTCCAACTGACTGCGCAAGAGATTTCGACCATGATCCGGTACGATGCAAAGCCAATTATTTTCCTCATCAACAATGGCGGCTACACGATCGAAGTAGAAATCCACGATGGCCCATATAACACCATCAAGAATTGGGACTACGCCGGTTTGATTGACGTGTTTGGCGCCGGAGAGGGTAACGCCTGGGGATGCAGGGTGAAAACAGAAGGCGAGTTGGACAAGGCCATCAAAACAGCTCTGGATCATGACGGTCTTTGCCTGATCGAAGTTCTGATTGATCGGGACGATTGCAACGTCAACCTGTTGCGGTGGGGCAATCAGGTCGCGCGAAACAACGGTCGGCCCAATCGATGCAGATAGAGAATTACTCGGGACAATCCGGACAGTTGGTCAATTGACAACACATGACTGGCGCAACCCGATCCGCGGTGTTTTTTCCGCCGAACATAGGGAATTAATATGCTGAATGGTGCGATGCTCGTCTGGTTTCTTTTGACTGGTGTCAGCGTGGGCTTTGTCATTTGGGATTCGATCAGCAACGGCGTTACGAGTTGGGTACAGCGAACCGCATGGATACTCGTAACGTTATACACCGGTCCGGTCGGCTTGTTCTTCTACTTGCTTGCATGTCGCCGCCCATTCCCGGGAGGTCACGACCAGTATACGCGCGCAACTTGGAAACAAGGTATCAATAGCGAAATGCACTGCGTTGCAGGTGATGCCACGGGCATCATTTTTGCTGCCATCCTCGTCCACTTCCTGGACCTTTCAAACGGGTGGGACATCTTGGTCGAATATGCCTTTGGGTTCGTATCTGGTTTGTTTATCTTCCAGGCGCTGATGATGATGCCAATGTTCGGGAGTTACGGGCAGGCCGTTCGAAAGACGCTCTTTGCAGAAACGGTTTCGATGAACATGGTTATGACCGGAATGATCCCGACGATGGTTCTGCTTACGGCTGCGTGGCCGGGATCCGAGGACCCGCTTACCCCACAATTCTGGTTTCGCATGAGCCTTGCGACTGTTGTCGGTGCGGTTGTCGCCTTTCCAATGAACCGATGGTTGGTGGCGAACCACCTGAAACACGGTTGCATGACACTTCCCGGTGCTGATGGCCCGGCACCAGCACTTGGCCATGTTTCCCACGAAAACAGCGAAATGGCAGGCCAAAACGGGCACCAAATGGCCGGGCATCATCACATGCAGATGAAAAGCCTGCCTATTAGAGAAGCAACCGCTTGGGTTCTTTCAACTTACGTAATCCTTATCGCAGCACTGTGGCTGACATCTAAATTCGTGCTGATCAAATTCTGAACAACTCGATTGCGAGTTTATGTTTTCCTGCTTGTCGGCAGAAAAGCGAAATTTCAGCGTCGAGTGACCTCGCAAAAAACCTCAGGAGACTATTACTTCGCCAAAAGTAGCGCCCGGTTTTCAAGGCGCTCAGCCTGAATGTAGATGGAGGTTTGTTTAGCTCCGAACTCGCCACTGGCCTCAATGTCGCAAGCAGGTTCCCGCACGTGTCACATATCTGTCATATTCGTGCGCTAGTCAAAAGTTGCAAAAAAGAGAAAACATAGGAGGCTCCGATGACCTCTCTCAATACTCAGCTATGGGAGCTGATTAAGACGCATAAAATGCCTGATGATGCTGCAGGCACGCCATTCATTGAACAGCTGATGGCCGAAAACCGCATCTCTCGCGATACCGCCAATGTGGCGATCGCCGAATATCAAAAGTTCATGTATCTTTGTGCCACCCGACCAGAACGCAACGTCCCCTCAAAGGCGGTCGATTTGGTTTGGCATTTGCACATGCAACACAGCCGCGACTATTGGGACGCCTTTTGCAAGAAGCTGGGCAAACCAGTACATCACAACCCCGGCGGTCAAGGTCTCCAACATCTGGATGACTACAAAGCCACAGTCAAAGCCTATTCGGACTTGTTTGGAACGCCCCCAAAAGGGATTTGGAAGCGGAAAAACAGAATTGGAACTTTCATAGTGCTGATCTTCTTGCTGGTGTTCATTTGCATCGGCGCCAGTTCCATCGCTCAAAGTGGCGGTTTTTTGTTTGGAGTGCTTTGGCTAAGCGTACCTCTCTTCGTTTTTGTGATCACACTTAATAGCCTGACCTCCAAAAGTGAGCTGACGCTAATTTTTGAATGCAACGATCCCTTCGCCGACGAGGATGCAGGTGATTGTGGCTCAGGAGATGGCGGTGGTTGCGGCGATTGAATCGCCAAACGTTCAATCTGATTAAGTTTGCTCTGCACCGTACTCAAGACGTAGAACCGAAGCTTCGCCCTCAAATCGTTCACCCTGTAATCGTGATCCAATGTTTTTCGGTTAGCCGTGGTAGCGCGATGCCACGCAGACACAGATGGCTCATCGCTGGGGTTTCAGGAGTTTTGTTTGGGCACCAAAAATGGAAGCAAGCAAGTTTCTGAAACGTATGAGAACTGCGAACGCTTCAAGTTGGGTTGTCGATCAATTCACTTTGATATCCAAAGAGTGCGGGCAATCCACCCGAATGTAACAATACGATTTTTTCGCCTGGCTTGATCTTCCCGCTTTCGACCAGGTTCAGCAAACCAGCGAACGTTTTCGCAGAATAAACAGGGTCAAGGAAAACCCCTTCCGTCCGTGCCATCTTTTCCAATGCAGCGCGCGTTATTGCATTCACTTTGCCATAACCCGGCGGCAAGGCTTCGTCGAAAACATCGATCTTGTCCTGTAGAAGTCCTGCGTCGATATCCAGCAAGTCCGCAAGCTTCTGCAAAACGGCCTTCATTCGGGCCTGCTGCATTTCACGATCTCTGCGCACGCAAATCCCAAACACCGAGGCAGTGCTTTCTTCTAACGCCAGACCGGTCAGCAGTCCGCCATGTGTGGCACCGCTACCCGAGGGGACGACGACCGCGTCGAAGTCCGGCATCTGCTGATACAATTCCTGTCCGGCCACGACGTAGCCCAAGGCACCCAAGGGCGGATGGCCCAGCCCCAGATGAATAACGTACGGTTTGTGACCTTTGGCTTTCAATTCAACTGCGCGCGCATGCAGCGCTGCGTCGGCTCCCGCTTCGTCTTCACCTTCAGGGTAACCCATATGCTCGGCACCAAGGATTTGTGCCAGCAGCACATTCCCGGACGAATAGTACTCCGCCCCCATATCAGGGACACGCTCTTCCAACTGAAGCACGGATTGCATGCCCAGTTTGGCTGCGGCAGCGGCCGCAGATCGAACGAAATTGGATTGAACGGCGCCGGTGATCAGAATGGTATCAGCACCCTGCTGACGCGCATCTCCGAGATAGAATTCTAGCTGCCGTGTTTTGTTGCCACCAAAACTAAGCCCAGTCAGATCATCACGTTTCAGCCAAAGGTCGATATCCAGTTCTGCCGACAAGTTGTCCAAACGCTCCAAAGGGGTTGGACCCGACATAAGTTTGGCACGTGGAAACCTGTGCAGATTGTTGTTTCGTGTCATCTTGTGACCTTTAAGGTTAAGCCATTGAAAAAGCCCGATGGAACAGAACGCAGCAGGCAATCAAGGATACCACGCGGATCACTGCGATGACGATCGGCTGTGGCAAATAAGGGCCTGCTGCACGACCAATTATGCTGCCGATCAGAGTGATCGCAACGAACCCTATTAACTGCGGTTCATATGAGATTGCTTGGGTTTCGGACAAATTGTGCAACAAGAAAGCTATGCCGTATGCCACCAACGCTATCGGTTGAACCAGTTTCGCTACTTCTTTGGCGGAACGGCCTTTAGCTATCAAACCGAACACCATAAGAGGGCCCGGTGTCGCTGCCCAAACAGTCGCAAGCCCAGACAGTCCTGTAACGAATGAAAACCCAGCGTTGCCAATGGACCCCCGCAAGGGGAGCAAGGTCGTAATCAACCCGATCAGCAATAGACACGCCGTCAGGGCAAGAACAAATGCTTCGCTCAAAAAGGGATACACAACAAGGCCGGCGGCAACTCCGACACAGCATCCAATGACCGCGGTTCGGATTAGTTGACGGTTGTTTTTTAGAACATGCCGGTCTGTCGCTACCACTGATACAAACGTGTTCAGCAAAAGCAAAACGGGAACCGCTGTCGACGTGCCAAGCAAAATCATCATGGGCGGTCCCGCGATAATGCTGAACCCGATGCCAACGCCGACTTGCAGCATTGCGCCAAGGCAGATGGCAATCATCAGGATTGACAGGTCAACGAACACTCAAATCTCCTATGGACCAAAGCAATGTCGCAAGCCCTCAGATATCCTGAGTTCCCGGCCAGGGTCCATCATTGACCATTTTGGCACAGTCAGCGTTGCCACGGCATCAGTCCCGAGTATTGCGCCCGGGTCGTCACAGCGTGCGCCATTTGCGCCAGTGTGGTCAGGTCAAATACAGGAAGCTGCAGTTCTTCCTGAAGCCGCGATGCGTAAGGCGGCAGATCCGTGCATTCCAAAACCAACGACCGAATGTCCGGAGCTTCCAGAACCAGACTACGGGCCGCATCCAAGACCTCGGTTTCGATCAGGTCCGTATCCATCCGGGTCCGTGTGTTCCGCAAAATCACTTCGGCGAATTCTGTTGTATCCTCCAATCCCTTCACGGCCACAGGAACACCTGATGCACCGACACCTTCGAAATGCCGGGGCGTCAATGCGGATGCATCCGCGGTTAGCACGCCCACTGGCGCGTTGGCACCGGTCATTTGAAAGGCCAGCGGCACTTGGATTAGGCTGGAGGCAAAGACAGGCACTGAAACCGCAGCAGCCAATTCTTTTTGAAACAAGGCTAGAAAGCCGCAACTGCCAGTTATGGCGCGCACGCCTTCAGCCTCAAGCCGCTTGGCGCCTTCGATGAACGGTGCCAGTAACTCGGGCGAAGGGTTGTTCAGCAAGGTCGGGACCGTCACACCGTCGATCATCTCATACAGAACCGGAAATGGCAGGCTGGAAGGGTTCTTGATATGGCCCGGTGGTTTTGGAAAATAGCTTTCAAGGCACAGTACACCAATTGACGCCCCGCAGATGTTCTGACCACCGTTGTAGATTGGCATAATCATCGGATCCTTCTGATTTGAAACTTTAGAACCGGGCCAGAGAAAACGGGGCCAAATCGATGTTTGGGCTGCGACCGGACACAAGATCGGCCACAAGCTCGCCGGTTTTCGGGGCCATCATCAGCCCATAGTGAGAATGCCCGAACGCGGTATAGAGCCCTTCCCGCCCGTTAACTGGTCCGATGGCCGGCAAACTGTCCGGAAAGGACGGGCGTCGACCCATCCAAAATTGTGCCTCGCCTGTATTGAGGCCTGGGACCATGGCCTTGGCTTGTTCGGTCAGGATTTTTTTCTTGCGAGGATCAGCGGGCGCGTCGACGCTACCAAATTCAGCCGTGCCAGCGACTCTCAGACCGTCCTGCATGGAACTTGCGACCACCTTTGCGTCTACATCCATGACCGAATTGTTCAATTGGGCCGAGGGCTTAGGGAATTCGACGTGGTAACCCCGCTCGGCCACAAGCGGCACAGGCATCCCCAGTGGTTTCAGCAGGTCGGCGGACCACACACCGGCCGCGAGGATGATGCTGGCGGCACGCAACGTGCCCTGCGAGGTTGTAATCTGCCAACCACCATCTCCAGCCGGTGTCAGTTTGGTGACTTCGGTTTGAACTATTTCGGCGCCTTGCGAGCGCGCTTTTTCTGCCAGAATTGCCCCCACACGTCCTGGTGAGGTTACGCGTGCCTGACCTTTGATCACGATCGCGGCTTTGAATTCCTCTGACAGTGCAGGTTCCAGGCCGCGCAACTCGGCACCATCGACAAACTCCAGATCGCCTCCTTTTTCCTGGCGGATCAGATATCCAAGCCCATTCAGATCAGCCTGCTTCCGGTGGCGAAAAGCGTGAATATAGTAGCTGTCAGTGATCAGGTTTTCGTGCCCGGTGCCTTGAAGATGACGCCGATACAGGTCGATAGAAGGGCGGCACAAAAGCTCCATCGCGTCCGAGATTTCGCGCACTGACTTTTCACCGGAGTTTCGCAAAAACCGCAGCCCCCAGGGGATCATTTTGGCCCAATAGCCAGGCTTGACCGAAAGCGCGCTTTTTGGGTCCAGCAGCATCCGGGGCAGTGATTTCCATATACCCGGCGTCGCTTGAGGAATGATTGACCACGGTGAGACGACACCTGCATTGCCAAACGATGTTTCCTGACCTGGTTCACCACGGTCAATCAATCGAACCGGAATGCCGCGTTCCTGTAACGACAAAGCGCAACAAATGCCGACGATCCCTGCGCCGATGATAGTCACTTGTTCTGTCATCGATTCAGGCCGGTGAGTGACTGCGATTGCGGGCGATTAGTTGGGTGACAATGACCGGCGAGGCCACAGCCATCGCGATCAGATCTGCCGTCAGACTAGGCGCAACAAAGATAATCCCAGCGATGGCCAACAGAATGCGCGATGCGATATTCAGCGGACTCAACCAATACCCAACCACAGCTGCCGACAGGGCAATAACCCCGGCGATGCAACTGGTCGCGGTATAGGTGAACTCCCACAGGTTAAACCCGGTTGAGGACACGAATAGCAGCACCGGCGCATAAACAAAGGCCATAGGCGCTATCACTTTGCCCAATCCAAGGGTGAAGGCAGAAAGACCAGTTCGGAACGGGTTCGAGTTCGCAATGGCAGCCGCGGCATAGGCTGAAGTACAGACCGGTGGTGTAATCTCGGACACCACACCATAGTAGAGCACAAAAAGGTGGCTGGCGATGGGTGGAACACCCAGTTGCGCCAGCGCAGGCTGCGCCACTGACACAAGCATGATGTACAGCGCGGTGGTCGGAATGCCCGCGCCCATCAAGATACAGACGACGGCGATGAACACCAATGAGATGAACAATTGTAAGTCTTCCATCGCAAAGAACTGGAAGCTGCCGAACGAGATCATGTTGTACAGATCCGATGCCAGGTTGCCTGCGCCCTGCGTAACCATGAAACCGATACGGAACCCGATGCCAGTGGTGTTGATCACGCCTACCACGATACCAACCGCAGCAGCGGCGGCACCCACGGCTAGCGAGTATTTCACACCCAATTCTACCGCCTGCAGCATCTCGGGCACTTCGATGCGTTTCTGAGGGTTCAATGTTGCGACCACCGTCAATCCGCACAGGATTGTTGTCATGGTCAGGTCAAAGCCGCCGTCTGAGAACTTCCACAGTACAAAGCTGAGGAACGCTGCCGCGTAGATCAGTGTCGGAGGTTGCCTCAAGCGCGACATGCCCGCGATTACAGCAAGTGATATGCCGCAGAAGGCCGACATGAAGGGCGTGTAACCCGTGAACAGAACCACTAGCAGGCCGATCAGGGGCACTATGTTGGCCCAGCCTTCGGCCCAGACGGCTTTGAGCTGCGGCAGTTGCTCTTTGGTGAGACCTTTGAGATTCAGCTTGCGTGCCATCAGGTGCACGACAGCAAAGACGCCAACATAGTGCAGGAGTGCTGGGAAAATCGCAGCAATAACGATGGTGGTGTAGGGAACCTCAAGAAACTCTGCCATGATAAAGGCAGCGGCACCCATGATCGGCGGAGTGATCTGACCACCCGCCGAGGAAGCAGCCTCGACCCCACCCGCAAAATGGCCGGGGTATCCAAGGCGCTTCATGTTGGGAATTGTCAGCGCGCCGGTTGATACGGTGTTGGCCACCGAAGAACCCGAGATCGTGCCGAAGAAGGCCGAGGATACCACCGACACTTTTGCCGGACCGCCGGTATAGCGGCCCGCCAAAATGGTGGCGTTATCGATGAAAAGTTGACCTAACCCGGTGCGTTGCGCGATCACGCCGAACAACACGAAATGGAAGACGATCGTCGAGACAACCCACAACGTGACGCCGTAGATGCCCTCCTGCGGGAAGTACATCGACGAAACGAAGGTTTTGAAGTTCACGCCAGGATGCTGCAACAATCCGGGGAAATACGGCCCAAGCAAAGCGTATGAGATAAATACGCAGATGATCAGCGGCAGTACCCAACCAAGCGTGCGGCGTGCGATATCCAGCACCAGCAGGATGATGATCACACCCAAAATCACGTCATAACTGTTGGGGTTACCCATACGGAAGGTCTGTTCCTCAATCCCAAGAAACGGAATGCCACGCCAGGCGACGCCCACATACAGCGCCGCTATGATCCCAAGAGCCATGAAGACCAGATCGTAAAGAGGGATGTTGCCGATCCGGAACCGGCTGACCTTAAGCGCATAAAGGCTTTTGGCCCCGATAATCGGGATTGTCGCGTAGACCAGAATGAACAGTAGAGCCAGATAGATGCCCATGTGCCAGTGATCGGCCGGCAGGCCAAAACCGGCCGTTAAGAATTCGTAAAACGCAAAGATCAGGGCCACAACGCGCAGGACCTTGCCGGTTGTCGGCGTAACCTGCCGGACGGCGGCACCCTCGTCGAACTGTTCTTCGATAGCCGCTAGTTCTTCGGCTGTGAGCTCGTGGTCATCAAGATTTTGAGTTGTGGACATGATGGCCCCCTGATTTCGCGTATTTCGAGTGTGCGGCGCCCCGACTAGGGGCACCGGACGATGAGTTGAGTTGAGATCAGGTTACTGAAGAAGCCCGGCTTCTTTGTAGAACTTCTCCGCACCCGGATGCAGCGGAACGCCCAGTGCTTCGACACCATCCAAGGCAGTATCAGGGGTGATCTGCTTGCCCTTAGCATGGCCGTTGTCCAGTAGCTTGCGGGTATTGTCGTTCCACATCGCCTTGGTCAGCTCATAGACCAGGTCGTCGGACAGGTCTGATGACACAACTAGCATCGCGCTGACAGCAGGGGTCTTGGTTTCGCTGTCGATGCCTTCATACACGCCACCTGGAATGGCTGAGGGGATATAGGCCGGAATGATCTCGTTGATCTTGCCCAGATCTTCGTCGGAGAAGGAGTGCAGGTTCATACCTTTGGTCGAAGATAGCTGCACCATCGCTGCAACCGGCCAGCCTGCGGCATAGAAATAGGCATCAAGCTGACCATCGGCCAGACGTTCGGCGCTCTGACTGTTGTTCAGCTCGGCCTCATCCATGTTGTCACGGTTAACGCCCCAAGCATCCAGCATCTGCAAAACGGCAACCTGCGTGCCGGAACCAGCCTGCGCAATGCCAACGCGCTTGCCTTCCAGATCACTCAGATCGTTAATCGTCGAGCCGGCCGGAAGCACCAGGTGCAGGTCTTCGGGGAACAGATTGGCGATGATGCGCAGTTTGGGATGAGGTTTACCTTCGAACTTACCTTCACCCAGATACATCGAACGCGTGACGTCGGCTGCAGCCAGCCCGGCCTCAAGTTCTCCGTTCTGCACGGCGGCATTGTTGAAGACCGAAGCGGTGGTGGATTGCGCGATCGCGATCAGGCCCGGAACACCGCACTGGCCGCCTTCTTCACACGGGCGCGATCCTGGAGGGGCGGAGATTCCGTTTGCGATGGTGCCACCGATGGGGAAGTAAGTGCCGCCAGCGCCACCAGTGCCAATACGGAAGAACGTTGGGTCCTGCGCCAGCGCGGGTGCTGCCAGCGCGCCCGCCAATGCAAGACCAGTCAAGCATTTCACAAATTTCATTATCATCTCCCTTGTTGGAATTTCGGTTTTGGTTTTCCCAAACTTCGATCCCGCAAGCGTAGAGACAAACTGCATAAATACAAATTTGTTATATTTCACTAAACTAAAGTTTTGCTTATATTTAAAAATATGAACCTAACTCAGCTAACTGTATTTCGTGAGGTGATGGAGACCGGCTCCATCTCTCAAACCGCCAAGAAACTAAATCGCACGCAGCCTGCGATTAGCCTAGCGTTGAAAAACCTTGAAAAGACATTGGGTCTGACGTTGTTCGAACGTAAGGGAAGACGATTGGTGCCAGTCCCCGAGGCGCACTATCTCTTAGCCGAAACTACGGGTATTTTGGACCGCCTGGCGACAATCTCCAGCACGATGGAAGGACTCATCAAAGGGCATGCCGGAAGCTTGAATATTGCAACGATGCCGGGTCCATCTGCCTTTTTGTTCCCACGTTTCATAAGCCAATCAGTTGGTGAAAACCCCGATATTCGCATCACGCTTTCGACACGCAGCTCACCGCAGATTATGGAGCTTGCCGGGACGCAAAATATCGACTTCGGCTTTGCTGACTTCGAGCATTCAGCCGGCAAAGAACCCCAGTATTCCGCTGAACTTATCCGGGCTGATTGCTTCTGTGCTATTGACTGTCAACATCCTCTTGCGTCGCGCAAGATCCTGACACTATCGGATCTTGACGGAACGCCAATGGGCGGCCTGCATCCTTCACACCCGTTCCAACGGAAAGTCCGGCAGGAGTTCGAGGACGTTGCCGCGGAGTACAATCAGACTGTTACCTGCCAGTATTTTCTACCTCTTATCCCCTTTGTCAGTTCGGGGCAGTGTTGCAGCATCGTTGACCCGCTGACTGTTGCGACCGAAAAAGAGCTTAATCTATCCAACGGAAAGCTTGTGTTTTTACCTTTCGAGAAACCGCTAAGATATGAATACGCTCTCCTCGAACCCGACCACCGACCACCGTCCCAATTGGCAATTCAGATTAAAGCTGGCTGGAAAGCAGAAGTGTTAAAGAAATTGGAGGCGGTGCAGGCAAACCCTCACGCAACATCGGTTGATGATGCGCAGCGCGAACAGAATTAAAGCTGTGAGGATTGCGACCTGAAATCCAATAAGAACGAATATCGGCAATGACCAATGTGCTTTTATCCGAGGCTGTTTTGCTCAAATTGCGAGCGTTCCACCCAACTTCCCCTACCGCCTTGATGCCTGTACTGTCGAAGAGCAGGTTCAGCGGGCTATTGCCAACGCGATAGGGCAGCCTCACGTTCCATGATCCGAACGAGGAAACCGTTTGCTCAACCGTTTGCGTCCCGGAGACTTTGTTTTGAACGAACCGCGCGCTCGATCAACATTTGCGCCTTTTGACTTTGGGCAACCGAGATAGCTTGGTCAAAGGCGGCATTTGCTGAATCGATATCTCCTTGTGCTGCACTGATTTCTCCTTTGATACGGAGCAACTCAGCCTCAGCCCAGTGTTCTCCTGTGATATCCTGTTCTCGCAATGCGCGATCCACTGTACGTTGGGCAGCGCTAGGATCACCGGCCCTGAGAAGGGCTTTCGCGTGTTCAGCCAAATAGAGCGTTACCCAAAGCCAGCATCCTTTTGCGCGATACTCTTCTAAGGCCTTGTCCAGTTGATGGACAGCACTGGGCACATCGGTCATGCAGGCTAGGACAGCGTCATGAATGGCAACAAAATCTTTCCACAACGCCATGTCGTGCTCGTCCGAGACCCGTCGCATTTCCTCATTGATCTCGGTTGCGTTTTCTATGTCGCCAATCCAGATCGTCAGGGTGACTGCGTGCAGACCTGCGTAACAGATTGTGTTGGCATGTTTGAGCTCGCGGGCTCGGGCAAGAGCCTTGTCGCAGGTCTGCCGTGCCATGTCTTCGTCGCCGCACATCCATTGTGCAAGGAGCATGTAGCACCAGATCTGCACACCCGGATCCTGAGCGAATTTCGTAGAGAAATCTACGATCTCGGCCGAATGATAGAGCTCATAAGCGACTTCGAGATCTTGAAGTGCCTCAGCAGACCGGCCCTTGGCGATCAGGGTCGCAGCCCGCATCCGGCGAGAAATCAGTTTTGGGATCGGGTCAGGTTCGTTCGCCACGTCCTTTACCAGTCTCGAAACCAGATCGAACGCTTTGTGCAGATCGTTGCCGATATATGGCGCGATCCAGGTCCCATAGTAGATTGCGACCGTGAGTTCCGGGTCCTTGGTTGCCTCTATCCGTTCCAGTGCTTTCGAGAATGCTTCGCTGGCTTCAGCTGATGCATAGCCATCCTTCGCGATATGTACCTGCGCGAGTTGCACCAGAAGCGCCAGCTCTCGTTCGCGCCAATCCGGTTTGTCCAGTAAACCCGCCACCAGCGTCAGGGCATTTCGCAGGTGATTTCCCGCCTCAATATATGCCGGTCGGGCCTGAGCTTTTCTGGCGGCCTCGCCCCATAAAGTAATGGCCTTTTCCCTCAACCCAGCCTCAGTCGCATGATGTGCGATCAATTCCGGGGGTGCATTCGGGTCAGCCTCAAACAGATCCGTAAGTCGGTGATGGATTTCCAGACGTCGGCGTTTCAGCAAGCTTTCATAGGCTACGTCCCGAACCAGAGCATGCTTGAATACATATGTCGCGTCCGGAGGAATCCCCCGCCGAAATACAAGTTCGCTGCGCTCAAGCTGTCCCAGCGCATCGTCCAGCGTCAGATCATCGACGCGGGCGATTTTTGCCAAGGAGGCTCGGTCGAAACTTCGGCCGATGCAGGCGGCTATCTGGGCGATTTCTTTAACCGGCTGAAGCCGGTCGATCCGGGCCATGAGGGAATCATGCAATGTCGCAGGTATAGTCACCCGGTCGATGGGACCGGTGAGTTGGAAACTGTCCTCGGTCTCAATAAGATCGCCGGACTCCAATATGGTCTTTGTCAGTTCCTCGATAAACAGTGGCACGCCGTCAGTTCGGTGGATGATTTCCCGGATCAGTTCGTCGGGAAGGGTTTTTCCACCAGATATCTTTGCGAGAACACCTTCGATCTGCTCCGAGCCCAGCCGGTTCAATGTTAGCTTGGATACAATTGGGTGGCCTCCAAAAGCGTGCTGGAAAGTCGGCCTTGCCGTAATCAAGATCATGACCCGCTCGGCCGCAATCCGGTCCAAACAGGCTTCTAACATCGCAAGCGTCGAGGCATCGCACCAGTGTGCGTCCTCCACCACCAGCAGAACTGGTTTTTCTCGTGAAAGGGCCTGCACTTCTGCCGAAGTTTCTTCCATGATCCGGACGCGAAGCTGTTGTGGCGTCAGAATGGGCTTTTCGGCGGATGGACCCGCCTCAATCTGAAGGAGTTCAGCAATGATCTTTGGATCGGCAGCCCGGAGTTGCTGGCGGAGCTTTTCGACTTTTACACTTGCCGAGTCGGTTTTCTGGTGGCTCATGGCATGTGTAAGCTGCTGGACAACAGGAAAGAAACTCGAATCCGTGTGATAGGGAGAGCAGTGATAGTTCATCCGAAAATGATCCTGCGTTGAGACCGCATCAATGACGGCACGTGTCAGCCTGGACTTGCCGATGCCTGCCTCACCAATAAGGACAGCGACTTGGCCTTCGCCAGAAGTTGCGCGCTGCCAGCGATCCATGATCAGCCCCAATTCATGATCCCGCCCGATCATGGGCAAAACGGGATTGAGATCTTCCGTTTCGAAACGGCTTTCTAGGCTGCGCTCAGTTCCCACCCTCCAGGCTGGTACCTGCGAGTCCAATCCCTTAACGTCGAAATGACCTAACTCTTCTAACTCGAACGTGTCTTGGATCAATTGCTTAGTCGATTCCGGAACCAGAACCTGTCCCGGCTCGGCCAATGTCTGAAGGCGTGCAGCAAGGTTTGGCGTGTCGCCAACAACAGTTTCTTCCCGCGATGCCCCTTCCCCGATGAGGTCGCCGACGACAACCATGCCGGTCGCCACTCCGGCTCGAGCAGATAGTGCCTGCCCATCAGGGGTGCGCATTTCGGCGATCGATCCTACGATTTCCAACGCGGAGCGTGCAGCGCGTTTGGCGTCGTCTTCATGCGCCACCGGCCAACCAAAATAGCACAGGACACCATCACCCATATATTTGGCTACATTCCCTTCATAACGTGTGACAATACCGGCGACCGTGTTTTGATAGTGCTTGATCACCTCGCTCATGTCTTCGGGGTCCAGCCGCGCCGACAATGCCGTTGATCCGGCCAGATCCACAAACAGAGTCGTTAGATGGCGACGCTCGGCCTCGCGTTTGATTTCCGTCACACTGGTCGCGTCAGAATGAGATTGATTGGGTTCTCCAGCATCAATGGCAGTCCGCAACCGCTTACGCGCGCCCAGTGAAAGGCCGATCTCGCGCATGTCCTCATCTGTTAGATCAAAAAGGATATCAAGATCGACCTCATTCTCGACCAGAACCGGCTCCAGATTAAGGAGCTTCATTCGTGACAGCCATTCAACGAGATCTGACATTAGGTGACGGGTCCTCGACGAGGGTCTAAGAACCGTAGTTTTCCCGATCAAGAAGGTTTGGGCAATCAGTAATCCCCAGACGTCGAGTTTGCACAAATCGCAAAAGATATCGCCATATATGGCATGTGGGCTAAGAACAGAGAGCCAACTAGGTTGGCTTGAGACCTAGAGATGAGAAAGCCAGAATGCGGCTGAACAAAAGAGCATTCAAAAAAATTACCTGTGTAGAAAACTCTCGGAACCGCATCGTCGGGCAGGGAACTATTTGATAGTTTGTCGAAATTGCAAACGTGCTAGTTAACCGCGGTGTGTGAGTGCACCTGACTCCAAGGTTCTGCGCCCGCGGGGGTCGGCAGGTTCGAAGGGCCGCATTGCGGCTTCCATGATAGCAGGTAGGTGTCGGCCAAGATCCGGGACGGCCCAGAGTGGTCACTTGTTAAGTTCTCGCCATGCTGCGCTTGCAGCTCGCATTGCTACCATTCGCTGCGGACGCGAAGACATGACCTCATGTTGATATCCACGTCTTTTACGTTGTTCCGGCGGGCGCTTCTGATGCGTATGTTCTTCATTTCAGATCGACCTGACATCACCTGCCGCTTGACCAAGAATCCAGTCGATCCCACACAGAAAGTCATCTATTGTGAGCGGATTGTTTTCTCCGCTGGATGCAGAGAGTACAAACCCATGTGCATAGTCGATGAGCACGTGAACAAGGACGTTACCGCCATCGCTGTTTTCAAGTTGGTCCGTGCTGGCCTTTAGTTCTACCGCCACGTTCATAAGGTCCGCGCTCATGAGCGTCACATCGTCCAGGATGGCACGGAGTAAATTGGCGTTCTTCAAAGCGTATGCATAGTAAGTCGCCATAATTGCGCGGGCACGCTTGACCGGAGCACTTCCGCCCACACCATCCAACACGCCTGCAAACGCCACTTCTACCAGATCGGTCAAAAGCTGTTTCTTGCTACCTGCGTGATAGGTCACGGCCATCGGAGTGACGCCGAGTTGATCGGCAAGTATGCGAAAGGACAGCGTATCAACACCTGCGCTTTGGGCGATCGGCAATGCAGTCTGCAGGATCAACTGTTTCGAAAGGCGCTGCTCAGCCTTTGGCGGCCGCCCCGGTGGGGCAGTTTTCGTCATCTGATTTTCAATCTGTATTCGAGATCCACCAGGCCAGAGGGAAAGCTGCTAACCGAAACCAGTTCTAGATCAACGTCGCCTTGTGTCTCGCCGAATATCCGAATGCCTTCACCAATCAGGATGGGAATCAAAGTGATCCGCATGTCTTCAATCAGCCCAGCTTTGAGGAATGAACAGATGATTGCTCCGCCATCCACGTAAACTCGACTGAAACCACGCGCGTCAAAGCTCTTCATCAATTCGGTTGGTGTTTTGTCTGAAACCTCAACCTTCTCACGTAGGTCATTAGGGATGTCGTCGGCTGTCATCGAACGACTGAGAACCACCACCGGCTTCGTGTATGGCCACGCTCCAAACCCCCTAACCGTCCGGTATGATCCCGACCCCATTACGATCACATCGACACTGTCCTGAAAGGCTGTGAACCCGTGATCTTCATCCTTGGTGGGTTGCTTATCCAACCAATCCAGCCTGTGATCCGACCTTGCAACAAAGCCGTCCAGACTCATTGCCATCATAATGTGTCCTGTGGGCATCGTCGGGATCTCCTTCAAATTTTTTATATGCCGTATAATAATATCTTTGACAACGCTCAAGGGGGAATACCATCAGGTTTGGCTCAAAACCCAATCCGAGAATGCCCGCACTGCGCCAATTGGAGCGGTTCTGTGCGGTTGAACTAAGAAATACCCGTATTCAGGCAGAACGGTTTCCGACAACCTAAACAGCCCTGCCCCATTCAAGTTTTCCCCAACCAAGTCATCCATCAAAGCGATGCCCTGTCCGTCGATGACCGCTTGCACCCGGACATTCGGGTCAGGAACGATCAGCACATCTCTCCTTGCTTGCCGAGGAAGCTTTGCGACGTTCAGCCAATCTGACCAGGCGCTGCTGTCATCACGATCTCTCAGCAACGTAAGTTGCGACATTGCGCCTTCTATTCCCAACTCATTCACCAGGTCAGCTGCCAACCGATTACCTACAGGATAGGGCCGTAAGTGCATGAACGGTGTAACGGTGCCGTCGCTCCAATTCCCGTTGCCCCACCTGATTGCCAGGTCCACTTCCTGCATCTCTGTCTGCGAAAACTCGACCATCGGTTGAATGCGAAGCTGCACGTCCGGGTGGCTTTGCATGAATGACATAAGGCGCGGCGACAGCCAGCGCGCAGCGAAATAGGTCGAGACACCAACAGTCAAAGAGCGTGATGAAATCCCTTTCAACGCCTGAATTTCGGTTTCGATTTCTTCGTATCGGGTCTGGCAGATTGCGAGCAGTTTCAGTCCTTCACCGGTGAGTGTGACACCACGCGCTGTGCGCTGAAACAAAGCCATCCCCAGATCGGCCTCAAGCGTTTTGATCTGATAACTGATCGCGCCCTTTGTCATATTGAGCGCCGACGCTGCCGTCGAAAAGCTGGAATAGCGGGCGATCTCGGCAAATAGCCTAAGCAGGTCGTGGTGATGAAAGCGGGCAGTCATGAGTACAGCGTACAAATTTTCTGAACACTGAGAAAAGAAATTTTCGATTTTCAAGGCAATTTTTTAAGCCCAAAATTTGCATCTAGTTGCGTGAAACGAAAAGATGACGTTGGATCCTTTGAACGCTGTAGCAGACACATCAACACCGGCGGGACACCGCAGACGCGTACGCCGACGCCGCTTGGCCCGTGACAATGAGCCCTCTGAAAGCACGCCGTTCACGGGGCGCAAGATACCTGCATATAATCTTCTGAGCGAAACGGCACTGACCCGGATCGAAGATCAAGCCGATTGGATTCTAAACAATATTGGTGTCGAGTTCCGGGGGGATCGTACCGCGCTGGATCACTTCGCCCAAACCGGTGCACGCATCGATGGCGAACGTGTACGGTTTGAACCGGGTCACGTCCGCGCGCTTTGCGCTACCGCCCCTTGTGAATTTCAGTTGCATGGCCGAGACCCGGCCAAAACAGTGACACTTGGCGGCGACAACGTTGTGCTGATGCCGGGATATGGCTCTCCGTTTGTCAGCGATCTGGCGAATGGCCGCCGCTATGCGACGTTGGAGGACTTCCGCAATTTCGTCAAGCTGGCCTACACTGCCCCTGCCCTGCACCATTCCGGCGGCACGGTGGTCGAGCCGACAGATGTACCGGTGAACAAACGACATCTGGACATGATGCTGGCGCATCTGACACTGTCGACCAAGCCCTTTATGGGATCTGTCACAGCACCCGAGCGTGCGCGGGATAGTATCGAGATGGCACGCTTGGTCTTTGGGCGCGACTTCATTGAGCGCCACACAGTGATGCAGGCCAATATCAACGTCAATTCGCCGCTGGTTTATGATGATACCATGTCGTCAGCTCTGCGTATCTATTCGGGGGCAGGCCAATGTGTTTGCGTCTCCCCTGCCATTTTCGCGGGCGCTATGGGCCCGCTTTCGCCGGCCGCGGTGGCGGCGCAAACTCTGGCAGAAGCGATGGTTGGCATTGCGCTTGCGCAACTGGTGCGCCCTGGTTGTCCGGTGGTGTTCGGCTCGTTCCACTCCACAATGAACTTGCGTACGGGCGCTCTGACCTTTGGATCGCCAGAGGCGAACATGACTACGATGGCGCTTACACAATTGGGACGAAGGCTTGGCGTGCCTGTGCGTTCCGGCGGCGGGCATATCACCGCCTCCAATGCGCCCGACGGCCACGCGATGCAGGACAGCACCGGTGCCATGTGGTCCACGCTTTTGTCCGGAGCCCATCAGGTTTGGCATGCGGCGGGCTGGCTCGAAGGTGGGCTTGTGATGTCCTACGAGAAATTCATCATGGATCTCGACCACTGTGGCGCGATGCTGAAATTGCTGCAGGGCTTCGAAATGAACGACGAAGCATTTGGTCGTGATGCCTATTTTGAAACGGGCCCAGGCGAAAATTTCCTGTCGACCAATCACACGCTGCGGCACTACGCGACGGCGAATTTTGAGCCACAGATTTCTGACGCCGGACCCTTCGAAACCTGGTCCGAAAATGGTGCTCTTACAGCAGATCAACGCGCCACCAGGCGGTGGCGTCAGATGTTGAACGACTATCAATGCCCCGAAATGGAACCCGGAATCCAGGCCGCGCTTGAAGACTTCGTGTCAGATCGCAAAGCGCGAATGCCGGACGAATGGTACTAGAAAGGATTAACATGACCAAGGAACTCAGCCGCACGTCTGCCCTTGCCTCACGCCACACTGCGCTTGGCTCGGGACTGGAGGATTGGAATGGCATGGGCACGGCCTGGACCTATGACACTGACCCCAATGATGAACATGATGCAGTCCGTGAACGCGCAGGCATGTTTGATATGTCACCTTTGAAGAAAGTGTTCGTGCGTGGTCCTGACGCCCTTGCCGTGCTTGACCACCTAACCACACGGGATCTGTCAAAACTCGCACCGGGGAAGGCAGCATATCTCTGCCTTTTGACTGACAACGGCGGGATCGCCGATGATGCAATCGTGTCCAACAACGGCGACAACGAGTGGATGATCGTACATGGTTCCGGTGACACCATGGCGCTCTTGGAGGCTTCGGCGGCAGGGCGTGACGTCCAGGTCGAATTTACCGACGACTTGCATGACCTGTCCGTGCAGGGGCCGGCCTCGCTGGATATCCTCAATGCTCATATCGACATCGATCTCGCCAAACTGGGCTACTTTGAACATGCGCCTGCTGTGCTCTTTAGTCATCCCTGCCGTATTTCGCGTACCGGATATTCGGGCGAACGCGGCTACGAGATTTTTGCGGGCGGTGCGGTGATCACCGACATCTGGGACAAACTGGCGGATGCAGGCGTCATGCCCTGTTCTTTCACTGCTCTGGACAAGGTGCGTATCGAAGCCGGGCTGTTGTTTTATGGCTACGACATGACCGATGAAAACTCCCCGTGGGAGGTCGGCCTCGGCTTCACCGTCAGCAGGACAAAGGGCGATTTCCGAGGCAAGTCGATGGTCATGGCCTCGAAAGGCGCCGAAAAAGTCAACAATGTCTGTCTGGACATCGATCACTCCGACATGGTCGAAGGTGGGGAGAGACTGTCCCTGGACGGCGAAAATATTGGGGTTATCAACAGCCCCTGTTACTCTCGCCGCCTGAACAAATCGCTTGCGCTTGCGCATGTTCATCCAGGGCTTGAAATCGGGTCCACTCTAAAGGTCTCAGGAAGTGATTTCGCCACAAACGCAACAATTGTGTCCAGCCCAATTTACGACCCTGAAAAAGCTCGCACACATAGTTAGGGAAGTCTTGGCCTGCAGCGACGGTACCTGTGTTCCAGCCTCGCCAGCAATGTCTCGGTATGGTTCACGGATCGATCTTGCCACTTTGCGTTGCGGCTCTTTCGGGCGGCATCGGTTTTTCAAAAGGCAGGGTCGATGTCTGATTTTCGGACAAAGTTATTTGGTGCACAAGCAACGCGGTTACTAGCTCTTCCGTCACATCCTACACGCCATTTTTGGCTGCACACTCCATTCGGGCCGAATTCATAAGACAGTTTGGCGATTTTTTGCTAGTCTATCTTATTGTCACTGCACTCGACTTTACGTGGGGGCGTTGGTCTATTGAAAAAACAAATTTTGAAAGCAGCGGTCGTTCTGAGTACAATCTGGCCGCTTAGTCTGGACGGTGTTGCGGCGCAAACCGCCGAAGAAGTTGAAACGGGCAACCGACTGGCGGCAGTGCTACGGGCCGGCAGAAGTGTCGTGTCGAACAGTCAGGACTTAATCAACAATCCGGATATTACCGACAAAGGGCTGTCCGGTGATGTGTTCTACGAGCAAGTTATTGAGGCCTACTTGGAGGCCAATGGTGAACCACCACTGCATGATGGGTTGGACCCACTGGAGCAAAAGCTTACAGAAACGCAGCTGGACGCTATGGTCACGGTAATCGACGCAAACCAAGAGATAATAAATGCCGAGGGAGTGGCATTCAAAGGATTTATTCCGGCGGTTTTTGCGCGGTTGGTAAATGAACAGTTCGCTGATGAAATTGGCACGTCTGCCATGGTCAAGGTAACGGCGCCTTCAGAACTTGTCCGCAATCGCATGGCCCGTCCGGATACTTGGGAAAACTCGGTCATAGAGGAAAAGTTCAAGGACACATCTTGGACCGAAGGGCAGCCATTTTTCGAAGAAACTAACGTTTCTGGAACACCTGCTTTCCGTATGCTGATTCCAGAATACTACTCTGAGTCCTGTCTTTCATGCCACGGATCGCCAGCGGGTGAAACGGATGTAACTGGTTTCCCAAAGGAAGGTGGGCAACTTGGTGATCTGGCGGGTGCAATTAGCATAACCCTTTTTAGATGAAACAAGAATCTGGTGTGAGTAACAATTGGCGGTGGGTGTCCGAAAATACTATTCCGGTGCGCATAGGATCACTGTCGGCGCTACTGTTAGCTGCTTTGGTCGTGAGCACTATCGTGATGGTCTACGATCTGGCGCGTAACCAGGCCCGCATACAGGACGCAAATACTGAATTTCACCGGCTGGAAGTGGCAGGCCAGGCAGATCGTCAATTTGGAGAGATGAGGTACTGGCTGACGGATCTTTCTGTCAGCTTACTGACACTTTCGGAGCGGCGCGCCAACGAAGCAAGTACAAAGCTCAATAGCAGCCTCGAACAGCTCTCCGATTTTGCACCCGAGTCCGCAGCCAGCGTACAAGAGCAGGCAAACTCCTATTACGATACTTCCATGCAAGCAGCCGATGCTTACACCGACGGCAACAGAGTGCTGGGAAATACTTTACTTGCACAGGCCCGAGTGGCCAGTGATGCCGTCGACAAGACGCTGACGCAATTGGTCGATGACCTATCTGAAAGCGCCGACCAAACCAGAAATGAAGCAACGATTGCCGCCAAGGCAGCGATGAACCGAGCGATCATTGCATGTGTTATCATTGTGATATTGGGAGCGCTTCTTACGTGGCGTGCTCTAAGGTCGATCGTTGTACCACTGCATGCAATCAACATTGCGATTTCAGGCCTAATCCGGGGTGAACGGGATGTCGCGCTGCCGCCCGAAGGCCCTGATGAGCTAGGTCGGATGTCCCAAGCGCTTAGAGCGCTTCGCGACAGCCAGGACAAACGGCGCGAACTAGAAGAAGAAGCGCGTGCGCAGCGCAATACGATTCTGACAGCAATTGAAACAATTCCAGACGGGTTTGCATTGTTCGACAACGAAGACGAGCTCATACTCTTCAATGATCGGTTCCGCAGCATTTTCGCACATGTGGACGACATTTTGGTTCCAGGCACCCGGTTCGAAGACATCTTGCGGCTGCAACTGGAACGAAAATCGGTGGATACCGGCGATGTTCCTGACGAAGAGTGGATTAGCAGCCGGCTTGCACGACATCGCAGACCTGACGGAGATCGCCAAGAAGTCTTGCTGGGTGGCGCATGGATTCAGGTGTCGAAACGCCAGACGCCCGACGGGGGCACGGTCGCTGTTTACAGCGATATTTCTGACCTTAAGTCCAAACAGGAACAACTTGAAGATGCCAACGCGCAGGCGATCGCCGCCAGCTCGGCCAAAAGCCAGTTCCTGGCTTCCATGAGCCACGAGTTGCGCACTCCTTTGAACGCGATCATCGGTTATAGCGAAATGCTGTCTGAAGATGCTCAGGACATGGGATTCGAGACTGCGACGGATGATCTGGAGAAGATCATGGCATCCGGGCGACATCTGCTCTCGCTCATCAACGACGTTCTTGATCTGTCCAAGATCGAAGCGGGCAAAATGGAAATGTACCCGGAACGCTTCGCACTCCGGCCGTTGTTGGACGAAGTCGCGTCGACGGTGGTTCCCTTGGTGAGCAAGAATGGAAATGAACTGGTTCTCTCTTGTGATCTCGAAGACACTGACGAGATCGAAACCGATAAAACCAAGCTCCGGCAGAACCTTTTCAACCTGTTGTCCAACGCGGCGAAGTTTACTGAAGGTGGTAAGATCGAGCTTCTCGTCTCTAAACTCCGGAAGAATGATACGGATTTCTTTCGATTTGCGGTGCGAGATGAAGGTATCGGAATGACGTCGGAGCAACGCGACAAGCTGTTCCAGGCGTTCGTACAAGCTGATCAGTCTACTACGCGCAATTTCGGAGGCACCGGGCTCGGGCTCGCCATTGCGCAGGAATTTACGCGTATGATGGGCGGGCACATCACAGTCGATAGCAAAGAGGGTGTTGGATCGACCTTCTCTTTTGAAATCCCGGCGCGCTATGCTGCTGTGTCCACATTGGTTGCCGATCGCAGTGAAGCGTCACCGGACACTGCTTTGGGCCGCGTTCTGATCGTGGATGATGAAGAAGACGCACGAGACGCGGTTGCACAAATCGTACGCGAGGAAGGGTATGATGTCTTGATGGCATCAAATGCGGAGGCGGGCATGGAAATGGCACGCGCGCAAAAGCCTGACGTTATTCTACTGGATGTTATTATGCCCGAACGCGACGGCTGGTCTATGTTGAAAGAACTCAAGGCAGACTCGAAGCTGTGCGAGACACCCGTCGTCTTGGCCACAATTGTCGCGGATCGCGACATGGGCCTTGCTTTTGGGGCGATCGAACACCTGATAAAACCGATTGATCCAGCTCGGCTGATCGCAACGCTAGATTCAATCGCCTCGGGTCGCGACAAAGACGTGCTGATCGTTGACGACGATATGTCTACGCGGAACCTGTTTCGCCGTATTTTGACGCGCAATGGTTGGACAGTGCGCGAGGCGGCAGACGGTCACGGCGCGCTCAGCCAGTTGAAATCCAAAAGGCCGACTCTGATGGTATTGGACATTATGATGCCTAATGTGGACGGTTTCGATGTGCTAAAAACGGTTCGCACAACTGATGGGCTTGCCGATTTGCCGGTTATCGTAGCCACGTCTAAGGATCTGACGCGGGACGAGCTGGATTGGTTGAAAGCCCATTCAGATGAGGTCATCCGCAAAGGAGATACTGGTCGAGGTGATCTGATTGCGGCGCTGAAACGTCAGTTACAGGACTATTCATAAGTCGGAAAGTTTAAGGCGATGGCAAAGATACTTATTGTGGAAGACAACGATATGAACCTCGATATGCTGTCGCGTCGGCTCCAAAGAAAAGGATACGAAACCGTATCGGCCCGCGATGGTCAGGCTGGCGTCGAACAAGCCCTATCGGATAAACCAGATCTGATTTTAATGGACATGAGCCTGCCCGTAATCGACGGTTGGGAGGCGACAAGACAAATAAAAGCAAACCCAGACACGAAAACTATCCCAGTTGTCGCTTTAACTGCCCATGCGATGCAAAGTGATCGCGACAAAGCCATGGAGGCAGGATGCGACGAATTCTATACCAAGCCGATCGAACTGCCTGGGTTGCTGGAGATTATTAAAAAACTGCTGGACGGGTAGCGCGGCATGGTTTCCAAGAACCGAAAAGACAAGTTGGCACTAGCTACCCGCATTTCCCAAAACCTCAATGGGCCGTCAGAAGCGATCGTAGGGTTTCATAACCTGCTGATCGAGGAGGTGCGCAAAACTGGGCCAGAAGCCGCGTTAAAGGATTTGCAAAAGATTGGCGCCGCCGCCAGCAACCTTGTTCAGATGATCGAATTGTTGGGGAAAAGTGCGCACCAAATCTCGGCCGACAAAGACGCTCAGGCAAAATTACGGCATGATTTACGCTCACCGATCAATGCGATCATTGGTTATTCCGAAATGGTTCTGGATGATTTCGAGGCAGATCTGAAGCCTTCGGCTCGCAGCGACATAAACGCGATCCTGAGCGAAGCGCGTAAGCTGGCGCTACAGATCGACAGCACCATCAGTGATGCGGACATTCCGCAAAGCGCTGAGGACAGTGACCGGGATCAGGAAATTGCGGCCAGCCTTGAACGCAGCCTTGCGAGCTCAGATGCCGGTCGCGAAGCCCTGACCGGGCGTATCTTGGTGATCGATGACGAGACGGCTAATCGGGAAATCCTGACTCGTTTGCTAGAGCGCCGAGGACACAGTGTGCGATCGGTCGGCTCGGCCAGCGAAACTTTTGAAGCACTAGATCGCGAGGGCTTCGACCTTGTTCTGTTGGATATCCTAATGCCAGAGGTAAATGGCATCGACGTCCTCGAAAGAATGAAAAAAGATCCGTCTTGGCGCGAAATACCCGTGGTCATGGTTTCAGGTCTGAACGAGACAAACGCTATCGCCAAATGTATCAGTGTCGGCGCTGAAGACTATTTGCCAAAACCTATCGACCCGGTGTTACTGCACGCGCGCGTGGATGCCTGCATGGAACGCAGTCGCTGGCGCGCTAAGGAATTGGCGTTCACAAATGAGATCACCTACGAACGTGACAGGGCAGACAAATTGCTGCACTCGATGCTGCCCGCGCCGGTTATCAAACGACTAAACGATGGCGAGACAAACATCGCTGATCGTTTCGTCGGCGCCACCATAATATTCGCGGATATCGTGGAATTTACACCACTAGTAGCCCGCATGGACGCCGGTGACCTGATCCTGGAATTGTCAAACTTGTTCACTGCATTTGATGACCTGGCCACCCTGCACGGTATCGAAAAGATCAAGACGATTGGAGACGCCTACATGGCGGCATCGGGTATTCCTTTGCGTCGCGAGGACCACGCGATAGCGGCAATAAGCTTTGCACGTGACATCCTGAGAACGATGTCCGACAGCACAGTTAGTAGCGCGGGTTTGCAAATCCGCATCGGTATCCATTCCGGACCCGTCATTGCTGGTCTGATTGGGCGAAAACGTTCAATTTATGATGTTTGGGGGGAAACCGTGAACCTTGCCAGCCGTCTCGAGGCCACGGGAAGGTCAGGGCACATCCACATCTCCGAGGAAACCAAAGATGCACTGGGTGACCATTTGTCCAACGCGGAAGCGCAAACTCATTTTGTAAAAGGAGTGGGAGAAATAACATCCTACTTCGTATCTTAAGGCTTGTGACACGGTTCTGAGCCCCATCAGTTCGACCGTTTGATAATTTCGAGTTGGAACTTGGCCAAACGGCCTAATTTGTGTCTCCAAAAGCGGATCGTTGCGTTTGCAAACCCTTGGTTCTGGACCAATAAATTTGTTGTCCCCATCTCGGCGACATGGTTCAAGCACCTGAGATGTGGGGGTCATGTTGAGTAGTCTATTCTGGTTGTTGGACGAGTAGATGGCGCGGCTATAGCCTTACTGCGCAAAGGGCCATGATTTCGTCCAGATTCCGGTAAGACACTCCGTACCGCAGGTAGAAGATAACCGCGAGTGTGATCACGTCATTCGGAAAATGCGCGCCTTCAACGAGATTGTCACGGCCTGCTCCTGTCATGTTCTTGTGCACGCGACCAGGAACGCACTCGACCTGACAGGTAGAGGCAAAGTTTGCGACAGCCCCCCCCCCCTCTAACCGCGCTCAGCCATGATCTGTCGCAAACTTGAGTTCAAGGAGCATTATGATAGCACAGCGCCAGTTTCCATAATGATCATTAAAACAGCTTTTTGCTCACTATATTGATGATCCGCATTTGCGCGAGCTTTTAGATGTTATGCGGCCAATGGAAACGTACATCAGCCGCTTTGTTCTGATTTCGCCACTAAACTAACCAAGGTGGCGCGCGATCTGTTCTATCAGTTCTTGAGCATCCTCGGTCGATACTCCCCGCACTCGGACTCGAATGCGAACTTCATCTGGTGACAGCTCGGCCTGTACTGTCCCCCCTCCACCCAACTTGATCGGTGTCAACGGTTGGACTAGCTGCGGACGCCCGCCACGGGGCTTATCGGTAGCAGGCGGAGGAGACGACTTCATTGCATTTTCCAGAGCGTCCCATTCGGTTTTAGGGTCAATAACCTCTGCCTCTGCCAGTGCACGACGAAGTTTGCTCTGAGCCCCCCCTCTCAGCGCCGATGCGAGTTTTAAACCCGCCTTCTCCGAAAGCGCCACAGGATGTTGCAGCAGGTCACCGAGAGCTTCATGGACCATAGCAAAACTGCGAACTTTTGATCTCTTGGCTTTGGAGGCAGCTGCAAACAAGACATCGACTGCTGCCTCGGTAGATTCGAATATCCCCTGCCCTACTGCCAGAACTGCGATACGTCCACGCTCGTATGGGCTTAGGTTAGAGCGTAGCTCATTTTCTTCGACCATCGATACGTAAGCCCCCTGCCCCGAACCAGCACCTCTCACGAAGGCAGGAATGGTTGCAAACCGATCATCTGTTTTAGACAAACGTCTAAAAGCGTTTAAGCGCCTGAACCCCGAAATAAGACCATAGCTTTCGCCTTCACGCGTCACTTCAATAGGTGTACGCAACCCGTTTGTTCTCAAAGACTCCAAAAGCTCCGCCATAGCCTCTTCGTCTTCGACCATCCGATCTCGACGAATATACTCAGCATCAATCGACTCAATCGGTAGCATTTCAGCCACCAAACCCGCATCCTTTGCGTCTCGCCACCTTGCTGCGTCGCTTTGATCCTTGGCTAATTCCACACGGTCCGTGACAGTCGCCATTCCGCTTAAGGATGCAGCCTCTGCTGCTACCTGTGCAATCGGTGGTGTAGGCGTTGTACCGTCAAACGGGTTCAAAGAAGGTTTCGCGGCGAAACCCACCTCCAACTCTTCTAATTCCGCTGTGTTTGGAACAGCAAGTCTTCTACGTTTAGCCATTCGACTCTCCTCCCATTTGGGCATCCCGCCACCAACAACCTATTAGAACTTCTTTGAATTCCGCGTAGGTACGATCAAAAGTTTCACGTCCACGGACATAGGTTTCGCGGTTAAAATCTCGGTAGTCAGCCTCGTAAATACCGTTCACTTGTTCACCCGCCTGCCCGACCAAAGCAGTGAAGTCCTGTCGGTAAGCGTTCATGAAGTCACCAAAATACGCCTGGATCACGTTCGCCATATCTGTCTGTTGGCTGGCATCAAATCGGGTAATGATTGCCCGAACGACATCCCATTCGAACTTCAACTCTGGCAATCCGGCTGCTCGCTGGGCGGTGTTCTCCCCATCTTCGATACTTGCGAACGTCGTATACAGCATGTCAAAGAAGCGGCCGGTTGAATCGAACTCCAGGAATGACGCTCCAAGCGGGACCAAAAGGATATCCGCTGCAGCCAATGCGTTGATCGTTAGGTACCCAAGTGCAGGAGGGGTATCAATGAATACGATGTCGTAATCGTTTAGAACACCTTCAGTCTCAAGAAAGTTGGTCAGACCATCCCACAATGGCCAACTTTTTAACCCCATACGCCAGACCGGGATCTGGAACTCTGCCCAATACAAATTCAGTTGGGCCCCTATAAGGTCGATATTGGGCCAATGGGTTTTCTGAATAACATCAGTTGGACTTGTTGCTAGCGCCTCTTGCAGTGTTTCATCCAAAGGGATTTCGGCCTGCCCGCCAACCTGCCGGACACGGTTCTCTTCTTGAACAGCCCTCGCGTAATCTTTGGCTATCAGCGGAAATACTGTTTGCCACTCGTCCGCAACTGTTCCGCCAAGAATTGACGTCATCGATCCCTGGCTATCTAGATCAATCACCAGAACTTTGTAGCCATCTAATGCCGCAGACATAGCAAGGTGAGCCGCGGTTGATGTCTTGCCAACGCCCCCTTTGAAGTTCGCTACTGATACGACTTTGGCAGGCAGGCCTTCCGGACGATATGGCAAGTATTCCTTAGTACTGACACCTTCCGCGGCAAAGTGTTTTCTAAGCGTCAGAACCTCTTCAAGAGTAAACCACTTTGAACCTGCTTCCCCCTCGCCTTGTGGGAGCTCGATATTTGCTTTGAGGACGCGTCTTAGGTGAGCTGGCGCTACGGGAATTAAGTATTTGGTGATCTCCCAGATAGAGAAACGACGTAACCGTTTTTCACCGTCGGGTGCGTAACCTCTCCTGGCTAAATCCTCGCGCCCTTTTGCGCAGAAAGTAGCAGCTTTAGCGAATCGTGAAGTTCCAATAGGATCAGGTAGCTTTGCAGCTGCTTTTTCCGGATCGAGATTGAGATAAGGGGGCAGGGGAGGTTGGTTGTTCTTATTCACTGTCGGTACCTCAGGTAATGTTCGCCTTGGCGGCGTATATAACGCAATGTAGCGAACATTTGGATGAGAGGCTATCCTCCCTCTTTGTTTTTTCCACTGAAGTTGTAGTTGCCGCCAGGTTTCGCCACGAAACTTGAAGAATCAATAAAGCAGAACGCAACAAATCGTTTAGTTATTTTGTATAATTTAGAATCTTTGGCGTGAAAAAAACTATTTAATACAAGAGATTAAATGTTGTTGAGTAACCATTTACAGGGTCAAGGGGACCCGCATACGGGATTATAGGTACCCAAGTACAGGACGTATGGCGCCAAGTTACGGTTAGATGGGGCCCGATTCTCAGGACGCCAGTATCTACCTTGAAAAAGGCTCTAAATTAGGGTTCAGGGCACGAGAGTTTGCGTGTTCTTTGCTTCGTGCGAATCTTTCCCATGCGTTTCTGTGGATAACTTTTGGGCTTACTTCGAAAGGTACCCGTCCACAGGATCGGCGTCATCCTGTATATAGGCACCTAAAATAGTTTGCAACTCAGGTACCTATCATGCAAATAATGAGCAAACGAGCAGCCAGGCAGAATCATGCCGGATACACAAGTAAACATGGACAACCTCTCAGGCGCGTTGCGTCGGGAGACAGTTAAGAAAAACGTCGCCGCGATTCACATCAGCGGGAAGTTGACGCTGTTGCAACGCAAGTTGTCGAACGTGTTGTTGTTGAATGCATATGACGCGCTGACGTCCGCCCCGACCCATACAATTGACGCCCGGACGTTGGCGATGATGGTTGGGTATAACTCAAACGACTTTGACACGTTGCGAGCAAGCTTGCGCGCTCTGGCTGAAACGGTCGCTGAATGGGACATGTTGGATGAGCAGGGACGCCAGGAATGGGGTGTTTCATCTTTGTTGAGTTTTGCGAAGTTGAAGAATGGAATCTGTGAATACGCGTATTCACCAGCATTGGCGCAGAAACTTTATGATCCGAAAATCTACGCGTTAATAAATGTCCAGATTCAGAGAAATTTTAGTTCAGGACACGGCTTAGCGCTTTATGAAAATTGTTATCGATTTGTCCGGACAGGATCGACGGGTTGGTGGGCGTTGGATGTCTTCAGAAAGCTCATGGGGGTCGACGGAAGCGATTACTATGGCAGCTTCAAGCACCTGAATGCCAAGATCATTAAACCAGCTGTCGCCGAAGTTAACAAAAGCTCTGATATTCTCATTGAGCCTGAATTCCAGAAGAAAGGCCGCACAGTTACAGATATCCGGTTCCTGATAAAGGGTAACCCGCAGAAAGCGATGTTTGAGATTGATGATGAAGATGGCGTTCGCAATCTGACAATCTACAAGACGCTGCGCCAGCAAGGTGTGTCCGACAGGTTGGCGCGACAATGGATTTCTGAACATGGCGAAGACTATGTTCGGGAAAAGCTCGAATATGCCAAGGGCAGGGATGGAGTTAAATCGACTCTTGGTTTCCTGTCCGCTGCCTTGCGGGACAACTATCAAGCGCCAGAAAAGAAGACGTCGGCGGTGCCAGGCCCATCGGTGGGTGAAGCTGTAAAACGCAGGACTGCCGAACAAGAGCAGCAGGACAAGGAATACGAAGCAAGAACTGTAGAGCGGACCGAACGTGCGCGGCGATTGGCAATTGTTGAGGACCTGGTTTCGCGGCGAAACCCAACGCAACGCGATGCCGACAAGCGGCTCTTTCTATCGGGCCTTGATAATGATCTCGACCGAGAACATTTCAGAGCTCATGGGTGGCGATCAGGGTTGAACGCCACAAAGATATTTGAATTCTGGGAGGAGCTTGAACCGGAAGCTTTCACCTGAGCGTTGTTTCAATAACGTTCATCCAGGGCTATTGCTTTTTGAGCGCAGATTTTAGGGCGTCACCAAGTGCGCTGTGGTGCGCGTTTTCTCTAGATTTTGCGTATTGCGCCTGTTTCCCTTTTGGGCGGTATGGGCGTTTTTCTGTACCCTTGCCGTCCTGTTCTTTACGCGCCGAAGCTCCGCCATCCTTTCGCATGGTCAGAGCAATACGTTTGCGTTGCACGTCAACCTCGACCACGGTGACGTTGACCACTTGGCCCGTTTTCACCACTTCATGCGGGTCTTTGACAAACCTGTCCGCAAGCTGACTGACATGGACCAAACCGTCCTGATGCACGCCCACGTCGACGAAAGCGCCAAACGCGGCCACATTGGTGACTGTCCCTTCCAGCACCATTCCAGGTTTCAGATCGGTAATCTCTTCGACCCCATCAGTAAACGAAGCGGTCACGAAACTAGGGCGGGGATCACGACCTGGCTTTTCCAGCTCTGAGAAAATGTCTTGCACAGTCGGAAGGCCAAAATCTTCATTCACGAACTGTTCTACGCGCAGCCCTTTCAAGGCACCGTCATGCCCCATGATTTGGCGAATATCACGACCACAGGCAGATACGATCCGTTTCGCAATTTTGTATGCTTCTGGATGCACCGAGGACGCGTCCAAGGGTTCCACGCCATCCCGTATCCGTAAAAAACCTGCGCACTGCTCATAGGCGCGCGGCCCAAGACGCGCGACGCGCAGCAACTCCTTGCGGGACTGGAACGCGCCGTTGAGATCACGATGCATAACAATTGCCTCCGCAAGGCCGGGCCCAAGACCAGAAACGTGTGAGAGTAGGGGGGCAGAGGCCGTATTCAGATCCACACCCACAGCATTCACAACGTCTTCGATTACGGAAGCCAGCGACTGTGACAGGCGATGTTGATCAACGTCGTGCTGGTATTGACCGACGCCAATGGATTTTGGTTCGATTTTTACCAGTTCTGCCAGCGGATCCTGCAAGCGGCGGGCAATCGAAACAGCGCCACGCAGCGATACATCTAGGTCTGGAAATTCACGCGCGGCCAATTCTGATGCCGAATAGACCGAAGCTCCGGCTTCTGAAACGACAACCTTGGTTGGGGCTTTGACGCCCTTTGGCAGCAGTTTTAACGTGTCGGCAACCATCTTTTCGGTCTCGCGGCTCGCCGTGCCGTTGCCGATAGCGATGAGGTCAATCTTATGGGCTGAGATCAAGCGCAGGATCGCCGCCCGCGATCCGCGCAAATCATTCTTGGGTTGGAATGGGTGCAAGGTTTCCGTCGCAACCACCTTGCCTGTTGCATCAACGACTGCGGCTTTGACGCCGGTTCGGATTCCAGGGTCCAACCCCAAGGTAGCCCGCGCGCCGGCAGGTGCGGAAAACAGTAAGTCTTTGAGATTGCGGGAAAAAACATGAATTGCTTCGTCTTGTGCACGGCTGCGTAAATCGGCCATCAGCTCGACCATCATCGCAAGGGACAGTTTTACCCGCCACGTCCAGCCGGCAACTTTCCGCAGCCATTTATCACCGGGTGCATCGCTGCGTGTCTGCAGATGAGCAGCCACCATAGCTTCGGCTCGCGCGGCGCCAGCCTCGGGCTCGGGGGCGATGTCCAGCGTCACGATCCCCTCTTTCGAAGCCCGTAACATTGCCAGGGCGCGGTGCGATGGGGTCTTGGCCCAAAGCTCCGAATGATCGAAGTAGTCGCTGAATTTGGCGCCTTCTTGCTGTTTACCCTCGATCACTTTCGAGGTCAGCAAGGCCTCGCGTTGCATGAAATTCCGTAATTCACCCAGAAGGGCGGCGTTTTCAGTCAACCGTTCAGTGATTATGTCCCGCGCGCCATTCAATGCGTCCTTTGTTGTGGGAACCGCATCACTAATGTAACCCTGTGCCAGCCTTTCGGGATCGGTGGAACGGTTCGATAGGATTGCATCGGCAAGCGGTTCCAGCCCGTTTTCGCGCGCAATCATCGCCTTGGTGCGGCGCTTGGGCTTGTAGGGCAGGTAGATGTCTTCCAGTTGGGCTTTGGTGTCTGCCTGCGCGATGGATTTCGCCAACTCGTCGGTCAACTTGTCCTGATCCTTGATTGAACTCAGGATGGTTGCGCGCCGCGCCTCTAGTTCGCGCAGATAGGTCAAACGGTCCGACAAAGTTCGAAGTTGCGTGTCATCCAACCCGCCAGTCACCTCTTTGCGGTAACGCGCCACGAATGGAACCGTGGCCCCTTCGTCCAGCAATTTTACCGCTGCACCGACCTGTTCGGCGCGGGCGTTGATTTCGGTGGCGATGGTGCGGGCGATGCGGTCCAAGGGGGCCTCCTGAATTCAATTGGGAGGAACTTCTTAGCCAGCCGCACCGCTAAGGGAAAGAGAAGATCGCGGGCCTTACACCTATTCGGCCAAAACCAGCAAATCTTCGTACAGGGTTTTCGCGATCTCAACGTGTCCACGGGCGGTGTTGCGTGCGCGAGCAGCAAAACGTCTTTGCGACGGCAGGCGCGCACCCTGATCGACGATGTCGGCAAACAAGCGTTCGGCGCGCTCATCATTTGCTGCGGCACGACCACCGCTGAACTGGGCGGGGTCAAAAGCCAGAATGATCTCGCCGTGATAGGGCGCGCCGCCTTGGCCCTCGGCAAACTCCATGCTTTCCAGGCTGGTCAGGTCGTCGATCAACGGACCGGCCAACAGCTCGATCATGATCGACAAGGCCGAGCCTTTGTAACTGCCGAAGGTGAGCATCGCCCCCTCCATCGCGGTCTGCGGATCAGTGGTCGGATTTCCATATTTGTCTATGGCGACGCCTTCGGGCAGGGGCTTACCCGCCCTGTGATAAAGCTCAATCTCACCACGGGCAAAGGCGCTGGTGGCAAAATCAAACGTGAATGGGTCTTTGCCCTGACGCGGCCAGCTGAAAGCCAGCGGGTTCGTACCCAAACTACCCCGAGTGCCCCCAGCCGGTGCGACCCAGCTGTGGCTGGGCACCATCGCCATCGCGGCCAGACCTTCTGAAGACAGACTTTCCACTTCGGGCCAAAGGGCCGAGAAGTGAAAACAGCGGTTGATTGCCATTGCAGCGATGCCGTGGGTGCGGGTCTTTTCGATCAGCACAGGCAATGCTTCGCGAAAAGCCAGCAAAGACATGCCTCCGCGCGCATCGACACGAACAATGGCATTATCCGAAGGCGCAAGAGCCGGGGCCACATGCCCGTCAATCTTGCCGGTCTTCATGGTGTCATTACACATGAACAGGCGGAACAACCCATGAGATTGGCAATCGTCGACCTGGCAGGTCGTCAATACATCGGCAATGGCGGCCGCGTGTTCCGGGCCAAACCCCGACTTGGTCAGGATGGACAGGCTGAGGTTTCGGATCTCGTCCAGTGTCAGTTTGACCGTGTCGCTCATGCCGCGCGTCTCCCTTGTCTGAGGTCAGACAAGGGATAGCGTGGCGGTACGTGTAAAGGGAACCCGCTTTATTGGATTGGTTCAGGTTTAACCCTGTGCTTCGGCTTGCAAATAGGCGATCACATTCACGATATCGGATTCCTTTTTCAGGCCGCGAAACTGCATCTTGTTGCCGGGAACTGTGCCTTTGGGATCCGCCAGAAAGGCGGTCAGGGTGTCGGTTGTCCAGACGATACCCGACCCCTTTAGAGGTTCCGAGAACTTAAATCCGTCAGCTTGACCCGCCGTAGCGCCGATAATGCGGTGAAGCGATGGGCCCACCGTATGGCGGTTTTCGTCCAACTTGTGGCAAGCGCTGCATTTACGGAACACCTTCTTACCTGCTTTGACGTCACCTTCGATAGCAACCGCAGCAGTTACGGCGGTGGCGGCAGGTTCGGCTTGGGCTGTCTTTTCGTCCAGGTTGAATATCAGACGCGCTGTGATGGGTACGGTCCGGGTGATGCCGGGCAGGTCGGCCAATTCCATCAACTTTTCCACACCAGCATCGACGCCTGCATCTTCTGTACTGATGAACACCATGTCATTTGTTGAAACCAAGACGGATGTTTCAGACAGGCGCGCCACAAACATCTCGGCATCAAACGCTACTTCTGTGCCTGCCAACGAAAGCATCGCATCGACATCGACAATCGTGGTTTGGCCAACGCTCAGGGCCGTTACATCTGCCATGTCGAACTGCGCCGTCAGTGAAGCTGTACCCGCTTTTTGGAACACGTATTCGACCATACGTTCATTGCGAATGTCGATATTGGTTTCCACCGACAAAAGGTCAATTTCAATATCGGCTTTCCCGTCGGGTCCAACCTGACCGGAGAGGCCTGTGAAAGAGTTTACCTCGCCCACGGTGTCTTTTTTGATCGAACCATAGGCCAGATGCGAGCCTTCAGGGTCCAGCGTCCAAGTTTGCGCAAGAACCGGGGTTGCAACAATTGCCGACGCAATCGTGACTGCCTTCAACAGAAGTTTCATTTCTTTCCTCCTCGGGTTATGTCAGTCCTGACCCCGCGGGCCCGGTCCGTGAAAAGCAAACACACACAGGTCGCGATTTATTCGATGAGTCCCGATATTTCCTCCGAACAGGCCGTGCGCGGCGCAATCCAGACGCATTCCAAACGGGTCTGGCGGTTTGGTCTTGCACTTTCGGGGGCGTCGGATGTTGCCGATGATTTATTGCAATCGACGTGTCTGCGTGCGTTGGAGCGTCATCATCAGGTTACGTCGTATGATCGGCTGGACAGTTGGCTGATGACGATCTGCCGCTCGATCTGGCTGAATGAGGTGCGCGCACGCTCGGTGCGTAAGGCCCAGGCGCTGTCCGTAACGCCCGAGGCCGAATTGGTTGCGACCGGACCGGATTCAGAAACGAATATTTTCGCCGCTGAGGTGTTTACACAAGTAATGGAGTTGCCAGAAGCGCAGCGGGAGACAGTCATGCTTGTGTTTGTTGAAGGATACAGCTACCGCGAAGCCGCCGCGTTGCTGGAGGTGCCAATAGGCACTATCATGGGCCGGTTGTCCAACGCCCGGCAAAAACTGAAAAACGTGATGCAGCATGATGCGGCAGACACCGTTCGACGGAGTGGCAAATGAAGTTTTCCGACGAGACGCTGAGGGCGTATCTGGAAGGCAATGCGGATGCGGCCGAGGCCGCCGCAATCGAAGCGGCGATCGAAACCGATCTTGCACTGGAACAACGCCTGATGACACTGGACCCGCTGGCATCTGTGGTGCAATCAGTGTTTGACAACATCCCTGCGGATGAGCCGAAGATTGAATTGCCGCAGCCAATGCCGGTCAGTACGGCCGACACCTCAGGCGGTCTCTGGCGCTTGATGGCAGTTGCCGCGTCGGTTGCCGTCGTGGCCGTGTCCGCAACTTTCTGGGCGACACGGCCAGAGCCAATGGGTTGGGCCGAACAGGCAGCAATCTATCAGTCGCTTTATTCGCCGGACACGATTGAATCGTTGGACAGTTCTCCGGTTGCGCTGGATGCGCAATTTGCGCGGGCTGAGGCACAGTTGGGCCGATCGCTTAACCGGGACACACTTGAGACGCTGCCCGGGCTGGAATTGAAGCGCGCTCAGGTACTGTCCTTTAAGGGAAAACCTCTGATCCAGGTAGTTTTTGCGGATGATCAGGGCCAGCCGCTGGCCTTCTGTGTGATCCGCCAGGGGGAAGGTGCGCCGGCAAAGGATGTCAAACTTGCGGCGATAAGTGGTGTTGCCACTGCGACATGGGCGCAGGATGGATATGGCTATATGCTAATCGGCAGCAGCAAGCAGACCGATCTTGACCAGCAACTGAACATTCTGACCACAACATTCGCAGGTTGACCGGGGGGCAGGGCGGAATACGTCTTGTGAACCGCACGAAATGTCCGAAATATAGCGGGCATGACGATGAAACCTGTGATGCCGGACCCGGATGAGGACGACGACGCGATCGGTCCTCCCAGCATCTATGACATCGACCCGGCTGAGGAAGATGATCTTTGGTTCCTCCCTCCCGATGAAGGTATGGCACAGGGCGTATTTCTGCCCCCCGGTCCGGCAGTCGATCGCCGTCTTCTGTTTGACCCAAGGGATTGGCGCGCGGCGCAGGCCGAGCTGTCTTATGAACTGGCGGAACTGGCGGCCACGTTTGGGGCGTTGGACGAACGTTTGCGCGCAGGGCCGACAGGGTGGGGACACCGGTTGGCGCTGATGGATGTGTCTGATCTGGGCTGGTGGACAGGGGATAGGATCGGTGTCGACCGGCTTGCATTGTGGGTCGGATTACGGATTGGCGCAACCGGCGATGATGTCCAGGCGATGTTCCGGGCAGGCTGGGCCGTGCGCCGTCTGACGGCGGGGGCTGGCCCGGCAGAAGACGGCTGGGCCACTGGCCTGACCGCATTTCTTGATCGCATGTCACAGGGCATCGAAGACATGCCAGAGGCGATCGCCGATTTGGCTGAGATTATGCAGAACGCAGAAGGCTTGCATCCCGTCACGCAGGCCGCAATCGGGTTTCATGCCTGGCGCGCCCTGTCAGAAGGCGTTGGTCAGGACACTGAGGCAGCGATCATTGCAGCCCGACATGCTGCGTCGATGGGGCGGGGTGGGGCGATCTTCATGCCGTTGGCGCTGTCGGGTCCGGGGGCGTTGCGCGGGGTTGGTGAGCCGCAGGAGAAACTCTCAGCCTGGATCAGAGGGGCAGGGCAGTCGATTTTGGCGGCCTTGTTGCACCTGGATCGGGTCAGCGCCTGGGATCAGCGTGCCCGCGAGGCGACAAGTGACCTGAGCGGTCGCACGCCACCGCGCCTGATCGACGCGCTGACCGCATGGCCCATGGTGTCGGCGCCGCTTGCCGAGGACCTGACGCAGGCTTCGCGCGCTGCGGTGCAACGCAATATCGACCGTTTTATGGGGCGCGGCTTGATCCGAGAGGTAACGGGGCAGGGGCGTTACCGGGTCTGGACCGCGACGCTGTAATCTTTGAACAGCCCGCGATATGTCCGGGCAGTAAGCGCGGCTTGGTCTTCGGTCTTTTCATGTGCTTCAGTTACTCAGACGAAGACCGAGAGAACCGTCGCAATTCCGCTGGGAAACAGGTTGCGCCGATGGTTCTTTGGGTACAATGGCAGCATCTACCTCAAGATGGTGTCGATGGATGCTGCATGTCTAATTCGGCGTGGATTTCTTAGAGATATAGCATCACTTAAACGGTAATTTCTGCCGTGTTTCTGAGTGTCTAGACCAAAGCATGTAGAGATCTTTATTTATGCTTCGCAGCCATGTAGAGAGCGCAAGCGCAGGCGCTTTGCGTATATTTGGCATCAGGGACATTAAGCTTGATATGAAGCAAACTCCGATACACGACGCAGCGACTAAATCCGGGCGTACCCCGATAAACGACACGTCGAAGAAGACACGATCGACCTTGGAGTTTTAGCCGGCATTTTGTGGCGCGATAAGTGGATTATTGCCCTGTGCACCACAGCTGCAATTTTGTTTGGCGCGTATTACGCGTTTGTGGCCTCTGTTCCGCTATACCGGTCCACAGCCGTCGTCATATTGGAAACCGAACAGGCCAGCGTCGTTGATCTTCAAAGCGTGGTGGGCGGTCTTGCCGGAGATACGGTTGAGGTCAATTCAGAGCTCCAAGTTCTTCAGTCGCGCGGCCTGATGGCCAAGGTTGTAGACAAGCTGGACTTGGTATCGGACCCCGAGTTCAACGCCGCGCTTCAACCTGTATCCGCGCTAGACGGGGTCAAGCAGTTTATCAAATCCTTGCTTGGAGTTGGGAGCGACCGCGAACAGGTGCCCGAGGATATAGCCGAGCAGCAAATTCGGGACGGTGTGGTTTCGGCCATTCTGCAAAAGGTTTCGGTGAAAAACGTGCGGCAAAGCTTGGTCTTTACGGTCACGGTCGAGACCGAAGAGGCGCGCAAATCTGCGTTGATTGCCGACACTATTGTCGAGCTTTACATCCTGAACCAGATCGAAGTGAAGTTTGAAGCCACGGAACATGCTACTGCATGGCTGACCGTGCGCGTGGCCGAGTTGCAAGTTGAGTTAGAAACTGCCGAAGCGCAGTTCAATGATTTCAATGCAACAACAGCGTTGATCTCACCTGAAGCGCTTCAGTTACAGGAAGTTCAGCTTAAGGATTTGCGCGAACGTAGCATTTCGGCTGAAGCAACTCGCGCCTCGGCCCAGGCGCGATATGAAGCACTTGAAGCTGCTGATAGCCGCGCGGCCCAGGTCGAAGCCAGCCAGGACCCGCAGTTACAACGCATATTCTCGCAGATCAACGCATCCGACACGGGTGAGGTCGCGTTTGACACCGCCTTTGAGCGCCTGCTTGCGCGCTCTGAGCTTGAGGCGGGGCGCGCGACCCAACAAGTTCAGGCTTTGACGCAATCATCTCAGGAGTTGGGCGAGCGTATCGCGCTGCAGAATGCAGACTTGATCATGCTGCAACAACTGGGGCGCGAGGCAGAAGCGGTCCGGTTGTTGTACGAATATTTCCTGGCACGCCTGAAAGAGACAGCCGCGCAGGAAGGAATTCAGAAAGCGGATAGCAGGCAATTGTCACGCGCCGTAGTCCCCAGCGATCCATCGGAACCGCGAAAACCGGTGATCCTTGCTTTCTCAGCCATTATGGGCGTTTTGTTGGGTGCTGCTATTGTTGTGCTGAACGAAACAAGGCGCAAAGGTTATCGCACGGCGCACGAGATGGAGCGCAAAACCGGGTACAGTGTTTTGGGCCAAATCCCGGTTTTTCCCGTTCGCGGGCGCCGCAAGGTTCTGGAATATCTTGTCAACAAACCCTCTTCCGCTGCAGCCGAGGCAGTGCGTAACTTGCGCACTTCGCTGATGTTGTCCAATGTGGACCGCCCACCGCAGATTGTCGTGATGACATCTTCGTTGCCGGAAGAAGGCAAGACGACAAATTCTATGGCATTGGCGCAAAACTTTGTCGGAATCGGCAAGAAGGTGTTGCTGGTTGAAGGTGACATCCGCCGCCTGACGATGACGGCACAGTTGCAGGAAGCGCCGAAGAAGGGGATCGTTTCGGTTCTGGCTGGGGATGTAAAGGCGCAAGAGGCGATCTTTAATGACTCGCTATTGGGTTGCGATGTTTTGGCTGGCGAGAAGACTGCGGCGAATGCGGCGGATCTAATTGCTTCGGATCGATTCCGGCTCTTTTTGGAAGAGATGCGTGAGATATACGATATAATTTTGATCGACACGCCGCCGACGCTGTTGGTATCTGACGCTCGGCTGATTGCGCGCAATGCGGATGCAGTGTTGTTGACGGTCAAATGGAACGCCACCTCCGAGCAGGATGTCACCGAAGCTATGCGACTTTTCCACACTGACAACCAGCGCTTGACCGGTCTTGTTTTGGGCCAGATCAACGCTCGCAGCGCCAAGCACTACGGCTATTCATACGGCGGGTATGCCAACAAATATTACAGCAACTAACGGCCGATACCTAAGAAGAAACACAACATGGATTTGCCGGTAAACCCCTGAACGGGCTGGCTTGGGTTGTTTTTGAGGCCTTGGTGCCGACACTCATTAAACTCATGGTTCTAGCTATATTGGCCCAACACTGGTTCAGCTGCCCCACTTGTCTCTGAAGCATATTAATGCCGCAATGACTTTGGCTGTTCCTCTCACCGGGCTTTAATGGTCAACAGAACGCTGGAGCAGTTTCTGGAGATCTGGTCAGGCGAAGGCGACTGTATTGCCCAATTCAGAAGCGATACAATGAGCAATGAACCAATTTTAAGCACGGCCGACACATCACTTCAAATTCGTGCCCTCGACGTACGAAGACACGAACTGCCGTTCAGATGCCAGCAACTCTTCGAGGAAATTCAAATCGCTGTCGGTCGCAGCCAGCTTCGCCGTTTTGCCGCCACTAAAAAAAACCGATTTAAGGCCAGCACTTTTGAGCGCGTTTACAACCGAGTAAAGCCCAATGAACCGTAGTGCACGAGCACCATAACGCCCAATACGCGCGAGAACATAAGATCTGGGCGCCGTCGCCTCATTGACACGCCGCTCAGCCATATTTCCAGCGTCTTTGATCGGCAAACTTAGCCCATTCGAAAGTGTCTTTACATAACCGTCAGGATCTTCGGCAAGATCTGATTGTTGTAGAACGGTGACCCTGCTGAAATGCGCCTTCCAGATTGGAAGGTGCTTAGAATACCGACTTGCTTCGATGATCTCAGGAAACTTTTGCACGGCTTGATGCACGGGAAGCTTTGTGTAGCCACGGGCCATATGCTGGTAATGCGACCATGCCCGCTTTACCGGATCGCGCAGAGTCACAACAATCGGAATATCGCCTAATTCTTCGAAAATCTTCGGGGCGGCGGTGCCGGAGGCATGAAAGAGCGAAGGACCCACTTCGATGATTGCGACATTTTGGTCGGGGGCGAAATGCCTAAAGTGTCTTTCATACCATGCCAACCCACGGTGATGGTACCTGTCGTAGTAAAACGTCTCTTTGACGCCACTTGGAAGACAGATGTCCCTGCGACTTTCGAAATACTCGTGTATCCAGCTTGTGCCACATTTCATCGGACCCACCACAAGCGCAGTAGGTTTTGGGTTTTTAGGCGTGATCATTTTCAGGAGCCCTTTGTCTGAAAAGAGTGGTAGGCGGATCAATCGCAAGACTAGTGATCGCTGCGTGCCGCAGTGCAAGACTTGAGACAACGATGGCCAGGAATGCGGCCATGGCAGCGCCGTTCGTCCCATAGAACGGAATGAGTGCCAAATTCAGCACGATGGTAGACGCCAATGCCAGTGCAAACGACATGAGAGTACGATTCTCGTTGCCAGTCATATTGAGCAGGGGGATGACGGCGCCGTTTAGCATAGCCAAAGTATTGCCGGCCGAAAGGATCAACAGGGGGATAAGTGCAGCAACGGCATCTGTTCCAAAGAGTAAGGCTAATATCTGTTCGCCAAAGGCCGCATAAATCAGCAGCCCTGGCACCGCCACGCAAAGCGACAATACGATGCTGGTACGCAGTAGGACGACTAACTCGTCCTGGTTTCGACCTTCGCGCAGCTGCGCCATACGCGGGGCCAGCACAACATTCACCGCCTGCGATCCAAAAGCCACCAGCATTGCACCTTGCAGGGCTATTCGATAGATGCCAACCGCCGTTTCCCCGACCAAGAGCCCAAGTAGGATCAGATCTGCCTGCCTTGTCGCTACTTGCACGCCGCCGATAGCAGTAAATGGTAGGGCAGATCGTAGCCACGCACGATGTTCAATCTTCGCGTTCCCAGTAGCAGCAAGCGCGGCAGGAACTTTGTGCCAAAATAGGTAATGATTAAGCGCAGCTGACAAAGACACTGCTGCAACCATTGCTAAGGTAGCATGGGTTGCCGTCATCGCTCCGGGTAGCAATACGTTGAGGATGAGTGAAATTATGATCAGAATGACCGGACGCAGCACCGTATCGGGAAAAAGCGCTGCCACTGGCTTTCCCAAGCCGCGCAAACCGCCGGACCAGTTTCCAATCAAGGAGAACCCGGGCAACAGCAGTGTTGAAATGGCAATTGAAAACGCGAGATCACTGGCCGGGAAGAACGTTATGGCGACGAACGCAACGATTCCACCGACCACGGCGCAATAGAACGCGCTGAAAAGGAGAACCCAACGTAAAACGCCATGCAGTTTTGCTGGATCGTTTGCGGCAGCCGCTCGGGAAACCTCGCGCACGACAAGCTCTGTTACGCCGTTTTTCGTCGGAATCGCAAGCCCGGTAGCCACGGCCAGACCGAAAGAGAAAAGACCAAACTGAGCAAGACCAAGAATCCGGGTCATGACAATAGTTACAAGGATACCCATCAGCGCCGGATGTGTCGCAAACATTTGGAGCGGCCAAAGTCAGCGACTTACTGGACACACCTATCCTACGATCTCGGCGAATAGCTGGAAGCCAGACGTCGTATTGCTGGGGAATTGCCGCTTCCGGATCATGTTGGCGACCTCTATGCCGTCCAAAGTAGCTGATGCGGAACTGAACGATTTGAACCCACACATGTGCCGTACGCGACGCTTGATAAATCGATGATCTTGTTCGATCAGGTTATTCAGATACTTGGACCTGACCGTTTGGATTTTGGCTAGGCAGCCGAACCGCTTCAGGATCCTGTTCACCTCTCGAATGCCTGCCGCATTAGCACCGCTTTTGTCGATGACGATCTTGCTCGGGATTCCATTTGACGACAGCGCTTTGGCAAAGAAACTGGCTGCTGCTGGACGGTTCCTGCGCTCGGACAGCATGAAATCAAGAGTATTCCCAGCTTTATCGACGGCCCGATAGAGGTACATCCATTTGCCGCGAACACGAATATAGGTCTCATCCATGCGCCATGAACTCAGCGTTTGACGCTTCTTTGATTGCGCACGAGCTGCGACGATCGGCGAGTATTTCACAACCCACCTATTCAATGTGGCATGGTCCACTCGCACACCGCGCTCAGCCATGATCGCTTCCAAATCCCGATAGGACACAGTGTACCGCAGATAGAAGTAAACAGCGTACAAAACTGCATCCTTGGGGAAATGACAGCCCTTCAATGAGATCATGCTCAAACAACCTGTTAAAAAAACTATTCGACGAGAACAAACGTTGGAACCTGCGGGCTCGTCAATCCAGACAAAAAGTTTGCGACACATCCCAGTTGGAGTATGAGTTGCGCCAACTCAACGCCTCGCTGCCCAGCAATGACAAGGCGCGCCTGCGCTGGTCTGGCGACAACCGCATTAGCATTACACCTTTCACCCCGGCACCAGAACCAAAAGGATTGATCGGCCTTAAATCAGAGATTAGTCGACGGTGGCCCATGACCGGGCTGCTGGATGCGCTGAAGGAAACCGCGCTGGACACAGGCTTTCTGGGAGCATTTGAAACGTCGGCCAGCCGGGAAGCACTGCCGCGTAATATTCGGGATCAACGCCTGCTGCTTTGCCTCTACGGCCTGGGCACCAATGCCGGTTTGAAACGTGTAGCTGCTGGCACGCCGGAAATCAGCTATGATGAGCTGTTGCATATCCGTCGCCGCTACGTCGATCCCGCGTCTCTTCGGGCAGCGGCGGCCAAGGTTGCAGATGCCACGTTGGCGGTTCGCAATCCGTCAGTTTGGGGCAATGCGGGAACCGCCTGCGCGGCGGATTCCACCAAGTTCGGAGCCTGGGATCGCAATCTGATGACCGAATGGCACGCACGCTATGGCGGGCGCGGTGTCATGATCTATTGGCATGTAGAACGGCAGGCAACTTGTATTTATTCCCAGCTGAAACGCTGCTCATCATCCGAAGTGGCCGCGATGATCGAAGGGGTTCTGCGCCATTGCACCGACATGGAGATCCAGCGCCAGTATGTTGATAGCCACGGCCAAAGTGCCATCGGCTTCGCCTTCTGTCATCTTCTTGGATTCGAACTGGCCCCGCGTCTGAAGGCCATCGCCCGACAAAAGCTGGCCTTACCGAATTCCGCAATGCGGGGACAACTGCCCAACCTGCTACCGATCCTGTCCGGCACTGTTGACTGGGCCGAGATCGAAAGACAGTACGACGAAATGGTCAAATACGCTTCGGCCATGCAGCACGGCACGGCCGATCCGGAAGCCATCCTGCGTCGTTTCGCCCGCGCTGATGTGATGCATCCAACTTATAAGGCTCTCGCTGAGCTCGGGCGAGCGATCAAGACCATCTTTCTATGTCGTTATCTTCGATCCGAGGATTTCCGCCGCGAGATTCATGAAGGGCTGAATGTGGTGGAGAACTGGAACAGCGCCAATGGTTTCGTGTTCTTTGGCAAAGGCGGCGAGATTTCCAGCAACCGGATTGCCGATCAGGAAATCTCCGCCCATGCTTTGCATCTGCTTCAGGCATCCCTTGTCTATGTAAACACGCGCATGGTGCAATCCGTGTTGTCAGAACCGGGATGGGCAACCCGCCTGTCTGAGCGGGATTACCACGGTCTCACGCCACTGATCTATTCCCACATCAATCCCTATGGCCGGTTCGATGTTGACCTACACAAGCGGATCGACTTCGGAGCAATGGCCGCCTGATCCGTGCGTCACAAAAGGGTACACCCGCAGGAGACAGGGTGATGTGGCACGCCAAGATGTCACAAATGAGTAGTCAACAGCATATTGTTACATTATCAGAGTGGGAACCACCCTAATGTGACAATTTGCTATGCCCAAGATTGGATATGCTCGCGTCAGCTCATCAAGCCAGGATCTTGATATCCAGAAAGCCACGCTGAGAGCAGCAGGCTGTGAGATCGTTCGATCCGAAACAGTCTCTGGTGCTTCCCGTGATGACCGTTCTGAATTGGCTACAGTGATAGAATTTCTGCGCGAAGGGGATGAGCTGGTTGTGCATCGCCTAGATCGCCTCGGTCGTTCCACGCGTGACGTGCTGAACTTGGTATATGAGCTGGACGCCAAGGGCGCATCACTTCGTGTTCTTGAACCGGACGTAACCACCGCCGGAGATATGGGTCGCATGGTCATCACCGTTCTCGGTATGGTCGCCGATATGGAGCTGAAGTTTATCCGCGACCGTCAGCGTGCTGGGATCGACACCGCCAAAGGTAAAGGTGTCTACAAGGGGCGGCGGAAATCCGTAGATGATGAGGAAATCCGGCGATTGGCGAGCGAGGGCACCGCAAAAGCCCAGATCGCGCGTGAACTAGGGATTTCAAGAATGACCGTATACCGGGCGCTTGCTGATACAGACGTCTGAACCAGCCCTTCGCGTTTCGCGCGGTGGAAGTCTTCGGATCGAAGATACCGGCCAAGGAAGTTGGATTTGACGCAAGAGTTATACGATGCGGCAAACGAGATTTCGGAAGGGGTCAACTTGAGCGACAAAACCGTGTTCCTTCAGGGTGATTCAACAGACCTTTCTTTTCCCGACAGCCATTTCGATGGTGCGGTTCCAGTTCACGTCGCTATGAACGTCCCGGAAAAGGCTACGGTCTATGCCGAGGCGCGACGTTTTCTCAAATCCGGCGCAAGGTTTAGAATTTATGACATTTTGCAGGGAGAAGGCGGTGAGTTTTGTATCCGGCACCTTAGGCTTCAGAACCTTCGATCAGTCATCTCGCGACACCCGAGGAAATGTCCACGCATCTATTGACCGCTGGTTTCAAAATTCTGAGTGAAGCGGACTGAACTTTGGAAAGTCACAGCTGGCTCAAGGAAAGAGCCGAAGCACCGAAGTCTGACAAACGACTTCTGGTGACGATCCAGCTATTGTTCGGAGCCGTTCGCGGGGAAATGACAAAGAACCAACTCCGGGGCTTCATGAATGCCGGATGCTAACCTGTTCCTTAATTTGTGAAGCCTAATCAACCGTTTCCGCATTGTCTGTTTCTCAGAAACTGAAAAACCTGCTGGTGAATATCCTGCGTGGATGGCTCCTGCATAGCCAGACATTGATCCACGTGGTCATTGCGTCCACGCTTCAATGGCGTAGTCTCTTTTCACCCGAATTGGCGTAGTTGTCCCATGATAGACAATCATCAAAGCCTGCCCCAAGAGCCCGCCGATAGAATAACAAAACCCTTCGCACGCTTCCTAGAGATCCAAGCGGCCGCGAGTGGGCTCCTGTTCCTGGCTGTTCTGCTGGCTTTGGCGCTGGCAAACTCGCCTTGGCAAGAAGGCTTCCTGGGCTTCTGGAAGACCCCTATTGGCCTGACATTCGGTTCGTTCGATTTCACCCGCTCGCTGCGACACTGGATCAACGACGGGCTGATGACCCTCTTCTTTTTCGTGCTTTCTCTGGAGCTCAAGCGCGAGATCGTACTGGGCGAATTGCAAAACCCGCGACAGGCCGCCCTGCCGTTCGCGGGCGCTTTGGGCGGCATGGTGGTGCCGGTCGCGCTCTATCATTTGTTGATGTCCGGGCAGCCCGGGGCGCACGGCTGGGGAACCGTGATGGCAACCGATACGGCGTTCGTGATTGGGTGCCTGGCGCTTTTCGGAAGGCGGATCCCGTCCACCTTGCGTCTGTTCCTTCTTTCTCTGGCCATTTTTGACGATATCGGCGCAATTCTCGTAGTCGCCTTCGGTTACGGGGAAGCGTTGAACTGGTCGGCGCTCGGTTTGGGTCTGCTGGGAATTGGTATCGTCGCAGGCGCCTCGCGCGTCGGGATCAGAAGTGTCCCGGTTTATTTTCTGCTCGGTGCGGCAGTCTGGCTATGCATCGACGCCTCCGGCGTTCACGCGACCATCGCAGGGGTCATTCTGGGCCTTATGACGCCGACGCGCATATGGGTAAGCGATGCCCGGCTGCATGCAATCCTTGGGCGCCTACGCGCCGTTCCGGCCGGCTATCGGCAGCAGGGAGGTACCGCAACCCGCCATAACCTGCGTCAAGCAAGCAGAGCGGTCACGGAGGCACTCTCGCCAGTCGAACGGCTCGAGACAATGCTGCACCCTTGGGTCGGCTTTGCAATCATGCCGATCTTCGCGCTGGCAAATGCCGGCATCACGGTTCAGGGTGCCGATTTCGAACAACCGGTCTCCTTAGCGATAATTGTCGGCCTGGTGTTAGGAAAACCGATCGGCGTCTTCGGGTTCAGCTGGCTAGCTGTCCGATTGGGCCTGGCAGTGTTAGCGCCGGGCCTGTCGGGGCCGTTAATTCTGGCCGGCTCGTTTCTAACTGGTATCGGTTTCACGATGTCGCTGTTCATAGCGGGTTTGGCCTTCGATCCGGCGACGCTGAATGCCGCAAAGCTTGGAATTCTCTCAGGATCAGCTATTGCCGCAACGGTCGGGATCCTCATGCTGCTCCTGCTGACAATTCATGCAGCGCGCGCAAAATGCGCTACAAGTACCGCAGATCAAGACCGGATACCCTAGAATGGGAAGAATACCGGGATCACCCCGACCACGGCTGCGCCGACGATAAGATTCATCGGAACGCCGATCCTGAGGAAGTCGGAAAACCTGTAGTTCCCTGCGCCATATACCAATGTGTTGGTCTGATAGCCGACCGGAGTGGCGAAACTTGCACTTGCGCCAAACATCACAGCGACGACGAACGGCTTTGCGTCGACACCGAGTTGTTCCGCAACACCGATCGCGAGAGGTGTAACGACGACGGCAACGGCGTTGTTGGTAACCGCCTCGGTGAGCGCCGAAGACAGTATGTAGATCGCAGCGAGCGTAACAATTAGGGGCAACTCTACGAGAGTCGGCACCAATGTCTCCACGATCAGGTTGACAGCTCCTGCATTCTGCATACCGCTTCCGACGATTAGCATGGAAAAGATCAGCACAAGGACGCTGGCGTCGATGGACGCCCAGGCTTCGCCGCTGTCGATGCACCGGAGCACGAGGATGGCAGCGACCGCGACAAGGGCAAGCACGCTGATCTCGGCGAACCCGGCTGCGGCGAGCGCCACAACCGCGAAAAGCGCGAACAGAGCTAGCGGCGCTTTCCCGCGGCGGAAGGCGCGCCCCCCGGCATCTGTGATCGCGGCAAGATCGCCCGCCTCGGTCATTCGGGCAAAGCCTTCAGGCGTTCCTTCCAAAAGCAGTGTATCGGCGGGGCGCAAAAGCGCCGTCGACAGGTCGGGTCCAAGCACTTCCCCATGTCGGTGGGCGCCAAGAACACGCATGCCGTATCGGTGCCCCATGGCAAGCTGGGCAATGCGCACTCCGCGGCTTCGGCGTGAAAGCGTCACGATAGCTTCGGCGACGATCAGCTCCGAGGTGTTTTCGGCCTCTGGCCCCTGGCGCAACCCGACTTCGATCCCTTCAAGTTTCCTGAGGGTGAGCAGTTCTGATGTCGCAACCTTGGCAATGATCCTGTCGCCCGGTTCGAGTATGTGTTCACTCAATCCCTCTCTCTTGACTCCAGACCGCGCACGGATGCCGACGATTTCAACACCTCTTCGGCTGAGGGCGGCGATTTCATGAATCGTTCGACCAATATTCGGGTAGTCCTCTTGCGGGCGTACCTCGGTCAAAAAAGTCGCTTTATCGTCGCCGCCCTGTTCCGCAATATCCTTTCGGTCCGGCAGTAGGACAGGTCCAAGCAGGAGGAGCGCCACACCGCCTGTGGCCGCGGCCACCAGACCGACCGGTGTGATCTCGAAAATTGAAAACGGTTCCAAGCCAGACGCCTGGGAAACGCCGTCCACCAGAAGGTTGGTCGACGTGCCGATCAGAGTACACGTCCCGCCCAGGACGGACATGTAGGATAGCGGAATCAACAGGCGTGTCGCGGCAAAGCCCAGGCTCTGCGCCAAACGAATGGCCACCGGTATGAGGACGATGACGACCGGCGTGTTGTTAATCAGACCCGAGGCGACTAGCGTCGCGATGAGAAACGCCGCTATACCGGCGACCGGGCGCTTGCTCCCTGCGGCGACAACCTTGTTCGCAAGTGCGTCGAGAAACCCGGTTCGGACCAGCGCGCCGCTGATTACGAACATCGCGGCGATCGTTATGGGTGCAGGGTTCGAAAACACTGCCAGAACTTCATTCGTGGGGACAAACCCCAATACGACAAACAGCGCGGCGGCCCCCGCAGCGGTTACGTCCGGTTCGAAGCGCTCGGAAAGAAATGCTGCGAACAGAAGGATGACAATTGCGAGCGCAAGATAGGGTTCATAGTCGGCCATGAGCTCAATCTGTCCGCCCTCCTTCATTCATACCTTTGCCGCTGACGATATGCCGGTCGCAGCATCCACCTTCCTGAATAGAGCGACAACTGAATAATCAGCCCAATTGTCCCGACAATACTGGCTCAGAAAGAAACCCTACTGACGCAGATGTGGCCGTCCGTGGAGCAACAAATGTCCTATTGAGGTGCTCCCAGTTTCCTATCCAACGCACCAATTCACTGACCAGTGGCAATATTACGCAAGGCTCAGGTGGGAAGTGCCCGGGCCTCTGCAAACGACAGCAATCTGCGGCTTTTCTCATCCCAAAGGTGCAGTCGCGCGCAGCGGAAGCTTTCCCAAAGCGTAATGCGTCTGGTCTGTGCCAGGACGTCGTGATCCTTGACCACGTCGTGTAAACGGTAAAACGGGATGCGGCTGGCCAGGTGATGCACATGGTGGACTCCGATGTTCCCGGTGATCCAGCGCAGGATGCCGGGCAGAGCGTAGTGCGAACTGCCGTGAAGGGACGCGTCCCGGATGTTCCAGTCTTCCTCGTGCCGCCAGCTGGTTTCCTCAAACTGATGCTGCACGTAGAAAAACCACATGCCGGCTATTGCGGCCAGAAGCATCGTCGGCAGGAAGACGAACAGCATTACCTCCCAACCGCCCAGCAAGACAATCACTGTCAGAGTGAGGCCTATGGCAACATTTGTCGCCATCGCACTCAACCAGTAGCGCCAGCCGGACCGCATCAGGTGTACTGGCAGCCGGTTGTGCAGGAAGAACGTGTAGAACGGCACCACCCCGAACAGGAAAACCGGATGGCGTAACAGGCGGTAAAGCGTACGATCGGGCCATCCCTTCCCGCGGTACTCCCTGACTGTCAGCACCGGCAGGTCTCCGATGCCCCGCCGGTCCAGGTTTCCGCTCGTGGCGTGGTGGATCGCGTGGGTCTTGCGCCAGACGTCGTAGGGTGTCAGCGTGATAACGCCGATCACGCGACCGATCCAATCGCACAGACGCCGGTCGCGGAACAGGGAACCATGCCCGCAGTCGTGCTGGATTATGAACAGCCGGAGCAGGAAGGCTGCATTCGCCAACGCGAGAGCCAGTGCCAACGCGGTGCTGATCGAGAGCACCCACCAGGCAACCGCCCATATTGCCACGAAAGGCGCGAGCGTGACCGTCAGTTCGAAAATACTGCGAGAGGGGATTGGCTGCCGGTACTTCATCAGGGTTCGTGTCCAGTCTGATGCGGTCAGCCGCGCCTCTTCCTGTCTTGGACCGGTTACACCGGAGGGGTATCCCGCGCTGGGTGCCCCGCCCGTGACGGGCAAGGGTCCTGGCTGGACCCGCGCTTGCCGCGCGGTCGAGGCAGATCCGGCAGTCTGCATGTCGGTTTGGATGCTACCGTCTTGGTGGCCCATGCTACCCGGCATGTCCTGCTGGTCGGGCTGTTGGCCCCGTGCGTTATTCGAGTTGGACGAAAACGGCATGGGCGATATCTATCTCGCTGAAATTATGTGTCATCCCGGCGGCCTCCGAACGGAGTTCCCGCTAGCAATGATCCGGTTGATGAGAACCGCCACGGACCGATGCGCCTCTATCTCTCCATCAGTTACAGCCGCGGTTTCATGCGTCTTTGCAGCATCGCGAAGGATACCCATGATCTCACGTTCTGCGAGAAGCTTGTGATCGTTCATCGCCAGCAGCATCGACTCGCAGATTGCGAGGGCCGCCATTCCCGAGAAGTCCTGTTCGCTACGCATTTTGTGACTTCCTTCCAGGTAACGGTTAAAGTAACGCGCGACCGGGCGGCCTCGCTTATCACAAGCATCTTCGCAGAAAAAAGGCTATGTTGGGCTAACCGAAAGCAGTCTCTGCACGATTGCGCCTGGAGCTTTTCCGGCTTGTGAGGCCCCGATGACGGATATCTTTGAAAGCCCGCTGACACGGAAGCTGCAAGTCTTCGTCGCCTTGTCTGACGATGAATTGGACGTTTTGAAGCGTTTGCATCTGCGCCGCCGTTCCTTCACCGCGGGGCGTGATCTTGTGCATCAGGGGCAGTCGGATCAGGCCGCTTACATTCTGGCCGCTGGTTGGGTGTGTTCCTACAAGCTTCAGCCGGATGGAACCCGACAGATCGTAGACTTCCAGATACCAGGGGATTTTCTTGGATTGCGCAGCGTCCTTCTGCGCACCTCCGACCACAGTTTCGAACCGGTCACGGACATTCAGGCGGTGGAGGTTCTGGGGGGCGACCTTCTGGAAGCATTCGAGAAAACGCCTCGCCTGGCGGCAGCCGTTCTCTGGGCAGCATCACGGGACGAAGCCATGGTCGTCGAACACCTCGTTGGGGTTGGCCGACGCGCCGCAGATTCGCGCATGGCGCATTTCTTCTTGGAACTGGCGGAACGGCTGAGGTTGGTCGGAATGGGGAGCAAGAAAGGATTCGCTTGCCCTTTGACGCAGTACCATCTTGCTGATGCACTCGGCTTAAGCGCCATCCATGTGAACCGTGTTTTGAGGCAGCTTCGCGAAAAACGGCTGCTGACCTTTCAGGACGGCCGCGTGACGTTCGACGACTATGACGGATTGGTGGCCATTTCAGGTTTCGATACGGCGTATCTGGATCAGACCGGCTCACTTTTGAAATGAAGGAGGCCGCCCTTCGCTAAACTTGGGCGGCCTGATTTTCTTCTAAGACGAGATAAGTCAGTAATAAGACGAGATAAGTCAGATAATCTCTTCTGCAGCCGCGTTGAGTTCCCTGTCCGTCTCGTCGTAGTTATTCGCCTCGTGCGCTTTCTCGGCAGCCTGGTAGTGTTCCAGCGCCCGATCCTTTCTGGGACCGGCAGGTGCTTTGTCACAAGCTGCTTTGACCGAGGTCATCTTCTCGGTGACATTGGTTTGTTCAGGCGTCATTAGAATGTCCTTTCCTGGACATTCCGAGAATAGGAAACGCTGGGCAATGCGGCTCGTTTCAAGAACCGCACGCTTCACGCGCTTCTATTTTGCTCGGAAATGAGTGCCGCCGGAGATTCGGCAGGCACGAAGCCATGTACTCATCTTCTCCGCCCCGCAATACTGACGCAGGTTAGCTTGGGATAAAGCCACACCGCGTGGGTAATGATCTGAGGGGGAAATCGGTGACGCTTGTAGCTGATGGATGTTGAATTCATCAATGTCACCTACGTCCAAATCATATCATCGGCAACCGAACGACGGTTAACGTGACGACACCGTTCAGACCTACCGGATTTTCATAATTTCTTGGGGTCAGACTTGACCTGTTCCGGGCCGATGAAGGCAGGTTTGAGTTTGGGTTCGACTTCTGAGTCTTCAGCAGCCTTCGAATTCAGCAACGCTGCCGCTCTGATCGTCAGATCCTTGAAAGACACGCTTTTTCCTTTGATTGCCAACAAGTATTTCGAACTCGCGATGGAACATAAAATTCACTTGTGGCTAGTGCACATATAGGTGTTGGAGACCCGATTTACTATGGGCTACCAAGAGATCGGTTCCTCTATCGTGATTTGATGCTGCCTCAATTTGAGCTCATCGGCCTATATCACCGTTGGATGCACACGATCCGGTTCTATCACAGCTCCGTTCCAAGTTGTTTCACTGACAAAGACCTTTTCGACATCGGTCGCGTTCATCGCCCTCATGAGCGCACCGTAGTTCAACTGACACCTGATTTCGGCCCCAACCTGCAAAGCGCATTTGGAGGTTTCAGTGACAGTGTGATCACTCGTCGCGCCGACAAATGTGATGTCCGTAGGAAAGCTCAGCCCGCCAACATTCGTGTCCTGCAGCCCGACAGCAAGAACCGAACGGGACTTGCTGGAACTATCCTGCACAAGACGCAACGCCAAAAGAGCCGGATCAATCAGACGCAAGGGAAAGGGCCTTGTCTTGAACTTTGTTTCGATCACCTCGACCACAAGAGTGAACGCATCTGTATGAAGCCCATCTATCTGCTCGCCGGAAACGGGATCGGTGCCCAACAGGATCGCCTCGCCCAGGCGCAGTTCGTTGATACGCCCCTTTGTCGGTAGATCCAAAGCCCAAGGTAAATTGGCGGAACTGCCTCCTGATACGGTCTCAAGAAATGGGCCGCAAGCGCCCTCGATTTCGTATGCGAGCGTCGTTACGACATCCATTGCATCAGCGTTTGGAGCAATGTTGCCCAGGCAGGCGAAGTTGGCACCAATACCTTTGAGAGCTACGCCAGGCATCTTCATCACCAATGTCGCGATACGCTCAAGATCTTCTGGCATTATCCCATCGCGCATATCTCCCATCTCAATCATCAAGATAACGCCATGCACCTCGCCATTGCGTAGCGCGACTGCGGAAAGTTCCGCGATAACGTCAATCTCTGTATTGTAACTGGTTTCACAGGTCTCGATGATTTGATCGATTTCGCTCAGCAAAGGAGAGCGGATCATGGATATTGGGCAGATGATGCCGGCGCAACGCATGCGCTTTACGTTCGCGACCCGGGCATCGGCCAACTGGGAAACGCCGCTTTCTAGCATGGCATGGGCGACGGCTGGGTCACCGCAAACAGCCTTTGTCACGCCTGTCACACTGATCCCGTGCGAAGCAAGACGGTCCACCAGAAAGCGCGTATTCTGGCGGATCTTGCACAAGTCGATTTCGATCCGCGGCGTCGTCATTCGGCAACCACACGCGGCAATGGCCGCAACTGGGGATAGGCAGAAAGAACCAACTCTGCCAAGTGCGCCGCTGGTCGGAGCAGAGCGTCAGTCACTGGGAGACAGAAGTTGCGTGAAAAGCCCCTGATGGCTGTTTCCACCTCGGTGTTCGTCATTCCTTCATGATTGAGCGTGACACCAATCACTTTCGTTTTGGCGAAAGCTTCGATAAGTTTTATCTCGAGGCGCGGATCGGGCATCGGCATGTTGGGAAAATCGCAACGGTGGGTCCGTTTGGGGGCGTGTTGCAGAATGACGGCGTGTGGCTGGCTACCGCGAAGAATGAATGCTGATGTGCAGAAAGCCGGATGGCTGAGCGCGCCTTGGCCTTCAATTAGGATGACATCTGGTTGTTCCTTTTCGGATGCCGCAACAATGACACGCTCAAGCTCGCCACAGCAGAACTGAGGCGGCACTGCATCCAAGGCAATACCATACTTGGCTCCCTGCATCACGCCGGTCTGACCGGTTCCGACCAAAACCGTCTTGATCCCCCGTTCATTCAGGGCATTCGCCAGCAAAGTTGCCGTGGTCCGCTTTCCGATTGCGCAATCAGTGCCCAACACAGCGATACGGATCGCTTCAACATCTGCAACGCAGCCGTCAAACAGACGCATGTTCTTGCTAGGTTGCGGCTTCCGAATGTCCCGAATGGTAACACATCCAAACTGGGCGGCTGAGCCAATTTCGAGATCGTCGCCGAGATATTCGTGTAGCCCACTGACGATATTCATGCCTGACGAAATCGCGTCCAGAACAACGCCTCTGTCTGCCGTGGACAATGTACCACTGGACGGTGCCATTCCATAGATCAGAGTGTCTGGGGCTACCGCTTCGTGAGCGATGGCCGCGCTAAGATCGCCATGCACTGGAATGCCGTTGTCGATACCATCGAGAACCTCGCCGCTGTCACGCCCTTCTAGAGTGCTGTCAATTACTGACAGAACACGAAAGACCTGCGAAAACCGGACTAGACCGTTTGCAGTCTTGCCGTCAGTCTTGCCGAAATTCCCTTCACAATAGACGGTGGCGGTTGGAGCGTCATAAGAGATTATCTTAGGAGGGTTATCTGGACAAATTGAGAGTTCCATCGGCGGCGCCTGTGCTGCTCTTGCGACCGGTCTCTTCATTTGCGCTAAATGATCTTCCGTTTTCATGTCTGTTCCTTTCTATGTCGAGCCAAACCCGGGACAATGAAGCCACCAGGGTCAACGAAGTGACGCCTGATTTGGGATCAGCAGGCTTCGCGTTAGTTGTTCAGAACGCAAACGCCCTTTGATCGCTGGAAATTTCGGTGGCACTCCCAGCGGTTTCCGGCCCTGTCCAAGTGGGCGTTGGCCGGTAAGTCTATGAAAACGCATCCACTGGCAGTTTCCGCATACCCGCGGTCACATTTCCAACCTTGTCCATGGGAGGCATCGTCAAAGTAAGCGTTCTCGGGAACAATAACCGGTTCACAAGCGCCAACTCGCTGGAAGTACCCGCGCTCGCATGTCCAGGGTTGCCCATAAGACGATCCATTCAGAAAGGCATTGGCTGGTACCATGATTGGGGCACAAATCTCACCTTCGGCCCGATAGCCCCGATTGCAAACCCAAACATCACCATAAGACTCGCCCGACAGGTACCCGTTGTCAGGTACTGCAACTTCCAGGCAAGTCTCGTCAATTTTCACGAAGCCGCGCAGGCACCGCCAACTTTTTCCTGAAGAGGCGAGATATCCGCCTTCGGGTACGGGTACTTCGACACAAGCCAGGCCATTTTCTTCTAGAAATCCATGCAAACAATCCCAGCCCCTGCCATAGGTCCTGTTTGTTGCGTAAGCATTCTGAGGGACTATAATGGCGACGCAAAGGTCGTCTTCGATCCGGTAGGATCGGTCGCATTCCCATCCGTCCCCGTAACTCCTGGAGTGTGCATTCTCAGGCATGAGGGCGTCTGCAGATTGTGCGAACACAGGGAATGCGAATGACGCGAAGATACCAGCCAGAATGTACATTCTTACCGAAAGCCGTTCTGACGGTTTCTTTTTGGGCAATTTTCTAGGTGTCATAACTGGCTCCCTTCTGACCTAATGGCATCGGCTTTTATTCTTGGGTTTCAGTTGCCCTGTTAAGGTCCTGTTGGGTGCGCCACGACTCAGGCCGTTCGTCTCGTAGTGGTGGCACGTCTTCGTTCTCGATAGTTTGGATAGGGTGTCCCGTCAGTTCCGCTGATTGAACGGCCATCGTCATCACAAAAGACAGCTTCTGCAGCGCCATTTCAGCCAACGGTTTTGGTGTGGCATGTTTCATCCCTTTTCCACCGTGTTTTCCGCGCGTTCCGGCGGCTTGTCGACGTCAAGGCCGGCAAGACAAGCTTGAGCGATGTCACGGTCCGGAACATCCGTGCCCGGAATGGTTGCCCAGCCTGTCTCCATGACGGCATCGCGGCGTTTGTAGGTTGTGGCTTTTCGAATAGTGTCAATATGTGCAACCCGATCCGGATCCACGCGTGCCATATCGAGGCAGACCGGCACCATCGCCGCTATGACTTGGTTTCGAGCCATCGCCGTCGCTCTGGTATCTGCGGTTCCGCCAGTCACCCAACCGCCCCATGAAAATCCAACCACACCGACAAAGACCGCACCGATCACGGCCCCATAGATGCTAGGTTTCAGCCATTCAGGAGTGTTCATTTCGAATCCTCCAGCGGAGAAAGCGCCGCCTCGCTATCATTTTTCAGTCTGGGTCAATGCGCCGGTCCCGGCGCAGCGCCGTTTCTAGGTCTTTCTCGGTAATTGGACGCTGTTCGGTGCGACCAATCTGGCTCCCTTTCCCATGGACGACCGAGTAGGTCGCAGTCCGGCGAAAGGCCTCAAAGCTGAGGCTTTGCAAAAGCTCTTCTTCGACGACGATTTCATATTCGCCTGCGGCCAGCTCGTCCGAGTAGCCCGGCAATACAAACGCATTGGCAAAAGTCACCATCGATCTCGACGATCGCGTGCTCATCCCCGACCTCCAGACTGTCTGCGGGTCTTTCCCGCGCCATTGTCACTCACCACCAGATTCCAGGGGCTACATGGTCGAACGAACTCCCTCCTTGTATCTCATGATCATTCGACGGGCGCTGACGCATGTTAGTCTCGGCCACCGGAATGCAATCTACCGAAGGCCCCTGGACCGCCAACTGGACTGACCTGTGTAAGGGCACCGCGACGAGCGATCGCGTAAAATTGGTTAAATCTGAAAATGCTCCACCTGTGTGCGTCCAGAACTTCGTTTTGCCCGGTGCGTACTGGTCAAGAGCTGACCGTCAATAAAAGAGGAGAATAAAGATGGCTGAAAACAAAGCACTGGGTACTCGCCCACCTGAATTCGAACGCTTTCTCTATGCACCTGTCGGCGAAGACCGGAACGGATATGTCGTGACGGTTCTCTCGGCGCTTGCACGTCTTGGCCTCGATCCCTGGAACGAAACCGCCGAACTCGTGAAGTTGCGGCGGGAAGAAGCCTGCGCGCGGCTTGAGATCCTCCTTTCGAAATTCAGGGACGTTCCCGAGCTAAAGCAGGACCACAATGCCGTCGCGCAGGAATTGAGCCTGTTGCTTCCGGAAAGCCCACGAGTAACTCCTCTGACGCGGGTGAGCTCGACAGTTGCCAATGGTCGCTTGGTGTCCAGCGGTGCAATCTGGACGATACTCGCGATCGTCTTCGTCCTGATACAAATGCTGTTCATCAATTCGCCAGGATCAGACGAATGACCTCTGCCCATCAAGCGCCCGTGGACCACCGGCGATCGATTGAGAGACCTGAGGTCACGTCGGCGATCGAAGACGCGTTCCTTTGGAGCCTTGAGGAGAGGTTCTGGACTAGTGGTCTAGATAGCGCGCGCGCGACGACTGCACAGAACGCCGTCATGATCTTTCCCTTTCCGCCCGGCATCCTTCAAGGCGAACAGGTCTGGGACCACTTGCAACGGAATACAGGCTGGCGATCTGTTGTGATGACCGACCGCAATACGACGCTTCGCGGCAGCATTGCAATGCTCGCGTATCGCGTTTCGGCCGAGAAGGCCGGCGTGCCGATCTATGAGGCACTCTGCGCGTCCACATATTTGCAAGATGAGGACAATTGGCTTAGGATTTCGCACCAGCAAACACCCGTGATCCCGACTGAATTGCTCACCAAATTCGTTTGGTCCTGATCCGTCCAATCCGCGGGCTGAAACAAGGTTTGCAGATCGGCGACAGTTGATAGAGATGAAGAAAATAACTGCTGGTACGACCTGTGCAGGTTTTAAATGCCTTGTCATGTTCGAGCACCGGCGCAGTGCAATCTGTGGGCGTCGATCTCGCAGATTTCGGGCATGTCCTCCTCCTTTCCTGAAGGAGTGTGTTTGCATCGGGTCCAAAGCACCAGCCACTGCGCATTGTGAAAGGAAAAACCAATATGTTGATACTCGATTTCCTTTCGGTCTTTCTGATAGCTGCCCAAATATTGGCTTTGTACCTAATCGCCTCAGATTTGATGATGAACAACACGCCGGTCGTCATTGTCTTAATCCCGGTGGCCATTCGATTGGCGCGAAGCCTCATTTTTTGCCGCAACACGCCTGCTGATCCCGCAATCATACATGGCGGTTCTTGGAGGAACTTGCACACTTATCGGGAATACAACCAATTTGCTGGTTGATGGTGTGCCGCAGGCATCGGGAATCGAGCCCCTTTCAATTTTCGAAATTATTCCGGTCGGTTTGGTTGCGGCAGCCACGGGCGGTTTGGCATTACTCATGCTCGGGCCTTTTCTTTTGCCCGATCGCGGGGATATTGCACGACTGGGCGCAGACAATGAAACAGCCTTCTTCACAGAGCTTCGTCCGTGGGAGGATTATCTGGGCGTGGGTCAGCGCATGGGCGGAATTTTTGACCTGAACCGGCGAGGCATGGAGATCATTGGTGTCCGGTCGCGATCCGGGGTAAAGCGCGATCGCCTGAATGAGCACGTTCTCGAGCCAAGTGACAAGATCATTGCCAAGGTGACGACATCGGAACTCCTCACCCTCCGTAGGATCGAAAGTAGCGAAGTTAGTTTGCGTCAAGGACCAGTCCCCGAGACCGTCATCGACCTGATAGTCGCTGAGGCTATCGTTACCCTTTCCCGTCGAAGTCGTGGTGTGCGAATTTGCCCAACTCGCTATGGCATGCGCGTTGTTGGCGCCCACCGGCACGGGGAAACAATTGGACCTGACTTGTCAACGGCACTCCTGCGTCCGGCTGATACGCTGCTTTTGGAGGGAACACTTGAAGGCTTTGCGCAGATGACCGAGGCTGGCGATCTCGCAGCGATCACGGATGCCGGAGGCCGCGCTTTCCGCCGCGAGAAAGCGCCGCTCGCTCTCCTGGCGCGGTGTGTGGTCGTGGTCCTTGCAGCCGCTAGGATAGCCGAGGTCAGTGTGCTTGCTCTCATCGCCATTGCGACCATCCTCGTATTGCGGTGCATCGACAGCAACGAGGCCTGGAGTTCCATCGACGCAGGTGTTCTTGTCCTGATCTTCTCAATGTTGATTGTGGGGATAGGTCTTCAAAACTCTGGGGCCGTTGGCCTGATCGTCAAAAGCGTAACCCCGGCACTAGACGGAATGCCTCCAATTGTAACGCTTGCTGCGGTCTACCTATTGTCCTTGGTGCTGACCGAAGCAGTCACCAATAACGCTGTTGCCGTCGTGGTGACCCCGTTCGCAATCGGCCCTGCCGAATAGTACGGCATTGACCTGCGGCCCTTTGTTGTTGCGGTGATACTTGGGGCGAGTACAAACTTTGCTACGCCTGTTGGCTACCAGACTAATACCTTGGCATAGTGTTTCAATGTCGTCGCCTTTTTGGACCTTCAGGCGCTTTGTCCCAAGCGGCCTTGACGGAGGCCATGTGCTTGACGGTGTGGTTTTCCAGACTCTGGTCTTCATCATTCATTGGAATGTCCTTTCCTGGACGGTCCGAGAATAAGAAGCACGAGACTCATACAGCCCTTTTGGGGAGCTCCATGTTCCCCGCGCCCCTCAGGTACTCAAAAAAAATGCCAACCAAATACACAGCGGACACATGTCACCTAACGGATTTCAGAGCGCCTTCGTACTGACGCAGGTTAGCCCGCTTGAGCCAGATAAAAGATCCGCGCAAGCATCAGAGCGCCCATGAGTGCAATCAGCATCCAATAAATCGGGATCTGCCTCTTCCCAAGGTTCGAGTTCTAGCCTTGCAAGGGCCGAAAGTACCGTAACAGCATTGCCCTTCCGATCCTCACCAACGAAAGCTAGCAAAAACCGATCGAACTCAGGGCTATGCGGGTAAAGAATGCCACCTGCGGGCATCACCATTTCCTCCTTTTCAGTGCTTTCGGACCTTGGGAGCGAACGTGCCGACTGACCGGGGCCTCCTCTGGCAAGATCAAAATGTTTCGGATTATTTCGATCATACCCGCATCGCTTGGAGCACGCGCTGACGCAGATCAGCCGGTGTCCAAACCTCTAGAGTCAAGCATCAGGGCAGCTCCAAGGTTCGCCGGCACTGCCCAGGGCCCAGCGGCGCTAACATGGGTCAGCGCGCATCGCCCGGTTCTGGGATAATGTATGATGACCGCAAATGCAGGCTACCTCTCTGCAATCAGGATACGGCAGCCCTTGCAGCGCGGAAGGCACGTATACATCGCGGAGACCGGGGATGGCGCTGCGTTCAATCAGATCCACCGTGACCTTCCCGCGCCCGTTTGCCCTATCCGGATATTCGGACGAGCTGCCTGCCGGTGAATACGAAGTATTGGTTGAGGAAGAACTTATCGAGACGCTGAGTTTCACGGACTACCGCAGAACAGCGATTTTCCTGACCATAAACGGCAAGGGGCGTTCGCTGGGCCGAACAGAAATGCGGCCAATTACCTGGACCGACCTGGAAACGGCACTTGGCCACGGCATTCAATGTGACACCTGAAGATAGCGAGGCGGCGCTTTGCCGCTGGAGGAACTACAATGAACACTCCCGAATGGCTTAAACCCGGCCTCTACGGTGCCGTCATCGGCGCGGTACTTGTTAGTGTAGCTGGATTTTCTTGGGGCGGCTGGGTAACCGGCCGAACCTCGAACGACAGGTCCGTGGCTATGGCCCGTGAACATGTTGCCACCGCATTGGTGCCTGTCTGTCTGGACATGGCCCGATCCGATCCGGAACGGGCTGCCAAGATGGCGGCGATCCGGGCAGCCTCTACCTTCCGGCAGCGAGAGGCCCTGATGGCGGCTGGCTGGGTGACGATACCAGGCACAGAGACCCCGAACCGGGACATCGCGCAAGCCTGCCTTGCAGCCCTTGACGTAAACAAGTCACCGGAGCGTCCGGAAAACACGATCAATGAAGGATGAGCAGCGCCATGTCACCACCTCTGCCTGAAACAACCGATCTTGAACGGCGCGTTCTAGCCCATGAACGGGTTCTCCAGTCGCTCATTGCTTACATGTCGCACACGGAACCGCGTTTTGTTGAGCACCTGAAGAAGCGTTTTGTTGAGCCGATGGCCATGGTGCGGCACGAGCATGACCACCGGAACGCGGATGACTACGCGGAGGAGTTTATTCGCGCCGTGATGGCCCTTGGAGAAACGCAATTGCCAAAGGCGGCGAGCTCCAGCGTACTCGTTAAGCCATTGCACCAACCGGAAAAGAGACAAACTTCGGCACACCCCTATTATCCAACCGCGCAAGCTGATCGTGTCCGTGTCAGAGAGAGGAATGGGATCTGGGAGGTCAAGGTGGATGGCGTATTCCACGGGGACTACCACGACAAGGGCATTGCTCTGGCAGCCGCAGCTTTGGCGCGCTTGTCGCTTTGATGAGAGGACTTCTCCTATGAACGAGCTAGTCAGAAAGTCAATTGCGGTTTTCGCCCGGCCTTTCAGTGTGCCTGACTTCGACGAGAGGCTTCCGGCAGGAGAGTATGACATTGAAACGGAACTGTGTTCACCGCCCGACCAGCTGCACCCGGAAGTCTGGAAAGCATCTGTAGCGGTGAGGCTGCATTCTCGGGCATCCCACCCCGGCCTGGCGAGAACCTTGACCGTTTCACTGGCCGACCTCGATGACGCCCTGGCAAAGGACAAGCTGACCGGAAAAGATCTGGCCGAAATTTTCCTCGAAGAAATGCTGGCAGACCCGATGGTTCGGCTGGTGATGGAGGCCGACGGTGTTTCCGAGATGCAGCTTCGGCATCTCTACGCGGGCGGGCGCGCATCTCAGGCGGACAAAGAGACATGGGATGCGGATACAACAGGTACATCGCCACAAGAAAACTCACAAATACAGGCTGCTGAGAACGAAGGAATGCCGACACAGAGGGAATAAGACACGTGGATCCACCCCGCCGACCGCCAAGGTCTGCGCCGAGTGCCGGTTCGCACGAGCAAGGGAGAAAACGATATGCCCGACCAGAACGGCGGCCCGGAAGACCGTGGGCCATGGCAAAGCAAACATAAGAGCAATCCTCCCGAGATTGACGATCTTCTTCGTCAAGGCCGCGACCGCCTGAGCGGATTACTCCCTGAAGGGCGGCCGCCTCTGAGAGGGGTACTGGTTGCAGGAGCGATAGTCTTGGCGGCGGTTGCAGCCTGGTCTTCTTATTACACAGTCCCGAGCGACTCGGTCGCCGTTGTCCAGCGTTTCGGCAAATACATTGCTGAGGTTCCGCCTGGCCTGCATTTCAAATTCCCGTTTGGCATCGACGTTGCCACACTGGTGCCCGTGAAACGGCAACTGAAGCAGGAATTCGGATTCACCACGCCGGGCAGGAGTGATCCCTTCCAAAGCCCGTCAGACGGCCGACGTGAAACCGAAATGGTTACGGGAGATCTGAACGCCGCGCTTGTGGAATGGGTGGTGCAGTACCGGATCTCGGACCCCCTGAAGTTCCTGTTCGAGGTACGCGAGCCAAGCGCGACTTTGCGTTACGTCTCTGAGTCGGTGATGCGCGAGGTCGTTGGAGACCGCACGGTTGACGAGGTCATCACCATCGGCCGGCAAGAGATCGAGAGCGAGGCACTTTTTAAGATGCAGGCTCTGTCCACGAAATACGCCATGGGCATCAGCATCGACCAGGTGCAGCTGAAAAACATCAACCCGCCGGGACCCGTTCAGGCGTCGTTTAATGAGGTCAACCAGGCCCAGCAGGAAAAGGAACGCCTGATCAATGAGGCGCGCCGCGAATATAACAAAGTCATTCCGCTGGCCGAGGGCGAGAAAGATCAGCGGATCCGCGAGGCCGACGGCTATCGCCTGAAACGCATCAACGAGGCGGAAGGCGACGCCGCGCGGTTCACCGCGCTTTTGGCCGAATACGTCAAGGCGCCTGAGGTCACGAGGCGGCGGATATACATAGAAACCCTCCAGGATGTTCTGCCCACAATCCTGTCAAAAATCATTGTCGAAGGATCGACTGCGAGCATCCTGCCGCTTTTGAACCTCGACAGGCTTCAGGAGGATCCGTCATGAGCATCAGACTGGGTCTCATTGCAGGGATTGCGGCTGCAGTTGGCGTGATTGCCTCCGGTTCCCTCTACACAGTTGGCGAAGTCGAACAGGCCATTATCACCCAATTCGGCAAACCCGTGGGAGAACCAGTTATAACGGCCGGTTTAAAGCTAAAGCTGCCCATCGTTCAGGAAGTCAACCGGATCGACCGCCGGGTTCTTGAGTGGGATGGCAATCCGTCCGACATGCCCACCAAGGACAAGCTCTACATTTCCGTCGATCTGTTCGCCCGCTGGAAAATCACCGACCCATTGCAATATTTCCTGCGGCTGCGCGATGAGCGCAGCGCGCAATCCCGACTAGACGATATTCTCGGCAGCGAAACCCGCAATGCCGTCGCCAAACACGAGTTGATAGAGATTATCCGGACTACGAAAGGCCGGATCCCGCTGCGGGACACGCTTCTAACCGATGAGGAGCGTGCGCAGGACATAGGTTCTCTGGTTCCTATCCAGAAAGGCCGCGCACTTGTGGAACAGGAGATTTTCGCAGCCGCCTCAGAGAAGGTTCGTGTATTTGGGATCGAGCTTCTCGATATCCGTTTCAAGCGGATCAATTACAATGAGAGTGTGCGTCCGAAGATCTATGACCGCATGATCTCCGAGCGTCGCCAGATCGCTGAACGTTTTCTTTCCGAAGGCAATGGCGAAGCCGCGCGAATTCGCGGCAACCGGGTTCGCGATCTGAACAAGATACAATCCGAAGCGTATCGCGCCGTCGAGGAAATCCGCGGCGTGGCTGACGCCTCGGCGGCTGCGATCTACGCAAAAGCCTACAACATCGACGCCCAAGCAGCCGAATTCTATGCGTTTACCCGGACAATGCAGGCCTACAAGGACATGATTTCAGGCGGAACGACGCTGGTCCTGACAACCGATAGCGAACTTTTCAGGTTTCTGAGAGGAATGGAGGCCGGAGAGCCGTCTGGAAGTACATCTCCTCCCCCTCCCGGCCTGACGGCTGCGGCCGAACGCTGATGAATCGGAGGACAAAGAGATGACGGAAGAACCGGTGGATTTGGACGAAACGCGAAGCGCCGAACGCCAGATTGCGACCGACACCCGATGCCGCAAACGCGGTGTTTGGGAGCAAACGTCATCCACACCATCCGCGTTTAATAGGTTCAAAGTTTTGGGTTTTCGGCACGTGCATCCGCCGCAAACGCAAAAGTCCAGTTTGTCCGTTGAAATCACCTCGCGTCTTATCGGTACGCATAGGGCACAACGAATGGCAACTGGTTTACATGTTCACTATTTGTTTTTCATGACGCCCAAATATGCACGCTCGGGTCGGTTGGGCCAATAAAGAAAAACGTTGCGCCTTGTGGCGGAATTTGACCGACTGTCCCGCGAATAGCGGATTGGCCCGCAAATCGTGAGTTCAGCCCGATTGATTAGACGTTTTGCACAGATAATCTCTGGTTACAGGAACAACCATCTGACCTCGGCTTAGCTGAAACTGAAATACAACCAAGCCCTGTTCCGAAAAGGCCATCTCGGATACGATCAGATAGTATCGCCACATTCGCAGAAACCGATCATCGTAGAGGTCGCGGATCGATTCCAGATTGGCCTCGAACTTTTCCTGCCAACATTGAAGCGTTCGCGCGTAGTGGCCGCGCCAGACTTCAACATCTGTGGTCACCAAGTCCTGCTTTTCAATCTCCTTCATGGCTTCGGACATTGATGGTGCATATCCGCCGGGAAAAATGTATTTGTGAATCCATGGCGACGTTCGACCGGGTGCGGTGGATCGACCGATTGTATGCACCAATGCGACGCCATCCGGTTTCAGATTCTCACGCAGTTTGCGAAAAAATGTTGGATATTGGGGCCGACCAACATGCTCCATCATTCCGACCACAACGATACGATCAAATTCTTCGTCGACCTCTCGATAGTCGATCAGGCGAAATTCGACCATATTCCCGACACCGGCCGCTTCGGCTCTGCTTTTTGCATATTCCAACTGCACTTTGGACAAGGTCACACCAACCACCTTCGCTCCATAGTCTCGCGCCATGGTAATTGACATGCCGCCCCAACCACAGCCGATATCCATCACTGTCATTCCTGGTTCGATTAAGAGCTTCTTGGCTATGTGCGCCTTCTTTGCTACCTGGGCCTCTTCGATGCTTTGCACCGGATCTGAGAAATAGGCGCAGGTATATTGAAGGTCTTGGTCAAGAAAAAGTTCATAGAGATCAGCGGAAAGGTCATAATGATGTTCGACATTTCTGCGCGCGATATGAACGGGATTATACTGTGCGATACGTCTAAGTGACTTGCGCAGCCCTGTGACCGACGTGCCGTAACGCCCACCACCATAGTTGTTCGCATTGCGCACAATTAGCGAAACAAAGCCGCGTAAATCGTTTTGCGAAATTGTGAGAGTCTCATCCATATAGGCTTCGCCCAAGGCGAGATCGCCGTTCATTACCAATTTGCGCGGAAGCGCTTTGTCGTGGAGGGTTATGGCTGAACTGGGCCCTTTTCCGCGGCCATAGGTGCTGCAACGCCCATCCGGCCAAGTCACCGCAAGCTCACCTTCTTGGATGATCTTGGTCAAAAGGCGGTCAAGCAATGACACCCACAATGTGACGTCCTCCAATGCTTCCACGATTAGACTACACTCCATGGCAATCGCACAAGTTGAAGGAGCAAGTTATGTCCGCTTAGTGTCCGCAGAGCGGTCGGTCGTGCGCGTAGATAACGCCACATTGAATAGGTAGGTTCCCAAATACTCGCCGATGATCGCCGCGCGAGCACAATCGAAAAGGCACCCTGTGCTGAATTCCTGGCGCATGGACCGGATTTAACTGCGTGTTCGCGGCAATTGGATGCGCCTTTATCGAACTGTCGATAAAGCAGGTGACAGGGAACACCCATGATTTCGTGCTGCCTGAGCGATGGAACGGTCTCGCAGCAACCAAGTTCTTTGCCAAAGCGTTGTAGTCAATCGGAAGCACTGGCAAAACCGTAATCGATAAGAGCGGAGCCAACGCAGCAGGTATTTCAAGAAGTGAACAGGAACTTGAGGCGATTTGGTTGCCCGGTTAAAGTACAGACAATAAGGTCGAAACTCCTGAATAGACTGATCGAGCAAGAACATCAGTTCAAAATACAGCGTGTTCGGCGCATGTGTGGGTTCAAATCTTTCGCATCTGCGTCCGCTAACTTGGATGGCATTGAAGTCGTCTATATGATCCGAATGAAGCAGCTCTCTAGCGCTACAACTTTGGGCTTTCGGTTGTTTGGTGTGATCGCTGGATAAATGTGTCCAGCATGTCGTTAACTCTGGCCGTTCTAAAAGTTTGCAACACAACCGTTCAGCACCCGAAAGAGCGACGATTGCAGATAGTTTTCGAGTGAGAGGTCTGTTTTCGATTGTTTTTATTGGGTCATCCAAGTGCGGCGAAAATTTCACGAGAAAATTCGACGCGAAGCTGCTTTCAATCAGTCCAACATGCAGAAAATTCTGCAACGATGGTTGAATTCATCGAGCCCACTTCTGGTCCTGATGAGTTAACGCGACAGGAACGGCCCATGATGTCTGACCCAACAGAGTTTGCAGGAATAGCGGCACTCTCGATCTATGAGGCACCATCGCTCTCCTTGAATAATCAAAAATTGCTTCCGGAACGCCAAGCCGCGAGGGAATTACGCGCCGCGGTGACGGCTCACGAAAACGCTCCAACAATAGGATTGGAAACAAAATGCCATCAGGCCGTTGCTGACTTGATTAACGCGATCATAGTCACCAAAAACACGGTTCGATGTTTGTGACACCGCGCGGTAGTGGTTTGACTCCCGACCTTTGAAGTGGACCCGAAAAAGAATCCGCCACCGCTCCCGCCCGAATGAAACTCGCCCGATCAGCACGCCTCCGTCCAGTGCTGTTCTGCTCGGCAAACCTTAAAAAGGAGTGCTTCGAAGCCGTTCACTTAGCGTCGCCTTTTCGACGAAGACGAAAAGACCATGGACCAGACGGTCTTTTCCGACGCAGCAGACCATCATCCAATCCTTGTCTCAGGGAGTTCCCGACATGTCCGCCAAAGACGTCAAATTCAGTGCTGATGCGCGCAGCCGAATGCTAACAGGGATCAACATGCTGGCGAACACCGTCAGGATCACTCTTGGTCCAAAAGGTCGAAACGTCATTTTGGACAGATCCCACGGTGCCCCGCGTATCACCAAGGACGGCGTTACTGTTGCCAAAGAATTCGAGCTTCCGGATCACTTTGAAAACATGGGAGCCCAGATGGTGAAGGAAGTCGCGTCCCGCACCAACGAAGAGGCTGGCGACGGCACAACCACTGCTACCGTACTGGCTCAGGCGATCGTCAAGGAAGGGATGAAGGCCGTTGCCGCTGGCATGAATCCGATGGATCTGAAGCGAGGTATTGAACAAGCCGTCCGGGTCGTCGCCGCAAAGATCAAGGACCTGTCCCGACCGGTTGGCGACAGTGTCGAAATTGCGAAGGTAGGGGCCATCTCCGCCAACGGAGATATAGCGATTGGCCGTCAGATCGCCCATGCGATGGCTGCGGTCGGCACTGAAGGCGTAATCACGGTTGAAGAGAGCAAGGGATTGGAGACCGAAACCGAAGTGGTCGAAGGTATGAATTTCGATCGCGGTTACCTTAGCCCATATTTCATAACAAATGTGGTCAAGATGAGCGTAGAGCTGGAAGACTGCGTTATACTGTTCCACGAGAGCAAGTTGTCGTCTCTTGCCGACATGGTGCCGTTCCTCGAAGCAGTCATGGAAGCCGAAAAGCAGCTTCTGGTTGTTGCCGAGGACGTGGAGGGCGATGCGCTGGCCATGCTTGTGGTCAACAAGCTTCGTGGTGGATTGAAAGTTGCCGCCGTGAAGGCGCCTGGGTTTGGGGATAGCCGCAGGGAGATGCTGGAGGATCTCGCGATCCTGACGGGCGGTCAAGTGATCTCGACCGATTTGGGGGCCAAGCTTGAAACCGTCACGCTGGACATGCTCGGTGCCGCAAAGAAAGTCGTCATCTCAAAGGACGATACGACCGTCATTGATGGCGCTGGCGACAAATCAGCAATCACTTCACGGGTCGCCCAGATTCGCTCCCAAATCGAAGATACGACGTCCGACTACGAACGGGAAAAGCTGCAGAGTCGTCTTGCTAAACTGACAGGCGGGGTCGCCATCATCCGGGTCGGAGGGGCCACGGAGATTGAGGTAACGGAACGCAAAGACCGGGTTGACGACGCGTTGAACGCCACTCGCGCGGCGGTTCAGGAAGGTGTTGTTCCAGGCGGTGGTGTTGCGCTGCTCCATTCAGACAAAGCGCTTGCGACCCTTAAAGGTGCCAACTCCGACCAGGATGCCGGCATCAGGATCGTCCGGCGATCAATCCAGGCACCGCTGCGCCAGATTGTCGAAAATGCCGGCGTGGACGGATCGGTCGTCGCGGCAAAGATCATCGAAAGCGAAAACCCATCCTTCGGGTTCGACGCTCAAACGGAAACTTATGTCGACATGCTGACAGCGGGGATCATTGACCCCACCAAAGTTGTCCGGGTTGCTCTGGAAGATGCGGCGTCGATTGCAAGCCTTCTGATCACAACCGAGGCGATGGTCGCACAAAAACCCAACAGGTCTGGAACTGCATCAGATTTGGGACCCTTGAGGGCGTGACGCAGGTCTTTTGACCCAACGACGGGACCACCTCAATGCAGTCGGTCGATTTGTAACATGCAAACGTATTGAGAGAAACCAACCTGAAAGGAATTTAGATGTCAAAAGGTGACAAGAGGCGCGGCAACCGCGAAGTTAAAAAGCCAAAGAAACCAAAGGAAAAAATCGTGGCGACGGCCGATTTCACAAAGGGTCAGAGGCCGGTCAGGATCGGGAATAAGAAAAAGTAATTTTCATAGTCGCAAGACGAAGATTGAACCACAGCAGTGCGTGCAGGATTCGCGTCGTTAGGAAGGGATGGAGACATGGGCAATAGCCGCAACTCCGGCCCATGGTGTCCGAAGGCCATTGGAGCGCCGCTTTGGCATGCTTCGCAATTTGGTTTCCGAAGTTTCTGATCTGTACCCGGATTGATTCATAACTCACTATAACGATGCGTTCGGTTTCGTCCCAGAGCGCGAGGCTTGAGAAGCGCAAGCTATCGCGGAGAGTGATGCGCCGGGTGTTGGCAAGGACGTCATGACCTCGAAGGACCTCGGGAAGACGATAGAACGGGATACGGCTGGCCAGATTATGAACATGGTGAACTCCGGTATTCCCGGTGATCCAGCGCAGCATTCCGGGCAGTGCATAGTGTGAACTGCCTTCAAGCGCCGCATCCAGAATGCTCCAATCATTTTCCCGCTGCCAACTGGTATCCTCGAACTGGTGCTGCAGGTAAAAGAACCACATACCAGCAATTGCAGCGAGGAGCATCGTCGGTAGAAACACGAACAACAGGACGTCCAAGTATCCGGCCGCGTGATCTAAGATCGGCGCGAGAAGTTACCGCTGACAATAATCTCGTTGATCAATTTGGCGACTGCCGAATGGGTTTCTAGCTCTAATTCCGAACCATTGGCACACTCGTGGGTCACGGCAGCATCGCGCAAAACCCCGACGATCTCACGTTCCTGAAGAAGATTGAGATCGTTTAAGGCAAGTAGAAGAGCCTCGCAGATCGAGAGTGCAGCCATGCCTGCGGGATCTTGGTGGTCTGACATTGGGGTCATTCCTTTTAAAGTCATTGGATTCGTGACCAGGCGAGGTGGTGATGGTTTTTCTATTGTCATATGAGTTTTGGTATTTTGGACTGATCGAAAGTAGCCTCAATACCAAATTCTTCGTAGAGTCTTTGCAGGCTCGGGGAAATCCTACGATGAACACCAACACCAGCCCGCTAACACAGAAACTCTCGGCATTTGTTGCCTTGGCAGAGGCGGAACTGGCCGTTTTGGAACAATTGCACCAGCGGAGGAGAACCTTTGAGGCTGGCCGAGATCTTGTTCATCAGGGACAATCGGAACAGGCTGCCTATATCCTCGCCGCAGGCTGGGTTGTTTCATATAAGATTCAGCCTGACGGATCACGCCAAATCGTCGATTTCCAGATTCCTGGGGATTTCCTTGGGCTGCGCAGCGTTTTGTTGCACACTTCAGACCATGGCATTGAGCCGATTGTTGATATCGAAGCCGCCGAGGTTCTGGTGAGTGATCTTTTGCAAGCCTTCGCAGAGACACCTCGGCTGGCCACTGCAGTTTTATGGGCCGTGTCACGCGACGAAGCGATGGTTGTCGAACATCTTGTCGGGCTTGGGCGGCGTGATGCGGATGCGCGCATGGCACATTTCCTACTGGAACTGGGAGTCAGGCTGTCGCTTGTGGGGATGGGCAGCAAGAAAGGCTATGCCTGCCCGCTCACACAGTACCATCTTGCCGATGCACTGGGATTGAGCGCCATTCACGTCAACCGCGTCCTGCGCAAACTCAGGGAGGACGAGTTGGTTACATTTCGGGATGGGTTTGTGACGTTCAATAACTATGAGGGTCTGGTTAAACTGGCGGATTTCGATCCAGCGTATCTGGATCAGAAGCGGCCGCTTCTGGCCTGATTGGGTCCCACAATCTGGTTTTGGACGATCCTGCTTGCATCTCCAACGCGTGACGTTACATCAGCGCCCGACTGGCTTCCTTGAGTTTCTTGTGAGCCTCTTCGTCATTTTCGGCTTCATGGGCACTTTCAGCGGCCTGATAGTGTTTCAATGCCGTCGCCTTTTTGGGGCCTTCAGGCGCTTTGTCCCAGGCGGCCTTGACGGAGGCCATGTGCTTGACGGCGTGGTTTTCCTGACTCTGGTCTTCATCATTCATTGGAATGTCCTTTCCTGGACGGTCCGAGAATAAGAAGCACGAGACTCATACAGCCCTTTTGGGGAGCTCCATGTTCCCCGCGCCCCTCAGATACTCAAAAAAAATGCCAACCAAATACACAGCGGACACATGTTACCTAACGGGTTTCAGAGCGCCTTCGTACTGACGCAGGTTAGCCCGCTTGAGCGAGATAAAAGATCCGCGCAAGTATCAGAGCGCCCATGAGTGAAATCAGCATCCAATAGATCGGGACCCGGGGGCCGGTATACTTTATTGTCTCAGGCAATTTCGAAACGCGATGCGACACGCGCTTAGGTAACAAGGCCACCAACTTTGTCGCCACGCTGCCGCTCGCATGATCAAGCGTGGGTACATCTCTGACTGTCGAAAGATGTGCTTTCAGCCGGGCATGCGCTGCATCCCGGCCCAGAAGTGTAAGCTCACGAGCCTCGGTCCAAGGCTCGAGCCCGAGACGCGCAAGGGCTGACAAAACCGTGACTGTTGCACCGGTTTTGTCTTCACCCACTTCTGCAAGCAGGAAAGGGTCGTAGTCGGAGCCATCCGGGCGAAGAACATCTGATACAGACATGATTTTTCCTTTCGGGCTGGGGGAGCGGCGCTCGACAAAAATCGTTGGGACAAAGATACCGATCAACGCGTTGGATACCGCATTCAATATTGCTTGATTGCTGCAAGGCGCAAAGACTTGCATCTGCCTGGATGCGCCACCTTCTAGCCCCGATTGTCGGGGGTGAGGTAGTTGCACACATCCTGACAGTAAAGAACCTGATGGGTACTAACTTCGATCAGCATAAAGCCCGTGGGTTGGGAATAATATAGCCCTAAGTGCTGTGACTTGACGGGGCATCTGGACTGATGCGGCCGACCATGGTCGGTGCCGGAAATCCAGCGATCAATTCAACGGAGGTATGGGATGCTCACGCGTTCGATCAGGTCAAAGGTGACGTTCACCAATGCCTTCAGGTTGGGAAACAGCGACATCGTGTTTCCGGCTGGCGCGTATGAAATTCTCTTCGAGGAGGAGTTGCTGCAAGGCGTCAGCTTTGAGGCTTACCGACGCACCGCGACCTACTTAATGGTCAGGGGTCGAGGGAGTCATGTCGGTCAAACAACGATGCACATGACAACACAAAAGGATCTGGAGCACGCCATTGCCTGCGACTAGGCCCGTTGTGAAACAATTCAACATAGCGAAGCGGCGCTTTCTCCGCTGGAGGACTTGATATGACCAATCCTGAATGGCTGAAACCCGGTATGTATGGCGCACTGCTCGGCGCGGTGTTTGTCGGTGTCGTTGGATTCTCTTGGGGCGGCTGGATGACTGGCGGAAGCGCGAACAAGTTGGCAAGCGAAATGGCGCGGGACCAGGTGATCGCGGCGCTCGTGCCAATTTGCCACGACATGTCCCGCACGGATAATCAGCGTTTAGCAAAGCTCGCAACGATCCAGGCTGCCACGTCGTACAAGCGACGCGACGCCGTGATGGATGCGGGTTGGGCAACCATGCCTGGTTCCGATTCTCCGAACCGCGATCTCGCCAAAGCGTGCATAGAAGGGCTGAACCTTGATGCATCTTAATATGATTGCGTCAAGGCCGCCCTCGTCAATTCACACTGGTTTGCTACGGTAAGTGGGATGTTTGGATTGCAACTAGAAAGCGACCATGGAACCTATTCGACCCTTGATGTTAGAAAGTGGGATACCGATGCAAGCAGTCTGAAATTTCCCTCAAGTACAATCTACCGCGGCGCAACAAGCGATCACACCGGCTCAGCCAAACTCACCGGGCCCGTCAGGCGCGAAATGAAAATAGGCATGAACTACAACGCTCTTATTGGGGGCAATAAACGCGCCGGATGTCGCGAGAATTCGACTATGCAAGGAAAACTTGCCAAAACTAACGGGGATAGCGAAGCCTGCCTAAATTTGAAGTTGTTGTAACTTCTCAAATAGCGGTCCGATACCGAGCGTCATGTGCTGATTTGCTTGGCAACGCGCCGTAGTAAATCGGCCCTTCAAACCCCATATACTGATAGGCTACGTGCGAATTTTCGGGTCTGACCGACGCACCGAGGTCTCAGTGGAAAATCCGAAATCGATTGGGATCATGTCTTTCAATGACCTGGCTATTAGGTCTGCCGTCCTGCTGAACCGTCGAATAAGGAAACCGACAATCAGGGCGGCAAAGACCGGTTCAGCCAATCTCGAAAAACCCCGAGAGTCGCGCCGGAACGGGCTGGCGAGCCCTACCTGGCCCTTAATCGAAAGGACCACCGCAATGGATGACCAATTCAGCAAGACCATCGCAGTTTTCGACTGGCCATTCACAGTGCCCGGTTTTGCAGAAACGCTCCCCGCCGGCGAGTATGAAATCGAGACCGAACTCGCCTCGCCTCCGGATCACCAAGACCCTGAAGCTTGGAAGGCCTCGGTTGTTGTCCACCTGCATCCACGCATTTCCCATCCGGGATTAACCCGGAGCCTAACCGTTTCATTAATTGATCTCGACAATGCCCGCGCGAAGGACAAGCTTTCAGGAAGAGAGCTGTCTGATGTTTTTCTGGAAGAAATGCTGGCAGACCCAATGGTGCAGCTTGTGATGCAGGCCGACGGGGTATCCGAGGCCCAATTGCGCCATCTTTACTCTGGATCGCGGACAACGCGGGAGAATATCGATCTCGTTGACCAAAGTCCCAAAGACGAGACCCCGCAAGTTTTTTCGCAGGACAGCTCTGAAATTCAGAACGCCGAAAATGAAGGGATGCCATGCCAACAGGCCACTTCGCTTGTACCTGAATGAAGTGGAAGAAGCGAATGCCTGAATCAACGATACGCGAGGAACTGATGCAAAAGAAGAAGGAATTCATCGTCTCGGAACCGCCAATGCGTGCGCTTGCAGATGCGCCCAAGGAACGGTTCTGCTTGCGCTGCAAATCCTCTTTCTGGAGTGAAGGTTTTGGCGAGCGCATCTGTTCCCGCTGCAAGGGCACCTCAGCTTGGCGCGCGGCTGTGCCGGAAGGCGTCGGTCAAGGTCGCCGCCGCTCTGGCGGCCGGTCGTGACAGATCCCTTGATTGTTTTTAGGGCTGCCTGGCGTCGTTGTCCGAGATAATGCGAAAGCCCCCTTCGTCCGCGGTGCTTACCTATCACAACGCACGGATCTCGCCCGCGCAGCGAATGGCCGGTTTGATGAAGCTGCGTTGCGGCGTGGCCTGACCCGATGAATGGCAGCTTTGGGCCGTCAAATGCACGAGTGGAACTTCGCTTCGCAAGCGATTTGCCTATCCCATGGAGGAGACTTTTTGATGAACTTCAATCACGTTTCCTTCTGGGTCGTGAAAGAACACTTGGTGCCACTCTTTCGAGAAAGCCGTTCCATAGTCTGAGTATGGAATGCCGCATTCATCGAGCTTTCTGAGAAAGGCATCAAGGTCATCGGTACGAAAGGCAATATGCCCTCGTTCAACCGGATTTATTGCATGCATGTTTTTGAACGCGACACCTAAGTCCCGTTCTGCAAGATGCATCTGCATGCTACCTTCGGTCGCAAATCTGATTTTGCCGTCATAGCCCATATCTTCGTTTGCTTCAGTGCGAGGGAAATTTTGTTGTGGGATATCAGCAAGACCAAGTACGCTTGTGTAAAAGTCGTGCATACGATCGACATCGTCGGCCACAAAGTTAATGTGATGAAATTCCAGCTTCATTGTCAGTCATCTGTTCAATGTTTTTCTTCTGCGGTTCTAACATCAAAGGCCGCAGCTTGGGATAGAGGAAGTTGAATTAGTTTCTCCGAATTACAGTTTTGCCCGCAATCCAGCTACTTCCCGTACCAGGTCATTGTTCTCGCAAAAGGCAGATCCTATATGCGCGGCGATGGGTTTTGGAGGCCAAGTCTGATGGTGCGTACGTTTGTTCTCATGGCCGTGATGACAGCTTTTGTGGGTGTCATCGGGCTCATGCTGGGCGGTGAGGTGGGCCTTGTCATCGCGCTCTGCCTCGCATTTGCGATGAACTTCTTCTCCTACTGGAATTCGGACAAAGCCGTTCTGCGTATGCATGGTGCGCGGCGTGTTGATGCGCGCTCGGCACCGGAGCTGTGGAAAATGACCGAAATGATGGCCCGGAAGGCCGGTATGCCCATGCCCGCGCTCTACATCATGGAGACCGAGCAGCCCAACGCCTTCGCCACCGGACGCAATCCGGAGAATGCCGCTGTTGCCGTCACGCGCGGCTTGTTGAGCAACATGAGCCGCGAAGAGATGGCTGCTGTTGTTGCTCATGAGCTGGCACATATCAAAAACCGCGACACGCTTACGATGACCATCACCGCAACCCTGGCCGGGGCAGTTTCGATGCTGGCGAATTTCGCGATCTTCTTTGGCGGCGGGCGCGACAGGCCTTTGGGTATTGTCGGTACTATTGCCATGATGATCCTTGCGCCCCTGGCTGCGGGCATGGTGCAGATGGCGATCAGCCGGGTGCGTGAGTATGAGGCAGATGCCGAGGGGGCCGCGATCTGCGGTAATCCTGATTGGTTGGCCTCGGCGCTCGCCCGATTGGGCCAGCTCTCTGGCCGGATCGACAATATTGCTGCCGAGCGTAACCCGGCCACGGCGCATATGTTCATCGTCAACCCGCTTCATATGCAGGCGGTGGATAGCCTTTTTGCCACGCACCCGCCGATAGACAAGCGCATCGCCAAGCTGCGGGCACTTGGTGGTGCCAAAGGGTTGAAAAGCAGCGCCCACCCTTCGAGAGGTGGCCCTTGGGGCTAGTTGAAACCGGCATGATAGATCATTAGTTTGCGCCGCGATTGCCAATAGGAGTTACGAGCCATGACAGAGACCCTTGAGAAAGAAACGTTTTCCTTCCAGACCGAAGTGGGCCAGCTCTTGGAGATCGTCGCGGGTTCGCTTTATTCCAACCGCGAGGTGTTTTTGCGAGAGCTCGTATCCAATGCATCCGACGCCTGTGACAAGCTGCGCTACGCTGCCCTGACCGACGCGTCGCTTGCCCCATCCGAGGATTTTGCGATCACGCTTGAGATTGATGCCAAGACCAAGGCGTTGTCGATTTCGGACAATGGTATCGGCATGAACCACGCTGATCTGCTTGAGACCCTTGGCACCATTGCCAAATCCGGCACCGGTGCTTTCATTGAAGCGCTCAAGGCTGACGACAAGGACAAGCCAGGCCTGATTGGCCAGTTTGGTGTGGGTTTTTATTCAGCGTTCATGGTGGCGTCTCGGGTCGATGTCGTGACCCGCAAGGCAGGCGAGAGCGAGGCCTGGCTTTGGTCTTCTGACGGCAAGGGCGAGTTCTCCATTGAGCCGACCGAGCGCGTGACCAACGGAACTACAGTGACGTTGCACCTCAAGAAAGATGCCAAGGAATTTGCCGAAGAAGCCCGTATTCGGCACATCATCAAGACCTATTCCGAGCATATCAACTTCCCGGTTAAACTTGGAGAAGGCACGCTCAATTCAGCCGAAGCGCTCTGGACCCGCCCTGCGAAGGACATCTCGGAGGAACAATACACTGAGTTCTACCGTCACTGCTCCCACGCCTTTGATGCGCCGTGGCACGTGATGCATAGTAAGGTCGAAGGCACACTCAACCACACCAGCCTGCTCTTTGTGCCCAGCACCCAGCCATTCGATCTTTTTGAACCCGAGCGCAAAAGTCATGTGAAGCTATACGTCAATAGAGTCTTCATCTCCGAGACCACAAAGGATCTGATTCCAGCCTATATGCGCTTCCTGCGGGGGGTTGTGGATAGCCAGGATCTGTCGCTCAATGTCTCGCGCGAGATGTTGCAGACCGACCCGCAGCTTGCCAAGATCAAGACGTCGATCACAAAAAAGGTGCTGAGCGAGCTGAAGAAAAAGGCCACCAAAGCACCTGAAGAGTACGCGGCGTTTTGGTGCAACTTCGGTGCAGTGCTGAAGGAAGGCCTGGTCGAAGATGCCGCGCTCCGTGATCGGATCCTCCAGGTTTGCCGCTTCGCCTCCACCGCTGCTGGCGATTTGGCAAGCCTAGCCGACTACGTGGCCCGAATGAAAGAGGGACAAGAGGCAATCTTCTACATAACTGGCGAGGATGCTGCCAAATTGGCCCAGTCACCCCACCTAGAGGGCTTCAAGGCCAAAGGGGTCGAGGTGTTGCTCCTTTCCAACCATGTGGACGAGTTCTGGCTGCAGCACATCACGGACTATGACGGCAAACCGTTCAAGTCCATCACCCGTGGGGCAGCTGATCTCGATGAATTCAAGGCAGATGAAACCCAATCGGAAGACGTCAAGCCTGAAGAGGCAGACCTCACTGCACTGATCGCTGCGTTTAAAGCCGAACTGGGCGAAGCCGTCAAAGACGTGCGCCCTTCGAAACGTCTGACCGACAGCCCTGTTTGCCTCATTGCCGATGACGGGGACTTGGATGTCAATCTGGAGCGCCTGTTAAAACGCCACGGGCAGTTGCTGCATGGCGCCCCGCGCGTTCTTGAGCTGAACCCCAGCCATGCGATCGTTACCAAACTGGCAGACCGTGCCACGCAAGAGAATGTGAACGATGACGACCTGCTGAAAGACGCTGCCCATCTATTGCTGGATCAAGCCCGCATCGTCGAAGGTGAAGCCCCCATCGACCCATCCGCATTCGCACAGCGTATGGGCTCGATTCTGGCGCGCGCCTTTGCCAAGTAGAGAGAGCATCCGGAAATGCAAATACAGCAGTCCTGCAGTATTGCCTTTGGCTAAAGGCGGATCTTTGCCCCGGGATCAGGTCACCTTTAACGCTGGTGGTCAAATCCCAGCTTCCGTCTTAGGGTCGCCAACGTCTCATCCAGAGGATTTCAACGTGGCAAGCTCAATCATTGAAGAAAATCTGACAATTGAGGGCAATCTCAACTCAAGTGCGGGAGGCATCGAGGTCAAAGGGCAAGTGGTTGGCGACGTTAGCGCTGAGACAATCACTGTTCAGATCGGTGGGTCGGTCGACGGTGCACTTTCGGCCAAGAAGATCATTATTGATGGCAAGCACCAGGGAAGCCTGAAATGTGACGATCTGAAGATTGCATCGACTTCACATGTTCAAGCTGATGTAGAGGCCAGGACTATGGCAACCGAAAGCGGTGCGAAGATTGTGGGCAAAGTCAACATTGCGGGTGGGCAGTAGGGCACGTCAACGACCAGTAGCATAGTTACACTTCTGACAAATGCGATTGCCTGGTTTCGAGTGAAACTTGAATGGCTCGATTGTCCAGGCTATCTGTCATTTTCGGTGGTCTGACAGGTCCAGCTCGTCCCACATCCAGCTGAAATCATAATCTGCGACAGGGGAGCCGGTCTGACGGGCGCTGCGGTTTTCGATTGTCTTTAGCCATTCAATCACTTGTTTCTTGTCTGCGGCGCTGCAACTGGCCTGGCGGGGAGTTTTGTCACCCAAGGCCGGTATCGGCTGGTCGAGCGAGTCACGGTAGTGTTGGTCGAGATACTCCTGGGCGAGCTGCCGGGCCAGGGCAGGGGGGATGTCCTCGTCTGCAGCGGGTCCGGTCTCTTGAGTGTCCTCTGCCATCATCTGCTCAACGGTCTGGATTGCTGTCAGCGGCGGCTTCACCAGATCACCCAGCAGCTCAAGGATATATGCTTCGCCACGTCTCGCGCGCGCGACTGAATCCACAGACAGCGTCAGCGCCCTGCCTTTCAGGGACAGAGATCCGAGGACAGCAGCGCCGGACACCGACTTGTCCAGGACCAGGCCGGTCGTGCGTCGCATGCCGCCGGCGTCGTCCAAAGCCAGCCATGTCCATTCTTTCTGACCCGAGGCCACGAGTTCAGCGGCCTGCAACAGTCGCTCTGAAACTCGGTTTTGTGTCACTCCGCTGGCGAGGGGAAAACGCAGATCATGAAAGACCAGATCGTCACCATCACTGTTGCGGATCTATGGTAGTTCCGGATCCAGCAGATTCGGCAGATGTGCAAAGAGCCAGGCATTGGCGAAGAGGGGCGCGGAGCGCCGTAGTTGATCCGGCGTCAGCCGCAACTGATCTGTCTCATTCAATTTCAGGACGGCCCGAAGCTCATCATCGAGCAACGCAACGGCGTTCGCGTCGAACGGAAGCAGGGCGCCCGAGATTATGTTGTGATCACCCTGCCTGACCACCCGAACAACGATGCGATCCCATTGCTGCACCATTTGTGTGGCGCTTTTTTCCCGAACGGTGACGGGGTCGGCGTCTGACAGCAGGTCCGTCAGCACCATGGATTTGCCTGGTTTGATGGTGCTGACCTCGTAGAGGCTGACGGGAGCGTCCCGCAACCCCGCGATATAAGCTCGGGTCTGGGCACTTTCCTTCGATCCATGCCGCTTCAGATAGGCATCGGCCGCGTTTTTATTGTTTGGTCCAAATGTTCGGCCCAGCAGATCCTCCAGCCTGCCGCCCCACAGGACCATTGGCCAGTTTTCGCCCAGCAGATCAGTCAGGTCTTCGAAGTCGAGATCAAATGTTTCGAGGGTCGGCAGGAAATGCTCTTCCAGAACGTCCGCAAGCCGCGCGTGACGAACCTTATGAGCCTGTCCAGATCATGTCCCATCAGCCGGTATCTTTCTTCATCGTTAATTGGACAGGGTCGATTTAGCGTAGGTTGCAGTCGTCAGCCAGAGGTCAAGCTTACGCCAGTCTAGATTGCCTTGCTGGTCGCGCTGTGAGATAGCTATTTTGTGGGCTTCTGTACAAATAGTTCCGTGAAGAGCGCTTCCGATCGGCGTAACCCGTCCTCGGTCAACACCACTGACTTCGCCTTACCTTTAGGGTCCAGGATCAGTTCTTTCTGGTACAGACGGTCAAGCGCGTCCCAGTCAAAACCTTTCCAGGCGCGGCATTCGTCATGCAACGTTAGCCAAAGCAACGCCAGAACCGCGTCATCCACCTTGTCTTCATCTATCGTCATGACCACAGCGGACGCGATCGGGGCCGGGTCCGTCAAGGCTTATTGCTGTCGATCCAGCGGGACATCAATGTGCGATCCCGAAAGCACTCGTCCGGAACAACGCTGCGCTTGATCCGTGCGATACGCTCTGCGAAAGCCACCTGTTTGGAACTCGGTCTGGTATCACGTATGCGTGGCGTTGCGCGCTGTGTATCAATCCACTGACTCAAAGCACGCCGGTCTTGCTGGATTTCCCAGGGTAGAACTACGTTTTGTTGCGCCGCTATTTTATGTGCGTAAGCAAGTTGTTTGGCCGTGGCTGGCAGTGCGGTCTGTGTCTCTGAAATGGCAGTTTCGGACATCTGCTTCCCCCCTTGACGGTACAATAAATATAGAACAAAAGAGGATAAAAATCAAGTATGTAGTAGAGCTAGATACTCTTAGCACTATATATAGTAGGCTTTTGGCTCTACTGGACAGAAAGCATTTCTCAACACTTAACGGCTGACAATTTCATACAAATGCGCAGCCATCGTAGGTCGCGTGACCACGGCCAGTTATTGTGTATCCAACACTTGTGGGCACGCGTCCCATTTTGGATACACCGAAATTCGAACGCTTCTGTCACTGGCGATAAGGACTGTGTTTTGCCAGCATTGCAAAAACGGTCATTGAAAGCGCTGTCGTTAAAGGCGGCAAAATCTGCTTAACAGTAACCAAGTCGACGTCAGGTTCCTTACAGGCTTGGAATCCTTTCCGAAGAACTGATCTCGCAAAGTCATTGGACAGAAAGACTATGTTAGCCGACAATCGGGCTATGGAGCTGTCAACGACCACTCCTGTCCACCTGATCCACGTGGACCCGGACGTCAACATGGCACGGTTCTATGGAATTGAGTTGCAGCCAACGCTGTTTGGGGAAGTGTCCGTCCTGCGTACCTGGGGGCGAATTGGCACAAACGGACAAGCCATGATGGTAACTTATGATGACGAAGTCGAGGCTGCTGATGCACTCCATAACCTCGAAAAGCAAAAGCGCCGTCGAGGGTATGTTCCGGTCGGTGAGTGACTTCGTGTTGCAATCTGTTTCCCTGACAAATCCCGAGCCTGTCGTCTCGTGACCGGGCTCGAGGTTCCAGCCGACATATCGGCTTCCACCCAGAACACCCCAGCATGATCTCCCTGACGCAGTAGCCCCTGAACCGTCTCTTGCGCGCCGGGGCAGGGGCTTTGGGTCATGGTCGCTCCATGCCGTGATGATCTGCCCGTTCGGGTGATGATCCCTTTTGCGCTCCTGCAGGATCGAAGATCCTTTGGCTTCTTTGCCTATGTCAGGCGGGATTTGGACAAGCCATACGCCACCCGACGTCAGGGGGAAGGCGCGGCCTCCCCCCTCGGACAAGACAAATAGACAAGACCGTGTCCTCGCGCGCTGCGCTGCGGGCCGCACCACTCTTGTCGATTTGTCCTGTCTCGCCCCTCTCCGCGTTCGCCACGGGGCAGGTTTTAGAGACGACGCCCTTTCAGGGCTCGGCTCAAAACCAGCACCAAAAGGAATCAGTCCCGGAGGTCGCACCACAAAGGAGAGACGGTTTTGAACAGTGAAGCAACAACAGACATCGAAAATGACACTAGCCTTCAAGCGGCTGAGAATGACCTGTTTCGGAAAGCTCTGATCAATCCGAATGCGGCAATCGAGATGCACTCCAAAGGCATTCAGGGACAGGTTTTCGTGACGCCCGGCGTGTCCGGCGAAGGGATGGAATTTCAGACCGCAGCTTTGTCGGCGGTGGCATCTGATGACCGGTTTGACGAGGGCAATGACCCCTACGGCGATCACACTTTCGGAACAGTGATCGTCAGCGGCCAGAAGCTGTTCTGGAAAATTGACCTCTACGACGCGGATTACAAATACGGCTCCGACCGCCCGTTTGATCCCGCAGTGACGCGTCGCGTTCTGACCATCATGTGCCCCAGCGAATACTGATCCCAATCCCAAACCAGAAAGGAGGTGAACACCATGAGCAATGAAATCTTGCAGCAGCGTATCGCAGAAGCGTGGGCGCTAATCAGGAAGGGCGATGACTTCGACATCGGACGCCGCTTCCTGATCAAAAACGCAGCCGTTTAAGCGGCCACGCTCTACCCCATGAGGGGTAGGGCATCCTTAACACGAAGCGAAACACTCAAACAAGGATTTGCCCCATGAGCAAACTCGAAACATTCACCGCACCGGAGACCATCGAAACCATCGCCCTGTCCGATCTCTACCTGTCCAACCTGAACCCGCGTCAGGACGTTACCGAGGAGGGGATTGCCCTGCTGGCTGATAGTCTGGTCATGTGCGGTCTGATCCAGAACTTGAGCGGCTTGCGCGATGCGGATGGCAAAGTCGCCATCGTTGCCGGTGGCCGCCGCCTGCGGGCTCTGAATATCGCCGTGACTGAACGCCCCGATCTGGCACAGGTCCCCGTGAAAGTCACAGACAACCCGTTTGTGGCCGAACAATGGGCCAATGCGGAAAACACCGCCCGTGAGGAACTGGAACCGGTGGACGAGGTCCGTGCCTATGGTAAAATGGCGGAGAAATCTTTGTCTGTTGCCAAGATCAGCAATGCGTTTGGCGTGACCGAAGCCCATGTGCGCCGCCGCCTCGCATTGGCCGGTCTGCCCGCTGCCGTATTGGACGCGCTCAAAGCTGGTGAGATCAGCATGGGGCTGGCCAAGGCCATGACAGTCAGCACCGAGGAAGAGAAAATTCTGCAAGTGCTGGAACGAGCCAGGGACTGCCGGTGGTTCAGTGAGCATGATGTCAAACAGGCCCTGACGTCCGAGGCTGTTAGCAGCACCAACCGCAAGGCCGTGTTTGTGGGGCAGGAGGCCTATGTTGAAGCGGGTGGCACGGTCACCGCCGATCTCTTTGCCGATGAGACCCTGTTCAATGACGGCGCGCTACTGGATCACCTGTTTGCTGAGAAACTGGCGGCAGAAGCAGAGAAGCTGCGCGAAGCGGATGGCTGGGACTGGGTGGAGACCCATGATGAAAGTTATATTCCCTATGGGTTCTCGGGAAGTGAAGGCATGCACCGTCTGGATATGGTGAACCGGGACTTCACCGAAGAACAGGCCGAACGGTATGACGAAGTTGCGGAACTTCATGAAGGTGAAGCTCTGGACGAGGCTGGCGAAAAGGAGCTGGCCGCGCTCGAGGACTATGCTGCGCCGTTCTATTCTGACGATCAGCGCAAGCTGTCCGGCGTATTCCTCTATGTCAGCAACACTGGCGAGATCAAAACAACATCGGCCTATGTCGCGGCAGAACATATGCAGGCTGCCATTGAGGCGGGTGTACTGGCCCCGGTCAAAGAGCCGGAGATCAAAGAAGCACCTAAACCGGCCTATTCGCAGAAGTTCATCGATGACATGGTGGCGATCCGGCTGGCGGCGGTTCAAACGGCCCTGCTGGACAAGCCTGACTATGTGTTGAGCCTGTTTGCCTTCTCCACCACCCCGGCTTCCGGTCTGACCAGCAATCTGTTTGGGTTTGGCTATGGTGGCGCTGAACGGAACACACCTGAGATCGATGACCAGTTCATCCTCGACCCGCGCCTCGGCGGGGAGCGGGATGAGGCCGCAGACGCAGCCTATGACCAATTCCAGGAGATGGCCGCAAAAGGCAGCGTCGAGGCGTTCAAGGCGTTTCGCGAACTGGGCAAGAAGACCCGCAATGGAGAGATCACAGGTTTTCTGGCCCGGCGGTTCCTGACCCAGCGCGCAGAGTTCATGGCAGAGATCGAGGGTGAAATCGAAGCGAACATGCGCGCGATCTGGACGCCCTCGGCTGAGAACTGCTTCAAACGGCTGAAAGGCTGGCAGCTGGATGATCTCTACAAACACCTGCTGGACCTGCATGTCGACACCGACATGTTCAAAGCCTTCACGAAATCCAAGAAAGGCGCGAAGAACGAAGCGATGCACAAGCTGTTCAATGACAATGAACATCAGGCTGCACTGGGCGTGACCGAGGCACAGAAAGCCCGGATCGATGCTTGGGTGCCGGAGTGCTTCTGAAACAATCGGGTGGGGCGCTTAGCGCCCTACCTTTCAGCGGTGTTGTTCTCTTTTAATTCAATGCTTTACGCTTTCTTCACTTGAAAGGATGTAGCTTGTAGGCTACATTTGGGTATGATAGAAATTCGCAAGACTGCCCTGTTTGATAAATGGCTCAAGGGATTGAAGGACCAAAGAGCGAAAGCCAGGATATTGGTTCGCATCACGCGGTTGAGCCTGGGCAATCCCGGTGACGTGAAGCCGGTTGGTGAAGGTGTCAGTGAACTGCGTATTTCTGAGGGTAAGGGGTATCGCGTTTACTACGTGTCGCGCGGTGACGTTTTGATAATTTTGCTCTGCGGGGGAGACAAGTCATCCCAGCAAGCGGACATCAAAACCGCCAAAGCGATGGCAAAAGAGTTGGAGTGAAAAACATGGGTGTCAAAACAACGAAGTTTGAAGCGGCTGACTATCTGGACAGCCCCGAAGCCATTCAAGCCTATCTTGAAGCGGCTTTTGAAACCAGTGACACGGCCCTGATCGCATCAGCTCTTGGCGATGTTGCTAAGGCCAAAGGTATGTCGAGCGTAGCCGACAAATCCGGCCTGTCTCGGGAAAGTCTCTATCGTGCGCTTAGCGAAAACGGCAATCCGGAATTTGGCACCATCCTCAAAGTGCTGAGTGCTGTGGGTGTTACGCTCACCCCGAAAATGCACGTGAGTTAACCGTTTTAGAAGGCAACCCACCATGTCTACCGATGTAGCTCCTTCAACAGCCGAAAAGACCATTCGCCGCGTTTGGAAATCCGCGCAGATGTTTGTCGGGTTTCATACGGATCAGAAGGGCAAGCCGCGCACGCAGCCAAGGCTCTGGCCGCCCAAGAACGGAAGCGCATCGATCCATAACGACCCGACCGCGCAGGAAGCGATTGTTGTTGTCAAATCCGCTGAAGCAGAGACCGCGCAGGACGTGCAAATAAAATTGCACCCTAACCGGATCGTGGTGCGCCGCGATGCGGAAATGTGGTGGCAGGGTGTGGCTGTGGATGAGCATTCCGTGACGGTGCGAATGGCTGACAACACGCTCATCGAAATCCGGCATGACGGGTCAGTGAAACGCCGCTCAGAAGAAGACGAAACCCATGTGGAAGCCGATGGCAGCATCTTCAAGTTCACCGAGTTTGCCGAGGCGCATATGACAGGTGACGGGGTGGAAATGACCCGGCGCACCGAGGATCGCATTGCCACCATTACAGCGGACGGTGTTGTCGATCGCGCGCGCAAGCGGTAGCCTGTTCTCAATACCTGTAGAGTTCCCTGAGGTTAAACTTGTGGCCCGCTTCGGTGGGCCTCTTTCTTGGGTGCGAGACTGTTGGTAGAGGCTTGCCGAGGCCGCCTCATTTTCCTCCAAAGGTCGTCTCAAACCCATATTGACTGTTGTCGCCAACCTCGAGAATGTCGTGCGTTCCCATTAGCGCATCTGCCTCAGCGCACATAGGTTGGAGCCGACCCAAATCCAGAAGGAAACGCAAACAACATGACGGACGACTGGAATGACTATGCCGATGGTTGGGACGACAATAGCGACGTCAGATGTTACGCCGGTTGCGCATTTACTTCGCTCGACGAGCACCTGGATCTTAGCGGGAAGACTTGGCGATCAAAGCGTGTGCTCGACTTTGGATGCGGCACCGGATTGCTGGCGGAAAAAATTGCGCCGCATGTGGCGGAAGTTGTCGCGGTTGATACCTCGGAGAATATGATTGCGGTCCTGAAGGCAAAGAACCTGCCCAATGTCAGGGCCGTTCACGGAGATATGCTAGCAGGAAATGTTCAGGGCTTGGAGACTGGGTTCTCAGGATTCGATTTGATCTGCGCCTCTTCCGTTTGTGCCTTTCTTCAGGATTACACTGGAGCCGTGGCAGTGCTGGCGGGATTGCTCAACAAGGGTGGGCAGTTCGTACAGTGGGATTGGCAGGCGTCAGATGATGGCGGCTTTGGATTGACGACCCATCAAATGAAAACCGCGCTGGAGGCGGCACGATTTGGCTCAATTCGGGTCGAACAGGTATTCGAGATTAATTCTGATGCGCAGACAATGCCTGTTTTGATGGGAGCGGGCATTTGCATTCCGGAATGAATTTGAGCGTGGATGCGGGAGCATCCCGTGCGTTCGCTTAGCTGGCCATTGATATGGCTCGGGCAGCAAAGTTCAACTTAGAGATTTAGCACCGGTTATTGGTCAGACTCCGCCATTTCAAATTGAGTCCGCCTGTTAACCTGATCCGCGCAAGCGCGGTCCAGGGCCGGACCGTCTGGTCTTTGGCCTTCGCCAGTTGGAAAGGGCGACTTTTGCCACCGGTGATCCTCCCACCTTTGCCACGCGGGTCATTCTGACCCAGAAAGGCCACACCCGCACCCGGAACTGAACACTGCGCCTGTGTCGGACCATGGTGATGATGCCGCCGCTCACCACTTCGCATTGTTCAGATGACCCGCGCGCAGCGATCCCAGAGCGTCCTTCCTTTCACTTGGCCTGACAGTTTCAACCTCGTTGCCGGAGAAGATTCTCGGCTGCCGTGTTTCTGAAGAGATGAACATAAGCGGGAAGTCGGGGAAGACGCGTGGTGCCCGGGCCGGGCACCGCGCTTCAACAAGGAATTTCCCCTGCGCCTGCGGCGCATTCCGCGCGGATCAAATTCCCTGCTGACATCCCCTTGATGCCCGCTTTTCCCATGTTCATCGAAACACGCCAAAGCGAGGATCAAACAATGGCAACTCAAACTCTGAAACTGAACGTGAAGACCGGCGAAAAAGAAGGCAAGACTTTCTGGGATCGCTGCGGGGTTCTCTTCGTCAATACCGATGAGACCGGCAACATCACCTCGATCCAGGTCCGGCACAGCATGTTCCCCGGTGTCGAGATGGTGGCCTTCCCGAAGCGGGTCGATGACGAGCCGGTCACCGAGTGACGAGAGGGCAGGGCGGCGCAAGCCGCCCTTTCCATTGCTCCGGCCATAGCCCGGACCACATATGCGCCACACGTGGCGCGCGGCCCAACGGCCGGGCAGGGACACCGTCCCACCACAACTCAGTTATGCTCAGCCCTGCCACACCCGCCGCGGTAGCGGCGGGAAACTGAGCGCGCTGAGGCGCGCAAAAAATGCCATAATGAACTTGAATGTGCCGGTATGTGACGGGCGCCGTTCGGGCAGCCCATGCGGTGCATGATTGCCCTGCGCCAGTCCACCGGCACCCACGCCTGCTGGCTGGAAAAGGGGCGGGACCCTTTTCCCGGCGTGGAGATTGCCTCCAAGAGCAAAACTGTTCCGAGGGCAATTTGAGAAAATGCGGATTTCTAAAATCACCCCCGGTTTCCTCTTGGAGTGTATGACAGGATAAGGTAGTTGTGTTACAAACTCAAAATACAACCAGAGGTATGCATTGAGTAAGCCCACCGATACCACTGTCTTTTCCGTGCGTTTGCCTTGGTTCTGTCGCAAACTTTTTAGATGGCAAAGCATCAGTGGATTTGGCGAGCAGTTTATCCCGCCATTTGGATGAACT
>NZ_JBXWQH010000019.1:0-66767 GCF_059612275.1 Ruegeria sp. CDSA034
TGCCCGGCCTGTGGGGGCACCACCCCGGCTGACAGAACCACCACGTCCGTGAAAAAACGCGGCACTAAATCCCTGCGACGCAAGTGCTGTAACGATCCGGCGCTGCGCACGGTCCAGTTCCCAGGTCGAACAGAAATATCCGCCATCTTTGCCGCTGTCGGAGTATCCCAACATCACCTCGATCACATTGCCACCTGACTTAAGGCTGCGGCGGGCAAGCGGAACATCCAGAACATCCAGCAGAATTGCTGAGGCGTTGCGCAGATCACCGATCGTCTCGAACAGCGGCACCACAGAAATATCAAGTGTCTCTGATCCGAACCCGGCATAGCGGGCGAGAAGATAGACACCCAGGATGTCGTCTGCCGAGCGTGTCATCGACAAGATGAATGGTCCGACAGCTTTGGGATCCGGCCCTGTTCGAACAGCGTGCATAAGGGCTAGTAAGGCTAGTAATTCCTGCGCCTGATCACTCAACCCGTCACGCTGAGGATACTGCAGGTTCTGGTCTGCCAACTCGGTGCGCAGACGGGTCGACCATTCGGGTGTTCCGTATTTGGGCGCAGGTTCGAATGCAGACCAGATTTCTGCCAGAACGCTAGTCGTCACAGTCGAATTCTGCCGTATGTCCAAGGTTGTGGTACGCAACCCGAATACGGTTGCCGCCCGGCGAAGAGGTCGGATATGCCGCCTTGTTAGAATATCGGCGTTTACTGCACAAAGCGCCTCATCAAGCGCGTCGAGATCACACTCGAACTGCGAGATATGCTGATAACCGGCACTTGTCAGTCTTTGGCGGACGGCATTCAGGGCCTGCCGAAACGGTTCGTTCGGGTTGCGGTCATTCTTGGGTGCGCGGTTGATAATTGCCTGCAACCGTTCACCGTGAGGTTCGGTCAGTGGTAGGATCAGGGCGCTAATGCTCAGTTTTTGCGCGGCTTTATCAAGAGCCTGACAGTAGAGATCAATCGCTGTCTCGCGCCCACGTTGCAGAGCCAGTTTGGTCATCTCAGAGGTTACATTCGGGTTGCCGTCCCGGTCACCGCCAATCCAGCTATGAAATCGGACATTGGGCGTCACATTTAAAGTCTTACCCAAAACCTGCATACAGGCGTGATCGAACCGGTCGATGACCTGTGGTACAGCATCGAATATTGCGTCGCGGAAAAATTGCAAACCCCATTCGATCTCGTCACGTAAACTGGGACGTGACAAGCGTAATTCTCCGGTCATCCATAGTAGGTCGATCTCGCCTTCCAGATCATTCAACAATGTTGAACGTTCAATTGGCGTCCAGCGCTGAGATTCGAGGCTGACCAGGATACGATAAATCCGGCGGTGAATTTCAAGAACGGTGACGCGTTTGGCTTCGGTCGGATGAGCCGTTAGCGTGGGGCCAGTCATTAAACTACCTGCCAACTTTTCGGTTTCCCCAACACTCAGATTAAGGTCCGACAACACTTCGGCAAATCCACCTGCAACCGCTCGGGCACCTTTTTGGGTTTCGATTTGTCGACGATCCCGCACATCTGCGTTTTCGTCGATGATGCGCAAAAGCTGAAACCAGATCGACAGGGCCTGCAAATACGGGATTGCGGCCTGGCCAGTTGGAATGGGGGGCAGCGGCTTGGCTTCGGCCCAAGAAGCGACATGTGGCGCCCTTTTCAAAAGGATGTTTCGCCATAGCGTGCGCAATTCAGTCCGAAGACCGTCCGCATACGCGGAAGGTGGAAGGGACAGCTGGGTATCCTGAGCCAACGCTTGCATCAGATCACTTTGTCTCTTGGATTTTTGCCATTGAAGAAATCATTGAGGTTTTCAATGACGCGGAACCCCATAGCTTCGCGTGCTTCTTTAGTCGCGCTTCCGAGATGTGGCAGCATGACGAGGTTGTCACATTGCAGCAGGTCCGAGCTAATGCGGGGCTCGCCGTCAAATACATCCAGCGCCGCGCCGCCAATTGTGTCGAACATCAGGGCCTGGATCAGGGCGTGTTCGTCGATGACCTCGCCGCGCGCGGTGTTGATCAGGAAGGCGTCGGGTTTCATCAAGTCGAGTCTTCGACCGTTGATCAGGTGCCGGTTTGCGGCCCCTCCGGGGCAGTGCAGCGAGACGAAGTCGCATTGCGGCAACAGCTCATCGACAGTATCCACCTGAGTGGCATTGCACTTGGCTAAAACGTCGGGCGCCACCTGGCTGCGATTGTAAATAACGACATCCATACCAAAGCCATGATGGGCGCGGCGGGCCATTTCCTGCCCGATGCGGCCATAGCCGATGATGCCCAGGGTCTTACCGCTGACCTTGGTGCCGACCAGATGCGTGGGCCGCCAACCGGTCCAGTTTCCGGCGCGCAGCTCGCGTTCGCCTTCGCCTGCGCGGCGCGCTACCATCAGCAATAAGGTCATTGCGATATCGGCGGTACATTCAGACAGAACGTCAGGCGTGTTTGTCACGGTCATGCCAAGTTCGCGGGCTGAGGGCTCGCAAATGTGGCTATACCCGACCCCGTAATTGGCCAGAATTTTGGTCTGTGCTGCGGGGACGTCCAGCGCCTCGGCGCTGAGCGTATCGGTAACGGTGGGCAGCACCGCGTCATAGTGTTTCAGGGCGTCGCGGATTTCAGCCGGGGACATCGGAGTATCCCCGGTATTGAGTACGGTGTTGTAGTCTTCGGCCAGTCGCGCCTCGACGGCGGCGGGCCAGCGACGGGTGACAAGGACTGAAGGTTTGGTCATCACGCAGCCTTTCCCATGACGCGGGCAATGGTTTCGCCAATCACCGCCGGGTTTTCAGCAACGGTCACCCCCGCCGCCGACAAGATTTCAACCTTCTCGGAGGCACTTTCGCCAAAGGCCGAGATGATCGCACCAGCATGACCCATAGTCCGACCTTTGGGCGCGGTCAGACCTGCAACATAGGCGACGACGGGCTTGGTTATGTTGTCGCGGATGTATTCTGCGGCCTCGGCTTCCTGCGGGCCGCCGATCTCGCCGATCATGGCAATGACTTCGGTATCCTTGTCCTGTTCGAACCGCTCAAGGATATCGCGGAACGAAGACCCGTTGATCGGGTCGCCACCGATCCCGACACTGGTTGAGACTCCGATGCCGTGTTCTTTCAGCTGGGCTGCGGCCTCATAGCCGAGCGTGCCGGATCGACCGATAATGCCGACATTGCCGGGCAGGTAGATATGGCCTGGCATGATCCCCAGCAGAGCCTTCCCGGGGCTGATGGTGCCCGCGCAGTTGGGTCCGGTCAGCACCATGCGCTTGTCTTTGGGATAGCGGTACATGTACCGCTTGACCCGGATCATGTCCTGCGCCGGGATACCGTCGGTGATGCAGACGCAATAGCGGATACCCGCATCTGCGGCCTCCATGATGGAATCGGCGGCAAATGGTGGCGGCACGAAAACAAGGCTGGCATCGGCACCGGTGGACTCGACAGCTTGTTTTACGGTGTCAAAGACCGGCACGCCCTCGACGGTCTCGCCGCCCTTGCCGGGGACAACGCCGCCGACGACATTAGTGCCATAGTCCAGCATGTCCTTGGTATGGAACCGTGCCATTCGTCCGGTAATGCCCTGAACGATAACACGGCTGTCGCGATCCAGAAGAATGCTCATTAGACAGCCCTCATCTTGGTGTTTTGGGTCAGATCGTTTTGCCACGCGCCAACAGCGCGTTCGGCGGCTTCCATCAGGGTGGTGGCGCGGATGATCGGCAATCCGGATTTGGCCAGGATTTTTTGACCTTCCGCGACATTGGTGCCGGCCAGCCGCACGATGACAGGGATTTCAAGCTCAAGTTCGCGTAGCGCCTGTACGACGCCCTCTGCGACCCAGTCACAGCGATTGATCCCGGCGAATATGTTGACCAGCACCGCCTGCACGTTCTTGTCTGACAGGACCAGACGAAAGGCCTTGGCCACACGTTCGGGTGAGGCGCCACCGCCGATGTCCAGAAAGTTCGCAGGTTCGCCCCCCGCCAACTTGATCGTATCCATCGTGGCCATGGCCAGCCCGGCGCCGTTCACGATACAGCCGATATTGCCGTCAAGACCGACATAAGACAGGCCGCGATCCGCAGCGCGACTTTCGCGCGGGTCTTCCTGGCTTTTGTCGCGTAACTCTGAGATCTGCGGATGCCGGAACAATGCGTTGTCGTCAAAGCTCATCTTGGCATCCAGCGCCAGAACCCGATCGTCACCGGTGATGACCAGCGGGTTGATCTCGACCATGGTGGCGTCCAGATTGCTGAAGGCGGCGTAGCAGCCCTGTAGCGTGCGCACCATTTGCTGAACCAATTTCGCCTCAAAACCCAGTTGAAATGCGATTTCGCGCGCCTGGAATTCCTGCAGGCCCACGGCCGGTTCGACGATCGATCGCACGATGCTGTCGGGGCGTTCGGCCGAGATATCTTCGATTTCCATGCCGCCTTCCGACGAGGCCACGATCATCACCCGCTGGCTGGAGCGATCCAGCACGAAGCCCAGATAAATCTCGCGATCAATCGGCACGGCGGATTCAACGTAGACACGGTAGATGCCCTTGCCTTCGGGACCGGTTTGATGCGTAACCAACCTGCGTCCGAACATCTCGTCACAGGCTTCATGGATTTCGTTCTCGGTGTTGCACAGTTTGACACCTCCGGCTTTTCCTCGGCCTCCGGCATGGACTTGAGCCTTCACGATCCAACGATCGCCCCCCAGCTCGCGCGCCCGATATGCCGCTTGTTCGGGACTGTAGGCCAGCGCACCCGAAGGTACGGCGACACCAAAATTCGAAAGAACCTCTTTCGCCTGATATTCGTGAATATCCATCTGCAATCTTCCTCCCGTTCATGCAGTGCGGTCAGGCCGCGATCGACGTGCCGTAGCGGCTTTCCAGCAGCGCTTCGATGGCTTCAAAATCCACTGTGCCGCCCAGTTCGCGGATCGCCTCGCCAAACAGTTTTACGATACGGCTGATCGACTGATGGTTCAGTTGGTTCAGGATGCCGATGCGCACCTGTACCGGGGCGCTGAGTGTCGGCCAGATGCCAAAGCCACGCGCGCGGCAGTTCTGTACCAATTCCATTTCGCGGCCAGCCAGTTCTGTGGGCAGGTTCAGCACTACGAGGCTTGGCATGTCCGAAGTGACATCGCAGCCCATCGCGGTGACGGCGTCACGCAGGACGGCCTCATGCGTTTTGTAGGAATGCGCGCGTTTAGCCAGCCCTTCCTGCAAGGTCAGACGCAGAGATTCATGGAACGCGGCGACGGCATAGCCCGAATGGGTCCGGTGATAGGTGCCTTTCTCAACATCCTGACCGTCGACAATGCCCCAATGGCGGGCCTCGAAAATCGGGTTGTGGACGTAAGAGTAAGCACCGGTTGTCTTCAGCGCCTCGATAAAGGCGTCGGTAAAGCTGACAGGCGCATAGGTCAGGGGCAGGCAGCATAGGCCTTTTTGCGGGCACGAAGCCCAGCCTGCGATGCCGGGGAAATCGTCGATACGAAAGTCTGCAACACCCAGCGAAGACACGGCATCAATCAGACCCATGGTGCCATGATTTTCACACGCATCCGAGAATCCCTGTACATCGTTGACACGGCCGGAACCGGTTTCCCAATGCGCCATGAAAGCCCATTTTGGCTTGTGTTCGGCCAATGCGACCTCGACCATCTCACCGGTCACGGGCTGGCCATGCGGGATTTCGATCACGGTGACGCTGGCCGCAATGGGATCAAGTGGATTGGCGGCATGTTCTTCAGGTGTGGCTGCCTTAATCCGAAGGGTCAGCGCGTCAATGCCGGAAAAGGTGCCATTGGTGAACGCAACCACCTTGTCGCCAGGCATAACGGCCGAGAACATAGTGTCCAGCGCGCTCCATCCGGTGCCCGCAACCGCGAAGGTATAGGTATTGTCGGTGCCCCAGATTTTGCGCAGCATGTGCTTGCATTCGATCATACCGCGCAGGACGTCACCCTGCATGTGATCCGCAACACCCGCATTTGCAAAGGCATGCAGAACGCGGGCATCGGTATTGCCTGGTCCGGGTCCCGCAGCCAGTGTTTCCGGAATTTCGAGCGTCGGGTAGATTTGAAACGTCATTGGCGATCCTCCTCGGCGACGGGGTCCGTAATGCGCCCCGTCTGTCGCGTTACCGAAAAGAAAAGCCGATCCTTGCGTCAGGGCGCAACGTAACTTACTACTGCTTTAGGGTAGCTATTTGGGTGGGGAAAAACCTACCCATTCTGGCAAATATACCGATGTATACCGGAATCCTTCCTACCCAACATGGTAGTTCTTGGGTAAATTAGGTGGAAAATCAATGCTCGACACAACGCCCCCTCCGATCGACATTATGCTCGCCAACAACAATTCTCTCGTCCTCTCGGCGATGTCCGAAATCTTTGAGAGAGACAAACGATTCTCGTTGGTGGCGACATCTGCAACTGCCGAAGGTTTCCTTGGGGCAGTCATGCGTGTGCCGGTAAAGGTCTGTGTGGTGTCCTGGGAGCTGCCAGCTTTGGGTGCAGCCAAACTGATCGAAGTGCTGCGCGAACAGGAAAATGCACCGCGTTTTGTGGTCTATGGTGATGAGGCAGGTGATGTCCCACGTCTGGCCATGCAAGCAGGCGCCGCAGGGTTTGCACCTCGTTCCGGTGAGGTTGAAGGCCTGCTGGAGACATGCGTTGATGTTGCCAAAGGTAAGATGGTTTTCCCTTTCATCGATGTACGCACGGTGCAACATAGTCCTCTTCAGACCTTGTCGCGCAAGGAGCGGGCTATCCTTGAGGCACTGTCGAAGGGAATGTCCAACCGGGAACTGTCAAAAGAGTTACAGATTTCCACCAATACCGTGAAATTTCACCTCTCGAATATCTATGAAAAACTGTCAGTTAGAAACCGGGCGCAAGCCATCGCTTATTACTATTCAGCCAAATCTTCTTCAGATTAGGCTCGTAGGTATTGTGTCGAGACAAATAGAAAAACCTGCTCATTGCAACAAGGATGAACACCCGCTCCAATTGTGCTTGAACGTTCAAACCGAATTGGACTGGACGTTCAGCTATCTCATGAAACGTCCAACGTAGCTTTGGCCAAAAGCGCGTAGGCGACCCAGAATGAGGTCGACCGAGTAACGTGTTGCAAGAGAGTGCCCTTGCGCAACATCATGAATACGTCGTCGGTCAATATCAGCGCTCAGATGAAGCCTGTCACATCATTTCTTCGTTCTTATGATGATCGAATGCTCTGCAATTGCCTGGCTAGACGTTGCCATACTTGCTCATTGAATTCTGACTGCACTGCAGCCAATCGGACCATTCTGATTGTAAGTTCTTGTGCAGGCAGAGCATCGTCAACGCGTACAAGCTGCCCCTCTGCAAGCGGATTGGCGGCCAAAGAATAGGGCAACCACGCAACGCCGATTCCATCCAGGGCATATTGCAGCATCGCGAGCGTCAGTGCGGTCTCTGCTCTGGAGATGATTGTAATATGCTCAGGCAATCGCGGCGCGACCAATCGGGAAAACACTTGCCCAAGGAAGACATCAGGCGGGTAGACTATCGCGGGAACGGTCTCGCCAACCAATTCCTCACGCATTGCAGGCGCGCAAACTGGGATCAGAATATCTGTGCCAATCGTCTTGGCCTCAAACGCGTTTTCGAGATCTCGCGCACTGCCACCGGAAATAGTGTACATGATCGCGAAATCGACTTCTTTTGAGATCAGCTGCAACAGACATTCGTCCTGATTTCCCGATTGGACCCGCACCGAGATAGCGTCATTTTCGGTCAATGTGCGGACTACTTTTGGCGAAACGGTTGTAGTGAGAGCATGTTGGCACACAAGAGACAGAGACTTGTTGGCCCTATCACTCGCTGTTTTCAAAGTATGACGTAGTTTGTGCAACCGCGTACTCAGCTCACGCAGCTCAGGCTCCAAAGCCTGAACACCCGGCATCAGAGATACGGGTTTGCGACGGCGATCAAATAGGGTCGCACCGATACTGTCTTCGATAAGCCGTACCCGGCGGGTAAAGGCAGATTGGGTCAGCAACCGCTTGTCCGCAGCGCGGGCCAAAGATCCGCTGTCCAAAACGGCCAATATGTCATCGATCCATTCCAAACGCATGAGAACCAGTTTACTGCAACGCTCAGTAATATGCAAACTTTGCAACATAGAAGCCAAATTTCGAATTAGCGGAGCCGTATCTCACATTGTAAATTGACGGAAACCAATATTAGGAGCCATGTTATGCATCTCGCCCGCTTCCCCCGCCTTCACCTGGCTCATCTTCCGACACCGCTTGAACCGATGAAACGGTTGTCGAAAGAACTGGGTGTCGAGATCTGGATCAAGCGTGACGATTGCACCGGCATGTCAACAGGCGGCAACAAAACCCGCAAGCTGGAATTCCTGATGGCCGAGGCGGAAGCGCAGGGCGCGGATATGGTCATGACGCAAGGAGCCACGCAAACTAACCACGGTCGTCAAACCGCAGCCTTTGCCGCCAAGCTGGGACTTGATTGCCATATCCTTCTGGAAGATCGCACCGGATATCAGGACGGAAACTACAACACGAACGGGAACGTGCTGCTGGATCATTTGCACGGCGCGACGACCGAGAAATATCCCGGTGGTCACGATATGGCGGGCGAAATGGAAAAGGCCGCCGAGAAAAAACGGACAGAGGGCCGTAATGTCTATGTCATTCCCGGCGGTGGATCGAACCCGACCGGGGCACTTGGCTATGTGAACGCAGCCTTTGAGCTTTTGGGGCAAGCCAATGACAGTGGTTTGCGAATTGACCGGTTGGTACACGCAACAGGTTCCTCGGGAACGCAGGCTGGGTTGGTGACAGGAATGTGCGCCATGAATGCGCAGGTACCGGTGCTGGGTATCGGTACAAGAGCGCCTCAACCAAAGCAGGAACAGATGGTTTATGATCTCGCCTGCAAAACAGCCGAAAAGCTGGGTTGCTCAGGCGTGGTAAAGCGCGAGGACGTGATGGCCAATACCGACTATGTGGGCGAGGGCTATGGCCTTCCGACCGAAAGTGGCATCGAGGCGATTGAGATGTTTGCCGAGCTTGAGGGCATTCTTCTGGACCCCTGCTACTCTGCCAAGGGCGCCGCGGGCTTAATCGACCTGGCCCGCAAGGGTGAATTCAATGACCAGCGGATCGTTTTCCTGCACACTGGAGGTGCGGCGGCCCTGGGTGGGTATGATTTTGCATTCGACCACAAAAACCGATGGGTGAATATCTGAGCAATGACATTGCGCCCAGTTGGCATTCTAGGTGGCATGGGTCCCGAGGCCACCATCCTCCTCCAGCGTAAGCTGGTGGAGGCCGTGCCGGTAAGTGATGACCGCGATCACATCCCGCTTCTGATTGATATGAACCCGCAGGTGCCGTCGCGGATTGATCATCTGATTGAGGGGAAGGGCGAAGACCCGGGACCGACGCTTGCCGCAATGGCACGCCGTCTTCAGGGCGCTGGCGCCGCCGCGCTGGCAATGCCATGCAACACGGCGCATCACTATGTCGACGCGATCACGGATGCAGTGACCGTTCCTTTGTTGAATATGGTGGAACTGGCTGCGGATCATGCTGTCATTGAACTGGGGGCCGGTGGATGCGTTGGCGTGCTCGCCTCACCCGCAGTGCGCCGTACCCGCCTTTTCGAAACGGCATTGCAAGCCCGCGGGCTATCGATTGTCTGGCCAACGGATAGTGACAGGCTGCTGACGGCGATCCGCAGAATTAAGGTCAACGGTCCAAGTGATGACGCGCGCGAAACACTGCGAACGGCCTCAATTGCATTGGCCAAAGCGGGGGCAGATCTGCAACTTGTCGCCTGCTCAGAATTCTCGCTTATTGCCGATGGCGTCGCGGATGAGGTCAAATCAGCGGACACGATTGATTTGCTGGTCCACGCGATCATTGAGTTTTCTCAAATAGGCTATCTTAGCGACGCAGACTAGAGAACTCGCCGCGTACAGTAGCAGCTCGCTTTGGAAGATTGACGTCACAAACGTTCCCAAAGCTGGAGCGCGATTTGATCAAAGCCGGATGGATTGGAAAAGGCTGAAATTGTCAACGTCGCGCTCCACGCATCATCACCGACTGGCACTAGCAAGCCTTGATCAAGTTCTGCTGTAATTGCCGTTTCGGGCATCCAGGCAACGCCGCTTCCTGTCATCAATCGCCGCTTAATGGTCTCGACAAGGCTGTCGACATAGATCGTCTCGGTATTCAGGGATTTCCGATCAATGGTGTTTTCTACGACCATTCCCAGAAACGAAGACCGGTCATAGGCAAGATAGGGGATTGGCGGGCCGTCCTGTCGTGCAAGATCCCATCCCATAGTGCGCGCTGGTTCAACAGCCGCCACCGGCACCAGACGATCCTTTACCAGATCCTTACGTTCAAATGCGGCCTCATCAATCATTGGCGAGACTGAATGATGATAATAACAAAGCAGGATATCCACCGCGCCTTCGATCAAAAGATCACAACATGTGCTTAAGGAATCAGATAAGACACGTGTGCGTAATTCGGGGATTTGCCTCTGCAACTCGTCTATCCGGGTTGCCAGAAAATTAACGGCTATGGTGTGAAGAACCGAAAACCTGATGAACCGGCTATCGCCGCGATCGGCATCCCGTAACGATTGGCGCGATTCCGATAACTGAGACATGGCCGCCAGAGCAACAGGCAGGAACTGTTGACCGGCCTCTGTCAGCTGAACAGGGTAAGTCGCTCGGTTGACCAGGGGCAATCCAACCCAACTTTCCAAAGCTTTGATTCTACGGCTGAATGCGGATTGCGTGATGTTTCTTTCGTCGGATGCGCGGGTGAAATTCAAGGTCCGGGCAAGACATTCAAAGTCACGTAGCCAATTCAGGTCCAATGTGTGCTCCAACATGTCAACAGACGTGCTAGGCCAGCATAACGCAAACTATGCAAAGAATGAATAGTTTGATGAAATGTTTGAATTGGCTCTGAGAAAAGCTCTTGATCTAGACTTCAGGACAGGGTCTGGCGGTTGGTCTTCTTTATTTCCTTCCGTCCGATGTTGCAGCCAAAAGGATATTGGCTCGACCCTATTGCGCAATAGGAAAGTCGAACGACGGAAAAAACGACGCCGAAACACGGCGCATTTCAACAGAGGAGAAGACCATGAGAACCAATCTGAAAACGCTGGGAATCGCAGCCGCGGTCAGCATTTATGCGATGCCGGCTTTCGCAGCCGAAGAGGTCAAAATAGGTGTGCCATCCTGGACCGGCGCGCAGGCCATTGCACACGTGCTGGGTGCGGTGGTGGAAATGCGTATCGGCGGCAAAGTTGAATATGTGCCCGGCAACAACGCCACGATTTTTCAGGCGATGGATCAGGGTAAGGGCGATATCGACGTGCACCCCGATGTTTGGCTGCCCAACCAAGAAAGCTTTACCAAGAAATATGTAGACGAAGCGGGCACAGTAACCCTGTCGTCGAACCCCTATGAAGGCAATCAGGGTTTCTGCGTTAGCAAGGATTTTGGTGAAGCCAACAATATCACCGATATTGCAGATTTAGGCCGTCCCGATGTTGCCGCGCTGATGGACAGTGATGGCAACGGAAAGGGTGAAATGTGGATCGGAGCGCCGGGTTGGGCTTCGGCCAATGTGAACGAAGTCAAAACCCGCGACTACGGTCTGCTTGATTTCATCGAGCCGGTCCGCGCTGAGGAAAGCGTGAAGACCGCGCGGATCAAGGATAGCATCGCCAAAGGCGAAGGCTATGCCTTCTACTGCTACAAGCCACATGCGGTCTGGTACATGTTCGACGTGCAAATGCTGAGCGAGCCGACTTTCGACCCGGCAAAATACGTGATGGTTCAGCCCTCGGACGATCCGGATTGGTACAGCAAATCCAGCGTTGCGACCAAAGACGCGCTTAAGAACGTTCAGATCGCGTGGTCCAACACATTGCCGGACCGTTCTCCGGCAGTTGCTGACTTTTTTGCGAATTTCGCCCTGACGGCGGACGATGTTAGCGGTTTTGCCTATGAAATCAGCGGTAAAGGTCGTGATCCGGCAGAAGTTGCCCGCGAATGGGTCGAGGCGAACCCGGATCGCGTGGACGCCTGGCTGGGTCTCTGATCCCACTTCCAGAAAAAAGGGTGGCGCCAATTGGTGGCGCCACCCAAGCACAGTTCTCTGGGGGACACATGAACGACGATACCGTTATTGAAATCTCGAATGTCTGGAAGATATTCGGGGGCAGGCCCGAGGTGGCGCTGCAGGCGATCCGCGACCGTGGGTTGGACAAGTCCCAAGTGCTGGCCGAATACAACTGTGTTGTCGGCGTCGCTGATGTCAGCCTTTCGGTAAACCGGGGTGAGATTTTTTGCATCATGGGTCTGTCAGGCAGCGGTAAATCCACCCTGGTTCGCCATTTCAACCGACTGCTGGAGCCGACTGCTGGTAAGATCGAAATCGAAGGCACTGATGTCATGGCCTTGGGGCCAAAAGAGCTTCAGCAGTTTCGCAACAACAAAATCGGTATGGTGTTTCAGAACTTTGCACTGATGCCGCATCGGTCGGTGTTGGATAACGTGGCAATGCCACTGGAAATCCGGCAGGTCAGCAAGAATGAACGCATGCGTCAGGCTGCTGCTATTCTCGATATTGTCGAACTGGGTGCCTGGGGATCAAAGTTCGCACACGAGCTGTCCGGTGGCATGCAACAACGTGTGGGCCTGGCTCGCGCGCTGGCAGCCAACCCGGATGTTCTTTTGATGGACGAGCCGTTCTCGGCCCTTGATCCTTTGATCCGGCGGCAATTGCAGGATGAATTTATCCGCCTGAGCAAGATCCTGAAAAAGACCACGATCTTCATTACACACGACCTAGATGAGGCGGTCCGCATCGGCAATCGGATCGCGATCATGCGCGATGGAAAGGTGGTGCAGATCGGAACAGCCGAAGACATCGTCATGAACCCCGCTGATGACTATGTGGCTGATTTCGTTGCGGGTATTTCACGCCTCAAAGTGGTGCGCGCCCATGCGGTCATGCGGCCAATTCCAGAACATATAGCGGCCCATGGGCCGCTATCGGCGGATGCCCCGCGCGTGAATGAAGGCGAAAATCTGAGCACGCTGATAAATCTGGCAATCGACAACAGCAGCGCAATCCTTGTGGAGGACGGAGGCGTGGATGTTGGCGTCATAACCCGTGCCGATCTGTTGCGCACCGTGATCGAAGGGACCGAAGTGTCATGAGCCTTTCTGATGTGAACCCGTTGGAAGATACCGAAAGCGAAGCGGCCCTTGCTTATGCCGAAGAGCGGCGTGAAAACATTCGCACCTTTGTGCGCACCAGCCCTGACTACTACATCCGCAATTTCGACAAGATTGGTGCGTCGTCCCGCTTTACGCCAACTTTCAATCTGATGGCCGGATTGTTTGGTCCGGTCTGGTTCGGCGCGCGGGGTCTGTGGTCATGGGCGTTACCATTTCTGATCCTCGAAACAATAGCATTTGTGCAGATTGCGCGAGGACTGTTCGGCGATCTGGCAGCTGAGGCAATGGAGCGTATTGCATCGATTGAAGGGACGCTTGAACTGCGTCGTCAGCAATTGGCGGCGGCTATCGAAAACAACTCGGACAAGATCGATGTCTATCAGCGAACGGTGGACTCGCTTGAAGAAAACATAGGGGGTATCCGTGCCGAGGCCGAGGCGATGGCCGCTGAAGGTCCTTACATCATTCTGACCGGCCTGATCATACTGATCATCGTCAAACTGATACAGTCTCAGGTGGCGAACTGGGCGCTTGAGGCACGTTTCTCGGAATGGTTATCAGACCGTTCGATACGCTCGGCCATGCCGGTATCGCAGATTGTGTTCAGCGCGATCTTCATGGCGCTGATCGTCGCCGCAGCGATGATGCACTACAGTTTCCCCGGGCGCTTTTCGCTGCTTAGCCATTTCCCGACAGACCCAAACATCCGCCTGACCAGTATCACGTGGGTGGAAGATTTCATCGCCTGGTGCGTACGCAACAGCGAGGCTTTTTTTGACGGGCTGACATTCGGAATCCGCACTTTGCTGGATGCGCTAGAAGTCATACTGGTCCAGACGCCATGGATCGTGATCGCGAGCCTGATCATTCTGCTGACCTGGCTGACCGCTGGCATTAGCACGGCGATCTATTCAGGCGCATTTCTGGCCTATATGGGCCTCTTGGGTTTCTGGGAAGGTGCCATGACCACGCTGGCCTTGTTGGGGACAGCGGCGTGTTTGTCTATTGTCATTGGTATTCCGCTGGGCATGTTTGCTGCACGTCGCCCACGGTTCTATGCGTTCATCCAGCCGATCATGGATTTCATGCAAACCATGCCGGCCTTTGTCTTCATGGTCCCCGTGATCGCGTTCTTTGGTGTCGGCAAGCCGGCGGCGGTCGTGGTCACCATGATCTTCGGCGGCACGCCAGTGGTGCGCCTGACCGTTCTGGGCTTGCGCGGTGTGCCCGAAAGCGTGCGCGAAGCGGCGATCAGCTTTGGCGCCAATAAGTGGTATCTGCTGACCAAAGTTGACCTACCGCTGGCAAGCCCGTCTATTCGGGCCGGTATCAACCAGACAATCATGCTGTCACTGGCAATGGTTGTCGTGGCTTCGTTGATCGGTGCTAAAGGGTTGGGCGAGGACGTTCTGGAAGCGTTGCAGTACGCGAATGTTGGCCAAGGTATCCTTGCAGGGTTCTCAATCCTGTTCTGTGCCATGATCCTGGATCGCATCGTGCAGGGCGGCCGGAAATGACACCCGTTGTATTTATCCATGGGTTCCTGGGCGGCAGTCGGCAATGGCAAGGGCAGGTCGATGCGTTGGCAGGTTACGATGTCGTCACGCTGGACTTGCCAGGGTTTGGTGAAAATGCGCAGCTTGATGCCCTCAGCAGCATCTTGGGTTTTGCTGATTGGGCGCTGAATGAGTTGAAGATGCGTGGCATCGAGAAATTTCACCTGGTTGGGCACTCGATGGGCGGAATGGTCGTACAGGAAATGATTGCCCGCGCACCCGAGCGTGTGGACCGTTTGGTTCTTTATGGCACGGGTTCTGTGGGTGTGCTGCCTGGGCGGTTTGAAACCATTGATACCTCAAAAACGCGCGCCTGCGCAGATGGACCGCAAGCGACGGCCCGACGGATTGCTGCAACCTGGTTTCTCGAGCGGGAACGGGCTGTGACCTATGAAGATTGTGCCGCGATAGCGGAGCAAAGCAGCCTGAAAGCCATACTCACGGGTTTGGATGCGATGCATTCCTGGAGCGGTGCTGAAAGCCTGTCGGCGATCCAGGCCAAAACGCTGGTTCTTTGGGGGGATCGTGATCGTACCTACCCATGGAGCCAGACTGAAAAACTGTGGCAGTCCATTCCAAACGCCAATCTTGCGGTGATACCAGAATCTGCACATGCGACACATCTGGAAAAAGCCGGACTATTCAACGGAGTATTAAGTGATTTTTTTGGTGCCTGCTGACCTATCGTGACCAAAGTAACCAAGCAATAAATGAAATTCTGCTGAAGATTTGGTAATACACGAGATTAATCGTCACCGGGGCAGCTGTGCAGTGAAACAATGTCTACTCTGAAAAATTGCATAGATCTGTTTTGGTCAACGTGTGTTTCGGGTATCTTCGTGGGCCAGAAGTTGATGTAACAACACAACTTCCCAGGCAAGCAGGTGTTCCTAAGCGACGCCTGAGTGTCAAATTCTCGTGAATTGTTACAGACTTTCATTTCACAAACGCGCATTGCGTCGCGTTCGTTTAAGCGGCGTCCTCCTCCGGTGGTTCTTTGGCTCCGGTCATGAAAGCCACGGCGTCGGACATCGTGTAGTCCTTGGGATCAATCGTGCAGAGCCTTTTGCCCAGCCGGTGCACATGTATGCGATCAGCGACTTCGAAGACGTGCGGCATGTTGTGGCTGATTAGTATGATCGGAATGCCACGTGCCCGCACATCCTGAATAAGTTCGAGAACTTTCCGGCTCTCTTTCACCCCCAACGCAGCCGTCGGTTCATCCATGATAATGAACTTGGTTGCAAAGGCTGCGGCGCGGGCGACGGCCACGCCTTGGCGCTGTCCACCAGACAGAGTCTCGACCGTCTGATTGATGGATTGAACGGTCATCAGGCCAAGCTCGGTCAGTTTTTCACGGGCGAATTTTTCCATCGCGGGGCGATCAAGCTGACGTAAATATTTGCCCATGAATCCCGATTTCCGGATCTCACGCCCCATGAACATGTTGTCCGCAATCGACAGGGCAGGAGACATGGCAAGTTGCTGATAAACGATCTCAATCCCCATGTTCCGGGCGTCGATCGGTGAGGTGAAGTTCACCTTCTTCCCTTCGATCAGAACATCGCCCTCATCCGGGATCGTGGCGCCGCAGATGGCTTTGACGATGGATGATTTGCCTGCACCGTTGTCACCGATAACCGCGAGTATTTCACCCTGACGCAGTTCAAAATCGGAATGGTCTATGGCGGTCACATGTCCATAGCGTTTGACGATCCCACGGCCCTGGACGACTGGGGTAGTGTCTGACATTAGCCCGATACCTTTCTGATCCACTGGTCGACCGCGACCGCTGCGATGATGAGAAGTCCGATAAGAAGGAAGGTCCACTGCGCATCCGCGCCCAACAGCCTCAGACCTAAGGTGAACACGCCAACGATCAGTGCGCCAAACAGCGACCCCAGAATGGATCCGCGCCCGCCGAAAAGGGAGATGCCGCCGATCACGACCGCTGTGATGCTTTCGATATTGGCCAATTGGCCAGATGTTGGTGAGACTGATCCGATGCGGCCGATCAAAGCCCAGCCGGCAAAGGCACAGATCAAACCGGATAGCATGTAAACAGACATGAGTGTTCTGTGGACGTTAACGCCGGATAGCTCGGCTGCTTCCGGATCGTCGCCCACAGCATAGACGTGTCGCCCCCAGGCTGTGTGTTTAAGCGCGTAGGCCAATACAAAGATCAGGACGAGCATGAATAGGACGCCAACAGTGAATGTTGCACCGCCGATGCTGAATTTGGTGCCGAAAAATTGCAGAAATGGGGCGTTTGCCTCGATATCCTGGCTGCGTATCGTCTCGTTTGCGGAATACAGGAAATTTGTTGCGAGAATGATCTGCCACATTCCAAGCGTGACGATGAATGGGGGAAGTTTGACGCGGCTGACAAGCCAGCCGTTGAGAGCACCGATCAGGGTTCCGACGCCAAGTCCGCACATGACTGCGATAGGCACCGGTATGCCGTATCGGAACGAGAATTGTCCCATGATAACAGAAGAAAAAACCATGATCGCGCCCACACTCAAATCAATGCCTGCGGTCAGAATGACGAGGCTCTGTGCGGCGGCCACGATACCGACGATCTGAACTTGTTGCAGGATCAGGGTCATTGCGAAGGGTGAAAAGAATTTTGACCCTAAAAGCAGGCCAAAGATCAAAATCGCTCCGACCAGAACGATCAGAGGTACGAGGGACGGGTTGACGTGAAGCAGATGCTGAAGCTTGCCCAGCACACCACGCCGAGGATCGTCAAACTCTGCCACAGTGTCGGTTCGACTGGTGGCAGTTTCAAATTCTTGGGCGCTTTGGTTCGCTTCGGACATATCTCCCCCTTTTCGTGGCTGGCTTCGTGACCACGAAATCAGCTTACAGGAAGTTTCAGTTTGCTGGTGAAAGGAATGGTAAGGCGCCCTTGCGCGCCTCACCTGATAGGTCTGCGTTTAACCCCAGCAGAGCTCCAAACCTTCTGCGACCGAAATTGACTCCACGCCGTCAACGGGTTGATCGGTGATTAGAGCAACACCGGTGTCGTAGAAGTCTTTTCCGGGTGTATTTTCCGGCTTCGTCCCTTCGTCGGCCCATTTTTTGACGGCCTCAACCCCCAATGACGCCATCAAAAGCGGGTATTGCTGGCTTGTGGCCCCGATGACTCCGGCCTGTACGTTCTGTACGCCGGGGCAGCCGCCGTCGACCGAAACGATCAGCACGTCATTTTCACGTCCGATGGATTTCAAAGCCTCGTACGCGCCCGCCGCTGCGGGTTCATTGATCGTGTGAACTACGTTGATCGCTGAATCCTTGGCCAGAAGGTTCTCCATGGCACGGCGCCCACCTTCCTCGTTGCCGTCGGTCACGTCACTGCCGACCAGACGTGCATCCGTTTCGTCGCCAATAACATTGGGATCCGCCAGCTCCACGCCAAAGCCCTCAAGGAATCCTTGGTTGCGCAAAACGTCCACAGTTGGTTGGCTGACATTCAAGTCTAGCGTCGCGATCTTTGCGTCCGCGGCAGCATCGCCCATCTTGGCCTTTGCCCATTGTCCGATAAGCAACCCGGCCTTGTAGTTGTCCGTCGCAAATGTGGCGTCGGCTGAATCAATCGGGCTGAGGGGTGTGTCCAGCGCGATTACCAACACACCGGCGTCTCGCGCTTGTTTAACGGCGGGTACGATTGAACTTGTGTCGGATGCCGTAAGAAGAATTCCTTTTGCACCGTCGAGGATGCAGGTTTCAATGGCCTGAACCTGGGTCTCGTGGTCACCATCGATTTTACCGGCAAAAGCTTTCAGCGTCATGCCAAGCTCTTCGGCCTTGGCTGTCGCACCTTCTTTCATTTTCACAAAGAAGGGGTTGGTGTCGGTCTTAGTGATCAGGCAGACGGTTTCCCCGGCAGCGTGAGCAGATGCAGCACCAAACGTGAGAACGGTCGCAGATGCGGCTAGCTTGAGTAGACTTCTCATATTCTCCTCCCAGAAAATTGTTGTGGCCCCGCGCGGCGCGCCGGCAAGACTCGCCTCCATCCCTTAATGAAGGTCCTGTTCAAGAAACTGTGATTCTGGCCTTCCTGTCAATAAATAAATAAAGTTTATTTATTAATTTGCCCGAGCGTCTTTTCATAAGAAAACAAGGTGGTTATGTTCAGGGATATGGAGAAAGAGGCGCTAAAAATACTGACCGGCGGAGTAAGCCAAAGCGGTGTTCGCGATCACAATGAACGTCTGATTTTAACGGTTTTACAACGACATGGACCGACAGCAGGTGCCGACGTCGCGCGGCTGACGGGCCTGTCCCCACAGACCGTATCAATCATTTTGCGCAAGCTCGAAAAGGACGAGATTCTCAAGCGTGGAACTCCTCTGCGTGGAAGGGTTGGTAAACCGTCGGTTCCCATGGAGCTGAACCCGGAAGGCATCCTGTCAGTCGGGATGAAGATCGGTCGGCGCAGCGCCGATCTGCTTTTGATCGACTTCACCGGCAAGCCCCGCCAACAGATTTCAACGACCTACGATTATCCGCTGCCCGAGGCCGTGTTCGGGTTTCTGGAAACAGGTTTGGAAACGCTTCTGGTCCATGAACCCCAAAAACTTCGCGATCGCGTGTGCGGGATTGGAATTGGAACTCCATTCGAGCTTTGGAAATGGCATGATTTGTCGGGGCTGGCGGCCAAGAAATTCAGCTCTTGGAAAAACGTGAACTTCTTCTCCGAGGTAGCCAAGTTCAGCGACCTACCGGTTTTTGTCGTCAATGATGCAACGGCCGCTTGCCACGCCGAGCACCTCTATGGCCGCGGGGCTGAATATCGCGATTATTTCTACTTCTTCATCGGTTCGATGATCGGCGGCGGGGTTGCATTGAATGGCACTGTGTTCGAAGGCAATCAGGGAAATGCTGGCGCGTTGGGTGCGATGCGCACCACAGGGCCATTGGGCGAAAGCCAGCAATTGATCGATAGCGCTTCGCTGTTTTTGCTTGAGGACAGGCTGATCGAAGCGGGTGTTGATCCGGGTATTCTTTGGAAATCGCCACAGGATTGGAGCAGCATTTCCAGGTATGTCGAACCATGGATTGGCACGACTGCACAGGAATTAGCCAAGGCCGCGCTTTCAATTTGTGCTGTCATCGACTTTGAGGCCATTTTCATAGACGGCGCGTTTCCGACGAATGTGCGGGAGGAACTGGTCTCACGCGTGCGCCGCTATCTGGTTAATCAAGACAAACGCGGATTGATCCCACCAGTTGTCGAAGCCGCAGCGGTTGGAAAAAACGCCCGCGGTATTGGGGCGGCCAGCAGCCCAATTTTCCGCCAGTTTTTATTGAACACGAATGCAGGGCTTTCTGGGATGTAACCGAAGTCCACGTGCTTGTTTCGCGCACGGTCAAGGACTTGGGTGCCAAGTCTGGGAAACATTATTGGTCAGGAATCGCGGCCGCAATACAGGATCAAAACTAAGCGAAGACTTTGGCCACGTCATCGCTAGTTTCTTTTTCACGCGCCAGCATAAAAGCGATGCTTGTCAGTCCGAAAACAATAAATGGCAGCATCAGCAGATTTTCTAGCTTTGGGTATACGGCGTCAATTTCTGACAAACGTTCGAACAGATGTGTGTGAAAGACCAATGCCCGAGTGGTGAGCTTTATGATGAAGATCGCTGTTACAACGACAAAAAACTGCAGAACAATATTCCAAGTTCTGACGGGTTTCCCAAAATCTGCCACGCTAAGCCGCGATGAACCAAGTACAACTGCAAAAAACCACATGACGATGGAACATTTTACCGTAATCGGTGTTGTCGGGCTATTTAGAACAAAGATTGACCCCAAGATTATTCCACTGGTGGTAAATGCAAAAACAGCAGCGAGCGCGCGGGCAGAAAAATGAACTTTGCGCAGCGCGGTTAAATCGTCGGATACATCTTCATCAGGCATCGGCCAGAGCGCATGAAGGCTGCCCATAATGCCCAGACAGATGTACAAAGCTCCACATCCCAATGCGAGAACCGCTGCCACGTGGGCTGGAACCAGCCAAGCCACCAAGGGTGCGTTAAATGCGACCGCCCCTTTCAAAGTGATCATGACACCGCCGAACAGGCATACTGCAACCTGAATTAAGATATGTCGGGCCTTATAGGGCGCGACGATCTTTTCGTTCAATCCGGGTACGCTCAATAATGCGAGGATGGCGACAAGGCCGGCAACCGTGAAATAGGGAACAATGCCCAGATCGGATCTGGTATTCCAATCAAGCTGTTGCACCAGGTACCACACTGACAGTGCGACGGTCAAAGTGGTGATAGCGATGACAATTCTCAGCAATAAACGATGAGCTATTAGGATTAACCAATTCATAGGTGGGGCTTATTCGGGAAACTTGGCTAAACTGCGACGATTTTGTTTCTTTGCAGCGCGACCTGAGTAACCAATCAATTTCTCAAGACCATTCCCAAAATCATGTTTGTTGAACGTTTCTTCCCAGGTTGGCATTGAGGCACCTGTCGTGGACATTGCGCCGCGATCTGCGGTTTTTCCGGTTCCAGATTGGTGCGTAAGCAGTACTTAGTTTGACCCAGAAGGTCCTATAGGCAAATACTGACCCACGTCGCGGTTTTCGCTGTGTACGATGAAGGCATATGCCTCACCTTAAAACTGCATTGAAACGCTACGCGCTGACACAGAGATCTTGTGCCAAAACCAAGCGAGATCAGTTAACAACTTAAGATTGCGTGCCGGCTGGCATTCTACTATCGATATGCACATGAGCCGTTATTTGCGATTGATTTACTTAACCAGCATTTTCTTTGTGCCGCATTTGACAGCCGCCCTAGAGGCTACCGAAAACCCCGTTGAGATCGGCGAAAGTGGCGAAGCCTATCTGAAGGCGATAAGATTAAGCCGTGTCGATGCAGATGTGGCCTACTTCGACCCTGCAAGCCCTCCGCCTCCGATACAGACAACGCAAGAGCCGCGACCACCCTCTAGTTCAAACCAATGGTCGGTGGGCGGCGATGTGAATTTCGCGACACTGCTTATTTCCGCCGCGATCCTGATGATGATCGCTTTTGTCTTTGTCCGCTACGGCAGCGGCTTTGCCGTCACATTCGGGCGCGAGCGAGAGAATACGGAAAGCGGGCGTGACGGGCGTGCACCGCGTGCGGGGTTAGGAACGCCGCCCACTCCGGGCAGCTTGAATGCGATCCTGCGCATAGCGGACCGGCGCGAAGCTTTGATCCGTTTGGCGCAGGCCGCCCTGGGCGCGGCGATCAAGGCCAATGGGGTGCTGCTGCAGCGCAGCTGGACCGCGCGCGATGCGTTGCGCCACTTGCCAGAGGACCAACATTGTCTTGGCGCCCTACGCAATTTGGTTCTGGCAAGCGAACGGGTGCATTTTGGGGGGCGGGACGTAAGCGAGGATGACTTTCAGGCCCATGTCGAGGATATCCGTCCGCTTTTGACTGAGGTCCCCAAATGAACTCCTCAGCGACCGAAGCAACGAGGCGCGGCCCCAGAAGTGAAACCTTGATTATTCTAGGTTTCGTGGCGTTGCTGCTGTTCACGATCTTTTACGTTATATCGCAACGCCAGCAGGTTCTGAGAAGCTCTCCGTCTGGGTTTGACGGTCTGCGGATCTGGCTAAATACGAATGAGGTAAGTGCGCAGAGCTTTCTGGGGGGCTGGCAGGTCGATCAGGAAACTGTTGGCCTGTTGGTGCTGCCGCTATTTGACACTGTGCTGGATGAGGATCGGGTTCATCCGCGCTCAAAAGAAGAACTGCTTTTACAGCAGGATGAATACGATCTGCGGCTTGATGCGGTGCTGGACAAGGCCAGTCGGGTACAGACCTTGGTGATCTTGCCCAAATGGCGCAGCGGGATGCGGCTAACCGGTCGGGCGCATCCGGTCTTGATCAGTCGGCAGCAACAGATCGAAACACTGCTGCAACAGCTGACCGGTCAAAGGGGTGCTCGGATCGAATATGCGCGCACGCCTTTTACGGATTTCGACTATTTTGATGGCGAAGACGTTCGGCAATCGGCTCAGATCTATGCGGCACAACTGTTCACCGGGGCTGATTGCTCTCCGCTGATTGGTAACTCGGATGCGATGCTTCTGGCGGAATGCCCGCTGGCGGATGATGCAGGGGGCGCGCGGGTTTTGGTTTTGTCGGACCCCGATTTGTTGAACAACCATGGGCTGCGCTTGGGCGATAATGCCATTGTCGCCCGCAATCTTCTGAGCGCACTCGCCGACGACCGCAACGTGATGATCGACTACAGCCGCGAAGTCTGGCTCTCGGACCCCGAAGAAACCGTGCGCTACGAACGTAGCTGGGCCGATCTGAAGCGATTTTTTGGCCCGCCTTTTCTGACGCTCTGGCTGAGCGGGGTATTGGTGTTGGCTCTGTTTATCTGGCGCTCATGGCAGCGTTATGGCCCGGTGCAGGCTGAGGACGGTGTCAACACAAGCGCAAAATCGCTGGCCGTGCGAGCACGGGCACGTCTGATGCGGCTTTCGGATCAAGACGGGGCTTTGGCCGGCGAATACGCAAAGGCCCGGCTAGCGGCATCGGCGTCGGCTTTGTTTGGCCCGGCGCTTGCCCATCACTATGCTGAACCCAAGGTCTTTTTAGGCTATGTGGCGCGGCACAATCCGGATCTCTCTCGCGACCTGGAAACAGTGTTGAGGGATATCCGGAACCTTCCACATCGGATCCCACCGGCAGAGGCAATGCACCATGTGGACGAACTTGAAGCGCTATTGGAGCTGATAACGAATGACACTTGAAACATTGCGCGCGCGCTCGGACGCGCTGCGTGCCGAGATCGGGAAGACGGTGCTGGGGCAGGAGGATGTGGTCGAGCTGCTTTTGGTCTCGCTTTTTGCGCGCGGCCATGTCTTGCTTGAGGGGCCGCCGGGCACCGCCAAGACCCTGTTGGCGCGCAGTTTTGCCGCTGCGCTGGATCTGGAATTCGGGCGTATCCAGTTCACCCCCGATCTGATGCCAGGAGACGTACTGGGCACCTCGATCTTCAATTTTCAGACCAATGATTTCGTCCTGACGCGCGGCCCGGTCTTTACCCAGGTGCTTCTGGCGGACGAGATTAACCGCGCGCCTCCCAAAACGCAGGCTGCGCTCTTGCAGGCGATGAACGAACGGATGGTCAGCATTGATGGCAATGATCACTCCTTGGGCCGTGAATTCATTGTAGTCGCCACCCAAAACCCGATCGAGCAACAAGGTACGTACCCCTTACCAGAGGCGCAGTTGGACCGGTTTCTCTTTAAGCTTGAAATCGACTTCCCGCCCGAGGCAATCGAAATGGCGATCCTGCGCCAGCATGCCAATGCCCCGATCGAAAGCGGTATGGAAACGGATGTACTGTCGAAGACCCTAGATGCGGCTGCCCTGGCGGAATGCCGGGCGCTGATCGACGGGATTATCCTCGATGACGATATTCTTGCCTACATCCTGCGACTGGTCCGGGCGACACGGGAAAGCGCCGAAATTGCTTTTGGTGCCTCTACACGCGCCGCTGATGCGCTGGCAGCAGCTACGCGGGCACAGGCGGGGTTAAACGGGCGGGATTTCGCAATCCCGGACGACGTAAAACGGCTTTTCGTACCAGCGTTACGCCATCGAGTAGTTCTGGGTGCCTCGGCCGAGATCGAGGGCCGAAACTCTGCTACGGTTCTCGAAAACATCCTCAACCAGATCGAGGCCCCCCGCTGATACGCCCGTCTACCAGATTGCTGAGCGCCGCCTGCGTCGCCCTTGTGTTGTCGATTCTGGGACTTGCATTTTTCGGCGGGTTGCGTGAATTGGCGCTGGCGCCGTGGGTCCTGTTGGCGCTTTTGTCAGCGGCGGATCTGCTGATATCCTTCAGCCGTCGAAAGCAACTGGTTTTCGACATGCGGCCCGAGATTTTTGTGGGCGAAATACAGGTGCTGAAATTGCAGGTTCCGGACGCTCCGAAAGACTTGCAGGCGCGGCTAGAATGGCCAAAAGGATTGATCGGGGCGACGGATTTCGAGTTCAAGATCGGACCGGATGGGACCGGATCAGCCGAGATTGACTGTCGCGGCGTGCGGCGCGGCATCTGGGCTTTCGAACATCTCTGGCTTCACTGGTCGTCACGCCTGAAGCTTTTTGATTTCGTGCCACGACTGGATTTCGCACTGGAAGTTCGGGTGGTGCCCAATATTCGGCTTATTCAGTCGGGTGAGATTGCCACGACGGTGCAGTCCACGCTTTATGGCGTGAAGGAAAACCGTGCCATCGGCGAAGGGTCCGAATTTCACCAGCTTCGTGATTTCGTACAGGGTATGGACGTTAAATCGATCGACTGGAAACGCTCGGCCAAACGGCGGGGGCTTGCAGCTAAAGAGTTAAGGGCCGAGCGCAATCACCACGTTATCGTAGCGCTGGATAACGGCTATCTGATGCGCGAAGAGATCGCCGGTGTGCCCAAGATTGACCATGCCGTTACTGCCGCGCTGGCCGTTGCCTGGGCGGCGGCAATTGGCGGTGATCTGGTGGGGTATTACGCCTATGACGTGCGTCCGCGATCTTTTGTGGCACCACGGGCGGGGCGACAGGCTTTCGCGCGCCTGCGCAGCTGGACCAGCGAGCTGGCCTATGTGGGTCACGAGACCAACCATACCCTGGCCCTGACTGAATTGAATGCCCGCACCCCAAAACGCAGTCTGATCATCATTTTCACGGATTTCATCGACACGACTTCGGCCGAGCTTCTGATCGAGAACATCGCCATTCTGTCAAAGCGTCATCTGCTGATCTTCGTCACCATCCGCGACCCAGAGGTCGAGGCGCTGGTGGAATCCGCACCCAAGGATCTGGACGGGGTCGCCACGCTGGTGGCCGCGAACCAGACGATCAGCGAACGTCGTCTGGTGCTGGAAAGGTTGGCGCGTTTGGGGGTCACGGTGCTGGATGCGCGTCCCGATACGGTGACTGCCAAGCTGATCTCGACCTATCTGGAAATCAAGGCGCGGGAGTTGATCTGATGGCGGAAAGCGACCTCATCCGCTCGGCCCGGTTCCGGAAAGAGCGCGAAGCCGACTGGCGTCGTCTGGAAACTTTGGTCACCCAGGCCGAGCGTGTCGGCCTACAGCGAATGGATTTCGCGGCCGCTCGCGATCTGGCCGCGCTTTACCGAAATGCGACCACATCCCTGGCCATTGCCCGCGAAATTTCGTTGGACAAGGCGCTGCTGGACTATCTCGAAGCGCTGACCGCACGCGCCTATCTGTCAGTCTATGCCCCTCAGGAGCGTCTGGGCGGGCTTGTGCGCAAGTTTTTTGTCAGCGGCGCGCCGATTGCGATACGTCGATCCTGGTTGTTTATCCTGATTGGTTTCCTGTGTATGGGGCTGGGGGTTTTGGCGGGATATCAGCTGTTTCTGGAAAACCCGGCTTGGTATCATGTTTTCATGCCGCCGGAACTGGCCGGAGGGCGCGGGCCAACATCTACTACCGAAGAGCTGCGGCAAGTGATTTATGATCAGGATCCCAGCACCTCGGGACTTGGGGCCTTTGCCACTTTCCTGTTCTCGCACAACACGCGCATCGCGATCTTTGTGTTTGGCCTTGGGGTATTCCTGTGTGCGCCGGCGGTCTTGCTGACCTTCTTTAATGGCCTGTCGCTGGGCGCATTTTATGCGCTGCACGTGGAACGCGGTCTGGGCAGTGATCTTGGGGGGTGGTTGTCTATCCACGGGGTGACCGAGCTGTCGGCAATCTGCATTGCATGCGGCGGTGGGGTGCAACTGGGGGCAGCGATCCTTTTTCCGGGGAAAAGAAGCCGCCGCGCTGCTTTGCGCCACGCGGGCCGGGATGCCGTAAAGCTTGCGCTGGTGGCGGCCTTTATGTTGGTGGTCGCTGCCCTTGTGGAAGGGTTCGGGCGCCAGCTTATCCAGGACAAAGCCATAAGGTACGTGATTGGCTGGGGGCTGGGACTATGCTGGCTGGCCTGGTTTGCCTTGGGCGGTAGGGTGCGGCGATGAAACTGTGGCGACGCAAAGACAAGACGGCAGCCCCATCGCTGGGTGAGCTGATCCCGCCCGAAGGTGTACCCATCCACCTTGAGGTGGCCGGGCTAGGGGTGCGCCTTGCCGCGCAGCTTACAGATGTGGGCATTACGCTGATCGCCGCCGTCGCAGTCCTGATATTGATCATGTCCCTGGGTATTGGCACACCTACGACGCTGCTTGCTATCGGCAGTCTTCTGTTCTTCGTGATCCGGGTGCCCTACTACGTCATCGCCGAACTGGCGTGGAACGGTCAGACATTGGGAAAGCGGTTGATGAAGATCAAGGTCGTCTCACATGATGGCCGATCGCTTAGCACGCATGCGTTGGTGCTCAGGAACCTTATGAAAGAGGCTGAGATTTTTCTGCCCGCAACCCTGCTGCTGACACTTGATACCTCATCACCCGTGGCCTCGGGGCTGGCACTGGCCTGGATACTGGGGGGGCTATTTGTGCCGCTGTTCAATCGTCACAGGCAAAGGCTGGGCGATCTGATGGCCGGTACACATGTGATCCACCTACCGGTGCCGGTGCTGTTGACGGATTTGGCTCAGGTTCCGGTCGGCGAGACGGCCGCAAAAACGCGTTTTACCTTTCTGGCGCATCAGCTTGATCACTACGGCGCATTCGAATTGCAGACCCTTGAAACGCTTTTGCGGGCGCAAGAGAAAAGGCGCGCGTCGGGTCCCTCTCAGAATGACAGGGCCACCATTGAAAGCGTGGTTGAAAAGATCCGCCAAAAGATCGGCTACGCGAACAAAGTTCCCGAGGCCGATCGGCTGAAATTCCTCCGGGCGTTCTATAATGCGCAGCGTGAACATCTTGAGAAACGCCAGTTGTTCGGCGAACGCCGCAGGGACAAGCACTATGCGGTCGACGATAACTCTTCGTAATTCATGTCAATAGCCGCCCCTTTTTTGCCCAAAAATTGGCTTGGAAAGGCCGCTCTCAAACTCAATTACCGGTGTCATAAAGATACTGAAGACAACCTTAGATGATCATCATACACTAGCCGAAACACAGAGTAGTATTGAGGATAAAACAGTGGCCAGCACAACAGAACACACGGGCAGCGAGGCGCTCGGCGTCGGGAGTATCGTGGGCGAGAGTTTCTCGATCCTGTTCAAAAATTTTATCACCGTCATCCTGCTAGCGCTGGTGCCGACGTTATTGAGCTCAGTGATTGCGGGTATGATGGTCGGGGCCGATGTGGCGTTGGGTGCGGCAGACCCCGATTTCAGCACCTCTTCCGGCGTCACCACCTGGGTACTGACGATTTTGCTGCAGGTCGTGTTCTATGCCCTGACGACCGCTCTGCTGGTGCAACTGGCATATGACGCCAAACTCGGACGCCGCCTGCAGGTGGGTCGTTACTTTGCACCAGCTCTGCAAGCTGCTATCCCGGTTGCGGTGCTGACGACGGTCGCAGGAATTCTGACCGGGTTTGCAACGCTTGCTTTGATCATACCCGGTCTTTGGGTTTATGCGGTTTTTTCGATGGTTGCGCCTGCCGTGGTGATCGAGAAAGCAGGATTTGGCGGGCTTGGGCGCAGCGCGGCTTTGAGCAAGGGATACCGCTGGCCAATTTTTGGCGCTTTGCTTCTGATCGGTATCTGCGCCGGGATCGGTGGTTTCCTCGCCAGTTTCGCCGCCGGTTTGCTTGAAGGTGTCGGAAGCTGGGCAATGACGGCAGGTTTTTCAGTTGTTGCAGCTTTTGGTGCGGGGTTGAGCGGCATTTCAGTCGCTCTGATCTATGCCCGTCTGCGCGAGATCAAAGAAGGCGTGAGCGTCGATCAGATCGCATCTGTTTTCGATTAATCAAGTGAGGTTACAAAGGGTGTGATCACCCCTTGGAGGCCGAAGGCGCTGGCTTGCGCCTTCGGCCTTCTGATACGCTTGGCTGCATTGAACAGGTAGCGTGGATTCGCGCAATCCGTGCTTCATTTTGTAACCGAGGTTTTTGGGCTGGACAGTTTTTGACAATCTTGCTTGGCTGCGTTGCACCACTCTCATTTTTTAGGAGATTTCAATGCCCCAAGCATCCGACACCAACCGTCGCATAGTTCTTGCGGAACGCCCCACTGGTCGCCCGGACAAAAACACTTTGCGGCTTGAAATCACAGACATTCCAACACCCGGCAACGGAGAGATGCTGGTGCGCACGGTGTACCTGTCTCTGGACCCTTACATGCGGGGTCGTATGAATGACGCGAAATCCTACGCTGAACCGGTTCCGATCGGTGGGGTCATGACGGCTCAGGTTGTGGGGCAGGTAGTGGAATCGAACCTCGAAGGGTACGAAGCCGGAGACTACGTTTTAAACACGAGTGGCTGGCAGGATTATGCGATCTCAACTGGTGAGCAGGTCGTCAATCTTGGCAAGACGCCGGACAATCCGTCCTGGGCGTTGGGTATCCTGGGAATGCCCGGCTACACGGCTTATGCGGGGCTGCTGAAGATAGGCGAACCAAAACCTGGTGAAACCGTTGTCGTGGCGGCTGCGGCTGGACCGGTGGGCGCAACCGTGGGTCAGATCGCAAAGCTAAAAGGGTGCCGCGTGGTGGGTATCGCGGGTGGCCCGGAAAAATGCGAACACGTGGTAAAGAACCTTGGGTTCGACGCTTGTGTGGATCACCGCGCGGCGGATCTTTCGGGACAATTGCGCGACGCGTGCCCTGACGGCATTGATGTCTACTTCGAGAATGTCGGTGGCAAGGTGCTGTATGCGGTCTTACCGCTTTTGAATCCGTTTGCGCGTGTTCCGGTCTGCGGCGTCGTGGCCTGGTACAACTTGCCGGGTTTGCCGGACGGACCGGATATGGGCCCGGTGATCATGGGTACCTTGTTGCGGATGAAGGTCAAAATGCAGGGTTTCATAATTTTCGACAATTTCGGCCCCGAGGTTTACGCCGAGTTTGTCCGGGACATGACAGGATGGCTGAAGGACGGCTCAATTACGTATAAAGAGCATGTGGTTGAAGGTCTTGAAAATGCTCCGGTTGCATTTAACCAACTGCTGGCCGGAGAAAACTTTGGGAAAATGGTTGTAAAGGTGGATTGAGCCAGGGCAGTGAAAGTTGGTCCTTCCAACTCAGACCCTAATTCGTTCGCAAAACGCATGAGTGTCAAATTTCAAAACTATGTAGAAACCTGGCTCAGGACTCTCTGATCTTCGTCTGGGTGCATGATTCCTGATTGAAAAAATTCGAGCGGTGAATTTGCCAGACTTTTTCCGGCGGAGTGACGAGCGGTAGGCTCCGTCCGGAACCTTTCTGTCCCAAGTTTCAAAGTAAAGCTCGCGCCGATGACTGCTGGGTCCTGAGTGGCCACGATCAAAGAAGCCCACGCGATCATTGAATCTGGCCGCATGATCGGCAAACTCGTTGTTGCATTTTAATCAGAAAGACCAATGCTCCATGACAAGCGTCCGGAAACTTGATGGGGATTACGACTATATCATAGTCGGCGCGGGCACGGCCGGGTGCGTTCTGGCCAACCGCCTGACAGAAAACCCCAAAACGCGGGTGCTGTTGCTCGAGGCCGGCGGCTCAGACAACTACCACTGGGTGCATATACCGGTGGGGTATCTTTATTGCATTGGCAACCCGCGCACGGACTGGATGATGAAAACTGCCCCCGAGCCGGGCTTGAACGGACGTTCGCTGGTTTATCCGCGTGGCAAGGTGCTGGGGGGATGCACCTCGGTCAACGGCATGATCTATATGCGCGGACAGGCAGCGGACTACGATCATTGGCGGCAGCTGGGCAATGCCGGATGGGGTTGGGATGACGTGTTGCCCTATTTCCTGAAATCCGAGGATCACCATGCCGGGCCCGCAGACATGCATGGGCACGGAGGGGAATGGAAGGTCTCGAAACAGCGCTTGGAATGGGACATTCTGAAAGCCGTGCAGGAGGGCGCTAAGGAATTTGGCATCCAACCGCGCGCAGATTTCAACGATGGCAGCAACGAAGGGACCGGTTTTTTCGAGGTTAATCAACGCAACGGTGTGCGTTGGAACACGGCCAAAGGCTTTTTGCGCCCGGCGATGAAACGGCCCAACTTGCGCGTTCTGACCCATGCTGAAACCGAGACGCTGTTGTTCGATGGCAAGCAGGTGACGGGCGTACGCTACCTGCACAAGGGCGTTCAATATGACGCCTATGCCGGGTCCGAGGTCTTGTTGGCGGCGGGCGCGATCAACACGCCCAAAATTTTAGAATTGTCAGGCGTGGGCCGGGGCGATGTGCTGTCTGAACATGGCATCGTCTTGCAACACGAAAGTCAGGGCGTGGGTGAGAACCTGCAGGACCATTTGCAAATCCGCACTGTGTTCAAGGTCCAGAACGCAAAAACCCTGAACACGATGGCGAATTCGCTGCTTGGGAAAGCAAAGATTGCATTGCAATACGGCCTGACGCAATCAGGGCCAATGTCGATGGCCCCCAGCCAATTTGGGATGTTCACAAAATCCAATCCCGATCTGGCTACACCCGACTTGGAATACCATGTGCAGCCGCTGTCCACCGACAAGTTGGGTGATCCGCTTCACCCTTTCCCTGCGATTACTGTATCGGTCTGCAACTTGCGACCTGAAAGCGTGGGCACCTGCCATATTCAGACGAAAGACATCGAAGCACAGCCTGATATTCGCCTGAACTACCTTTCGACTGAAAACGACAAACGCGTTGCAGCGAAATCCGTGCGACAGGCGCGGAAGATTATGACGGCGAACGCTCTGAAACCCTATCAGCCTGAAGAAATCTTGCCTGGCCCGGCGATGGAGTCAGAGGAAGACCTTGTGAAAGGTGTAGGTGATATCGCTACGACTATTTTCCACCCTGTCGGCACCTGCAAGATGGGCTCGGATGCTTCTGCTGTGGTCGGCCCGGATCTCAGGGTGCATGGACTGTTGGGATTACGGGTGGTTGACGCATCTATCATGCCAAAAATCGTATCCGGCAATACGGCCTCCCCGGTTGTGATGATTGCGGAGAAAGCGGCAGATATGATCCGCGAAGGAACTTTATAAGTGACGTATATTGCGCATTGCGGATGTAAGCCACGAAACCGTGCGGCATCTCCTTCTCTGCTCACCCCACTGAATGTTCCGAAAAGCCTCTGTTTCTCAGTGCGTTGCGCAAAGATCCATCCAGAAGAAGAACGGCTGGAATGACGAAGGCCATCATGCCCAGCCCAATCAAGACAAACCGGACTAGATCGTGGGCTTCCGAAAACAGATTTAGCCTGTCTGCGAAGAAAATGGGAATGCAAGCCAACGCAAGCGCCGGTAGCACTGCCCAAGACCTGCAGAGGATGATATGCCAGTGAATACCGGCATAACGCTTCATGATGATTGCGTTGATCGAAAAGACAATGATTGAAGCCACGACTTCGGACAACGCAATTGCGGTTATGCCGAATGACGCCGCCGACAGGATCGCGGCAATCGTGATTCCTGAATATAGCGCCATAATCCAAGGTAATTTCTGAACTTGACCAGCCAGCGTTAAAATCGCGGCGCTGGCATTTCCGCTGCAACGGATCAGGGCAGCAACAGCAAGAATACGTAGAACCGGTGTTGCGGGCTCCCAACCGGGTCCCAAAATCCCGGCTGTCAGCGTATCCGCCATGAGGAACACGCCGATAAACAAGGGAACCGCCCCATAAAACAGAATGGGAAAGAAGCGCAGCGAAAGTGCCCCAAATCCAGACGTATCGCCATAAGCATCACGGCTGCGGCGGAAGAGATTCCATGACAGTATACGGGTCGGTTCGCTGACAATTTCTTCAAATGCCGCGACAATGCGCTGCGCCGCACGATAATATCCGGCTGAGGTTGCGCCCAAAAATCCACCAATAATCAGGGTTGCGAAATAGATACGAACATTCACCACCAGACGGGTCATTATGATCTTTTTGGAAAAGGCCACTGTATCCGTAAGCGTTTCACGCCCCATGATCTCGGGTGTGGTTTTACTTACAATCAGACCACTGACGCTCCAGATTACGGCGCCGCAAAGCCGTCCCCACGCCAGCGCCATAACGCCAAACCCTTGATACAAAGCCCAAATCGCGACGGCCAGGTTCGCAACGTCCGCAATCGGCGTGATCAGCGCTGCGGTCGTCAACCGGTCCTGCCGGACCAAAACGCCATTGTATGCAGCACCCATCGAAGTAAAAAACACACCGACTGACAAAACCTGAAGAAGCGGCTTGGCAACGGGGTCCGAAACTATGCCCCCGATAGCGCTGCCGCTCAAAACACCCATCGCCGCGATCGTAAAACCGCATAGAATTGCCACAAAGAGAGTTTCGCGAATGCGGTCCTCGGGCCCATGCCATTGCATGATGTACTCTGACCATCCTGCCATTGAAACTTGTGTCAGGATAACGACCATTGCCGCAGCCAACGCAAAAACGCCAAACTCGGCAGGAGTCATCATACGTACGGCCACCAAGAAGATCGCAAACTGCGTCAACTGGGTAAAAATCTTGGATACCGTGGTCCAAACCCCGCCACGCAACACGGTATCTTTTTTTTGGGCTGGCTGTGTCATTGGCTCAACCTGTCCGACGCACCGGTTCTGGCGTCAAAGTTGGGCCATTGTTGGCCGCCGCCATTCTCAGCAGGACAAGCAGATGACAAACCCAACCAACATAGGCGACACCACGCGTCAAATCTATCGCAACGGGTGTTTTCCAAAACGTCCCTCCATTACGTGGCCACAGGGGCACGCAAACGTTCCGTCCCCCGAGTTGTGCTTGGGCTTTGCAGGATATCGCGGTACAGAGACAACAAGGCGTCGCACCAAGCTTGCGAAGACAATGAGATGTGGCGCGCGCCCGTTTTGGCATTCGAAGCCATTTGCGCGACCCAATCATCGTCAGCAGACAGGCCGGCCAATGCTGCAACCAGCGCATCCCGATCTCCGGCGGCAAAGCTCTCGCCCATCTCTTGAGCGCAAATGTCCCGACTAATTAGCAGGCTATCCGATGCCAGAACCGGAACGCCACATAACAAAGCTTCGACCGGTGCCAAACCAAATGGTTCGGGACCCAATGTCGGCGCTACCAGCATCCTGGCTTTGGCCATGGCGCGCTCCAACCCGGTACGATCTTGCCAACCATCGAACCGGTGTTCGGGAAAGTCGGCCTTCAGTTTCGCCAGATCCAGACCACTGCCCACAAACCGCATTTTGACGCCGGCACACCGTGCGGCCTCGGCCAATAGGAAGACCCCTTTGTACTCGTGCAGATCGCCAACGTACAGAAACTCACTGTTCTGATGGCATGGCACTGGATCTGGACAAAGAGGTTCTGACGGATTGGCTAAAGCGACTACCGGGCCGGGCGTGCCGTCCGGAAACAATCGGTGTTCCATACCCGGGTGGATTAGTAAGGTCGTGACGTCCGGCAATAATTTGCGTCGCGCTCGGTTTTGTAGTGCTTGCCGCGACACCCGCCAGATTTTCTGCCCGTAGCTACGCTTGTCACAGTTATGCAGTATGCATGACGCGGACATCGCAACGCGTGGACACGTGTTTTGCTGGCGAAAATCAAAAAACGCGCCATTGGGACAACTCAGAAAGTAGTCGTGGGCGTGCATGACTGCGCGGCTTCTCACCGGCTTAAGAGGGCACAAAAGCGACGGCGACAAAGTCTGATGATACCCATGAACATGGTAGATGGTGCCCGGGCAGTCATTTTTTTTGATCCAAGTGGCTAGCCGCTTCTTAACCCTACGATTCCAGAGCCCCGACGCGGCTGCGGACAGTCCACCCTGATCCAACAAGCTTTGACCACCCATAGATATCAGCTCGACCCCAGTCGGCATCTCCCCCCCATCGTCGCCACAAAAAAATGTAACAGGGATGCCCTGTCTCGCAAGCAACCGGGCCTGAAGAACCGCAAGCTTGGAAGCCCCTCCGCGAATTTTTGCGAAGTCACTAAGTACCACCACGCGACTTGGAGCTGAGTTCGTCATTCGAACCGCTCCACTTTCTCAGGGTTAATCCTGCCGCGCGCCAAGTCGCCAAAGGCATGCAGGTTTCCTTTCAAGCGCCCCAACCGATCAATTTCAGGCTCGGAATTGAAAGACCTGACAAAGTTGCTCGCCAAGTTTCTACACATGATGTTCAGAGCGCGATTAAACGCCATCGTCCCTTTTCTATGCAGATAAAGCGGGTTGGCAATTTGCGAGTACCCAACACGCAAGCCGCTTGATCGCCCAACCTTGGTTCCTAAATGGACACCTCGCAAATTGCTCGATCGAACGATGCGACCATGCGCAGACATCTGGCGTGAGAAATCTACATCCTCAAGCCAAGCGTAAAGCTTGAGCCGCGTATCAAAGAGTATTTTGTCCAACAAAGCTGGTGCAGCGCGCAGCGCCATGTTGCAGCCATAGCAATTGTAGACGTCAGTAATTTCAGAAGTAACGGTGGGCGCTGTTCGCGAGACCATTTCCAAACCTCGCAAGTGGCTGATTCCCGGGCCATGTATTCCATCTGCCAAAACTGTCCCTGTCGCCATGACGACGTCGGTCCGAGACTTGAACAGATGTTCTAGGTTGGCCAGATAATCCGGCGCCATTAGAAAATCGTCATCCAAATACAGCAGGACATCTTCTTCCTGCAGCATGCTCAAGGCTGTGTTTCGTTGAATGCAACAGCCGCGTTCGCTTTGAACGATGCAAACTGGGAATGGCAAATTGGCAATTTTATGCGCGTCAATATCGTCGGCCCGCGCAACAACTACGATCACGAGGTCTGGAAATCTTTTTTGGCGCGCTATGTCCAAAACTGTGGGAACCACAATATCCGGGCGATTTGTAGTCGGAATGGAAACAATTAAACGCATAACGCTAACACACTTTAGACATAATATTGCCGATAAACCGCCGCCACAGCCTGCCTTATTGACAGGTATTCGTACTCAGCGTAGCCGTGGTGGTAATGATGAAAAAGAAAAGTCGAGCATAGCAAATGGCCCTCGTTCACGAGAATAAAACGTTGCGTTTCAACATCATCGAAATGATCGAATCCGCGTCACCTAAGTTACTACGCAGGCTGGTGATTGGCGGTTGTCTCCTCTTCTGGTTAGTCGTGGTTTTGTTCGTTTTCTTCTGACCGCAACCCAAGATTTCGCTACCGAGCACCATCGCTCATGATCATCACTTTTATCGTCTTGAGAATGATTTTGAGGTCGCGTCCAAATGACCGGTTGTTCACGTAATAGACATCCATCTGTACTCTTTCGGCATAGGTCGTGTTGCTCCGCCCACTGACCTGCCAATACCCGGTAATCCCTGGTTTGACCGAAAGATAGTCACTGAAATGCTCGCCATAGTGCGACGCTTCTGCAGCAACGACCGGGCGAGGTCCGACAATCGCCATGTCGCCCACTAAAACGTTCCAGAATTGCGGTAGTTCGTCCAAGCTCGTCTTACGGAAAAACTCGCCGACCGTCGTAATCCGCGGGTCATCATCCAGTTTCTGTTGAGCTTCCCACTGGGCGCGCGCTTCGGAGTCAGATTCCAAGATCTTCGCCAAACGCTCTTCGGCATTCCGTGCCATCGTTCTAAACTTGAGGCAGTTGAATTCTTTGCCATCTCGGCCGATGCGTTTGTGCCCAAAAAAAATCGGCCCACCGTCCGTTATCAAAATAACAAGTGAGATCAGAATGAGAAAAGGAGAGAAAAAGATCAGCGCAAAAAATGCAAACAAACGGTCAAACAACGATTTGAGAAAAGTGTCTGAACCACCGTTGTACTTCTTTAATCGACCAGAAGATGAGCCACCGAGCAATGAAGACTCCACCTCAGCCCCACGATTAAAATTCGTTCTCATTACACAGCCAATCGTTAATACAATACACAACACGCGCGACCCGAAAAACATTGGCCCGCATTACAATTCCCCACCATTCAAAGTATAAGTAAATCCCTGCCCAAGCCGCAACTTTTTTGTAAAATCGAGGAAGGGCAGCAGGCGTCCTGTGGATAACCTACTTCTTCAAGTCAGTTTGTCGCCATAAGATCAACAGTACTCAAGTTTACCTCCGGACTGTTCCTGACAAAAAAATCCACCAAAGCTAAACACGATTCGAAAACCCTTTGGCAGATGCTGCCAAGGTCTCAGTCGTGTAGCCTTCGAAAACCTGTTCTCGGGCAACAACGCACAGCCCCGAAACCGCCATAAGAAGCAGAGTTGGATCCGGTGTCGTTGCTGAAACTAACATGGCTGTCAATAATGTCAGCGCGCAAACGCGACCAGCGCTAAACAACCGTAGCGTGCCGCGATCGGCTCCTGTAGCTGGCAAACCAATTGCGCTGAAAATGAACATCAAAAAAGCAATCGTTCCGGGAAAGCCCACACTTCCTAAAAGAACGGATGCAATGCCATTCCCCCGCACTGAGCCGACTCCGGCCCCAAGCCCCCAGGTTTGGAAGAAAGTATCAAACCCAGCCGCAGCCCACGCGCCGCGTTCCCGTCCTGATAGGGAATCTTGTTTGGAAAAAACCAAACGGTCTAGAATATCTGAAACGCTATCCATCACGACTGGCACCAGAAGTAACGCACTGATCGCAATGGCGAAAAACGAAACGCCTATGACCATGAGATGCCCAAACCCACGAGACATATTGAAGCCCAGAAAAACTCTGAAATGCAGAGTCACGAAGAATACCCCTGCGGCAAGAGCGGCTATGCCTGTGCTGGACATGGCAAGCACGGCGCCAACAAAATTGGCTGCTGCCAAGATGCCGTGGCTTTGCGTTCTGACAACCAAGTAAGACATAAAAAAGTAAGTAAAGAACGCAGCCGAAGCGGCCCCATAAGCGGACGCTTCGGCATATCCTCCGATCACCCTACTGAACGGCCCCACCAGATGTTCGTTTAGAAGGGTATAGTCGGCAGTTCTGACTAGGCTCAAAACCGCATCGGCACCCAGAAAGTCTAAGAGTCCAAGAACCACGTTAAGCGAGGCGGCCCAAACCAGTCCTTTTTCAATGAACTCTGCCCCGCGCCGTCTGGCGACAAAAACTGTCGCTAGAAAGAAGGCAAAGGACAGCAGGATATAGACCGATTGCGCTATGTTGGAGTTTGTAGGCCGTAGTGGCAGCATTACAGAGCTGAAGAAGTTACTAACCTGTGGCCCTCTGTTTGTCACCGTCATCGGGAAAACAAGAAACTGCCCCTCGAACAGGCGCACTAGGACGATTCCGGAGAAAACAGAGTACAACGCAAAAACAAGAAGATAGACACCCGACGGGGGCAAACGGAATTCTGCCGACCCAGGCGCATGCGTAATCCGCCGTAAGATCAATAGAAAGATCGAAAGAATTGCCAATAAATTGGCAATGATCATTGAGAGACCACCGGCAACCAACGCTGCGAACATCCCAAATGGGATGACCGCTATGGCCATCAAAATCCCATTGTCAGCATTTCGTGCGCTGAGCCAAAGCCACAATAGCAAGAATGCGGCTGCAGCAGGATAAACAGCCATTTTCGTCCTCGCTTACAACCTCGGAGCGTGAACCCCGAACGGAACATCTATTAAATTGGTCAAATTCACTGTTTCGTCTGTTACTTCGACAAGCATCGTTGCCCGAATCGGTTATCGGCAAGCGGCATATCGAAAATCGTTCTCTGTCAAAGTAACTGAGCATTTTCAGATCGCGAACCGAAAGCACTAACACCCCAAAATTCGAGCAGCAATTGCCAACTATCCCTCGTAATGTTTCCGAAATGTTAACAGTAACGAGCGCATTTTGCCTTTGGGTTTTCCCGAATCCGGTTTGAAAGTAGTTTGGCGGAGTATTTTCTTCGGGCTCAGAATTCATACTGGCGGTTTTTCTCGCTTTTTGTGCGGTGGTAAAATTTTGTTTAGATCACGAGAAACCCTAAAATTTAGCTTAAGTCTTTTGAAACGTGGGATTGGGCTACCGGTTTCAGCAGCTTGGGCTCGGCTAATGACGACCGGCATTCGCCCCCCGGCCATGGTTGGCGCTTATCCAAACTATGCAGCGGCCGCAGGTAAAGCCCACGGCAACGGGTATAATGATAAGGACGTGGCACAGGTGAACACCGACCTGATGCGCAAAACCGTTGTTTGGGATTATCCGGTCATTCATTGGATTAACGAAGTTTTTAGCGAAGGAATGCACCTGCTGGATGCAGGGGGGCATTTCGGGTCGAAATACATCGCCTTTCGGGATTTGTGTCCAATCGACAGGTTGCAGTGGACAGTTTACGATTTGCCCATAACTGTCGATCTGGCCCGCGCCGCACAGGAGAGTCAGGAGTTACCTGCTGAAATTGTGTTTCAAGACGACCTTGCGAAAGTTGGTCAGATAGACGTGTTGCTAGGGTCGGGCCTGATGCAATACTTGGATATTTCTCTGGCTGAATTGATCGGCAAGCTCGACGCCCCACCCAAATACATCTTGCTAAACAAAGTCGCGACTCGCTGTGGCCCGACCGTTGTAACTCTGGAAAAGATCGGGCCTGGCCGGGTGCCTTATCAAATCAGAAACAGAAATGATTTTGAAAAAAACCTAACCGAAATGGGCTATGTAATACGCGATCAATGGGACATCCCATCTCTTGGTCGTATCATTTCAACGCATCCCGGTTTGGGCCCAAGTGTCAGCCGAGGCTATTTTCTGGAACGTCGTGAGTAGGCTCGGACGATCGGATCACCGGATCGCCACCGAAGCTCGACAGGGCCACCTGTATCGCGCAGGGCCAACGCGCCGATCCAACCCGGCGCAGGTTCGAAATGAGTTAAAGTCCAACGTAAAGGGTCGTCGTCTTCAATCCGCGTCAATCGAGGAGGGACGTCGGGCGAGAGGGTCACGTCGAAAGAATCAAGGGGCATGTACAACCCATGCCCCAGTGATTTCAGAACAGCCTCTTTTCTGGTCCAGCAGCGAAAAAACCCTTGCAACCAATCCGACGGTTGCAAGCACGACAACTCGGCGTATTCCGCTGGAGAGAAATGATGTTTAGCCACCGCATCTTCGATAGGTCGCACCAACTCGATATCGAGACCCGGATGGGCATACGAGCACACTGCCAATGCAGCCCGACCGGCAGAGTGACTGAGGTTAAACCCAGGGCCATTTTGCAAATACGGCTTGCCATGCGGCCCGTACTCAAACTCGACCGCCTTGGCGTCAAGACCAATGTAATCCGCCAAGATTCTCCGCAATCCGGCGCGACCTACAATGTACATGCTCCGATCACTGGATTTGACAAAACGATCGGCCCTTCGCAGTTCGTCAACCGACAGTTCCTTACTAAAATGATCAAGGTGTTCGTCTGCTTCTTCCAGAGACCACAGCCAAAGATCCACACTGAGCACGCAAAAAATCCTTCCTTCTAATACCGAAACTACTCGTGGCGAACCTAGCAAGTCGATAGGGTGTTTAAATGAAACGCAAGGTTGTTCTTGTTATCTGTTCCGTGATTGCAATTGGTTGTTTAGTCCTGATGGGCAAAACCCTTTTGGACAAAAACCGAAATCAAATCGCGTGGTGGGTACAAGCTGGTGCACCGGATTTAGCGGATGTTATGGTGACGGTGCCTGACGGCGTGCGCCTGGCGACGGATGTCTACCTTCCGGCTGAATCCGGCCCGCGCCCAACGGTTTTGATGCGCCTTCCCTACGGCAAACGAACCTACGGCGAAGTGCGGTTTTGGGTTGGAGAGCTGACGCGCCGGGGGTTCGCTGTGGTCGCTCAGGACATGCGCGGACGGTACGGATCAGAAGGGACATTCGCCCCATACCCCAACGAGGGTCCGGACGGCGCGGCCACGCTAGATTGGATCATTAATCAACCGTGGTCAAATGGACGGGTTGGAACACTGGGTTGTTCAGCTTTGGGTGAATCCCAACTCATGTTGGCGGCTCAAGGACATCCAGCCCTGCATGCCATAGTTCCAATCGCAGCAGGCGGCGCAATCGGGTCAGTCGAAGGGAAGAACGCTTATTTCAGTGCCTTTGAAGGCGGAGTCTTCAACCTGGCAGCCAGCGTCGGCTGGTTTGGTACAGAAGGCGGCAAAACCGCACCCAAGTCTGGTTATCATCCAATTGATCCGGGCGATGTTCTCGATGGACTTCCTGTCGACGGCCTAGTCGCACAATTGCGCTCGGACGAGACTGATTATGAAGCGTTTTTGCAGAACTTCGATAACCCTCAATACTGGCGGGACGCCGGCTATATCACCGGCAACGAGGCGTTCTCGGTACCTGCACTATTCATTGATACCTGGCATGATCCCGGAATAGATTCGAGCCTAACACTGGCTGAAACTCTGCAAAATGCGGGCGCATCCGTAAATACTATCATCGGCGCAGGAACACATTGCAACTACCTCGGTACGGACGGTGACACGGTCGTTGGGGATCTACCAGTCTCACCGGATCGCCGCATCGGCTATGTTGATCTCATTAGCCGGTTTCTGGCTTGGCACCTGGGGAACGGACCCGCCATTGATTTACCCGAATACACCTATTTTACACTCGTGGATAACCAGTGGCGCGAAGCCAACAAATGGCCGCCTGCCGACGCAATTCAAAAGCAGCTATATTTGAGCGCAGGTCAGTCATTGCTTTGGAAAAAAAGCGCAATTTCAGACTTAAAGAGTAGCTTTTTGTCCGACCCCGAAAACCCTGTTCCCTCTATCGGTGGCCCGCTTTGCTGCACTGGAAATCCCGAGGATCGAGAAGGGCCCGTGTTGCAGAACTCGATCGAGAAACGAGACGATGTGCTGTTGTTCTCATCCGCACCGCTGGAACAGCCAATAACAGTCGCGGGCCCAATCCAAGCAAAGCTATGGGTCACCATTTCAACTCCGGATTCCGACCTAGTCTTGCGCATTTCGGATGTAGATACACAAGGAAATTCGCTATTGGTGCAAGAGGGCGCATTAAGGTTGCGATACAGGGGTGGATTTGAAACACCCGAGCTGATGACCCCAGGACAGATCTACGAAGTAACAGTCGACATGCGCCAAATCGCCTATAAGTTCGAAGCTGGTCATCAAATTCGGTTGCACGTGGCCGGAACCAACTTTCCGCGCCTTTCAAGAAACACCAATACAGGCGGGCCAATCTATTCTGAAACAGAGGTCCGATCGACAGAGATCACTGTGCTCAGTGACACTAACGAACCCTCCGCGCTGATCCTGCAAACCCTGCCGAATTGAAATAGGTCAAAAACAGCGAAGCGCTTAGACGGCCCAATCACTAAGGACAGCGTCAACGACGTTGGAGAACTCACGTCGAAACCGTTCTGCACCGAACCCGCTTGCGTGTTCGCTAATGTCGCCGGAATTAAAATGCGCGCGTTCAAACCGATGAATAGTCTCCACAATAGAACTGCTTGATTGATCGTCGAAGAACAGGCCTGTACGGCCCTCAATAACACTGTCGCGCACACCGCCTTGGCCGTAGGCCAACACAGGTGTCCCGCAGGCCATGGCTTCGACCGGGACAATACCAAAGTCTTCTTCGGCTGGGAATATCAACGCTTTCGCAGTCTGATACAGACCCGGCAAGTCTGCACTGGGGACCCGACCTAGCAACCGAACATTTGGAGGAAGATTCTGCTCTAACTCGGACCGCTGGCTACCATCACCTACGACAACCAGTTCCCGGTCGAGATCACGAAAGGCCTCGATGACCAAGTCCGCTTTTTTGTACGGAACCAGTTCAGAGACAAACAAGTAGTGGCTGCGTTTATTGGTCTCGTCAGGTAGGTGGTAGGCATCAAGATCGACCGGCGGATGCACAACCTGTGCGTCACGATGATAGTAACGCCGTATTCTCTGTGCCACAAAATTGGAATTGGCCACAAACTTGTCGACTCGGGCCGCAGTGCTGACATCCCAAATTCTAAGCCTGTGCGCGAGATGCGAAAAGTACATCTTTTCAATCCGTGACAACCGCTTGCTGTAGGCACCGTACTGATCCCAGATGTATCGCATCGGTGAATGTGCATAGCAAATATGAGGCGTACCCGGTGGTGCGATGATACCTTTGGCCGGCCCACTTTCGGATGAAATGATCAGGTCATAACCCGACAGATCCAGTTCTTCGAGTGCCCGAGGCATAAAAGCCAGGTACTTTTGATAGTGGCGTCGCGCGCCCGGAAGCCTGGCGATGAATGTTTCATGGATGGGACGGCTTTTTAGCCGAGGCGACAGTTTGTCTGGATCGGCAACATGCGTGAACAGGTCAGCTTGAGGAAATAGGTTGACCAATTGTTCCAACACGTGCTCGCCACCGCGCATACCAGTCAACCAATAATGGACAAGGGCAACTTTCATAACATCACTGTCTTACAAACACTCAAATCAATAGTTGTACTTGTACGAATAGCTCCCAAGATCACGCGCTGCTGCATCCTGGCGACGTACCATTGTCATCACCGTTCCAAACACCGGTTGCCCATTCTCCTCCAACCTCGCAATCGAGCTAAGCACCACCTTGGCCGGTGTCTTGCCACTACGCACGGCGACCAGGGTTGTGTCGGCATGTTTGGTCAGCAGAATTGCATCTGACAAATACAGCACAGGCGGCGCGTTTACGATGATGACGTCGTAGCGAGCACTTACTCGGCTTAACAAGCCAGCAAACAGATTAGACGACAGCAAATCCGCCGCGCTCGCGGTTTCAGACGATGGTGAAATGACATCAACGCCAGCCAGATCGGATCGGATGGGTAAGTCCTTAATCTTTGCATTTCCATTAAGGTATTCCACCAAACACGGCCCGTCGGACGGTAGGTCCAATGTTTTTCGTACATCCGGATGCCGAAGGTCAGCATCCAACAACAAAACGGATGTTTTCGAAGTGCTGATTGCCCGCGCCAAAGCACAACATAGTGACGATTTTCCTTCTGCCGGAACAGAAGACGTAATCATTATTACTTTGGGCTGACGGGATTTCCCCAGCCCGAACAGGCTCGTGCGAATGGTGCGCACGTTCTCCATGAACTGTGATTTTTCCACGCCTGACAGTTCTTGTCGCAGCCATCTGTATTTGCTTCCAAAATGCCGGACGTATGGGATCAAAGCCAGATTGCGGCGCTGTGTCAGTGCTTCCAATTCATCCGCTGTGTTCACCGGCGACCGCGCCAGATTTCGCAAGAATACGAAAGCAGTGGCTGCAGAAAGGCCGAAAACAAAGGCCGCGATCATGTGCAGGGTCTTGCGCGGACCAGAGGGGACAGACGGAACCTCGGCCTGACCAATAATACGCGCTTCTGGAAGCTGGAAATCCGCCTGTGCGCTGGTTTCCTTGAAGCGCGAAAGAAAGTTTTCGTAGACTAGACGGTTGGCATTCGCCGCCCGTTCCAGTTGCCCTAAACGTACCGAGGCCTTGGCCAGTGAATCCGCCCTCTCAGATACAACGGCGATCTGGCTCCTCAAAGCGTTCTCTCGATTGGTGGTCACGATAACGTCACCCCGCATTTCTTCGATCCTACGCCTCAATTCGGTATCAATCGATTGGTCAATATTCGCGATTTGCGCGTTAATTCGAACCATATCCGGATGCCGACGCCCGAGGGTGCTAGCCAATTGAGCCTGATTTGTCGCCAATTCTGTTCTTTGCTGGGTCAATGTTTCCAATAGCGGTGAGGTCACAACGTCTGATACTGCGCGTAAGCCGCCAAGATTTTGTAGCGCTTTAACCTGAGAGAGGCGCACTTCAGCATCCGCGCGCTCGGTTGAGCTGCCGACCAATTTAGTATTCAATTCGGCCAATAGCTGGCTGATGCTTTCTTCATTGCCATCCGCGATTTCGATCATCTCGGCCTTGAAATCAACCACCGCTGCGTCTGCAGCTTCAAGTTGAACGCTCAATTCAGCCAACCTGTCAGATAGCCAAGAATTGGCGCGCAATGTGGCATCCATTTTCGAGTCAAGCTGACTGTTAATGTACCGGTTTGCGATGGCGTTGGTTATGTCTGCAGCAAGCACCGGATCGGTGCTCTGGAAACTCACTCCAATCACATAGGACACCCCAATCTGCGTTACAGACAGATTGTCTCGCACCGCACTGATAATCCATGAACGTAGCGTTTCTTCGGGTAATCGCGCAGCGACCACATGTGGCGGATCGTCTCCGCGCAATAGACGTTTGGCCCGGCCGAATAGGCCTTCGCTGCGCTGTTGGCGGGGGTCGTATCGGGGATGCTCCAACAAACCCAATTCGTCAACAACCTGGCCAATCAGCACGTTCGACCGCATCGTCACGACCTCACCGGCCAGGACCGAGCTGTTCAGATTAAGGTCAGAAACCACTTCCTCGACAGGCGATACACTTTCTTCGCGCGTGTCGAGAATGATCTGCGAATAAGCGGTGTAAGTCGGAGGAATAAAGAGCAGATAAATGAACATCGCTACGGCGCACCCGATGGCCGCTGCGGAAATCAATCGTGCATTAACCCGTAAAATCGAGAACAGATACATCACGTCGATAGATTGGTAAGCTAGGAAACCGGCATTCGATTTGGCAGCGCGACCCACTTCGCGCGGGTTGGACGACTCCGGGTTTCTACGCACATTCATTGTAGTTCACCCAACGTTTCGGGTGGTTTCACCACGATAACCAGTAAGTCGCCCGGCGAAAGCTCGTCCCCGGGTCGCAACAGTAGCTTGCGAACCCCGTTGTCTTCGCGTCGGCGCACTTGGAATTCGAGCAGCATTTCGCTCTCCAAACCAGAGGCCGCATTCATCCACTGGTCCAAAAGCCCCAATCTGTCTTCGATAGAATTTCTGTTTGAAATCAGCTTCTTGATCTCGTTCCAGATCCGCTGGGATTCGTTGAGCCGCTTCTGCTCCAGATCCGAAGCGAACTGGGACAATCGTCCCTTGAGAGTTGCAAGTTGCACCAATGCCTCGGACTGTCGCTCGCGTTGATCCAACAGACTGCTTTCTGCCTGGGAAGTCTTAAGCTCAAAGTCTCGGACATCAAATTTTGGGATCAAACCTCGGGCCGCCAGATCAATCATTCTCTCCAGTTCTGTCTGAGAAACATCCACAATCCTTTGCTGCACGACTTCGCGCTGCCGCAGGATGGCGATCTGGCTTTCAGCTTCGGACACGGCCTGCGTCAGAAGCTCATGTTGGGTTATCGCATTCCGCGTCTCCAACGTGATGACCTGATCTTCACTTGCTTTATGTTCGTCAAACAACTCTCGGTTCACTGCCGGGCGCAGGTCTGGCGGCAGGTTAGACCAATTCAAACTGTCCTCGCCTTTCAACAATGCCTGAGCCCGTGCATATTGGGCGGCCGACAATGCAAGATCGTATTCAAGGCTGTTCAACGTGCCTTTCAGATTTCTACGCTCTAGAACACGGGCTTCTTCGTTGTTTGCAGAAATCGCTGGACCCCCAGCCAAACCGACGGCTTGTTCTGCAGTCATGAAAGGCTGGTAGTCGAAGTTTCCCGGATTCTTAACATCCCCCAAAACCGAAATCGGCCGGAAACTTGCAACCGAAAGCTCGATCAAGGGGTCCACAAAAATTTCATTTTTTACGTAGGTGCGATGAATTAAATCCCTCGCATCGCCAACCGCAATAGAAGATACCTGTAGACCGCCGATGTAAGGTAACTGCACCTCACCATCGAGGCCTACAGTAAATCGCTGCGGTGGTTCATTATCATCGAGAATATCCAGCTCGAGCTCGTCACCCACGTTTATCAGATATCCATCAAAGGTTGTGGCCCGGCCAATACCGCCGTCCATCACTGCGCTTACAAAAACGGAAACAGCGCACAGGCTACGCACGAGATTTCGCGCGGAAGCTAAATCAGAACCCTTAAGCCAAATCATCGAATCGCTTACAACTAAATAACAACTGTCACATGATAGCGAATAATTGTGCCCTGTCAGGAGCATTTCACCCCGTGAGTTGCGAAGTGCGGGCTTAAACTTATGATTGTTGTACGGCGCCTGTAGTATTTAGCGAGTTTTATTTGACTCGCGCGACTGCGGCAGAGAAACTTGGATTGTGTAATTAGTACCCGCATTTTGCCCTGTTCGCCGCATGCCGGGAGTTTTTTGGCTCGAAATAGCTTGCGAAACGTTTTTCCGCGTCCAGGGTGATTGGGTTTAGCGGAGCGATTTTATGAAGGCATTGAAGCAGCAGCAGATAGTCGGAACCTTTCCCACTTCTGTTACCCAAAAACGGTGCTGGTTTATGGAGCAGATTCACCCCGGTAATAAGGGACTGAATCTAGCCATACGGTGGGAATTGCGAGGACCGGTAACCAGCGACATGGTTCAAACTGCGTTCCAGAAGATCATCGACCGGCATGAGATTTTTCGAACACGTTTCGTAGAACAAAACGGGGAGCCTGTGCAGGAAGTCTTCGCACATGTTGAATTCAAACTCGATCTCGTTGATATCCTTAATGTCCCCAAAGCCGATCGCGCAGAGCGAATTAACTCGATTGCCATTGCACATTCAGAACAGCCATTCGACCTGTCTGAACCCTGTCTCTTTCGCGTTGCGATGGTTCCAATGGAAACTGAACGCGCAGCTCTATTGATTTCGGTACATAACAGCGTGTTCGACGGATACTCCATCGGTGTCCTGGGTCATGAACTGGGCGTACATCTCGAAGCGCTGCAGACTGGTACCGATCCTGATCTGCCAGAATTAACACTGCAGTACGGTGACTTTTCTATGTGGCTTTCTGATTACGAACAGAGCGGTGCCATGGATGAAGAGGAAGAGTACTGGAAGCAAACCCTCGGTGGCATGGAATATTTCGAACTGCCGCTTGATCGACCGCGTGCGGCCTCAGAGCCCGAGCCGAAGTCATTTGCCAGGGAACTTCCGCAGGACTTCGAAACCAACCTTTCTGAAACCGCAAAAGAGCTGGATACCTCAGTCTTTGCCCTGGGCGTTTCCGCTTTCAGCACGGCGCTAGAACGGTTTTCGTGCCGCAATGACGTAAGCTTTGCCATCCAGGTTGCAGGCCGAACAGAAATAGATTTGGAACCACTGATCGGGATTTTCACTAATCCCATCGTCATGCGCCTCGACATTGACGCAAGCAGATCAGTAATCGATCAAGGTCGCGCTGCTCGTGAGGTCGTAAATGGCGCCCTGGCACACCAGACATTGCCCTTCGATAAGCTGGTTCAGGTACTAAACCCACCGCGAGACCCGTTACGTATCCCGTTGGTTTCGATCATGTTTAACCTTCAGCGCGTTTTCTTAAACGAAAGGAAATATGGCGATATAGAACTGGTTTCGGTTCAATCACACTCACCTGGTACGCTTTACGATCTCAATGTAAACATTATAGGTCGAAATTCAGGATGGCGTCTGGCGATAGACTACAATGCCAATCTGTTTGACGAGTCCACTATTCAGGCGTTTTCGGACCTTTTGCTCGAGGTGTTCCAAGCCTTGATGCGACGCGACCCCGCTCCGACCTCAGCGATAGCAGCAAATCGACCCACTAAGGTAAAAAACCCTCCGCTAAACCTGAATGGTTTTACGTCACTTGCAAAGCCAACACCGTCCCCGAACAACGTTAAACCTCGACTGGCCTCCTTGTGGTCCGACATTCTTGCGCTGCCTGTTGATCACGTCAACGGAGATTTCTTTGATCTGGGCGGTTATTCCGTACTGGCTTTGCAAATGTTGTCGCGCGTAGGAGAGACTTTCGAGACCAGACCAAGTCTGCACGCGTTTTTGAATGATCCGACTCTGGACGGGCTGGCCAATCTACTGGGACAGACCGAACCTGTTGCAACAAAGCATCCAACGCCTCGAGACGAAACAACGCCCGATTCAATCTGGTCTCTGGCCGAACTCAAATCCGCGCCAGAAACCGCGCCCATCTTGCTGACGGTTAATCAACCATTCCTTTATCAATCACTGGGCAAAGAGATCGGAGCAATTTGTGCTGTTGCCAATATCGGTATTGCTGATCGGGCGCAGCTCAATGCGCTATCTCAAGCCGGATTCGACCCGGCGATTGACGAAGCGGCATCAATTGTTCAAGCCCGATATTCAGGGCGCGACATACTTTTGTGCGGGCTTTGCGTCGATGGTCGTGTCGCGTTTCGGCTAGCTAAGCAACTAACTGCTTTAGGCGAGCGGGTGCGTTGTGTTGGTATGATTGACACTTGGGCCCCCGGCGCAATTGGCAAGTTTACACGGTCTCAACGCATACGCGATAAATGGACCATTAGAATGCGCAGGCTTCGGTATTACCTAAGCCTACGGTGGCGTGGAAAGATCAGTACAACAGATCTCCTCGGTCAGAACGATTTTGCACAGCGTATTCTCCAAGCAACAGGGCTCGCACCACCGGCGTCTCCAACCGAAACGCTGGTCGACGACACCGTGGATGCTTTAGTAAGTCAAACGCGGGCCTACAGCTTTGAACCATATGACGGCGAAGTTGTTCTCTTTATCACAAGATCTCAGGCCATGGTTCCTGACGATGGCGTATTGGGATGGTCGGAGCTGCTTTCGGCGGACACAGCTGTCTATCCGGTGAATGGCTGGCATGGTGACTCCCTCATGCGATCGGGCTTTGGCCGAATATCCGAAGTCTTCGATGCGAAGGCACGCCGATTGGAGAGCGACAGTGCAAAATGAAAAGCTTAAAGTCGCACTGGTAACACCACCGGGACTGCTAGGCTTGCAGGATTGGCAAGCGATATTGATCGACCGATTGCGAAATGATCCCCGGTTTGAAGTTACGGGTCAGATTGTTGGCGGAATTGATCGGCGGGACCGTTCAGGAACACTTTTGATGCGCTTGTTAATGCGGGCCGAACAGGTTCTGGCCGCGCGACGTATTCTGCCTTATGATACTCAGCCGGCCGCAGATTTCCTTAGCACTCTACCGGTCACCCAAGATCAGGCCGACCTTGCGCTTGCGCTTGGCCCCGCTTCGCTGACAAAGTATCAGTTGGCCCAGCTCCGTTTCGGAGAATGGGCAGTTGCATTTGGCGGTATGAGCGACCCATTCAAGGCTGCCATGACAACTGGAGCGGGCCGCGCCCCCCATGTCCAGGTCGAAATCCATTCGAGATCCTACGAAGACCCAACTCAACGGGTTTTTCGGCAAACCAGCTACAACCGCAAACCTGGCAGTGTTTTGACCGGAGCCTTTGTAGCTGAAAAGTCGATCCTCTTTCTGTTCCATGCAATGAATGAATTGGCAGAGCGTCGCATTGTGCCTGAAACCAAGCAGCTTCCCGAGGCTACCAAGGCAAAACCTGACTTTGAATCCTCTCTCGTCTATGCATTCAACCTTGTAAGTGACGTGTCAGAAAAACTGAAATCTGAACGTCTTGCACGAGCCGGACAAATCAGAGAGTCTTGGCAACTTGGTAGCTCATCCGGTCCGGTCTCAGGGTTTCATCCACGAAAGGCAAAAGGCCTGCCGCGATCGTCTTGCATAATGGCCGATCCCTTCCTTTTCGAGCATCAAGGGCAACAGTGGGTTTTTTTCGAAGCCATGAATGCCGAAGATATCAATGGTCGCATAGAGGTGGCGCGTCTGGAAGGAGACTGTCTTACCGAACCCGTTACCGCGTTGAAGTGTACTTATCACCTTTCTTTTCCTTTCGTGTTTCGGGCCGGAGACTCAATCTTTATGATGCCCGAAACCCAGGCAGCTAAACGCCTTGAGATATGGCGTTGCACCAAATTTCCAGAAGAATGGGAATTGCATGCCACAGCATTCGAGGGTCAGTACTTAGCAGATTCCAGCATGTATCTTGGGGATGATGGGCGGTGGTGGTTGATTACCAACTTATCTGATCATTTTGCTTTTCAGGATCATTCCAGCGAACTGTATCTGTTTGAGGTCGATGGCCCGGATCTGAAAACGATCAAACCTCATCCAAAAAATCCTGTCGTGTTTGGGTCAGACTGCGCCAGAAACGCAGGGGCGATCATCCGGCAAGGGGATCGGCTATTCCGGCCGTCGCAAAACAACAGCCATGGCGTGTACGGTTTTGGCCTGAACCTCATGGAAATTATCAAGCTTGACGAAACAGAGTACGAAGAGCGGTTTATCCGGCAGTTCACGCCCAAGGATCGACCTGGTGTCAAAGGCATGCATCATCTGAGTGTTGCCGGTGGCCAGATCGTGATGGACTGGAGCAGCGCAGAATGAAGTGGAAACTCGCGATCTCAGTTGTGTTTCTGGCGGGATCAGCCATCGCCGACGAAGATGGGTTCAACCTTGGCGTACAAACGCATCTGGAACAGGGATGGAGCAGAGCCGCCCTCGATCTGGCGCAAGATCTGGGTGCGACGCACCTTCGTGATGAGATTGGGTGGGCCACGGCGGAACAACGACCAGGCGTTTACAATTTTGCGGTCGCGGACAAGTACATGTTGCCGCTGATTGAAAAAGGTATGGTACCGCTTATCGTCATCACCGACAGGAATCCTTTGTACGACAACGGTGATACGCCGCACAGTAAGGAGGGTCGCGAAGGTTTCGCCGCCTGGGTAAGCGCCATTATCAGCCACTATGGAGTCGATAATTTAAAGATCGAAATCGGGAACGAATTCAACTCGAGCGATTTTGTCAGAGGTCCATTTACCCAGAACCCACCGGCATATCTGGCTGCACTGGTTCGAACGGTACACACGCGCCTGGAGCAGGATCATCCCGATGCCAAGATCATCTGCAGCGGCTTAAACACAATTGCGATCGGGTTCTATCGTGAATTTTTTCGTCAGGGCGGCCTGCAAGCCTGCGATGCGATTTCCGTGCATCCTTATCGCGACAACCCCAATACCGTCCTGCCAGAACTGAATCGTCTGAAGGCCTTGATGCAGGAATACGGTGGAGAACGCCCTATCTACGTAACCGAGTTCGGCAATTGGTTTGAAGATCAGAATGATGCACCTGATTACATGATCTTGATGGTGACACAAATGGCGGCATCCGGGATAAACGACGCGTATTGGTATGCGTTGCTGGATGAGCCTTGGTGGCCCAATATGGGCTTGCGTACGCAAAACGCTGAAAAACGAAAACCCGCAGCGGACTCATTTGAGTTTCTACAGCGTGAGCTCCTGCCATTCGGCCGTCCTGTCGCAAGCGAAACGATTGAACCAGCGCGGATCTACGAATTTGGAAAAAACGGTGAAGCTTTCGTCGCGTGGGGCAGCGGCGTGCTCGAAGTGAAAGGAGTGGCTGAGTTTTTTGATGCTCGCGGCCGCCCCATTGATCCTGTGAACACTCTGACAGATTCGCCAATTCTGATCATTGGACAGAATCTGAGAGTCGAGTTGTCAGTACAAACAGTACACGCGGACACGCGATACCAGTTCAATCAGGCACCGTGGAGCTACTTTGCCAGACGCCCCAGCATCGGTCTGGTTCCGCTGGAAATCATCGATTGGTATTGGCCGAGCTACCGCGGCGCACCTGATCTTTCGCCTCTTCGCATCACTGACGACGGCGTGACGACCGCGCGGTTCAATGGCAAACCTTACACCGCCATAGAACGATTTACTGCACAAATGGATGGTCGATTTATAGTGAATGGGCAGTGGAAAGCCTCCTCAGAGACCGAACCATCGCGCCTGTTTATCTTGCACAACGGAACACCTGTTCACGAGGTCGAGGTTACAAATGATGGCTATTCTTTGCCCGAGATTGGATTGGAATTGCAATCTGGTGACACGGTGGATTTCGAAATCGTACCTACTGGCCCAAATGGCGATGGATCCGTAAAACGCCGGATCAAGATATCAGGGCCACCCGTTTCGCATCCGGGTGATTCTGAAAATCGCTTATAGTCCCCGGCGGGCACCACGACGATAGGATTTCAGCGAAGGTTTGCGCGGTGCGCTGTCCTCCTCTGCCCGATTGTCAGCAAATGCGGCAAGGCGCGCAATTGAGGGGTATTCCAATAGGTGTCTCGCCTCAACGTTCAAATCAGCATCGATCATGCGCGCGGCAATACGGAATACTGTTAAGGAATCTGCGCCCAACGCAAAAAGGGTTTGCGACGTTGAAATTTGATCGATACCCAGAGCGTCTTCCCAGATTTTTGCCATTTTCTTTTCCGTCGGCGTACTGGGCTCAGTGTACAATGCGGTGACTGTCGCAACAACTTCCGGATCAGGCAGAGCTTTGCGATTCAATTTTTCGTTGCCGGTTTTGGGCAAATTACTGAGGAATACCCAAGCAGTCGGCACCATGTAGTGCGGCAGCCGTTCGGCCAAAGCCGTAGTCAGGCTTTCCGGTTTGGGATCATGTCCTGGCTCGGCAACGACATATCCGACCAACTGCTTGTCTCCACGCGGCGAAGGACGCAAAGTCGCGGCGGCCGCCTGAACGCCGCGCACCGCGCGCATTGCCGTTTCAATCTCTCCAAGCTCGATGCGGAAACCGCGCAATTTGATCTGCCCATCATTGCGACCCAACACTTGGATTGTGCCGTCGACCAAACGGCGGGCAACATCGCCAGTCTTATACAAAAGACGTGGGTGCCCGTTCAGGGACACTTCACGAAATGCTGCTTGTGTTAGATCGTCGCGTCGGAAGTACCCCTTCGCCAACCCTGTACCACCAATGTTCAGTTCGCCCTCAGCCCCGATTGGCAACGGCTGGTCGTCAGGACCAAGCACATGCAATTCGGTATTGGCTATGGGATGACCAATCGTAATCAATTCGCCCGAATGAACCTTTGAAACAGCAGACCAGATCGTGGTCTCGGTCGGGCCATACATGTTCCACAGATCCGCGCCGCTTTCCATCAACCTCTCTGCGAGATCGGCTGGCAAGGGTTCACCGCCCGCCAACATGGTCAAACCTTTGTCAGGCCGTAACCCAGCTTCAAGAAGCATGCTCCACAGCGTAGGCGTGGCCTGAATATGCGTGACATCGCCACGCTTCAAGCGTTCGACCAATCGGAACCCGTCCAGAACGTCTTCTTGTGCCGCGATAACCACTCGACCACCCTGCAGCAACGGCAGGAACAGTTCCAGAACCGAGATATCGAACATCGTTGTAGTCACTGACAACATTACCGATTGCGGGTCGAAACCGGGTTCGTACGCCATAGACGTCAGGAAGTTGATCACCGAGCGATGGCCGATCTCAACCCCTTTTGGCGTGCCGGTAGAACCCGAGGTGAACATCACATACGCCGTTGGATCAACTCTATCTGCGATGATCAAAGGAATGCCACCCGCTCTTACTTGACTCATCTGAAGCTCAGGCAGATCAAGACCTTCAGCGCAGTCGGGTAGATTGGCCTGATCGTGCAGGACGGCAGAAACATCTGCCGTCTCAAGTATCATGCGCAGCCGCGATGCGGGTTGAGCGGGATCAATCGGCACGTAGGCGTTGCCGCTTTTCAGAACGCCGAGCAAAGCTGCCAGGCATTGTGATGACCGAGACATGGCCACGGCAATCCGGCCGCCGGACCCGCGGACAAGGGCCTGGATGTCAGCGGCGACCGCATCACTTAGCCGGTCAAGTTCCGTGTAGCTGAGCTGTCCCAGATTATCCTCAACTGCGATCGCGTTTGGATAAGTTTTGGCAGTTTCCGAAATTAGCCTGTCGAGCGTTGTCGCCTGTGGCAAAGCCTCGCTCGTTCGATTCACAGTCTCCAGCATCCACTCGAGCTCGTCGGCGGGCTGAACGTTAACCTTAGACAGAGGGCGCGCGGAATCCTCTGCCAGTTCGGAAAGAACTGTCTCAAAGTACTTCAACCAACGCATCACCGTGTCTTCGTTATAGACGTCAGTGTTGTAGTCGACATCCACTCGCAGACCGTCGCGACGTTCGATCACGTTAAAGAACAGGTCGAAATTCACAGCTGTTTTAGGGTTGGGTGCCGACGTCATGCTAAGCGGGCCCATATCTACGGCCTCGCCCAGTCGTTCCAGATTGAACTGCACTTCTGTGAGCGGCAACCGGTTCAACGTGCGCTCGATATTCAGATCGCGAACGAGTGTTCCGTAGGTATAATCCTGGTGGTCAAATGCATTCATAACCTGATCACGAACCTGCGTCAGAAAGTCAGCAACCGAAGCATTCCGGTCTTGAACGGCGCGGATCGGCAGAAAATTGACGCAGTGACCAACCATTTCGTTGTTGTCCAGCAAGGCCTGCCCGCCGGTTGGCACCCCAATGACCAGATCATGAGACCCGGTCAGCCGTCCTAATACAATCTGCAACGCGGCAAACAGCGTTGCAAACAGCGTGCAACCTTGCGCGGCACCGGCCTTACGTGCCGCTGACGCGACATCTCCCGATATGCGCGCCGTGCAAGTCGCACCGGAGAATGTTTTGATTGCAGGTCTAGAATGATCTGTTGGTATATCCGGCAATTCAGTAGGTTCTGAATATTGTTCTTCCCAATAGGCGCGCGTCGCCGGTCGCACATTTTTACCGGATTGAGTGACGGCATAGGCAGCGAAAGACGGGGCCGGCGGAAGGTTCGCCGGCGTACCCGAAACCTCTGCTTTGTAAAATGCCACCAGGTCCGAAGCCAGTACGTTGTATGACCAACCGTCGCATACAATATGGTGTGCATTGATGATCAGAACATGTTCTTCCGCCGACATCCGTGCAACGAAAGACCGTATGGGAGGCCCCGAAATCAAGTCGATTTCAATCGAAGAGTCTTCGCGCACGAGGCTGGCCAACGCAGCCTCTGAATCTTCTTTGTCACTCAGATTATGAAGCGTAAGCTGCAGTTCGAATGGATCGACAATGTTGAACGTCTCACCGTTTTTGGCAAAGACCTGACGCAACCCATCATGCCGTTCAATTACACGGTTAAGCGCCCGTTGTAAGGCGTCTTGGTTCAATGAACCCGTTAGACGGAACGAGGCGCTTTCATTGAAACTGCACGACGCTTTCTCTCCCAGTTGACTGGTCATCCAAACTTCGCGCTGTGCTTCGGTCAGGGGGATACCTTCGGTTGGCGGTTTGGCTACCGGCGTTGTAGCGACGGGTTTGGCTTTCCCGTCGCCGACAAGGATACCAACGCTTCTGAGCGCATCGACGGATTGTTCAAACGCGTTCACAACCGCATCGAAGTCCTGTTCAGTATGGGCAGTCGTAAAGAAGCAGGCATACCCGACCTGAACATGGATACCGGCCATCTTCATGAGCGGGTAAAACAGGGCGGCATTGGGATCGAAGTCCATTAGTTTTGGAACAAACCAGCTTGAATAGCTTTCGACCAATTGCGGTAACCCGCGCGCTACAAGAATGGCATTCATCCTGCCGACTGCATCAGCCGTCCAGGCGGCCGTGCGCTGCCAAAGATCGGACCCATTGGTGCCCATATGTTCTAGCGTTGCGTCCACCGCGGCAACAATCAACGGATGACGAACGAACGTTCCTGCAAAGAAGGTTGGAGAAACTTCCGGGACCGAGTCATCACCGAACTGCCACATGCCGCCGTCGAGTGCATCCATAAACCGGGCTGAACCCGCCAGCATGCCAATTGGCATACCGCCTCCGATTACCTTGCCGTAGGTTGCCATGTCGGCCTGGATATCCCACTCGCCCTGCATTCCCCGGGCACCAACCCGGAAACCGGTCACAATTTCATCCATGACCAAGGCCGCACCGCTTTCGTGTGTGATATGGCGCAGTTCACGCACAAATTCCTGAGGGCGCAGGTTTGGGTTCCGGCTCTGTACTGGTTCGACAACAACAGCAGCGACTGAGCCAATATTTTCGCGAATCCAGTCGATGCTTTCTGGCGCGCCATACGGCAACACAACCATGTTGGACAGGCTCGAGCGCGGAATTCCCGGTGCAATCGGCAGAGCCGCAGGGTCGCCACCACGTGATTTGCCTTTGACCAATACTTCGTCGAACTGGCCATGGTAGTCACTGCCAAATACCACGATCTGGTCGCGGCCTGTTACCGTTCGTGCAATGCGCATTGCTGCCATCACAGCCTCGGACCCGGTGTTGCAGAAGGTAGCACGCTCATGACCTACAAATTTTGCAAAGCGTTCCAGAACTGGGCCGGCGAGATCACATTGCGGTCCAATTGCAAAGCCGCGTTCCATCTGTCGTGATACAGCATCAATGACAAAATCCGGCGAATGGCCAAAAGCTATAGGCCCGAAACCACTGACCAGATCTATGAATTCATTACCATCGATATCCCACAGGCGCGCACCTTTAGAACGATCGGAAACAACCGGGAACACCAACTCCTTCCATTCAGCGCGAAACCCAGCTGCCGTGCGCGGGTCGGCCATCACAGATCGGTAGGTCTGTACATACTCTTTGGATTTGGCGTGCCGCTGGCTGTAACTTGTTGCCAAGTCCCGCGCAAAGGCCAGTTGCTCGGACGTGAGGTCGCCGCCGGCTGCATTGGTTGCACGTCCAATCGAAAAGGCGCCTTTGCTCGCCGCATTTTTGGGCAGCGCAGGAACTGCAGGTTTAATCTCTGCCTCGACTTTTGGTGTACTGGCCACAGCAGTAGGTGCCGCTGTCTGAGCTCCAGACAAAGCCTGAAGCTGTTGTGCAAAAAGTGACTGCATAGCAGCGACCTGCGCCTGCATGACAGCAGCGACTGACCCATCACCAATCGGCGCGGCGGGCACTACTGATGGTGGCAATACCGCAGGAGCCACGGGTTCCGTAGCGCTTTGCGTGACCGTTTGTGTGGCCTCCGGTTCAACCGAGGGAACAGCCGTTTCGGGGGGTAGGCTTTCATCCAGGTAATCAACGAGCGCCTCAGCGGACGGATAGTCGGACATCAATTGCCGGAATGTCAGATCGATCCCGTAATCAGCATTCAATTTTTGGGTGACCTGTCCGAGGAACAAGGAGTCAAACCCAAGTTCCAAAAACGTTGCCGGTGCATCTTCTGGCCCCAGATCTTCACCAGAAACTTCGCTCAAAATGGCTAGAATCTCACTGATCAGGCGCGGCTTGCGCTCAATCTGTTCTTGTGAATTGGATGTCGGCATAGAAGAGAACTCACTTAAACTTGAAACAGGATTTACGGTTGCCGTGGTCGGTGCGGATGACGAGGAAGTTGCTGCTCCGGTGGAAGGCGCTGGCGCATCGACCCAATGCAGTTTGCGTTGGAATGGATAAGTTGGCAGAGGTACGCGCCGGTTTCCGCGCGGACCCAGCTTGTTCCAGTCTACATCGACGCCACATCCCCACAGGCAGCCCATTGCAGCGGCCATCGCGACTTCATCCGTTTCTGGACGGGTGTGATCCGGCAAAGACTGTACCACCGCAACCGAGGCATCCCGCGGCAATGTTTGGGTGCTGAACGCAGATAACGTGTTCCCAGCGCCAACTTCGAGCAACGCGACTGGATCTTCGGTCACGAGTGTCGAAACCGCGTCCGCAAAATTCACCGCTGCTCGCGCCTGGGTCGCCCAATATGACGGGTCTGTGCATTCATTCTCGGAAATCCAACCGCCCGTTACACAGCTGACATATGGAATTTTCGTTGGTTGCAGCGTTTTTTGAGTGGCCGCTTCCAACAGGCCTTCACACACCGGATCCATCATGCGTGAATGAAACGCATGAGAAGTGTGAAGACGTGTACACGGGATACCGGCCTCTTTCAGTCGATCTTCAATCGACGCAATTGCATCAAAGTCTCCGGCCAATACGTTTAAACGAGGCGCATTGCGCGCGGCGACATCGACGGTATCATCCAGATAATCCTCCAGAGCCTCAAGCGGCGCTCTAACGGACAACATCGCACCGCCTGGCTGATCCTGCATCAGTTGGCCTCGTTTCGCGATGATCGACAACCCGGTTTCAAAATCCATGACGCCACCCAACGTGGCGGCGGTGAACTCGCCAACCGAATGGCCAATCATTGACGCTGGGCTTATGCCACGAGCCATCCACAGCTTTGCACAGGCGTATTGAGTCAGGAACAAAGCAGGCTGAGTCAGGCGGGTTTCGCGCAACGCACGCGCGAGGTCCTGGTCACTGGCGTCTGCGAAACACAGCATTGTCTTTACGTCTAAGCCAAGAACCGGGCGTAATATTTCCGCACCTTTATCAATCCACTGCGCAAATTCAGGTTCGGTTTGGTACAGACCGCTGCCCATGCCCGGGTACTGAGATCCCTGACCCGGGAACATGAATGTTACAGTTGGGTTGCCCTGCATCGCGGGCTTACGGATAGCGGGTGCAGCGCGTAAGGTTTTGGCGACCTCTTCAGGATCCGAGCCCGCGACAGCCTGACGATACTCAAAAGCGGCTCGTCCCTCTTGCAAGGTATAGGCCGCATCCGCCAGTCTCGGCGCGTCGGGTTTCTCCAAAGCATCCGCTAAGTCACCCTTCATCTCGGCCAAGGCTTCCGGCGTCTTCGCCGAAATGACAACCGTTTGAACGGAAGCAGTCTCAGCGTCCTGCACTATTTGCGGTGCCTCTTCCAGCACCAAGTGGACATTGGTCCCTCCCACCCCGAAAGAACTGACACCGGCGCGCAATGGTCCATCCGACACCCAGTCCGAGAGGGAACTCGGAACCCGGAACGGAGTACCTTCCAGTTCTATTCTAGGGTTCAGACCGGAGAAGTTTGCCACAGGGGGAATCTTGCGATGGTTCAGCATCAGCGCTGTTTTGATTACGCTGGTTACGCCGGCAGCCGCATCCAGATGACCGATATTGCCTTTGACGGACCCGAGCGCACAGCCCCCTTCGACAGCTGCTTCGCCGAACGCCTGACGCAGCCCACTAATTTCAATTGGGTCCCCGAGAGGTGTCGCGGTTCCGTGGCATTCGACGTAAGTCACACTTTTAGGTTCGATTACAGCATCTTTGTGCGCTCGGCGAATTGCATCCGCCTGACCGCGTACCGTTGGTGCCGTGTAAGATATTTTTTCGGCACCATCGTTATTGATACCGCAGCCCAAAATAACCGCATGGATGTGATCACCGTCTGCAACGGCATCTTTAAGTCTGCGCAATACAACAACCCCGGCACCGTGCCCGAAAACCGTTCCGCTGGCTTCAGCGTCAAATGGTCGGCACGTGCCGTCATCTGACGACAACCCACCTTCTTGCGCGATGTATCCACGCTTTTGCGGAAAGGTGATCGAAACGCCTCCGGCCAAAGCCATGTCGCATTGGCACGCACGCAATGCCAACAATGCCTGCGAAATCGCGGTCAGCGACGTCGAACACGCCGTCTGTACCGTCATCGCAGGACCGTGCAGGTCCAGCTTGTACGACACCCGAGTTGCTAGGCAGTCCCCAATATTGCCGGTCAGTTCAGAAATCTTACCGGTCTGATAATTCGACATATACGCCTCGGCTGCCTGACGGTCGGCCAATATGTTTTGAATCAGATATGTGGTCGACGACGACCCCGCGTATACGCCCACCGGCATGCGTGTCCGCCACGGGTCGTGACCGCTGTTTTCCAAGGCATGATAGCAAATCTCAAGGAACACTCGGGCTTGCGGGTCCATAGTTGCCGCCTCACGGGCGTGCATCGTAAAAAACTTGGCATCGAACATCCCTGCATCCGAAAGGATGGGGCGGGCCGCTACAAAACTGTCCGATGCACGTTGTTCAGGCGTGAAGCTATCTTCAAGTTCGCCCGACGAGAATGGCCTGATCAGATTATCGCCGTTCTGAATGTGCTCCCAGAACTCATCAAGAGACTGTGAACCGGGCAGTTTAGCTGCCATGCCCACAATTGCGATTGCATTCTCAGGTAAGTTCAGGTCAGCCCGTTCCTCAACTCCTTGTTCTGGCTCCTGAGACGACAGCGACTCGTTTCCACTCACTTCGATCGCGGCTATCGCCTCGGACAAAGGGCCCAGACGCGGGACTTCGAACATGAGTGTAATGTCGAACCGTACGTTTAAACGTTTCATCACTTCTGCATGGACACCAATTAATTGCAGAGATGTTCCCCCAGCTTCGAAGAATGTTGCGCTTGCATCCAACTCTCCGCAACCCAATGTCTCATCATAAATCTTCGCAATAGTTCGTGCGATCTCGGCAGCGTCTAGCGGTTTACGGGTTGATTGGAATATTGGAGTTCGGGTTGACTGGAAAATTGGCCCAGTGTTGCCGTTGCTTTCCAAGTCCTTCGATTCGACGCTGTCGACCAACGCTTTTCGGTCAATCTTGTTGCTTGGGGTTAATGGAAAGTCTGCCACAACCCGGTTCGTCCGAGGCAGGGCGCCCTCCGGCAAGGCCCTACCGAGTTCGGCCATAACCTCGCGGACGAAGGCGCGTTTATCAGCAGGCATATCGCCTGACGGTTTCAAAAAGGCTGTTATGCGTTTTTCACCAGTATCTGCCTTGGTCAAAGTAACCGCAGCATCCAAAATCATCGGCAATTCACGTAGGTGATGTTCAATTCCGTCCAGTTCAATGCGACGACCACCAATTTTTACCTGTCGATCGACACGCCCTAGAAATTCATAGACACCATCGTCGCGCTGCCGGACCAGATCTCCTGTCAAGTACACTTGTCCGGTGTGAGTCGGGCGCGGATCTGAAATAAAAGACTCGGCCGTCCGTTCGGGTTTGTTGAGATAGCCAAGTGCCACACTCGGTCCCGCGGCAACTAGCTGCCCGACCTCTCCGGCCCCCAGTTCGTTATGGTTTTCGTTCACGACGAAACAGTCGCAGTGACCAGTCGGCACGCCTATCGGAATTGTACCACCAACAAGGTCCGCTTCGGTGACGACGTGCATCGTGGTTAGGGCGGAGTTTTCTGTGGGACCGTAACCGTTTATGACTTCGATTCCGGGATGCGCATCTTTGAGACTACGAACATGTGAAGGGGACAGCACATCACCCGCCGCACCAAAACGGCGCAAACTGCTTAGCGCATCAAGGTGATGTTCGATCAGCAGATGTGACATTCCGGTGTAAAAGAACGCGACACTTACACCATGACGGGAAATAGTTGCGGCAAGCTTGTCCAATGCCGGCTTGGGCTCGGCCACAACTGCGACCGACCCTCCGTTCAAAAGCGCAGGCCATGTTTCCCAAGTGAAACCGTCACATGCAATGGTCGAACTCGCCAACGTTATGTCGTTGGGAAGGACTTGTCCGATTGGTTGATCAAAGCCGAGCCGAACGATGGACCGATGAGGTAACACAACACCTTTTGGCTGTCCGGTCGATCCAGACGTATACATTATGTAACACGCATCCAGACCAGTTCTGTTCGGAAAGTCGCGCTTCTCATCGGGATCAGAATTCAATAGGTCGAGCGCATTCAGACTTGCAACCCGGTTCGAATTCAGTTCATCGGCAATGGGCTTGTGGTGCTCCTCCCACAGGATCGCGGATGGTTTGGAATCCGCAATAACGTACCCTGCTTGCTTTATGTCATAGGCTGGGTCCAATGGCACAAAGGTCCCGCCCGCACGCATGATACCGCACATGGTTAGGATTGCTTCGGGCGTGCGATCCATGATCATCGCCACGTTGTCACCCGGAGAAACACCTTTTGACATCAAATGCAGGGCAATTCTATCGGCGGCATCTGCAATTTCCGCGTACGTGTACCCCCGATCGTCACCGATCAGCGCGACCTTGTTTGGTACGATAGCGCACACGCGAAGCATGCTTTGATAGAGGTCCAGCGCAGGATCAAAATTCAAAGAACGCAAAGACCTGACGGCAGAACCATTTAACATATCAACCCCTAAAACCGACCAAAGGGGGTTATCGTAGCAAACAGTGCAAAATAGGTTGCGTCTTTGACAATTGCCCTACGAAATTTGCGCTACGGCCCCTCAGGTCAAATACATCGGCAAAACAAACGAATTCGATGTAGACAAGCGTATTGTATGCCTTTCTGGCTGTCGACTGCAGGCTGCCCATGGCAGCATCAAAGAGTCGCTGTTGGTCGAATGAACTGGCAATCTGACCTGCATGACTTTGAAAAATAGATAAAAATTTGCAGGAGGATGCAACAAAGTCCGTTTGAGCACGTCTTTGGACGACTCGCGTTTAAGTTCCCAAAACCCACCAATCTTCTTTCCATCCGACTATTTATTCCCACCCCGACACAATCAGATCAGTCTGAACCCTCAATGCGGGAATTTGCGCTTTTTTGCCCAGAGTCGATTCTGAGCCGTAAAGCGAAAAAGAGAAACTTGGCGAAGGGTTCTACGCTTAACTTTTTCGGACATTTTGAGACGATGCTGTATTGTTAGGGTCGCCTTACGGCACGAAAGCCCTACCCTCTGCCTCATGACCGAGCCCCTTTCCTGCACACAATACTCGTCTTTGATTGTTGTGCTTGGTGATCAACTCTCAATGAATATCTCTGCGCTGCGCGCGGGTGATCGGGACCGTGACACAATCTTGATGGCCGAAGTCATGGAGGAAGCTCGTTATGTGCGACATCACAAAAAGAAGATTGCTTTCGTTCTTTCCGCCATGCGCCATTTCGCGGCGGAACTTAAGTCGGACGGGTGGACCGTGCGCTACGTTCAATTGGATGAGCCGGACAACACGCAAAGTCTGATCAGCGAAATCGCGCGAGCGAAGCACGATCTAAGAATTAAGCGCACGATCGTGACCGAGCCCGGAGAATACCGTCTGGTCCAAGAGTTCGCGCAGTGCGAAGGGTTGGAAACGGTAGCCGATGATCGGTTCCTTGCCAGCCATCATGACTTTCAAACCTGGGCCGCAGGTCGCAAACAGCTTCGGATGGAATACTTCTATCGTGAGATGCGCCGCAAAACCGGTCTGTTGATGTCGGACGGTGAACCTGAAGGTGGCCGCTGGAACTTTGACGCCGACAATCGCAAGCCCGCCAAAACTGACTCTTTCTTACCTCGCCCGTTGGTAGTGGAGCCGGATGAGATCACGCGGGACGTTTTGGCGTTGATAGAAGCACGCTTCCCTGACCATTTCGGAAAGCTGGAACCGTTCTGGTTTGCCGTCACGAAAAAGGGCGCCTTGGCGGCATTGGATCATTTTGTCGAACATGCCCTGCCAAAATTTGGAGACTACCAGGATGCGATATTAAAAGGCGCGCCGTTTCTGTACCACTCGGTCCTAGCACAATACCTAAACGTAGGTCTTCTTTCCCCGCTCGAGATTTGTCAGCGCGTTGAACGGGCTTACTACGACGGCCACGCACCTTTGAACGCCGTTGAGGGGTACATTCGCCAGATAATAGGTTGGCGCGAATTTGTACGAGGAATCTATTGGTTGCGAATGCCTGGCTACACACGGTCAAACTACCTGTCCGCACACCGCTCTTTGCCTTCGTTTTTTTGGACAGCGGATACTGATATGGCGTGCATGGCAGCCGCAATCGTACAGACTCGGGACGAAGCATATGCGCACCACATTCAGAGGTTAATGGTGACCGGAAATTTTGCCCTGTTGGCTGGAATTGATCCGGTTGATGTGCACGAATGGTATCTGGCCGTTTACTCCGACGCCTATGAATGGGTCGAGGCTCCAAACGTGATCGGCATGAGCCAGTTCGCCGACGGGGGTCTGTTGGGGTCAAAACCATACGCCGCAAGCGGGAATTACATCAATAAGATGTCCGATCACTGCGTCTCGTGCAGGTACGATGTTAAACAGAAAACCGGCGATGGCGCATGCCCGTTCAACCCACTTTATTGGGATTTTCTGGCGCGAAATGCCAACCTACTGCGCGGCAATCCCAGACTGGGCCATGCGTACAGAACTTGGGATCGAATGACCCAAGAAAAACAACAAGAGTATCTAAACAGTGCCAAAAGGATATTGGAGCGACTGTGAACCGAACGAAAGGAAGACCCATGCCAACTGCCAAATTCAGACTGACGTGTTAAGCGCCTCGCTGCGATGACGTCTGATCCGATAATGTCCACTAAGGTTAAACGCATCCAAGTAGCGACGTACTCCGAATTACAGTCGGCCCCTGCACTTCGACCACTCGGCGTGGCATAGTCCATTCGAGACCAATACTTAGAAGGCGCATTCATGTCCGAATTTACTGTAAACCTGATCGGAGCGAGCCGGGTTGGGCAGACATTGCTGACCCTGTTTAATGTGTTGGATTATTGCCGGGTACAGGATGTTTATAGCGCCAGTCAAAGCTCGGCAGAAAAAGCGGTTCAGCGGGCGGGCGCGGGTCGTGTCGCAACTGATTTATCAGAAATGCGAGCTGCCAATCATTGGATTATCACAGTCTCCCCGCACACAAATTTCTGTCGTTGCATCTGACCTCATTACAGCGCGTTTGGCAAAGGACCGCTCAGCCGAACGATCCATGGCCTTTCACTGCAGCGGATTTCTCTGCGCTGATGAGATGGCCTTATTGCGAAAGCTGAACTGGCGTTTGGCCAGTGTGCATCCGGTCCTATCATTCGTTGACCCCGATACGGCAAAAAAACAGTTCCGAGGCACTCTTTGCGGTTTGGAAGGGGACGCCGATGCTTTGTCGATCCTGCAACCTCTGCTGGAACGGCTCGGGGCGGAATGTTTTTTAATCCGCTCCGAAGGAAAGAGCCTATATCACGCGGGAGCGGTGATCTCGAACAACTTTGCCGTAGTACTGCAAGCCATTGCGCGTGAAGCCTGGGCTGAAGCGGGTATTGCGGACCATATCGTGCCACAGTTGAACTCTAAATTACTGGAAGGCACAGCGGAAAATGTCGTTGCTCATGGACCGCGACACGCATTGACGGGCCCAGCGGCGCGTGGGGATGAACGGGTAGTGGCCTCTCAAGGCCGCGATGTGGCAGATTGGCATCCACAGGCCGGAGTCGTCTACCGAGCCTTAAGTGACATGGCCGGGTTATTGAAAGTAACTGGTGTAACTAACGCCTCGGTTAAGTCTTCAAAGAAATATGTGCTATTTCCCCCGGGCTTCGGCCCGCGTGATCCAATCGGCACCGGCATAGGTGATCGTCAAAACGTGGACTTCCCGCAAGTCTTCGTCGATCGTAAAAACAATAACCGCACGCTTCGCCGCTGGAATAGCGCGTAAACTTGGTAAAACATGATCCCTTCGCGACCCCTTGTGCGGCAACGTCTTTAAACCCTGGGCCACACGCGCAATCTCATCCAGTTTGCGCCTTGCCACCCGGGGTCCAGCGTAGTCTGTTATCATCTCTACAATCCGGTTTAGGTCTTCCGAGACTGCAGGATGGTAACGCAGGCGATAGGTCACTCAGCGGAATCCAGTCTACGTAGCGCTGTCGCGAAAGCAGTCTCGTGATTAACAAATTCCTGGCGCGGAGTTGCGGCACGACGGCGGATTTCTTCGGCCATCGCCTCAAGCGCAGTTTCACGAGCCTGCTCATCCTCGATCATCCGTTCGACAGCAGCTGCCACGGCAGCAGAGGCCGACGCATACACCCCCTCACCCACTTTTTCCTTGAGAAATTGGTGGTGCCTATCTGTAAAGCTGAGTGTGGTTTTGACGGTCATCGCAGCGTCCTTTCACGGTAATACTTAGTCATACCGGCTTGCGAGTCAAGCCAGCGAAGATGCGATTCAACATACCCTTTTTCAGGTCAGATATCCGGTCACGTCTTGCGATTTTGCCTAGGCAAATGTGTGCCTGGGCCGCCGTGGCGTGTTATTTCGATCAACTAGTAAAGCTCATTTCACTCTCCAGAAATGCTTCAGGGCTATCCACTTCCTCAAGTTTGCGACCAATGATCCACCAGAACCGGTTGCCAACGTTTCTCAGAAAACTCCGGTCGTGGCTGACCAGCAAACAGGACGCGCCGTGGGTGACCAATTCGGCCTCCATTGCCTCTTGACCTTCGATATCCAGATGGTTCGTCGGCTCGTCCAGCAGATAAAAGTTCGGGTTCCTAAGCCGCAGGACCAACATCGCCAACCGCGCTTTTTGTCCGCCGGACAGCGCCTCGATCCGGGTGTTCTGCATTTGGAAATTG
>NZ_JBXWQH010000020.1:0-55097 GCF_059612275.1 Ruegeria sp. CDSA034
GAAGCCGAAGCCGAAGCCGAAGCCGAAGCCGAAGCCGAAGCCGAAGCCGAAGCCGAAGCCGAAGCCGAAGCCGAAGCGGCTGTGGAACTGACCCAGGAAGAGAACTCCACTCCGCCGGAAGAAGCGCATCGGGAAGAGCTGCAGCAGGAAGAAAAACGCAGTGGATTCGTCCCCGCTTTGCTCGGCGGTGTTATCGCGGCGGGAATCGGATTTGCGGCCGGCAGCGCGGGCTTGTTCGGATCTGGCGATACAGATGCGCTTACGACGCTTGAGGCGAAGCTCAACGATCAGTCCACCCGGATCGAGGCACTGACCAAATCCCTGTCCGACACATCTGGCGTCGACAGCAAGATTGCAGCGCTGACCGATCAGGTGACACCGATCACCTCTGACCTGGATACGCTCAAATCCAGTGTCGATGAGCTGGCGGGCAAGATTGATCCTTTGGCCAGCCGCCTAAGTAAACTTGAAAGCGACACGTTGACCCAAGGCGCGTCCCCCGAAGCGTCGGCAGCCTTTGAGGCCGAACTGAAAAAATTACAGGACTCACTGGCGGCGCAGCGGGCCAAAGTAGAAAAAATGGTGTCGGACGCACAAACGCTTGAGGCGAAAGCCTCGGCAGAGGCTTTGGCAGCGACCAACGCGGCGATCCTGTCGCGCCTGCATGGTCAACTGGATGCCGGTCAGCCTTACGCAGACCTTGTCGCCGAACTGAAGGCAGGCGGCGTTGATGTGCCTGAGGCGCTATCGGGCCCCGCCGATAAAGGTGTTGCAAGCGTGTCGACCTTGCGGGCATCGTTCTCACCCGCTGCGCGAACCGCGTTGGCGGAAGCACGGGATGCGGACAAAGCCACCGGTCTGGTGGCGTTCCTGCAGCGACAGACCGGGGCGCGTTCGGTCACCCCACAAGATGGCGATGGCCCGGATGCGATCCTGTCTCGTGCCGAGTCGGCTCTGTCCAGTGGCGACGTCTCAACGGCCCTGACCGAACTTAAATCCCTGCCCGAAGCGGCGCAGGCAGCTATGGCTGATTGGGAGCAGGCAGCCCAGGCGCGGGTTTCCGCGGTGGATGCCGCCAATGAGCTTCAGCCTAGCGTGAACTCGAACTGAAGGACCTGCCATGCTGTGGTCACTGTTTAAGATTCTAGTTTTTGTTGCGATTATCGGTCTTCTGGCCGTGGGTGCGGGTTCCCTCATGGAAACCAGCGGTGGTGTACAGATCACAGCCGGCGGAACAGAATACACTCTGGGGCCGTTGCAATCGGTCATCGCGTTGGGCGTTCTGGTTTTTGCAGTTTGGCTTTTGTTCAAGCTGCTGACCCTGTTGATCGCCACGTTGAAGTTCCTCAACGGAGACGAAACCGCCCTGTCGCGCTATTTTGACCGCAGCCGCGAGCAGCGCGGGTATCAAGCGTTGTCCGATGGTCTGATGGCGCTGGCCTCGGGCGAAGGGCGCGTGGCTTTGAACAAGGCCACTAAAGCGGAGCGGCTTTTGAACAAACCTGAGTTGACCAACCTTCTGGTGGCCCAGGCTGCCGAGATGAACGGTGACACCCAAAAGGCGGCTGACACCTACAAGAAACTGGTGACGGACAATGCAACCCGTTTTGTCGGTGTGCGCGGTATCATGAAACAGAAATTGGCCGAAGGGGATGACGAAACCGCCCGCAAACTGGCCGAAAAAGCGTTGGCCATGAAGCCGCGCCATCTGGAAACACAGGACATTTTGTTAGGTCTTCAGACCAAGGCGCAGGATTGGGCAGGCGCGCGGTCTACACTGACAGCCAAGTTGAAATCCGGCCACCTGCCGCGCGACGTGTTCAAGCGCCGCGATGCTGTGCTGGCCCTGTCCGAGGCCAAGGGGATTCTGGACGAGAACGCCACGGTCGAACAGCAAGAGCGCGCGATTGAGGCGAACCGCCTGTCTCCTGATCTGGTTCCTGCGGCCGCAATGGCAGCGCGCGCTTACATTGAAAAAGGCAAACCGCGCAATGCGACCAAAATAGTGAAAAAAGCGTGGGAGGTGCAGCCGCACCCCGACCTCGCCCATGTCTTTGCAGAGATTGCGCCGGATGAAACGCCACATGAACGGATCAAACGCTTTACTGCGCTGACCCGTATTCACCCTGAGAATATGGAAACCCGTCTGATTTTGGCGGAGCTGAACATCGTGGCCGAAGACTTCCCCGAGGCGCGTCGCGCACTGGGCGATGTGGTCGAAAAGCAGGCGGATGCGCGCGGTTACACGTTGATGGCCGCTATTGAACGGGGCGAGGGGTCCTCGGACGCGGTAGTACAGGGTTGGCTGGCCAAGGCGCTGACTGCACCGCGCGGGCCACAATGGGTCTGCGACAATTGTCATGACATCCAGCCCGAGTGGGCTCCGGTCTGTCAGAACTGCAGCAGCTTTGACACGCTCAGCTGGCAAACACCGCAAACGCCGGAAATCGCAAGCGCGACGGGTGTCCATATGCTGCCTCTGATCGTTGGTGCGCTGGAAGACAGCAGCGAGCCGGAAGCTGAGGTCGAGGTTGAAGTGGAAGACGTCGAGGAACCGGGTGATCCCGAGATCATCGAATTGGATGTGGAACCAGTCCGCCCCGACGTCGAACCCGTGGTCGAGAAACAGGCCTGACGCGCTATTCCTCAGGCGAGTTCCTGACATAAGTCCAGCGGTACGTCGGAGGTGTGGGGCCTTTGTTGCGGCCACCTTGCTGCATTTGCTCCCACGCATGTGCCAGTATGCCGACTGACCGGGAGAGGCAAAACAAACCACGCGCAAGCGGTGGTTCGAACCCAAGCTCTGCATAGATGACGGCCGTGGCCCCGTCGATGTTCATCGGGACGGGTTTGCCTTTGCGACGTGCAAGCTCTGCTTCGATATCCAACGCGATTTTCCGGAAACGTCCGTCACACGCGCCGCGTTCTACTGCCTCAGAGACCAGGGCCATCAACCGCGGTGCGCGTGGATCGGTCGGTGTGTGAAACCGGTGGCCGAAACCCGGCAGTATCTTTCCGTGGTCGTCGATCCAGTCGTCAATCGCTGCACCGATCCCGCCCGAGTGGGACCCGACAAAGTGATACAGCTCAACCGCCTGCTCACCGGCGCCGCCGTGGATGTCGCCCAGCATGTTCACCGCGCTGGCCATTGCGTTGTTCAAAGGCAAACCGCAAGTTACAGCCATCCGGGCCGTCGCAATAGAAGGTGCCTGTGGTCCGTGATCTACGGCGGCGACCAGGGCCGCTTCGAACAGATCTGCCTGCGCGGGTAACGGGCGGTTGCCGCGAACCAGAAACCAGATCATTTCGGCGAAACTGAGGTTGCCGATCAGGTCCTCGATGGGTTCACCGCGCAGGGCGATGCGTCCGGGTTCCATGTCAATGATGGATGTGTTCCACCAGTCGGAAACATCGCTCATATCACACCATCCTTGGCCAGTTCCTTGATCTCATCCGCTGACAAGCCAAGTTCGGACCAGATTGAATCGTTATCCACGCCCAATTCCGGCGGTGAGACTTTCGGCATACTTCGCTGCCCGTCCATCACCACCGGGCTGCCTGCCAGTTGCATGTCCTCACTGTGCACCGGTAGCGTACCGATCAGTCCCCGGCTGGCCAACTGCTCATCGGCCAAAGCCTCAGGCACCGTCAAAACCTGCCCGGTGGGTACGCCCAAGCCATTCAATTCGCTGACCCACTCGCTCGCGGGACGCAATTTTAGGGATCTCTCCAACTCGTCCCGTAAAGCGTGGCGGTTTCGTTTGCGATCTTCGCGTGTTGCATAGTCGGGGTCATCCAACAGGTCCTCGCGGCCAAGATGCCGGGCGAGGGCTTGCCATTGTTCATCGCGATTGGCGGCGATGTTGATTGGGCTGTCGGATGTGGCGAAGGTACCGGACGGTGCCGAGGTTGTGTTTTCATTGCCATGCGCGCCGGGCATCACACCGCCGACAAGGTAGTTGGACACAACCCATCCCATGGTCGAGATCACGGCCTCGGACATGGCAATATCCAGAAACGCGCCACGGGGTTTTGCGTTCAATGCGGCACTCACCGCAAAGGCGGCCGTCAGCCCCCCGACCGTATCAGCCAGCGGATAGCCAACGCGGTAGGGTGCCGTGTCCGCCGCGCCGGTGATCGACATGACCCCGCTGATGCCCTGAACGATCTGGTCATAGGCCGGGTCGTCGCGGCGCGGACCGTCCTGCCCGAACCCGCTTATTGCGCAATAGATTAAGGCAGGGTTTTCGGTACGCAGAACGTCATACCCCAGACCCAACCGATCCATCACGCCGGGCCGGAAGTTTTCAACCAGAACATCCGCCGTTTTAACAAGCTGCTTTAGCAGAGCCTTGCCCCGACTGGATTTCATATCCAGCGTGACCGATTTCTTCTGCGCGTTCTGCGCCAGAAAACTGACCCCCATACCGGCGTTGTTCCGGTCAGGATCAGCCCCCAATACACGGGCCAGATCACCGCTTTTGGGGCGTTCGACCTTGATCACCTCGGCCCCCATGAGGGCCAGTTGGTAACAACAATACGGGCCGGCCAGCACGTTTGTCAGATCAAGGACCCGAACACCCCTAAGCGGTTCAGTCCCCATCAGCCACACCAGCGGCCCGCGCCCGTGCACGACGTGCGCGGTAGCTGGGCAGCAGAACCAGCAGGACGGCAATGGCAAGCAGTCCCAGGGTCATCGGGCGTTCCCAGATAAAGGCGATGCCATCATACAGCTGCATCGAACGCGAAAAGTTATCCTCCATCATGCCGCCAAGGATGAAGCCGATCAGCAGGGGTGCCAGCGGATAGTCTGCGAACTTTAAGGCCGTTGCGCATACGCCGAAACCCACCAGGATCAGCAATTCGGTGGCATTGTTCTGCCCGATATAGGCCCCCATCAGTGTGAAGAACAAAATGAACGGGATCAGATAGTTACGCGGAACGGCCAGCACTTTGGCAATGTAGGGGATCAGCGGCAGGTTCAGGATCAGCAGGACGAGGTTGCCAATGAACATCGACATGATTACCGCCCAGAAGATCTGAGGTTCATCCAACATCAAACGCGGACCCGGGGTGACGTTCAGGGCAATCAAAGCACCCAGAAGGATCGCCGTTGTCCCGGAACCGGGAATGCCCAGTGTCAGCAGCGGCACAAAAGATCCGGTACAGGCCGCGTTATTCGCCGATTCGGGTGCGGCCAGACCTTTGATCGAGCCTTTACCGAACTCCTCCTGCTCATCCTTGGGGGCAATGTTCCGTTCCACCGCATAGCCGAGGAAACTTGCAATTGTCGCGCCCGCGCCGGGCAGGACGCCGATAAAGAAGCCCTGCACCGATTGGCGACCGATGACCGGGGTGATGGCCTTCGCCTCGGCCTTGGTAATGCGCAGATCCTTGATCTTGCCGTCATCACCTTTCAGGTCCTTGGGTTTAAGCACCAGGAACAACGCTTCGGGCAGGGCGAACATCGCCATGGCCAGGGTGATGAAGCCAAACCCGGATTGCAGGTCCATGATGCCCATTGTGAACCGCGGAAGATTGAACAGCGCGCCCTCTCCGACGGTGGCCATGATCAATCCCATGGTCGTCATGATGATGGCCTTTGCCACCTGCCCCGAACCGGCAAAGGCTGCGATGGCCGAAAGACCCACCACCATCAGCGCGAAGTATTCGGCTGAATGGAACAGAAGAGCGACCGAAGACAGTGCCGGAGCAAAGACCATCAGCAGGATTGCCCCTATCGTGCCGCCTGCGAAACTGGCGATTGCTGCGATGGTCAGGGCTTTGCCCGCCTTGCCCTGCCGGGCCATTGGGTAACCGTCAAAGCTTGAGGCCACGGTGCCCGCGACCCCCGGCGCATTCAGCAGAATGGACGACGTCGAGCCGCCGAAGATCGCGCCATAATAAACCCCTGCCAAAAGGATCAGCGCAGCCGATGGATCGCCCATCGAAATAGCAACCGGGATCATGATTGCGATGATCGACATTGGGCCCAGACCCGGAAGCATGCCGATAAACGTGCCGATCAGACATCCGGCAACGACCATTAGCAGGTTTTGAATTGAGAATGCCGTTTGCAGGCCGATCAGAAGTCCTTCTAGCATGTCAGCCTCCGAACACGCCCGGCAGGGGGCGCATATAAATTCCAAGAACTTCCTGAACCAGATACCAGACGGATCCGGTTGCCACGAACGCGACAGGCAGCATGATGTGCCACTTGCGTTCACCCAGAATGAAAGACCCGAGGATCAGGAAACTGGATGTCGCGATCAGAAAACCGACCGGGCGCAGGCACAGGGCATAGACAACCATGAGCACCAGAAGAGAAATTGCCTGACCCAGGTGATATTCCCCAAGTCTGCGGTAATCGATATCGGCCTCTTTGACTTCGCTCTTTTCAAAGCCAAGCAGGATGATCGAACACGCGACCACGCCCAGAATCGACAGCACCTTTGGAAACGTGCTGGGCCAAATCGGATTTCTCTGCATGAAAGGAGGAAGACTTCCGTCCATCGTGAACCAGGCGGTGTACCCATATGTCAGGCAAACACCCAGTAAAATAAGCGCGATCCAGCGATCCAGCGCCATAACGTCCCCTCCCATGTATCTTGGTTTTTTGGGACGGCAGAGCGACCAAACGCTCTGCCGTAGATTGCCTTAGAGGAAGCCCAGCTTCTTCATCAGGTCGCTGATCTGCTGTTCCTGACCTTCCAGGAACGCTTCGAAATCGGCACCCGAGTTGTGGATGTTGACCCAACCGTTACGGGCACGAACCTCTTCCCATTCGGGTGTGTCATACATCTTGGCGATGGCTTGCTGATAGGCAGCCAGCTTGTCCTCGGGCAGGCCGGGGGCAGCAAAGAATCCACGCCAGTTCACGAAAGTGGTGTCGATGCCCTGTTCCTTCATGGTCTGTGCGTCAGGTGCTGCATCGACCCGCTCTTCTGCGGTTACGCCAATGATTTTAACCTCACCCGCGTTGGCCAGATCGACAGCTTCGGAGAAACCGGTCGAAAGTGCGGCGATCTCACCCGACAACAGGGCAGCCATAGCTTTTCCGCCCGCATCATAAGGGATGTATTTTACGCCCAGCGCGTCCTTGCCTGCAGCTTCCATGACCATTGCGGCGACCAGATGGTCCATGCCGCCAGGTACCGAGCCGCCACCAATCGCGGTTGCGCCCGGGTCAGCGTCATAGGCGGCCAGCAGGTCCGCCATCGAGTTGATCGGGCTATCTTTGCCTACAACAATCGCTGCGTAGTCGCCGATTGTGCCCGAGACCAGTGTCAGGTCACGGAAGTTATGCGGGAACACACCGGTCAGCGAGCGGATCACGATGGGGGTCGAGTTGACCATCAGCGTGCCGTGGTTGCTGTCCGCGTTTTCAATCAGGAAGCCGATGGCTTTACCGCCGCCGCCGCCCGACATGTTCTCATAAGATGCTGTGCCGACCAGACCAGCATTGGTCAGGGCCTCGCCAGTTCCGCGGGCGGTACCGTCCCAGCCACCGCCGGCGCCGCCGGGGATCAGAAAGTGGATGCTGTCGACGACTTCTTCGGATGCGGCAGGTCCAACCAGACCAATTGCTGCAACAGCTGCGATCAGGGCCCGACGGCCCAGGTTAAATGTTGTCATTATGTCCTCCCATTTGACAACTGGCCGCTCAGCGGCACAGATTATCCTGCACCTAAACACGCCAACCTGACATCAACCTGTCATGCAAAAAGAAACTGATTTTCGCCCATGAAATTTCTGCTTGTCGAAGACAATCTCGACCTCGCGAACGCGATCAGTTCCCGCATGCAGCTGGATGGTCATGTTGTTGATCACGCAGCAAATTTAGAGGATGCGCGCGCCTTTGTTGCGACCGAAGAATACGACCTTATCCTGCTGGATATCATGTTACCCGATGGGGATGGCCGCGAGTTCCTAAGGCAGCACCGCGCAAGCCGTTTGGACACGCCGGTGATCGTTCTGACCGCGCGCAGTCAGGTTTCGGATCGAATCGGTTCGCTTGATCTGGGGGCAGATGACTACGTCACCAAGCCTTTCGATCATGCGGAACTTGAGGCCCGCTGCCGCGCTGTTCTGCGTCGGAAGTCCGGAAGCTCAAAGTCGACGATTGAAGTTGGCGGAATTATCTTTGATCCGGTTGCTGGTCATTTGACTGTCGATGGTGTCACGCTCTCCCTACGCAATCGCGAGTTGAGAATGATCGAGCTGTTCATAAACGCGCCGGGTCAGGTGTTTTCCAAGCAGAAGCTGGCGGATAGGTTGTTTTCTTATGATGACAACGTGTCGGACAACGCGATTGAGGTCTATGTCGGACGCCTGCGCAAGCATCTTGAAAAATCCGGCATGAAAATTACTACGTTGCGCGGGCTGGGATACAGGTTGGATCATGACGACTAGCCCAACTGTTTCGGGATCACTAAGAAATAGGCTGGTGTTGACGCTGATCGGCGGAGCGGCGGTCCTGGCGATCCTATTGTTCCTGACGGTGCGCAGTTATGCCGCAAAAGTCGCCCAACAGGGACAGGACGATATATTGGGGGCGTCCGTCTCGTCGATCCTTGATGCCGCAGCGCTTAGGGATGGTCACCTAGAGGTGGACATCCCCTATGCCGCGTTTTCCATGCTCAGCACGCCGTCGGATGACCGGGTGTTCTATGCCATTTATCAGGATGGAGAATTCTTGTCCGGATATGAGGATCTGAGCCTCGCAGACGGCCCGATTGAAGGCAGGTGGGCCTTTCAAACCGGTCAGGTCCGCGGCGAGCGTGTCCGACAGGTCAGCGCCAGCCGAACGCTGGTCGGTTTGGGCCGCCAGACCGAGATTGAGGTCGCGTTGGGGCAAACGCAGGACGCGTTATCCGACACGCTGGATCAGATTTCACGCAATGCAGCGTATTTGGGGATCGGGTTCTTTCTGCTGACCGCCGCGCTGTCATTCTGGGTGACATCATCAACGATCGGCCAGTTGAACAAACTGACGACCTCGGTCACACGCAGAGGTCCGCAGGATCTAAGCCCGTTCAAGAAACCCGTGCCAAAAGAGATGGCGCCGCTGGTGACGTCGCTGAATTCGCTCATGGGCCGTCTGGACCAATCGCTTAGCCAATCCGAGGACTTTATCGCCGAAGCCGCGCACCGGGTGCGAACACCTTTGGCGACGGTCAGGTCTTATGCCGAGGCAACACTTCACCGCGTGGAACGGGAAGACAACCGCGAGGCCTTGAAGGCCATGGTACGTGCCATCGACGAAAGCTCGCGCGCGGCAGGGCAGTTGCTGGATCACGCGATGATCACCTTCCGAGCGGATCATCTGGAACGAGAAGAGATTGATCTGGTCGTTCTGATCCGCGATCTGGTGCAGCGCCTGATCCCGATTGCCGAAATGAAAGAGCTGACGCTTTCATTGTCGGGTGAGCCGTCGGTTCCTTACTCGGGCGACTCGATCCTGATCCAGAATGCTGTGCGAAATATGGTCGATAACGCGATGAAATATGCACCATCTGACAGTGCTGTTGAGATCACGATCATTGCACATCCCGACCCCCAGATTCAGGTGCGCGACTCGGGTCCAGGCTTTCCGCCTGATGAAATCGACACCCTGACGCGCCGGTTCGAACGTGGACAGAACGCCGTTGGGACCATCGGGTCCGGGCTGGGGTTGACGATCGCACAGGATGTGGCAACGGCGCATGGGGGCGCATTGATCCTAAAGAACCGGTCAAAGGGGGGCGCATGCGTTATCTTATCGCTCTAGTTTTGTTGGTGGCTCCCTGCCTCGGATGGGCCGACGATTGGGAAGACCGTCTGGTCTTTAATGAAAGCGCCGAAGGTCCGCGCCTTCGGGTGATTTCCAGCACCGATACTGTTTTGTTCGCGCCGGTGATCGAGGGGTTTGTTGCGGAGAACCCCCGGATTAGTGTCGAATACCTCGTTTCCGGAACCGCCGACATCAACCGTCGAGTCCGCGCAACGCCCGATGCCTTCGATGTGATCATCTCGAGCGCGATGGACCTGCAGTTGAAACTGGCAAATGACGGCTTTGCCCTGTCTATCGACGATGTGCCCGTCCCGCACTGGGCGCAATGGCACCACAGCCTTTTCGCATTCACCTCGGAACCCGCGACAATCGTGATAAACCGAACCGCGTTTGAAGGGCAGCCCATCCCCCAGACCCGGCAAAGCCTGATCGAGGCATTGCGGAAACGACCCGAAGAATTTCGGGGCAAAGTTGGCACCTATGATGTGCGCCAATCTGGTCTGGGATATCTGTTTGCAACCCAGGATGCGCGCGCGTCTGAGACGTATTGGCGCTTGATGGAGGTTATGGGCGGCCTGGATGTCCGGCTTTATTGCTGCTCGGGCGAAATGATCAATGACCTAGCGGATGGCTCGATCCTGGTTGCTTACAATGTTCTGGGCAGTTACGCCGCCGTCCGAGCCGAGGGCAAAGACGCCCTTGAGGTCGTGTTACCGTCTGATTTTCAAACAATTATGATGCGCACAGCGATGGTTTCGAAAGCCACGCCAGAACCCAAAGCAGCTGAGTTGCTGCTGCGATACCTCGTAACTGAGCGGCCAGCAGTGGCTGAAGAGGCCAGCCCGCTTCCTCTTTTGCAGCCGAGTGATGGTTCTGACGGGCGCGAGACAATCGGACTTGATCCCGCGTTACTGACCTTTCTTGACGGGTTGAAACGAACAAAGTTTCTTTCTGCATGGGAAGATGCCGTTATTCAGTAATAAGACCGTCACCTAAGCCTGGTTGGTCGGTAAAAACCGAAACCAGCGCCGATGCTGTTGTAATTCCTTTTCAACATCAATTGTCGCAATCAATTCCGTTTGCTAACGTCACCCACGCGTCGGGGAGGGCGTGTAAATCCAAATGTTGGACTATTCTCATAACGCTTGGCTTGTGGCGGCGTCTCTCGCTGTTGCGATGATGGCCGGATTCACCGGCCTTTATCTAACGCATGGGGCCTCAAAACTGGACGATCAGAAACGCAAACTGGTCGTGGCGTTGGCTGCGATCATTCTGGGCGGTGGTATCTGGTCGATGCATTTCGTGGCCATGCTGGGCCTGCAACTGCCGATCCTGTTTTACTACGATGCTTTGATCACCCTGATCTCAGCGCTGGTCGCGATCCTGATGGTTGGTCTGGCGCTGCTGATCCTACATTTCCGCCCCCGCACGATGGGTACAATTGTCAGTGCAGGCGTGATCGTGGGTTTGGGGATTGTTGTTATGCACTACGTCGGCATGGCCGGGATGGAGCTGTGCCGCCCCGTTTACAATGTTTGGGACGTGGTGATTTCGACCCTGGCCTCGGTCGTTTTGTCGGTGCTGGCAATCTGGGTTGCCTATGATAACCGAACGCAACGCAACATTCTGCTGGGAACGGTGTGTTTCGGGTTGGCGGTCTTCACCATGCATTTTGTCGCCACCGGCCTGACTGATTTTGTCGCAAGCGATACCGCCGGTCGCGCCGGGCCGGCGCTAAACAATCAGGTGCTGGCGATGGGGGTCACTGTTTCCGTGTTCCTGATCTGTGGTGCATTCCTGCTAACGGGCATCACCTTCATCGAACCTGCGGCAGCAGACATATCGCCCAGCGCGCCGGAACCTGCCCTGGAACCAGAGCCCACATTGCGGGCTGGGGTTCCATTTGAGCGGGAGGGGCAGACCTTTTTCGCCCTGCCTTCCAATATCGCAGCCATCCGGGCCGAAGGGCACTACACCGTTCTCTATATGAACGCCGAGAAACTGTTTTGCCCGTGGTCCATTACCGAAGCTGAATCGCGCCTGGTGCCTGAAGGGTTTTTGCGGGCTCATCGCAGTTATCTGGTGAACCCCAAACAGGTCTCGCGGTTCGAGAGGCACAAGGATAACGGCACCTGCTATTTTGATAGTGTCGATGCGCTAGCCAAGGTGCCGGTCAGCCGATCCCGCCTGACGGACATTCGCGAGGCGCTGGGCCTTTGATCGCAGCTCGTGCAGCGCATTCGCATTTCGTGAAATAAGCCGCGCTCTCCGTTTCCACTGGCTGGAACGGATGGCTTCAGCGTTCTTTCCTTACCGCAGGTCCCCCAAGGCATACCGCTTGGACCCAGGGAGGAAAAACATGATACCAGCCGGTTTTGAGTATCACCGGCCAGGCGATATCGCCTCGGCCATTGGCATTTTGCAGGAACACGGAGATGAGGCGCGCGTGATCGCGGGCGGGCACAGCCTGATCCCGATGATGAAGCTGCGCATGGCCGAAATGGGCCACCTAGTCGATCTGCAAGCTATCGAGGAGCTGAAGGGCGTCGAGGTTGGTGCCGACACGGTTTCGCTTGGCGCAATGGTGACCCAGCATGAGCTGATCACTCATGACGGCTTGGCTACAGCCATTCCGTTGATCCGAGAGGCCGCGCTGCAGATTGCGGATCCTCAGGTGCGATATGTGGGAACTGTTGGTGGGAATGTCGCCAATGGTGATCCGGGCAATGATATGCCGGGGTTGATGCAATGTCTGAACGCGACGTTCGAACTGTCTGGCCCCGATGGTCGCCGCAGTGTCGCCGCGCGTGAGTTTTATGAGGCCGCTTACTTCACTGCGCGTGACGATGAGGAAATCCTGACCCGGATTTCGATCCCGGTGCCGGGCGCGGGTGTGGGTCAGGCCTATGAAAAGCAGAAACGCAAGATCGGTGATTATGCGACAGCGGCAGCTGCGGTGATGGTTGGCAATGGTCAGGCCTCGGTAGCGATGACCAATCTGGCGGACACACCCGTCTGGTCTGAAAGCGCAAGCAATGCGCTGGCGGATGGGGATGTCAGCGGTTGTGTCGCCGCGATGCTCGATGCGATCGACCCGGTGGCCGACAATCGCGGCCCGGTCGAATTCAAGAAACACGTGGCCGCTGTGATGCTGCGCCGCGCCATCGAACGCGCGCAAAGCCGCGCGGATTGAGGGGAGGAACAACGATGTCAAAAATGCACGTAAAACTCACCGTGAACGGCAAGCAGGTCGAAGGTCTGGCCGAGCCGCGCACGCTGTTGATCCATTTTCTGCGGGAAGATTTGAAAATCACAGGCCCGCATATCGGATGCGAAACAAGTCATTGCGGGGCCTGCACCGTGGATATTGATGGCAAGTCCGTCAAATCCTGCACAACCTTTGTGGCGCAGGTGAACGGCGCCGACGTCACCACCGTTGAGGGGTTGACCAACGACGATGGCAGCCTTGGGGTTCTGCAAGAGATGTTCCGCGAACATCACGGGCTGCAATGCGGCTTTTGCACGCCGGGCATGATCACCCGCGCGCATCGTCTTCTGCAAGAGAACCCGAACCCGACCGAGGAAGACATCCGCTTTGGCATGTCCGGCAACCTGTGCCGCTGCACCGGATATCAGAACATCGTTAAGGCGATCGCGGCATCTGCCGACATGCTGAACGCTCAGAAGGAGGCTGCGGAATGAACGACCAGACTCTGACCCCCGAAGAACGCGTCGCCAACCTCAAAGGGATGGGCAGTTCGCGCAAACGCGTCGAAGATGTGCGCTTTACCCAGGGCAAGGGCAACTACGTCGATGACATCAAGATGGACGGGATGCTGTTTGGCGCCTTTGTCCGCTCTCCCTATGCCCATGCCCGCGTCGTCAGCGTGAACAAAGAGGCTGCGCTGGCGATACCTGGCGTTGTTGCCGTTCTGACCGCCGAAGACCTTGCGCCATTGGGGTTGCATTGGATGCCGACGTTGGCGGGCGACAAGCAAATGGTGCTGGCCGATGGCAAGGTTCTGTTCCAGGGCCAGGAAGTTGCTTATGTCGTCGCTGAAAATCGGTATATCGCAGCAGATGCGGCAGAGTTGGTCGAGGTTGACTATGAAGAGCTGCCCGTTCTGACCGACCCGTTCGAGGCGCTAAAATCAGATGTTGTCCTGCGTGAAGACCTTGCGGGTCAAACCGAGGGTGCCCACGGTCCGCGTAAACATCATAATCACATCTTCACGTGGGAACAGGGCGACAAGGACGCCACCGAAGCAGTTCTGGGTGAGGCCGATGTCGTGGCCGAAGAGATGGTCTATTACCATCGGACCCACCCATGCCCGCTGGAGACATGCGGCTGTGTTGCCTCGATGGATAAGGTGACCGGCAAGCTGACGCTTTATGGCACGTTCCAGGCCCCGCACGCGATCCGGACCGTCGTGTCGCTGATCTCGGGTCTGGCCGAGCACAATATCCGGGTGATCAGCCCCGATATCGGCGGTGGCTTTGGCAATAAGGTCGGCGCCTATGCGGGCTATGTCTGCTCGGTCGTCGCCTCGATCGTCACCGGCCAGCCTGTGAAATGGGTTGAGAACCGGATGGAAAACTTGATGTCCACCGCCTTTGCCCGCGACTACTGGATGCAAGGTAAGATCGCGGCCACTAAAGACGGCAAGATCACCGGCCTGTGGTGTCATACCACGGCGGATCATGGTGGATTTGACGCCTGTGCCGACCCGACCAAATTCCCGGCTGGTTTCATGAACATCTGCACTGGGTCCTATGACATCCCAACTGCTTATCTGGCTGTGGATGGGGTTTACACCAACAAGGCACCGGGCGGTGTTGCCTATCGTTGTTCGTTCCGGGTGACCGAGGCTGCGTATTTCATCGAACGGATGATTGAGGTTTTGGCCATCAAGCTGAACATGGACGCGGCCGAGCTGCGCCGGATCAACTTCATCAAGGCCGACCAGTTCCCGTATCAGTCCGCGCTGGGCTGGGAGTATGACTCGGGCGATTATCACACCGCTTGGGACAAAGCGCTGAAGGCCGTGGACTATGAAGGTCTGCGGGCGGAACAGGCGCAACGGATAGAGGACTTCAAAGCCGGAAAGACTCGCAAACTGCTGGGCATCGGCCTGACGCATTTCACCGAAATCGTCGGGGCCGGACCGGTGAAGAATTGTGATATCCTCGGGCTGGGCATGTTCGACTCGTGCGAAATCCGGATTCACCCGACGGGTTCCGCCATCGCGCGGCTGGGAACAATCAGCCAGGGTCAGGGCCACGCAACGACCTTTGCCCAAATCATAGCCAGTGAGATCGGGCTTCCTGCGGACGATATCACGTTGGAGGAAGGCGATACCGATACCGCACCGTACGGGCTTGGAACCTACGGGTCTCGGTCCACACCGGTTGCCGGTGCCGCGACAGCCATGGCCGCGCGCAAAATCCGCGCCAAGGCGCAGATGATCGCGGCCTATCTGCTCGAGGTCCATGACAATGATGTCGAATGGGATGTCGATCGGTTTGCCGTCAAAGGCGCGCCTGAGCGGTTCAAGACCATGAAAGAGATCGCTTTCGCCGCTTACAACCAGGCTATTCCGGGGCTGGAACCCGGTCTGGAGGCCGTCAGCTACTATGACCCCCCAAATATGACTTACCCATTCGGGGCCTATATCTGTGTCATGGAGATCGACGTGGATACTGGGGAATGGGATGTTCGGCAGTTCTATGCGCTGGACGATTGCGGCACGCGGATCAACCCGATGATCATCGAAGGGCAGGTCCATGGCGGTGTGACCGAAGCGCTGGCCATCGCGATGGGGCAGGAGATTGCCTATGACGAGATGGGCAACGTCAAGACCGCGACGCTGATGGACTTCTTCCTGCCTACGGCATGGGAGACGCCGAACTACACCACCGATCACACGGTCACGCCATCTCCGCACCACCCGATCGGTGCCAAGGGCGTGGGCGAGAGTCCGAATGTCGGCGGCGTGCCTGCGTTCTCGAACGCGGTGCATGATGCGTTCCGGCCCTTTGGATTGGTGCAAAGCCATATGCCGCATGATCATTGGCGGATCTGGAAGATCGCCAACGGGTTGGGGATGCACGGGTAAACGGTTTCGAACCGGCTGTTGCCGGCCCGACCGAACGGAGGGGGTAGAACCCCCTCCGAACCTCCCCCGGGATATTTTTGGCCAGATGAAGATTGGATCCTGGTTTTGACTTTGAGTGATGTTCAGAACGGATTGGCCGCGCAGGGCTATGTTTCCGATGACCGGTTGGCGATGGCGCTGCATTTGGCACAGCAACTTGGGCGGCCATTGTTGTTGGAAGGTCCTGCTGGCGTTGGAAAGACCGAAGTGGCAAAGGCCCTGGCCGCGTGGCAGGACGCCCGGCTGATCCGGCTGCAATGTTATGAAGGGCTCGATGCCAGTCATGCCATTTATGAATGGAACTATCAGCGTCAGCTTCTGGCGATCCGAGCGAGCGAGGCGCAGGGCGGAACGAGCGAAGCACAGCTTTTCTCAGATGAATATTTGCTGAAACGTCCTTTGTTGGAGGCCATTTCGCAAGATGCCCCTCCGGTTCTGCTAATTGATGAAATTGACCGGGCCGACGAAGAATTCGAAGCGTATCTGTTGGAAATCCTCTCGGATTTTCAAATCACAATTCCCGAACTGGGTACAATCCCGGCGCGTTCAAAACCCATCGTTATTTTGACGGCGAATGGCACGCGGGACTTGTCCGATGCATTGCGCCGCCGGTGTCTGTACAGTTTCCTCGACTACCCATCGCGTGAAACCGAAATGGCGATCCTGAAAGCCCGCATGCCCCAAGTTGAAGGGCAGTTGGCGCGCCAGATTGTTGGCGTTGTGCAGGCTTTGCGCAAAGAAGACTTGGAGAAGACTCCGGGCATTGCCGAGATGCTGGACTGGGCGGCAGCCCTTTCCGGATTGGGTGTTAACGACATGGCGCAGTCCCGCGAAGAGGTTCAGGTGACTCTTGTCTGTCTTCTGAAAACCGCAGCCGATTATGACGCGGCCCCGCCTGAAGTGATGGATCGCCTGATTGGAAAGGTGGCGTGATGCAGGTCACCCGGTTCCCTTCTCGTGCCTCTGGTCTGGCGGATCGCATGTCTGGCTTCATTGCACATTTGCGGATGAACGGGATGCGCGTCGGACCGGCTGAGACTGGGGATGCATTGGCGGTGCTGGCGGAAGTAGAGGCGACGGATTTGCCGCAGGCCAGACAAGCGCTGTGTGTCTTGCTGGCCGGTGACGCGGAAGACTGGCGACGGTTTGACGATCTTTTCGATTCCTATTGGCTCAATGCCGGAAAGCAGCGCACCGGAGTGGCGCAAACCGCGCATGTTCGGGTGCAATCCGCCAAGCCGATGATCTGGCAGCAAGAAAGCCATGACATTCAGGAGTCCAGTTCCGGTTCGGATCAGGACGCAACCCCTGATCCGGGCGACGGAGAGGCCGTGGGGAGAGACGGTAAGCTGATTGCGACCCGTACGGCCAACCTGTCGCGTCGGGATTTGCGTGAACTGGTGGATGAAGACGCACTGAAGCAGGCCGAACAAGCGGCGACAGCGCTGGCGCGCGCCATCCGCGACCGCCGCTCGCGCCGGCGGAAAAAAGCGCTAAGGGGGCCTGCTCTGGACATGCGCCGGATACAGCGCGCCAGCCTTGCACGAGGCGGCGAACCGATGGACCTGTATCGTCGCTCCCGCCCACCGCGTCCGATGCGGATCGTTGCACTGTGCGATGTAAGCGGTTCGATGACGGTATATTCGCGCGTCTTTCTGGCTTTCCTGAAAGGCTTGATTGGCACAGGAACCGAAGCGGACGCATATCTGTTCCATACGCGCTTGATGCGCGTCACGGATGCGTTGCGCGACCACGATTCGCTGCGCGCAGCAGGGCGGTTGTCGCTGATGGCCGAAGGGTTTGGCGGAGGCACGGATATCTCAGGCAGTCTTGAGCATTTTCTAAATGGATATGGCGCGCGCGCGCTGAACGGTCGGACCATCGTACTGATCCTGTCTGACGGGTATTGCAGCTCGGACCCGCAAGCTTTGGGCGATGTATTGGCTCGGATTCGACGCAAAGCCCGGCGGATTGTCTGGCTGAACCCGCTGAAGGGCTGGCACGACTACCAGCCTATCGCGGCCGCAATGCAAGCCGCTGAGCCGTATCTGGACGCGCACCTGCCCGCAAACACGCTTGAGGCGCTGGCGGCGCTGGAGCCGCAATTCCGTAAGCTGTGAAAGGAGCCCACATGGCAAGCTTCGACATATTCGACACGATTGAGCAGCTGCGCAAAACTGATGAAGCCTTTTGCGTGGCCACGGTGCTGCGGACTGCGGATGCAACTTCGGCGAAAGCCGGGGGCAAGGCTGCGATTACAAAAGATGGACGGATCCTGGGCCATTTGGGCGGGGGCTGCGTTCAACGTGCGGTTCGATCCTCGGCCCAGCAGGCGTTGGCCAGTGGAACGCCGCAAATGATCCGGGTCAAACCTTCGGAAAAGGTGGTGAACATGGCCGATCCTGATGGCATTCAGACGTTCAAAAGCGGTTGTCCGTCCGGTGGCACGGTCGATCTGCTTGTCGAACCGTATCAGCACGCACCGCGGTTGGTGATTTTTGGCGAGTCGCTGATTGCAGTGGCACTGGCAGCCCATGGGGCACTGGCCGGGTTTCGCGTCTGTCTCAGTGACGCGTCAGAGACAGAAGGTGACTTTCAACGGTTCACTCTGGACTCCGTCCAAAACCTAGGGGTCGAGCCGCGGGATTTCGTTGTCGTGGCCTCGCAAGGACAGGGCGATGCCGCGGCCCTGGCCGGGGCCCTGCAAACGGACGCCAAGCGGGTTTCGATGGTGGCCAGCCATCGCAAGGCCGAAACGCTGGTGGCCAAGCTGATATCGCAAGGTTTGGACCCGATACGAGCTGCGCGGCTGAAGTCACCGGCAGGTCTGAACATCCACGCGATCGACCCGCATGAGATCGCCGTGTCGATCCTGGCTGAAATTGTGCTTTGGCGAAACAGTGACAAATCCAAAACGGAGTCCCATGATGAGAAACGTGCTTAAACGCCTGAGGTCCCTGTGGCCCGCGCGTCCCGAACAAACTCCGGAAGAGGCGACAGAGACCGCGCTTCTGGTTTATCCAAGATGCTGTTGAACAAAGGAAAGTTGAATGGAACTGAGTGACGAAGTCCGCATCTCTGCGCCGCGGGATGTGGTTTACAAGGCTCTGAATAATCCCGAAATCCTGCAGGAGTGCATTCCAGGGTGCGAAGAGCTGATCCAAAATTCACCCGAAGATCTGGAAGCCAAGGTGGTCTTGAAGATCGGCCCCGTCAAAGCCCGGTTTGCGGGCGCTGTGACGCTGGACACTGCCAATGCACCGGACGGGTTTTCTTTGACCGGGGAAGGCAAGGGCGGTGCCGCAGGATTTGCCAAGGGTGGTGCAGACGTGACGCTGACCGAAGATGGGGACGAAACCGTTCTGGCTTATACAGCCAAGGTCGAGGTTGGTGGAAAAATCGCCCAACTGGGCAGCCGCCTAATCGCTGGTACGGCGAAAAAGCTGTCGGGCAAATTTTTTACCCGGTTTGGCGAAGTTGTTTCAGAACAATCCGTCACTTAAGGCGCGTGACAGGGCCGGTGAATGGACCGGCCCGCGTCAGATCACATCCCACGGAAACTCAATTCCGGTAAGAGAATATCAGTGGTTTGATTTTAAGGAGATTTGGTGCCCAGGAGAGGACTCGAACCTCCACGTCCATACGGACACTAGCACCTGAAGCTAGCGCGTCTACCAATTCCGCCACCTGGGCAGGTGTCGTGGAGGGGCGTTTAAGCCCACTGGCAGGGAGGGTCAACCAGATTCGGGAAGATTTTTGAAAGTTTTTTTCACACATTCAAATTCAGCTTGAATTGGTTGGTCTTTTCACTGACGCGCGGCGTTATTGCGCCTTGTTTGACAAGCCTCAGAGCGCTAGATCGAAAGAGGACCCACAAGCAGGAGCCCTCTCATGTCTAAAATGGTCACGATTTATGGCGGATCGGGATTTGTCGGCCGGTATATTGCGCGGCGCATGGCAAATGAAGGGTGGCGTGTCCGGGTGGCAGTTCGGCGCCCGAATGAGGCGATGTTTGTCAGGCCCTACGGTGTGGTCGGCCAGGTCGAACCCATTTTGTGCAACATCCGTGATGATGCCTCGGTTGCGGCGGCGATGCACGGGGCAGACGCGGTGGTGAATTGCGTCGGTGTTTTGAACGAGCTGGGCAAGAACGCCTTTGACGCCGTGCAGGCTGATGGGGCCGAGCGGATCGCGCGTTTGGCAGCCGAACAGGGCATTTCCCAAATGGTTCATATCTCGGCCATCGGAGCGGACGCCGAGTCCGACAGCGAATATTCGCGAACCAAGGCGCATGGTGAGGCCGGTGTGCTGACCCATATGCCAGATGCAATTATTCTGCGGCCGTCTGTGATTTTCGGAACCGAAGATCAGTTCTTTAATCGTTTTGCCGGGATGACCCGGATGGGACCATTCCTGCCGCTGGTCGGAGCCGAAACCAAATTCCAGCCGGTCTATGTGGATGATGTGGCCAAGGCCGCTGTTCAGGGCGTCCTGGGCCAAGCTGAAGCCGGTGTGTATGAGCTGGGAGGGCCCGAGGTGAAAACCTTCCGCGCGCTGATGCAGCAGATGCTTGATGTGATCTACCGGCGCCGAGTGATCATCGGAATGCCCTTCTTTGTGGCCCGGATCATGGCGGGCGTTCTGGACATTGTGAAATTCGTCAGCTTCCAACTGTTCCCGAACCACATCCTGACGCGCGATCAGCTGAAGAACCTCCGCCGCGACAATGTTGTGTCCGAAGGGGCCAAGGGGTTCGCGGATCTTGGGATTGAGCCAGCGACGTTGGAATCGGTGCTGCCAGATTACCTTTGGAAGTTTCGCCCATCGGGTCAGTACGACGACATTCAGAACTCGGCCAACAACCTGCGGACCTGATCAGCTATAGGCGATTACAAGCAGGATGGCGCCCAGGATCACACGGTAGATGACATAAGGTGTAAAGCTGACACTGCGCAACAGGCGCATCATCAGGGCCAGAGCCAGCAGAGCTGAAATAAAAGCAAAGAATGCCGCGATTGCCCCGTCTCGGGCCAATTGGGCGTCTGCTTCGCGGATCACGTCTACCGACAACAAAACGCCTGAGGCAAGAATCGTCGGGATCGACATCAACATCGCGATCCGCGCGCCATCCTCTCGCGTATAGCCCAGTTGGCGCGCGCCGGTGATCGTAATGCCTGATCGGGATGTTCCGGGTATCAGGGCGAGAACCTGCCACAGCCCCATGATCAACGCATCGCGCAGACCCCATTCGCTTGCTTCTTTGGTCTGTGGCCCTTTTTGATCGACCCAATACAGGACAAGGCCAAAAACCAGCATGGTCCAGCCAATGACCGCCATTGACCGGAAGGCCTCGATCAGGCCGGTTTTGAACAGGATAGCCCCGACAACCACTGTGGGAATCGTGGAGATGATCAGACCCATGGCCAGCTGCGCCTGTGGTGTGTCGACCCGGCCGGTCAACGCCCGGGAAAGACCGGAGACGGCCTGTTTCACATCGGACCAGAAATACAGAACCACGGCACCCAAAGTGCCCACATGCACGGCCACGTCGATGGCCAGACCTTGATCGTCCAGCCCGGTCAGGCTGGGCAGCAGTATCAAGTGACCAGATGAAGAGATCGGCAAAAACTCAGTGATACCCTGAATAATCGCCGCGAGAATCAATTGAAAAAGACCCATCTGCCCCGCCGTGTTGTGGTCACGTCTTTGTTTGCCCAATGGGTATAAGTGCTCTGTGGAAAAGGAAAGCGTGCATATAGGTCCGAATCGGAACTAAAAATCGCATTTAAATTCAAACGACCACTAAATTTCTCTCCAGTTTTTGAAATTAGGTCAGTACAGTTGACTTTTCATCCGATGTCGCATCTCTTAAAGAGACGTGACCAAGCCAATTCATGGAGTTTGACCCGTGGCCAAGCAACCGATGCTGAAATTTGTGCAGATCGACCGCGTCATGCCCGAAAAGCGTGCCGCCGATGACCGCAGAGAAGATTTTGATGAAATCTACGCCGAATTCGCAGCAGAAAAAGCCAAGGAACAAGCCAGCAGATGCAGTCAGTGTGGTGTTCCATACTGCCAGTCGCATTGCCCGCTGCACAACAATATCCCTGACTGGCTGCACCTGACCGCGACGGGGCGTCTGGAAGAGGCCTATCAAACCAGCCAAGCCACCAACACATTCCCCGAGATCTGTGGCCGAATCTGCCCGCAGGACCGACTGTGCGAAGGCAACTGCGTGATCGAGCAATCGGGCCACGGCACGGTCACTATTGGCACGATTGAGAAGTACATTACCGACACCGCCTGGGACAAAGGCTGGGTGAAACCCACCGCTCCTGGTGCCGAGCGCAGCGAAAGCGTTGGCATCATCGGTGGCGGCCCCGGCGGCCTGGCTGCCGCGGACATGCTGCGCCGGGCGGGCATTCAGGTCACAGTCTATGATCGTTATGATCGCGCAGGTGGTCTGCTGATGTACGGCATTCCGGGGTTCAAGCTGGAAAAAGACATCGTGCAGCGCCGCAATGACCTGCTGGCCGATGGCGGAGTCGAGTTTGTGCTGAACTGCGATGTGGACGCCGCCAAGTTCGAAGAAATCCGCACCAAGCATGATGCGGTGATCATTGCGACAGGTGTGTACAAATCGCGCGATCTGTCTATGCCCGGCAGCGGTCTGGCTGGAATCGAAAAAGCCATCGATTTCCTGACCGCCTCGAACCGCAAAAGTTTTGGCGATGACGTCGAAGATTTCGACAATGGCCGCTTGAATGCCGAAGGCAAGAAGGTGGTCGTTATTGGTGGCGGTGATACCGCGATGGATTGTGTGCGGACCTCGATCCGGCAAGGTGCCACGTCGGTCAAATGCCTCTATCGCCGTGACCGGGCGAACATGCCGGGTTCGCAGCGCGAAACCCAAAACGCCGAAGAAGAAGGCGTGGTGTTCGAATGGCTGAGCGCGCCCAAGGGCTTTACCGGCGACGACACCGTTGCAGGCGTGATGGTGCAGAAGATGCGTCTGGGTCAGCCCGATGCGACCGGCCGTCAAGCGCCAGAAGTGATCGAAGGCGCGGATTATGTCGAAGATGCCGATCTGGTGATTAAGGCGCTGGGCTTTGAGCCTGAAGACCTGCCCACCCTGTTCGGCCAGCCCGACCTGCCCGTCACCCGTTGGGGCACCGTCAAAGCAGCGTTTGAGACTGGCGCGACCGAGATGGACGGCGTCTATGCCATTGGTGACATCGTGCGCGGTGCATCTTTGGTGGTCTGGGCCATTCGTGATGGTCGCGACTGCGCCGATGCGATTATTGACCGCTTCAACGCCAAGGCTGCCATCGCAGCCGAATAACCCTAGCCCAGCGACAGGAGGGTCTGATGCCCGAATTGCAAGGTCAATGCATGTGCGGCGCGGTCACGGTGACCGCAACCCCGGCGCGGGATTCGCTGGGTGCCTGCCATTGTGATCAATGCCGTCGCTGGACCAGTTCGATGCTGGTAACCTTCGCGGCCGAGCCCGGCTATGCCGCCTTAGGACCGGTCAAGACCTACACCTCGTCGGAATGGGCCGAGCGGGCGTTTTGCTCGGACTGTGGTTCGGCGCTGTGGTATCGGATCACTTTGCCGGGCGAGATGCACGGACAAACGCAAATGGCTGCCGGTCTTTTTGACGACACCGGCAACCTGCTGAAACTTGAACTTTACATAGATAAAAAGCCCGAGGGCTACGCGTTCGCAGGAGAGCGCCGGCAGATGACCAAAGCCGAGGTCGAAGCCATGTATGCCCCGCCGGAAGAAGGAGACAGCCAATGACCAAATATGATGCCGATTGGGTGCGGGCAGTAGAAGCCAAGCGCAAATGGATGGCCGAAAATGGTCTCTATTCCGAGGATGAAGAGCATTCTTCATGCGGCGTAGGTCTTGTGGTTTCGATTGACGGCAAAGCGTCGCGTAAGGTGGTGGATGCCGGGATCGATGCGCTCAAGGCAATCTGGCACCGCGGCGCGGTGGACGCAGACGGCAAGACCGGTGACGGCGCGGGTATCCACGTGCAGATCCCGGTTCCGTTCTTCTATGACCAGATCCGCCGCACCGGGCATGAGCCGCGACTGGATCAACTGATTGCGGTTGGCCAGGTCTTTTTGCCACGCACCGATTTCGGTGCGCAGGAACAGTGCCGGACCATCGTGGAAACCGAAGTCCTGCGCATGGGCTATTACATATATGGCTGGCGTCATGTGCCGGTCGATGTGACCTGCTTGGGTGAAAAAGCCAACGCCACCCGCCCTGAGATCGAGCAGATCCTGATCTCGAACTCAAAAGGTGTGGATGAAGACACGTTTGAGCGTGAGCTTTATGTGATCCGTCGCCGCATCGAAAAGGCGGCACTGGCTGCCGGGATTTCTGATCTGTATCTGGCCTCGCTCAGCTGCCGGTCGATCATCTATAAGGGCATGATGCTGGCCGAGCAGGTCGCGGTGTTCTACCCCGATTTGATGGACGAGCGCTTTGAAAGTGCCTTTGCCATCTACCACCAGCGATATTCGACCAATACGTTCCCGCAGTGGTGGCTGGCACAGCCTTTCCGCATGCTGGCCCATAACGGCGAGATCAACACGCTGAAGGGCAACATCAACTGGATGAAAAGCCATGAGATCCGCATGGCCAGCGGGACCTTTGGTGATTATGCCGAGGACATCAAGCCGATCATCGCGGGTGGTTCGTCGGATTCGGCGGCTCTGGACTCGGTATTCGAGGTTCTTGTGCGTGCGGGTCGTTCGGCTCCAATGGCGAAAACTATGCTGGTGCCGGAAAGCTGGTCCAAACAGGCGGTCGAGCTGCCGCAGGCGTGGCGCGACATGTATTCTTACTGCAACTCGGTGATGGAGCCGTGGGACGGCCCCGCCGCACTGGCGATGACCGATGGCCGTTGGGTTTGTGCGGGTCTGGACCGGAACGGTCTGCGTCCGATGCGTTACGTAGTAACTGGCGACGGTCTTGTCATTGCAGGGTCCGAGGCCGGGATGGTGCCGATTGATGAGGCCACTGTGACCGAAAAAGGCGCGCTTGGCCCGGGTCAGATGCTGGCCGTCGATATGAAGAAGGGCAAGTTGTTCCGCGACACACAGATCAAGAACAAACTGGCCCGTGCGCTGCCATTTGGCGAATGGGTCGGCAAGATTCACGATCTGGATGCCACGCTGGCAGGCGTGACCGAAACCCCGATTTTTTCGGGTGAAGAACTGCGCAAGCGCCAGATTGCAGCGGGGTATTCGGTAGAAGAATTGGAACAGATTCTCGCCCCGATGGCGGAGGACGGCAAAGAGGCGCTGGCCTCGATGGGCGATGATACGCCCTCGGCAGTTCTGTCCAAGCAATACCGCCCACTCAGCCATTTCTTTAGGCAGAACTTCAGCCAGGTGACCAACCCGCCGATCGACTCTTTGCGCGAATACCGCGTGATGTCGTTGAAAACGCGATTTGCGAACCTCAAGAACGTGCTGGATGAAGACAGCAGCCAGACCGAGATTGTGGTTCTGGAAAGCCCCTTTGTCGGCAACGCGCAATGGGACAAGCTGGTTGAAAGCTTTGATGCACCGCTGGCCGAGATCGATTGTAGCTTTGAGCCCGGCCAAGGCGCACTAAGCGACGCATTAGCCCGTGTTAGAGCCGAAGCAGAAGAGGCCGTCCGATCTGGCGCTGGGCATCTGGTTCTGTCCGACATGAACTCGGGCGAAGGTCGTGTGGCGATGCCCATGATCCTTGCCACAAGTGCGGTGCACTCGCACCTGACCCGTCAGGGCCTGCGGACGTTCTGTTCGTTGAACGTACGCTCGGCGGAATGTGTCGACCCGCATTACTTTGCCGTTCTGATCGGTTGTGGTGCGACAGTGGTGAACGCCTATCTGGCCGAGGATTCGCTGGCCGACCGTATTGATCGCGGCCTTTTGGACGGGAGCCTGACCGAAAATGTCGCCCGCTTCCGCGAAGCGATCGATCAGGGCCTGTTGAAGATCATGGCCAAGATGGGAATCTCGGTAATCTCGTCCTATCGCGGCGGTCTGAACTTTGAGGCCGTTGGCCTGAGCCGTGCGATGGTGGCCGAATACTTCCCTGGAATGACCAGCCGGATTTCCGGCATCGGGGTTACCGGTATTCAGACCAAGGCCGAGGAAATCCACGCCAAGGCATGGGTCAATGGTCTGGACGTGCTGCCCATCGGTGGGTTCTACAAGGCGCGGAAATCGGGTGAGACCCACGCGTGGGAAGCGACCTCGATGCATATGATGCAGATGGCCTGTAACCGGGCGTCCTATGAGCTGTGGAAGCAGTACTCGGCCAAAATGCAGTCGAACCCGCCGATCCATCTGCGTGACCTGATGGATTTCAAACCGCTGGGCAAACCAATCCCGATTGAAGAAGTGGAATCGATCACTTCGATCCGTAAACGCTTTGTCACGCCAGGCATGTCGCTGGGCGCGCTGTCGCCCGAGGCGCATAAGACGCTGAACGTTGCGATGAACCGGATCGGTGCGAAATCCGACTCCGGCGAGGGTGGCGAAGACCCGGCGCATTTCGTGCCGGAGCCCAATGGCGACAACCCGTCGGCCAAGATCAAACAGGTGGCCTCGGGCCGGTTCGGTGTGACTGCCGAATACCTAAACCAGTGTGAAGAGCTTGAGATCAAGGTCGCCCAGGGTGCAAAACCCGGTGAAGGCGGTCAGCTGCCGGGCATGAAGGTCACCGACCTGATTGCACGTCTTCGTCATTCGACCAAGGGCGTGACCCTGATCTCGCCACCACCGCACCACGATATCTACTCGATCGAGGATCTGGCGCAGCTGATCTATGACCTGAAACAGATCAACCCGCGCTGCAAAGTGACGGTAAAACTGGTGGCGTCCTCGGGCGTTGGCACGATTGCCGCCGGTGTGGCCAAGGCCAAAGCGGACGTGATCCTGATCTCGGGGCACAATGGCGGCACCGGTGCGTCCCCCGCGACCAGCATCAAATACGCCGGTCTGCCGTGGGAGATGGGCCTGACCGAGGCACATCAGGTTCTGGCGATGAACAACCTGCGCGACCGCGTGACCCTGCGAACCGATGGTGGCTTGCGCACCGGTCGTGACATCGTCATGGCCGCGATGATGGGAGCCGAGGAATACGGTATTGGCACCGCGGCGCTGATCGCGATGGGCTGTATCATGGTGCGTCAGTGCCAGTCGAACACCTGCCCGGTCGGTGTGTGTACTCAGGACGAATCCCTGCGGGCAAAGTTCACCGGTAATGCCGATAAGGTCGTCAACCTGATCACCTTCTACGCACAGGAAGTGCGCGAGTTGCTGGCCAGCCTCGGCGCACGGTCGATTGACGATATCATCGGACGGGCAGATCTGCTGGCGCAGGTCAGCCGCGGTTCAGCGCATCTGGATGATCTGGACCTCAACCCGCTGCTGATCACCGTCGATGGTGCCCATAACATCGTCTACAACCGCGACAGAGATCGCAATGCAGTGCCCGATACGCTTGATGCGGAGATTGTGCGCGATGCTGCACGGTTCCTGAAAGACGGTGAGAAAATGCAGCTGTCCTATGCGGTTCAGAACACGCATCGGACCGTGGGCACGCGAGTGTCCAGCCATATCGTGCAGAATTTCGGGATGCGGAACACGTTCCAGCCGGACCACTTGCACGTGAAACTGCAGGGCTCGGCCGGTCAGTCGCTGGGGGCCTTCGCGGCCCCGGGTCTAAAGCTCGAGGTGTCGGGTGATGCCAACGACTATGTCGGTAAAGGCCTGTCCGGGGGCACAATCGTCGTGCGTCCGCCGCAGGTTAGCCCCCTGAAAGCGGACGAGAACACCATTATCGGCAACACCGTTCTTTACGGCGCAACCGATGGACACCTGTTTGCGGCTGGCCGCGCGGGTGAGCGGTTCGCGGTTCGGAACTCGGGCGCCACTGTGGTGATCGAGGGCTGTGGCTCGAACGGCTGTGAATACATGACCGGTGGTATCGCGGTGATCCTGGGCGGCATCGGTGCCAACTTTGGCGCAGGCATGACGGGCGGTATGGCTTATCTGTACGACCCCGAAGGAAAGGCCGAGCAGCTGATGAACATGGAAACGCTGGTGACCTGTCCGGTGGCCGTCGACCATTGGGAAGATCAGTTGAAATCGCTGATCGAAACACATCAGGCTGAAACCAACAGCCGCAAGGCCGCCGACATTCTGCAACATTGGGAGGTCGAAAAGGCCAACTTCCTTCAGGTTTGCCCGAAAGAGATGCTGAACAAGCTCAGCCATCCTCTGACAACCGAGGCAACTGCTGTTCCCGCCGAGTAAGCGGAAATAGTTAGACTAAATCAGAACCCCGCGTGTCACCAAGGACACGCGGGGTTTTCAATTTACGGACCGGCCTTGCTTAAGATTGCATACCCGCGCAACGCTCAGATCAGGCAAGATAAACCGTTCCAAACCCGGCCACAGCGTCGTATAGCAACAAAATGGCAAGAACAGCAGCGCGCAAGTCGAGCAAAAAGAAAAGCAAGGCGTCAAAGTCAAAAAGGCCACTGATCCCGCGGATTCGTCGTTGGGTCACACGCGCCGCTTTGGGTGTCGTGGCCTTCATCGTTGGGTTGGTCCTGCTGTACTCGGTGGTCAATCCGCCGGTGACTCATACGATCTGGTCAGAATGGCGACGATTGGGAAAGGTTGAGCGTGATTGGGTGCCGATAGAGGAAATTGCCCCGGTTATGGGCAGATCTGCTGTCGCCGCCGAAGATGCTAATTTCTGCCTGCATTGGGGCTTTGACGTTGAAGCAATCCGCGATGCGCTGGAAGATGGCGGCAGTCGAGGGGCCTCGACCATTACACAGCAGGTCGTGAAGAACGTGTTCCTGTGGCAGGGGCGCAGTTGGGTGCGCAAAGCGTTTGAAACGTCGATTACGCCCGTCGTCGAAATCTTCTGGAGCAAACAGCGGATTCTGGAGGTCTATCTGAACGTTGCCGAGACCGGACAGGGGGTATTCGGGGTCGAGGCCGCGGCACAGCGGTATTACGGAACAAGTGCGGCCAAGATGTCCCCAGTACAGGCGGCACGGCTGGCGGCGATCCTGCCTTCGCCTCGAAACAGATCCGTCACAGACCCATCGGTTCGGACCCGCAGACGGGCAGCATCCATACTGGATGGGGCGGCCACCATCCGCGCAGATGGTCGCGCGGATTGTTTCGAGGATTGAAACCCTATGCCTCTCAAGGCTAAAGCTGAGGGGTATTCACTGGTTCGATTGGAAGATTATGGCGCGTCTGTTTCATGTTCCCCTGTCCCCGTATTGCCGCAAGGTGCGCCTGTCGCTTGCGGAAAAGAAGATCGAGGTTGAGCTGGTCGAGGAACGATACTGGGAACAAGACCCGGATTTCCTGCGCCGCAACCCTGCCGGAAAAGTACCGGTATTGCGTCTTGATGGGCAGGTCATGGCGGAGAGCGCCGCCATTTGTGAGTATATCGAAGAAACCCGCCCTGAACCTCCGCTGATGCCCAAAAAACCTGAAGCGCGTTACGAGGTACGGCGTCTGGTAGGGTGGTTTGATGACAAATTCCATCACGAAGTGACATCGAGGCTGCTGTATGAACGGGTAAATAAGAAGGTGACGGGCGAGGGGTATCCCGACAGCAAAAACGTCAAGGCAGGCGCGAAGGCGATCAAGTATCATCTGGATTATATGGCATGGCTGCTGGATCATCGGCGCTGGCTGGCGGGGGATCAGATGACACTGGCCGATTTTGCCGCTGCTGCGCATCTGTCTGCGCTGGATTACATCTCGGACGTAGATTGGAACCGTTCTCAGGCGGTCAAGGATTGGTATGCCAAGATCAAGTCACGACCTGCGTTCCGGTCTATATTGGCAGATCAGGTTCCTGGGTTCCGGCCACCGCCGCATTACGCCGATCTGGATTTCTGATAGGGTGAAGGTTCAGGGGGCTGTCGGCCCCCTCTTGGCCCGGTGTGCCAATTCACCCCCGAGGATATTTGCAGCCAGATGAAGAGCGGATCAGGTCTAAAAGAAATGCTTGTGGCGCAGGCGCTGAGCGAGGGGTTTGTATCCTGTCGCATTTGCCGACCTTGGGACGTGCCCGAAGTGCCGTCGCGCTTGCAGGCGTTTTTGGATGCCGGGTACCACGGGCAGATGGGGTGGATGGACGAACGGACCCATTGGCGTGGCGATCCGGCCGCATTGTGGCCCGAGGCGCGGTCGGTGATCATGTTGGCCGAGAGCTATACGCCCGAGCATGATCCGACTGATGTTTTGAACCACCCGGACAAGGCAGCGATTTCTGTTTATGCGCAGAACAGGGATTACCACGATCTGGTAAAAAAGCGGCTGAAACGAATGGCGCGCTGGCTGATTGCGGAAGCGGGTGGAGAGGTAAAGGTCTTTGTTGATACCGCGCCTGTTCCGGAGAAGGCTTTGGGCCATGCGGCAGGGCTGGGCTGGCAGGGAAAACACACCAATCTCGTAAGCCGCGACTGGGGAAATTGGGCCTTTATAGGGTCTGTTTTCACGACGTTGGACCTGCCTGCGGACATGGCTGAAACGGATCACTGCGGCAATTGTCGAGCTTGTTTGAGCGCCTGTCCGACGCAGGCGTTTCCCGCCCCGTATCAGTTGGATGCGCGGCGTTGCATTTCATATCTGACGATCGAATATAAAGGGCCGGTCGATGAAGAATTGCGCCCCAAACTGGGTAACCGGATATATGGGTGTGACGATTGCCTGGCCGCGTGTCCGTGGAACAAATTTGCGGTCGCCGCGAGTGATGTGCGATACGCCGCACGTGATGATCTGAAAGCGCCGCCGTTGGCCGAGCTTGCTGTGTTGGATGATGCGGCGTTTCGCGCGAAATTCTCGGGCTCGCCGATCAAGCGGATCGGGCGGGATCGGTTTGTGCGCAATGTGCTTTACGCGATTGGCAACTCGGAACAGTCGGATTTGATGCCCGTCGCGCAGGCGCTTGCCGATGATCCTGACCCAACGGTGGCGGACGCCGCGCGCTGGGCGGTGAAACGATTATCCTAAGTGACGCAAACAGGCTGGACGTGTCGGTCCAAACCGCTACACCCATCGGCAGCGAACAGGAAGGAGATCCCGATGGCGTTGGCTTTGGGGGTGGATACAGGTGGAACCTATACGGACGCAGTGCTGATCCGGGATGAGAAAGAGGTGATCGCCTCGGCCAAATCCCTGACAACACGCGCTGATCTGGCCATTGGGGTTGGTCAGGCGATCTCGGCAGTGTTGGATCAAGCTCAGGTGTCGCCGGAGCAGATCTCAATGGCGTCTTTGTCGACGACGTTGGCGACGAATGCCTTGGTCGAAGGGCAGGGTGGTCGAGTCGCATTGATTTACATCGGGTTCAAGGAAGCAGACCTTGAGAAACATGGGCTGCGGGATGCGCTGAAGGGTGATCCAGCGCTGGTGATTGGCGGTGGGCATAGCCACGCCGGGGGTGAGGCTGCTCCATTGGATGTCGATGCGTTGGAAGCATTTTTGGCGTCGCACAAAGATGTTTCTGGGTTTGCGGTTGCCGCGCAGTTCGCAACGCGGAACCCGGCGCATGAATTGCATGCCGCGCGTGTCATTGCCGAGAAAACCGGGGCTCCGGTAACGTGCTCTCATCAGTTGTCGGCCAAGCTGAACGGTCCGAAACGCGCGGTCACGGCGGTTTTGAACGCGCGTTTGATCGGCATGATCGACCGTCTGATCGGGCGGGCGCAGGATCGGTTGGTTGATCTGGGGATCACGGCCCCGATGATGGTTGTGCGTGGTGACGGCGCGCTGATGAGCGCAGAACAGGCGCGGGAGCGGCCGATTGAAACCATCCTTAGTGGTCCTGCGGCCTCGATCGTCGGTGCAAGCTGGCTGACTGGGGTTCAAAACGCGCTGGTGTCAGATATTGGCGGTACGACCACCGATGTCGCGCTGATCCGGGACGGCAAACCGGCGATTGACCCAGCGGGCGCGCAAGTCGGCGGGTTTCGTACGATGGTTGAGGCGGTTGCCATGCGCACCCACGGATTGGGTGGAGACAGCCAGGTGCATGTGGTCACCGAAGGGCTGGGTGGCGGTGTGTTTTTGGGGTCGCGACGGGTGCTGCCGGTTTCCCTGATTGCCGCAGAGGCACCTGAGGTCGTTCACGCCGTTCTGGATACCCAACTAAGGGCGACGACTGTGGGTGAGCATGACACGCGGTTCGCCCGCCGTGTTCCCGGCATCAACGCCGACGGGTTGGGTGCGCGCGAAGAGTCGCTGTTGGAGAGGCTGGGCGAGAACGTCATGCCCCTAAGCGACCTGCTGCGCACCCGTATGGAAAACGGAGCTTTGTCGCGTCTGGTGGATCGCGGTGTCGTTCAGGTTTCGGGTGTGACGCCATCGGATGCCAGCCATGTTTTGGGCCGATTGGATACCTGGGATGCGGACGCAGCCCACAAGGCGTTGGAGCTGGTTGCGCGCAAGCGGGTGGGGACTGGCGATAGATTGGCCGCCACCCCGGAACAGTTGGCGCAGATGATTGTGGATCAACTGACCGAACAGACATCTTTGACCTTGTTAGAGACCGCTTTCGCAGAAGAATCCGAGAGTTTTTGCCTCTCACCCGCCGACCTTGCTCGGCATGTCCTGATGCAGAAGGGGCTGGCGCGGCATCGCGGTTTGCTGGCACTGGACGCATCGCTGAACGTGGATGTGGTAGGTCTTGGCGCTTCGGCTCCAAGCTATTATCCGGCTGTCGGGGATCGTTTGCATTGCACTATGATCCTGCCGGAACACGCAGGCGTGGCCAACGCGATCGGGGCGGTTGTTGGACGACTTACTCTGCGCCGATCGGGAACGGTGACGTCTCCGTCAGAAGGCCGCTACCGGGTTCACCTGGAAGAAGGGCCCCAGGACTTCACAGAATCCGACAAGGCCTTGGCGTTGCTGGAAACGGTTCTGACGGATCAGGCCGAGGGTGCAGTGCGACAGGCCGGAGCAGCAGATATCCGGGTGGTTGTCGATCGCGACATCCGCACTGCGCGCATCGAAGCGCAGGACGTGTTTGTCGAAGCGATGATCACGGTCGAAGCCAGCGGGCGCCCTAGGATGGCGTCTGGTTAGCCCCCGCTAGGAAGGGGGCCAACCGGTTACTCAGCTGCGTCGCGTTTGGGCAGAACCCAATCGGGGCGTGGGAAGTGGCAGGTATAGCCGTTGGGGATACGTTCAAGGTAATCCTGATGTTCAGGTTCGGCTTCCCAGAAATCGCCTACGGGTTCGACCTCTGTGACGACTTTGCCCGGCCAAATACCGCTGGCATTCACGTCGGCAATCGTGTCTTCGGCCATCTGTTTTTGCGCAGAATTTACATAGTAAATGGCCGAGCGATAGCTCATTCCACGGTCGTTGCCCTGACGGTTCACAGTTGTCGGGTCGTGGATCTGAAAGAAGAACTCGAGCAGGTCACGATAGGTGATCCGCGAGGGGTCGAAAATGATTTCGATCCCTTCGGCATGGGTGCCGTGGTTGCGATAGGTGGCGTTTGGCACGTCGCCGCCGGTATAGCCGACGCGGGTGCTGGAAACGCCGGGCAGTTTGCGGATCAGGTCCTGCATGCCCCAAAAGCAACCTCCGGCAAGAACAGCGCGTTCAGTGTTCATTGGATGTCCTCCACATGGATCAGGTATTCGCCATACCCTTCGGCCTCCATTTCATCGCGATGAATGAACCGCAAGGAGGCAGAGTTGATGCAGTAACGCAGCCCGCCGTGTTCGCGCGGACCGTCGGGAAACACATGACCCAGATGACTATCCCCATGTTTCGAGCGGACCTCGGTCCGGATCATGCCAAGCGTGCGATCTTCGATTTCTTCGACATGCTCGTGCACGATGGGTTTGGTAAAGCTGGGCCAACCGCACCCGGATTCGTATTTGTGGGCCGAGGCAAACAGCGGTTCGCCCGAGACGATATCGACGTAGATACCCGGTTCCTTGTTATTCAGCAGTTTTCCGGTGCCGGGGCGTTCTGTACCGCTGCGCTGGGTGACGTGGTATTCTTCGGGTGAGAGAGCGGCAATGGCCTCGGGGTCTTTGGTGTAGCGGGTCATGGCTTCTCCGGTGTTGATGTGACTTGGGCCTTTATTTGGGCATACTGGCGCGGAAATCAAAATCATATTTCAATCGGCTCGCGTTCTCGTGCAGGTGATCCGAATGCCAGACGCGTACGTAATTCACAATAAAGGAGGTGACGCCATGTTCAGACTGCTTCTGTTATCCGTCCTATTGCTGGTTGCCCGCGTGGTTCAAGCAGCACCTTTGACCGGTGAATTTGTCTCGATCGACGGTGGCACTTTGTCCCTTGAGGATTGGCGAGGCAAGCCGGTATTGGTTGTGAACACGGCATCCCATTGCGGGTTCACAGGGCAATACGCTGGCTTGCAAAAGATCCATGACATTTATGCTGATCGAGGTCTCGTGGTTTTGGCCGTCCCCTCGGATTCGTTCAATCAGGAATTAGGCACGGCGGCAGAGGTCAAACAGTTCTGCGAGATGAACTATGGCTTGACCTTGCCCATGACCGACATCACGTCGGTAAAGGGCGTTGCGGCCCATCCGTTCTACCGTGCGGTTGCTCAGCAGACGTGATTCGTACCCAAGTGGAATTTCAACAAGATCCTGATAGATCCAGCGGGTGAAGTGATTGCGACCTATGGGTCGAACGTCAAGCCGGATTCACCGAAACTGTTGCGTCAGGTTGAGGCCTTGCTCCGCTGATCGGTTTGCCGGGACAACTGCACCGCAAGAATACCCAGCGTTGTGACACCGACACCTACTGCATCCATGGGCCCAAGTTTTTCGCCCAGGAAAACTGCGGCGACGGCCACACCAAACACCGGGTTCAGAAAGTGAAAAGTCGCAGCCCGGATCGCGCCGATTCGGTTCAACAGCAGGAACCAGATCAGAGTGGCTAACAGTCCCGGGAACAGCGTTGTATAGGCAAACGCCAGAACCCACGGACCGTTAGGGTGAATATAGATCGTCTCGAATATGGGGGCTGCGAGGAACAGAATCGCCGCGCCCACAAGCATCTGAAGTCCGACCACCATCATGAAATTACCGCCAGACGTTGCCCCGCGCACAGCCAAGGTCGCAAAGCTGAGCGCAAGTGCCCCAAGCCCGCATAACATGACGCCAAACAGGTCTGCGCCCGCGCTTATCCGGCTGCTCATGATCAACGCGACGCCAGCGAAACCGGCCAGCAACCCGAACACGCCCAACGGTCGAAGTTTTTCGTGTAAAAGAGCCCAGCTGGCCAGCGCGACGATCAGGGGCATTGTTGATGCAATAATCGCCGCAACAGACGCCTGTACGGTCTGCATTGCGTAGAAGTTCAGACCCAAATAAAGGGCATTTTGGCATATTCCGAACAGGATGGTCGCGTACCACTGCGGGCGGGTCAGCCTCCAGTTTTGGCCCATGGCCCACGCAATCGCGACGCCTAGCAGCCCCGAAATTAGAAACCGCAATGCCAGTGAAAACAGAGGCGAGGCATCGGCGACGATAATCCGCGCCGAGGTAAAGGCTGACGACCAAATGAAGGCAAATGCCAGCCCCATGGCTATGGCGCGCAGATCCATGGTGACCCTTTCCCAAACGCCGCGACTGTTCCCGAATTATGTGAAACGCGCAAGCGCCGCGCGTCAAAATAAACACAGGTTTCGCCAGTTGCATTCAGCATTGGCAGTTTTGTTGATTGACCAGTCAATTAAAGCTATACGATCCGCACTCTGACTAACCAAGGGAGGAATGTTGGTGCTTTTGGAGTATATTCTGTCTTTCGGCGTCCTACTGGCATTGGGCCTGGTCGCTTTCTTCGTTGTGAAATGGTGGAACCTGCGTTGTGTGGGCGTCACGCCAGTGCATCTGTTCACCTTCATTGCGATCTTGTTCACATCCGGTCTGGATGTCGGCCTGATCATGTTCCCGCTGACCGAGTTTGGCGGCTATGCCGAGGAACCAGCCTATGCCTTCGCAAACCCGCTGGCCATCGAGTTCGGCTTCTGGGGTTTCCTAATCTGGGCCTTCTACTTCCTGACAGCGTTCTATTTCTGCGTCATCGAACCCCGAGTGAAGTTCTTTGAGATCCCGCTGGTCAAGCTGATAAACAACGTGGTCATCATTGGCACCTGTGCCTTCACCGCCAGCCTGTTCCTGATCTACCTGCCCGGCTATCTGCCCGAGGTCGGAGATGGCGAATCCGTGGTCACCACTTTCTATGTCATCGTATTTGTTGTCATTTTGGCGGCGGCTTATTCGTCAACCGACCTGAAATACGTCCGTATCCTTTCTGTAGGTTCGACTATCCTGTTCCTCACGCTGATCCTCGGAATGTGGATTGCCGCGGGGATGGGCATGACCGGAATTGTTGAAACCGGCAGCAATATCGGTGCCTATTTCGCCAATCTGCACAAGTTTGTGTTGCCGTTGACTGATTATCACGCCTTCTACCTGTTCTGGTGGTTTGCGTGGTCGATCATGATTGGCCAGTTCACCTCGCGCTTTGTTGGTGGGCTGAAAACCTGGCAATTGCTGGCGGCGCTGCTGATCTTCCCGTCGATCCCGTTGGCGATCTGGTTCACCGTTCTCTATTACTATCACCTGAACGGCATCAGCACTGCGGGCATCACCAACATCGCGATGGTGATCGTGGGCGTGACCTTTGTGATCAACTCGCTGGACTCCCTGATCCGCCTCTATACCGACAACCTGAACCTGACTGTCGAGCGGTTCGGCAAGGCGATCTACGTCGCAGGCAACGTCGCTTTGTTGTTTGTCCTCACCCTGCTGTTCCAGAGCCAGTGGCTGCAGATCCAGTGGATCGGAGCCGTGGTCGTCGGTCTGTACTTGGCCTGCGTGGTCTATATTCTGATCACCAAGCGCAAAGAGGTGCTGAGCATCGATTCAATGCCGGAAGATCGTGATCTGGACTTCCATAAGGTTGAGACTGTTCACTAAGCCAAAACCTGAATTTCGACAGGCGGCGGATGCGCCGCTAAAAATCAAACCCCGCAGAATGTTCTGTGGGGTTTTTTCGTGTCAGAGCGAGACAATAAATGAAATTCAGATAATGTAATGGAAGTAGTTCATTTTTTGAATCCGAATTCCATTCCAACCGTACTGTCTGAAGGAACTTCACTATGAAAGATATCGGCCGCCGGAGATTCGTGGGTGCTGGAATTGCTTCTGCTGCAACTTTGACACCCTTGCAGCATGTTTTGGCGGAAACCGGATCATTACAAGATATCGGCGGATCGATCGTCTCGCTGCCTCAGGCAACGATCTACACTGCGCGAGAAATCATCACGCTGGATGATGCGCGCCCGACGGCCGAAGCGGTTGCCATTGTCGGTGACAGAATTCTTTGGGCGGGAACACTGGAAGATGTACAGCGCGTCTTAGGCGACCAACCTTACGAAATCGATACGACGTTCGCTGATAACGTGATCGTTCCTGGGTTTATTGCACAACATGACCATCCGGTGCTTGCTTCCCTAACAATGTCGTCAGAAATCCTCGCAATTGAGGATTGGGTTTTGCCGAGCGGAACAGTGCCGCGTGTCACGGACAAACAAGAATTCATGGAGCGTCTTGCCAAAGCGGAATCTGAAAAGTCGGATCCAGACGAACCTTTGCTTAGCTGGGGGTATCATCCGGCATTTTACGGCCCGTTGACGCGTTCTGACCTCGATGCAATCAGCGAAACACGTCCTATTCTTGTTTGGGCGCGCTCATGTCACGAGATGGTACTGAACTCGGCGGCAATGGAACGTGGCGGTGTCACCCGGGACAAGTTTGAAACTTTCAGCCCGTCAGCAAAAGAGCAAAGCAGTTTTGAAGAGGCGCGGTTTTGGGAACAGGGCCTGTTCGCAGTTTTGCCTAACATCGCGAATATGGTCGCAACCCCCGAACGCCTGCGATCCGGTCTGGAAATCACGCGCGACTATATGCACGCCAAAGGCATTACCTTCGGCAATGAGCCGGGCGGGATTCTGTCTAAGCCGGTTCAGGACGGCGTTAACGAAGTCTTCTCGAACCCGGACATGCCATTTCGCTGGTCATTTATCGTGGATGCAAAGTCGATGGTCGCGACCTACTCGGATGATGCGCAAGTCATTGCTGAAACCGAAAAGCTGGCTTCTTGGTATGGTGGCATGACAAGTCTAGCGCCAAAGCAGGCAAAGCTTTTTGCAGATGGCGCAATTTATTCGCTGCTGATGCAGGTACGTGATCCTTATCTTGATGGCCATGACGGTGAATGGATGATGGACCGCGATTTGTTTGAACGTGCGTTCCGCATTTACTGGGACGCGGGCTATCAGATTCATATTCACGTCAATGGTGATGCCGGGCTTGATCGGGTTCTTGATACGCTCGAATCGAATCTACGCCGGAACCCAAGATATGATCACCGAACCGTATTAGTGCATTTTGCAGTCAGCGCTTCGGATCAAGTCGAACGGATCAGAGCGCTGGGAGCCATCGTCAGCGGGAATCCATATTACGTTACCGCGCTGGCGGATCAGTACTCAAAAGTTGGTCTCGGCTCGGAACGAGCGGATTCGATGGTTCGCTTAGGCGACTTATCACTCACCGGAATTCCATGGTCGCTGCATTCCGACATGCCGATGGCACCTGCGGACCCGCTGTTTCTGATGTGGTGTGCTGTAAATCGAGAAACCACTTCCGGCCGCATCGCTGGCGCGGATCAGAGGGTGCCCGCTGAAATGGCGCTTCGCGGAGTCACAATCGAGGCGGCTTATGCCCTTAGGCTGAGTGATGAGATCGGAAGTATCGAACCAGGCAAAAGGGCTAACCTGACTATACTGGATGAAAATCCCCTCAGTGTGGACCCGGCGATGATCCGCGACATTAATGTTTGGGGAACCGTTATGGAGGGGCGTGTTCTTCCGGTTGGTGAGCGAACGCAAAAAGCCTCACTTACGCCGACGCTGGCTCCGAATTCTCTAGCTGATGAAGAGGTCAACCGAGCAATGCTGAACCATGCGCTCAAGGTTGTTCATACCCATCTGTGAAAGTGGGCATACTGGTGCTCTGATTAAGTCAATTGAGATCAGGCAAAGAAAAAGGGCCCCCAAGCGGCGGCCCTCAATCGTTTGCAGTGAAAGCTGAGGTCAGCCGTTCACGCTGTCCTTCAGAGCTTTCGCAATGGTCATTTTGACCACTTTGTCCGCTTCTTTCTTGAACTGCTCGCCGGTGGCGGGGTTGCGCACCATGCGCTCGGGGCGCTCGCGGCAGTAGATTTTGCCAACGCCAGGCAGGGTCACTGCGCCGCCGGCTGAAACTTCGCGGGTGATCAGGCCGGTCATGGCCTCCAACGCTGCGTTTGCAGCTTTCTTGTCGGTTCCCATTTCCTCAGCGAGAGCAGCCACCAGCTGAGTCTTTGTCATAGGCTTTGCCATTTCTTGGTCTCCTTAACGTGCCCGATACATAGGGCCTCACCGCGTAACTGTAACGGGATATTGTGGTCGAACACAACGAATAGTAGCGCCGAAAACCCTAAAAATATGAGGAAATCGTTGCTTTTTTGCGTCAGAGAAAGGCTGTTTCGTCGAATGAACGCAATTTCCGGCTGTGCAGACGCTCTAACGGCATGCCGCGCAGATGTTCCATCGCCCGAATTCCGATTGCAAGATGGCGACTGACCTGGGTGGTATAAAAGGCAGATGCCATGCCCGGAAGCTTTAATTCGCCGTGCAGCGGTTTGTCAGAAACACACAACAACGTGCCGTAGGGAACCCGGAACCGATAGCCATTTGCGGCGATGGTTGCGCTTTCCATATCCAGTGCAATGGCGCGGGATTGACTGAGCCGCTGCACCGGGCCGGACTGATCCCGCAGTTCCCAGTTGCGGTTGTCGACCGAGGCGACGGTGCCTGTGCGCATGATCCGCTTAAGCTCGTATCCTTCCAACTCGGTGACCTCGGCCACGGCGCTTTCCAGCGCGACCTGAACCTCGGCCAGCGGCGGGATCGGAACCCAGACCGGCAGGTCATCGTCCAGCACCTTGTCTTCGCGCAGGTAGGCGTGGGCCAGAACGAAATCCCCCAGCGCCTGCGTGTTACGCAGCCCGGCACAGTGGCCGACCATCAGCCAGGCGTGGGGCCGCAAAACGGCGATATGGTCAGTGGCCGTTTTAGCGTTCGAAGGCCCAACGCCGATATTGACCAGCGTGATCCCGGACCCGTCCTCGCGTTTCAGGTGATAGGTCGGCATTTGCGGCAGCTTCAGCGGTTGGGCCAACTCTTCCTCGGAGCCCTTGATCTCGACATTCCCGGTCGAAACGAAGCTGGTGTAACCGCTGTCCGGATCGGCCAATTGCGCACGCGCGTAATTCTCGAACTCAGAGACGTAGAACTGGTAGTTCGTGAACAGGACATGGTTCTGGAAATGGCTGGGATCCGTCGCGGTATAATGCGCAAGCCGGGCCAGCGAATAGTCGACGCGTTGGGCAGTAAACAAGGCTAGCGGACCGGCATCATCTTCGTGGTCGTACACCCCGTTGACGATATCATCGTTGGTCGTGGTCAGGTCGGGAACGTCAAAGACATCGCGCAACGTGAACCCGGCCGCGCCCTGTTGCGGAACGTGCAGATCGGGATTGTTGGCAACCGCGAAATGCACCGGGATTGGTGTGTCGGACAGCCCAATCGTAACCGGCTGGTCGTGGTTCTTGATCAGCAACGCGATCTGCTGGGTCAAATAAGACCGAAACAAATCCGGCCGTGTAACGGTCGTGGCATGAATGCCGGGTTCTGAGACGTGGCCAAAACTCAGGCGGCTGTCGACATGCGCATAGGACGACGTTCTGATGCGAATTTCCGGGTAATAGGCTCTGAACCGCGCCGTTGGTGTGCCGTGCTCAATGGCTGCCGAGAAACTGTCGCACAGAAAGCGGGTTGCTTGTTCATAGAGCGCTTCCAACCGAGCGACCGCTGCCTTGGGGTCGGTGAATTGTTCCGGTTTAGGTGCGTCGGGTGTTTTTATTATTGTCATGCAAGTGGTTCCAGAAGGTCAATCTTTTCAAAAGTGCGCACATCCACCAGACCCAGGTCAGAAATCCGGAGTTCCGGGATCACGACCAGCGCCAACAATGAGTGCTGCATATATGCGTTGTTGAGGGTGCAGCCGCAGGCCACCATCGCGGCAACCATGTCGTCGGCCTTGGTAGCAACCTGTGATGCAGGGCTGTCAGACATCAGGCCCGCAATGGGCAATTCGACCAGCGCCAGTTCTTCTCCATCGCGGAAGATGGTGATGCCGCCACCCACCTCGGCCAGCCGATTTGCCGCCAGTGCCATCTGTTCGCGGTCCGTGCCGACTACGATCATGTGATGACTGTCATGTGCCACGGTCGAGGCCATGGCCATTTTGCCCTGATATCCGAATCCGGAAACGAAAGCGTTCGTCACGCCGCCCGTCGCCTGGTGCCGTTCAACCAGCGCGATCTGGCAGACATCGTCGTCGCCCTCGACCAATCCTTCGATGATCGGCAGTTCAGCTTTCAGAGCTTTGGTCGGAGCCTGGTTTTCCACCACGCCGATCACGTTGGCCTGCACGCGGTTTGCCCCTGCAGGTGCTTGAATTTCGAAATCAGCAGCGGTCAGCGTATGCCCCAGATGCACGGTGTTCCGGGCGGTATCAGGCCAGTTGAGGTGCGGGCAATCCACGGTGATTTTGCCGCTGTCGGCGACGATCTGACCGCGCGCAATCACGGTGTCGATGGGTAGTTCTTTCAGGTCCGAGCTAAGGATAATATCCGCGCGCCGCCCCGGTGTGATCGAGCCGATCTCACGTTCCAGCCCGAAATGGGTCGCCGTGTTGATCGTCGCCATTTGCAGGGCAATCAGCGGATCACATCCGCAAGCGATGGCGTGCCGAACCACGCGATTCATATGGCCGTCACTAACCAGCGTGCCTGAGTGGCAATCGTCGGTGCACAGGATAAAGTTGCGCGGGTCCAACCCTTTTTTCGTGACCGCAGTGATCTGGTTTTCCACGTCATACCAGGCCGAGCCCAGCCGCATCATCGACCGCATCCCCTGCCGAACACGTGCGATCGCGTCTGCCTCGCAGGTACCTTCGTGATCATCCGCCGGACCCCCAGCAACATAGGCGGCAAAATCAGGCCCTAAATCAGGCGAAGCGTAGTGTCCTCCTACGGTTTTCCCGGCGCGTTGCGTTGCGGCGATTTCCGCTAGCATCTTTGGGTCGCCATTGATGACACCGGGAAAGTTCATCATCTCGCCTAAGCCGATGATGCCGGGCCAGTTCATCGCTTCGGCCACGTCTTCGGCGGTGATTTCGTACCCCGTCGTTTCTAGTCCCGGCGCAGATGGGGCGCAGGACGGCATCTGGGTAAAGATGTTCACCGGTTGCATCATCGCCTCGTCATGCATCATGCGCACGCCGTCCAGGCCAAGGACATTTGCAATCTCATGCGGGTCGGTGAACATGCTGGTGGTTCCATGCGGAATGACAGCGCGGGCAAATTCAGCCGGGGTTAGCATGCCCGATTCGATATGCATATGGGCATCACACAGGCCAGGGATCATATAACGCCCGGTGGCCTCGATGACCTGAGTCTCTGGGCCGGTGCAATGTGATGCATCGGGTCCGACGTAAGCGATGCGCCCATCAGCGATCGCAATGTCATGGTTCGGAAGGGTTTCGCGGCTGTGCACATTTACCCAGATTCCGCCGCGAATGACCGAATCTGCAGCTTCACGACCTGCGGCTACGGCAATCAGACGGGGGGCGACATCGGGCCAACTAGGGAAGGGTGTGTGTTCCATGGCCCAACTTTCCCGAATGCGCAGGAAGGTTCAACCCCTTGTGAACAGGTATCATCAAACCGTCACGCAGCGCGTCAGCGCTGCACTGTCCAACCAGAAGAGACGCCCGGCAAGGCATCGATGATGGGCGGGAGCAAGCCTCGGTTATTTCTGTGTATCATGCTCCAGCTCGCGGCGAACCCAATTGGCAAACGCTATAGCACCGGGGCTTTCTTCGGCGCGCGGTGACAGAAGCAGATAATAGGCTTCAGGCATGGGTGCGCGATGGGCGAACGGGGCTACTAAACGACCTTGCGCAATCAGGTCACTGGCAATTGTGTCATGCGCCAGACACAGCCCTCCGCCAGCCATGGCTACGGACAGGCTGACCAAGTAGGTGGTCGAATAAGTAATTGCAGGATTTTCCCAATTTAGACCCTGTTCCTCGGTCCACCCCAGCCAATTCGACAGAAGGTTTGAGCAGTCAAAAAGCGGGTGCTGTTGCAGGTTGTCCAACGTCACGTGATAGCCCGGCGCACAGACTGGATAATAATGATCCGTTCTCAGCAATTCGGTCCTAACCGTATCTGACGGCCGTAGTGAATAACGGATTTCCACGGCGGCCCCTTCGGCCATTTCGCGCGGCTCCCAAAGCTCAGTAAAGATATTCAGTTGCACCTCGGGATGCTGTACCCGAAATTTCGGCAGTCTGGGCGCCAACCAATTCACGGCAAAGGTGATGTTGCTTTGAACCTGAACCGCGTTCTGCTGGGCGCCGGTCACGGCCTGAGTTCCACGTACCAGTGTCCGAAATGCCTCGCGCACCACCGGAAGATACGTGATGCCCGCTTCGGTCAGTTCCAACGCACGTGGTCGACGCAAAAACAAAGGCTGGCCAAGGTACCCTTCCAAGGACTTGATCTGTTGGCTGACCGCGCTTTGCGTCATGTTCAGATCCCGGGCTGCGCCGGTAAAGGACAAGTGCCGCGCCGCTGCTTCAAACGTGCGGAGCCAACCCAGCGGAGGAAGTGGTTTTTGCATGCGTATAACCTTGCCATTAGTTCAGCTAATGGAATAGTTGCGTTTTTTTCGTTGGTCAATTTTTGACGCTACAGGCACGATTTCCGAAAGTTCTCAGCTATCCGCAAAGGAGCCCGGAATGACTGTTACAAACCTGCGCGCCAATATCGACCACTGGGCCGAACGAGTTGATCTGGCTGCAACCTTTCGCTGGGTCGAGCGATTGAACATGCACGAAGGCGTTGCCAATCATTTCAGCCTTGCGGTGAACCCGGAAGGTACGCAATTTTTGATGAACCCGAACCAGATGCACTTTGCACGGGTCAAAGCGTCAAATCTGCTGTTTCTGGACGCAAATGTTGCCGATGTGATGAACCAACCCGGTGCCCCGGATCCGACGGCTTGGGGTCTGCACGGATCAATCCACCGCCACTGTCCGCATGCGCGCTGTGTGATGCACGTGCATTCGATCTTTGCGACGGTCCTGGCATCTTTGGCGGATAGCACCTTGCCGCCGATCGATCAAAATACGGCCACGTTCTACGACCGATACGTCGTGGATGAAGAGTTCGGAGGCCTCGCCTTTGAAAGCGAAGGTGAACGCTGCGCGTCGATGCTGTCGGACCCCAAGAAAAAGGTCATGATCATGGGCAATCACGGTGTCCTAGTGATCGGCAGTGATCCGGCAGATGCCTTTAATAGACTCTATTATTTTGAACGCGCAGCGGAAACCTACATCCGCGCGCTGCAGACGGGACAACGATTGCGCGTGCTGTCGGAAGAGGTTGCCGAGAAGACCGCGCAAGAGTTGGAAGACTATCCTGATCAGGCCGAAGCACATCTGCGGGAGATCAAAGCCTTGCTGGATGACGAAGGCTCGGACTACGCCACCTGACCACTTCAACTGGGTAACCGCCATGACCGACACGACTCAGAACCCCGAATCCGCCCGTTGGCACTATCACCCCGACGGCCCGGTAAGTTTAAACCCTTTGTTTAAGTGGCCGCCGCGCCCAGCTGAAGTGCTGAAATGGTACAGCGGGGCGTGGCTGCAGATCACGGCATTAACCTTGTGCCTTGCGCTGGCGGTTACCGCCTATGCTTTCTTTTTTCCGCCTTTGGAAAGTATGCAAAGCTTTGCCCCGGGTTGGATGTTTCGCATTTGGCTGCTGAACATGGTGCCCCAAATACTCGTCGCAGGTGGGCTGCACTGGTGGCTGTACATGCGAAAAGGGCAGGGCATGTACAAAAAGTTCGACCGCCGCGACCTGACCCGCAACAATGGTACGTTCACATTCCGCAATCAGGTTCTGGACAATATCTGGTGGACGCTGGGCAGTGCGATGACCGTCGCGACCGTTTATCAGTGGATCATCTACTGGGCGATGGCCAACGGCTATGTGCCAACCATCACATGGTCCGGCGCGCCGGTCTGGTTCGTTGTGTGGATGGTGTTTATCCCGATGTGGTCAGGTCTGCACTTTTACTGGGTGCACCGGCTGGAACATCACCCGAAGCTCTACAAATACGTGCATGCTGTGCATCATCGTAACGTGAACATTGGGCCTTGGTCGGGAATCTCGAACCACTGGTACGAGAACTTGCTGTACTTCACGACCTATTTCATCCACCTGATCGTTCCGTCGCACCCGTTGCATGTGCTGTTCCACGCCTCCTTCCAGCAGATCAGCCCTGTGTTGTCTCATTCCGGGTTTGAAAAACTAAAGGCCGGAGACACGGATGCCGCCCGTGCCGGTGATTTCTTTCACCAGCTTCACCACCGGTATTTTGAATGCAACTACGGCACCTCTGAAATTCCGTTCGACAAGTGGTTTGGCACATATCATGACGGATCGGCCGAGGCGACGACCCGGACAAGGGCCTACAAGAAACAGATGTATACCTAGCTGGCCCGAAGCGCGCGCGGCGTGACCCCGAATTCGGCTTTGAAGGCACGGGTCAGGGCGCTGGGGTCGTCATAGCCCGCGCGCAGGGCAACCTCACCGATGCTCAGGTCGGTTTCTGCCACCAGTTTGCGCGCAAGGTTCAGGCGCAGGCGGCGGTAAACCTGCGCGGGACCCGCGCCCAGCTCGGACTGCATGCGGACGGACAAGGCTTTCTGCGATCGGCCAACCCGGCTTGCGATTTCGGACACTGGCAAGGGGATCTCAAGGTGTTCCTGCATCAAGGCCAGCGCCTTGTTCACGTAACCGCTGGTCGCGCCGGCACCGCCCGCATGCGAGCGCGCTGAATCGCGGGTCATGAACAGTTGCGACACTTCCAGCGCCAGGGCCTGTCCCTGATCCCGTGCAATCAGATGAAGCACCAGATCAAAGGCCGCCATGGCCCCGGAACAGGTGATGCGATTGCGGTCGATGACATAGCGCTCGCGGTGGGCTTCGACATCGGGGAACCTTTCTGTAAATCCGGTCAGCTCTTCCCAGTGTATCGTGGCGCGATGCCCGTCCAGCAGCCCTGCCTGAGCCAAAAGCCAGCTGCCAGTGTCGAGGCCCGCCAGCACTTTGAACCGCTGATCCGCAGAACGCAGGCCTGAAAGGGTGCGCCACCCGCCATGCGCGCGGAATCCATAAGATGGCATGACCATCAGCATGTCCCCACTGGCGATCTGGAGTGGGCGATGCGGCGCGACCTGCAGCCCGGATGAGGATGTCACCGGACCACCCTCCAACGCAAGGAACTGCCAATCGTACAAATTGCGTCCGGCCAGAGTGTTTGCAGCGCGCAGCGGCTCGACCGTGTTGGCCAGGCAATGGTTCGAGAATCCGTCGAACAGAAGAACCCCGATTTGCTGCGGTGCAGAGGGTGATTTAGTCCATTCTTGCATGGTAAACTTCTATTTCTGCACGCTTCAAATGGCAAGCCGCGTCAGAATATGCCGCAACGCCAGATGTGGAGACGCCCGATGCAATATGGATTGTCCGACGAACAAGAGATGATCGTCTCTACCGTTCGCAGCTTTGTGGAAAACGAAATCTACCCGCATGAGGCGCTGGTCGAGCGCACCGGCGAAGTCCCGGAGGAGATCGCGGATGAGATCAAACGCAAGACGATTGAACTGGGTTTTTATGCCTGTAACTTTCCCGAAAGCGTCGGTTGTGCAGGGTTGAACCATCTGGAGTTCGCGCTGGTCGAACGTGAGCTGGGCCGCGGATCCATGGCGCTGAATCACTTCTTCGGGCGTCCTCAGAACATCCTGATGGCGTGTGAGGGCGAGCAGGTCGAACGATACTTGATGCCCGCCGTGCGTGGCGAAAGGATGGACGCGCTGGCAATGACCGAACCCGGTGCCGGGTCAGATGTTCGTGGAATGAAATGCGCCGCGGTGCGGGATGGCGGTGACTGGGTGGTCAATGGCACCAAGCACTTCATCTCGGGTGCGGAGCACGCGGATTTCATCATCGTTTTCATCGCGACCGGAGAGGATCAGACGCCGAAAGGCCCCAAAAAGCGGATTACGGCGTTTCTGGTGGATCGCGGAACGCCCGGTTTCACCATCCGGGACGGGTACAAGTCGGTCAGTCACCGCGGTTACAAGAACATGGTTCTTGATTTCGACGATTGCCGTCTGCCGGACGCTCAGGTTCTGGGTGAGGTTGATGGCGGGTTCGAGGTGATGAACACATGGCTTTATGCGACCCGTATCACGGTGGCCGCCATGTCCGTAGGTCGGGCGCGCCGGGCTTTCGACTATGCGCTGGATTATTCCGCCACGCGCGAACAGTTCGGCCAGAAGATCGGCAAGTTTCAGGGCGTGTCCTTCCAAATCGCGGATATGATCACCGAGATTGACGCAGCGGACTTGTTGACGCTGGCCGCAGCCGACCGCCTGGACAAAGGCCTGCCCGCAAACCGCGAAATCGCCTCGGCCAAGCTCTATGCCTCGGAAATGCTCGCGCGGGTCACCGATGCCGCCATCCAAATTCACGGCGGCATGGGTCTGATGGACGATTACCCGCTTGAGCGGTTCTGGCGCGACGCGCGTGTCGAACGTATCTGGGACGGGACCAGCGAAATTCAGCGCCACATTATCAGTCGCGATCTTCTGAGGGCACTCGGTGCGTGATGGTGGGGCCCGCCTGATGTCTTCCCTGTCACGCGTTTTGCACCCCACATCGATCGCCGTGATTGGCGGCGGCGCCTGGTGCGTCTCAGTGATCGAACAGGCCCGGAAATTCGGGTTTCAGGGCGACATCTGGCCGGTCCACCCAAAAGCCGGTCAAATCGCGGGTCTGAGTGCCTTTGCACGCCTTGAGGACCTTCCAGCGGCCCCCGACGTAGCCTTTGTTGGCATCAACCGTCATGCAACGATCGAGACGATCGCGATCCTTTCGGCCATGGGGGCCGGGGGTGCAGTGTGTTTTGCCTCGGGATTTACCGAAGCGCATGCCGAGGACGATCAGGGTGCAGATTTGCAGGTCCGTTTGGTGCAGGCCGCAGGCGAGATGCCGATCCTCGGGCCAAACTGTTATGGCTTCGTCAACGGGCTAGACCGTGCCGCTGTTTGGCCCGATCAGCACGGCATGCGACCGGTAGATCGCGGTGTGGCGATCCTGACGCAAAGTTCGAACATAGCGATCAATATGACGATGCAGCGCCGGGCCTTGCCGCTGGCCTTTATGCTGACCAGTGGGAACCAGGCGCAGACCCATCAGGCCGACATCGCCTCGGCCCTGTTGGATGATGACCGGATCACAGCGATTGGCGTCCATATCGAGGGGTTCGGTGACCTGCGTAAATGGGAGGCGCTGGCCAAAAAGGCTCGGGATCGTAACGTGCCGATTGTTGCGCTGAAAGTGGGCCGGTCCGCCCATGCACAGGCGGCGACGATTTCCCATACAGCCTCGTTGGCGGGTGGTGATGCGGGCGCGCAGGCATTTCTGGATCGGCTCGGGATCGCGCGTTTGGATGACATTCCCAGTTTCCTGGAATGCCTCAAGCTGCTGCACGTGACCGGGCGGTTGGATACGAACGGTTTGGGATCGATCAGTTGTTCGGGTGGTGAGGCAAGTCTGGCTGCCGACATGGCCGAGGGGCGCAATCTGCACTTCCCGCCGTTGTCGCAAGCACAAAAAGCTGACCTGCGCGATGCCTTGGGACCGATGGTAGCACTGGCGAACCCGCTGGATTATCACACCTATATCTGGCGGGATACGCAGGCCATGACACGGGCGTGGTCCGCAATGATGAACCCTGAACAGGCCCTGACTATGGCGATTCTCGACTATCCGCACACGGACGCCACCGATTGGGAATGCGCCACGCAGGCTGCGTTGAACTGCGTCGCTCAGACGGGGCGTCCCTTTGCAGTAACGGCGACCCTGCCGGAGCTTTTACCCGAAGACGTTGCGCAGCGGTTACTCGATGGCGGTGTTGTCCCTTTTGCCGGATTGCACGAAGCGCTTGCGGCAATTGAGGCGGCCGCGCGGCCGCAAGCAACGGAGGCCGAACCGGTTCTGCTGCCCTCGGATACCGTTGCGGATCATGTTCTGACCGAAGCAGAAGCCAAGCAGGCTCTTGCGGAATTCGGTGTGCGTGTACCGCACAACGTTGTTGTGTCGGCAGATCTGGCGAAACAAGCCTCTGCCGCGCTGACTGGTCCTTTTGCGATCAAGGGCGTCGGGCTGGCGCATAAGTCGGAACATGCGGCCGTGCGCCTTGAGGTTCACGCTGACGCTGTGGGTGAAGTCGCGGCGGATATCGGAACCGAAGAGGTCCTTATTGAGGAAATGGCTGTTGGCGGCGTGGCAGAATTGTTGGTCGGCGTGACCCGAGACGCGGCCCACGGGTTCGTTCTGACGCTGGGTGCAGGGGGTGTGTTGACTGAAATCCTGCGCGACACGGTTTCACTTTTGATCCCATCCTCTCGCACCGCGGTGAAAGAGGCGCTGGGTAATTTGAACTGCGCCCCTTTGCTGGCGGGATATCGCGGCAATCCAGCGGCAGAGATTGAGGCCATCCTGGACGCTGTCGATGCGGTGCAGGCCTACGTCATTGCCAATGCATCCCATGTCAGCGAAGTTGAAATAAACCCACTGATCTGCACACCGGACCGTGCCATAGCGGTGGATGCTCTAATCCGAAAGGCAAGTATATGAACCCAGTCAAAACCAAGCGTGATGGCGCAATTCTGGAAGTCACTTTGGACCGTCCCAAAGCGAACGCGATTGATTTGGCGACCAGCCGCGTCATGGGCGAGGTGTTTCGTGACTTCCGTGATGATCCTGATCTGCGCGTCGCGATCCTGACCGGGGGTGGCGAGAAGTTCTTTTGCCCTGGCTGGGATTTAAAAGCAGCCGCTGACGGAGACGCAGTCGACGGAGACTATGGCGTTGGTGGCTTTGGCGGGCTGCAGGAGCTGCGGGACATGAACAAGCCGGTCATCGCAGCCGTCAACGGGATCGCCTGCGGCGGCGGGTTAGAATTGGCCCTGAGCGCCGACATGATCCTTGCTGCGGAACACGCCAGTTTTGCGCTGCCGGAAATCCGCTCAGGCACAGTGGCCGATGCCGCCAGCGTAAAACTGCCCAAACGCATTCCGTATCATGTGGCGATGGAACTGCTGCTGACCGGGCGCTGGTTCGATCCGCATGAGGCAAAGAACTGGGGGTTGGTGAACGAGGTCATTCCGGGTGATCAACTGATGGATCGGGCGTGGGAACTGGCGCGTCTTTTGGCCAGCGGCCCGCCCTTGGTTTATGCCGCGATCAAGGCAATCGTACGCGATGCCGAAGATTCCAAATTTCAGGATGCCATGAACCGGATCACCGGGCGGCAATTGCCGACGGTTGATACCCTCTATGGCTCTGAAGACAATCTGGAAGGCGCCCGCGCTTTTGCTGAAAAGCGTGATCCTGTGTGGAAGGGGCGGTAAGTCGGCCTAAGCGCGTTCGAACAGGGCTATCAGCGCTGTGTCATCCTTGTTGGGGCCAGATGCAAGATCGCCATAGATGCGAACTTCGGGCAGGGTCAGGTTCCGAATCTGGCCTTGCGCTAACCGGTGCAGGGCTTCGGCAAATCCCAGCTTTTCATAATGTTGGGCATTGATCGACAGCGCGAATTGTGCACCGGGGCGGGCCGCACGCAGCAGTGCAGTCAAAGCTTCTGGCCCGAGGTGACCATGGGTGAACGAACCGGATGAAACGATTCCGGAGTAACTTTCGCGCGGCACCGGGATGCCTTCGTTCAGATCGGCCTCAATGGCGTCGCGGTAGATATCCTTGCGCATGGCCTGATCCAGCATCTCGGCGCTGATATCGGTGGCATCAATCGGTCCCACGCCCAGCCGGGCCAGAACCGCACCGCACAGGCCAGTGCCTGCACCTACATCAAGCACAGGCCCTTGCCCGCCGGCGCCGACAAAGGCGCGGGCGGTATGGATGTGCAGCTGATAGTCCTCGCGCGTGGCAAAGCCTTCGTCGTAATCCCCGGCCCATTCAGCATAGAGACGCTTGTGGTCTTCCGGGGAATCCAGCGCGTAGGCGGCATGCAGGTCTGGTGTTTTGTCACTCATACCCAAAAGAAAGGCGCATTGGGGGATTCGAATCAAGTATCCTTGGCAGAGTTCTTGCATCTGGCGAAATTGCGGATCATCTAAGAACGTATGACAGGCACACTATTTTCCTTCGGTCACGGGTACTCGGCACAGGCTTTGTCCCGTCAGTTGCAACCCCATGGTTGGCGTATCTTGGGCACGACGCGTGATCCGGCCCAATCGCAGGTGGTCAAGGCGTCCGGCGCAGAGCCGGTGATTTGGCCGGGGCAAGTGCCACAGCTGGATGGGGTGACGCATCTTTTGATCTCGGCTGCGCCAAACGCGGACGGAGATCCGGTTCTGGCTGCATTGGCGGATGAGATTGCGGAACGGGCGGCGCAATTCAAATGGGTTGGCTATCTTTCGACCACGGCCGTGTATGGCGATCATCAGGGCAACTGGGTCGACGAGGCCACCCCTGCGACGCCAACGGCGCAGCGCGGCAAATGGCGGGTGCAGGCAGAGGAGCAGTGGCAGAGTATCCCCGGCTTGCCGACACACATCTTTCGCCTTGCGGGCATCTACGGTCCCGGTCGTGGGCCGTTTTCCAAGCTCAAGCGCGTGGGTATGCGACGTATCATCAAGCCCGAGCAGGTCTTTTCCCGAATTCATGTCGCCGACATTGCCCAGGTTCTTGCCGCGTCCATGTCCGCGCCTAATCCGGGGGCGATTTACAACGTATGTGATGATGAACCCGTTCCACCGCAGGATGTCATCGCCTATGCGGCCGAATTGCAGGGATTGCCATTGCCGCCCGAAGTACCGTTCGACGAGGCCGACATGACCCCCATGGCGCGCAGCTTTTACAATGAGAACAAGCGGGTCAGGAACGATCGGATCAAGGATGAGCTGGGTGTAAACCTAATGTATCCGAACTATCGGGTCGGATTGAGGTCGCTGATGACCGATGACTGAGCTATCGGCCTGATTTCCGGCGATGCGCACTGGGTGCTTAGTGATAGTTTTTGGTTATCATAACCATCCATAAAGAAAACTTATTTGCATGGCTCGAATTTGCTAGGTCTGGCGGCGACAAGACAAGAGTCGCCGATACCTTTGACAGAATGCGCGCAATCCAAGCCGCGCATCTAAAAGAGGTAAAAGTGTCATCTATATATGTTCTTGATCGCCCGCGTTTCTCACCGCGCGAACGAGCCGGATTTTAGCCAGGATTGGAGATCGACATGGACGGAAGTGATAACCCCAAAACGGGCGGATGCCCTGTAATGCACGGCGCAGGAACCCGGTCGAACCGGGATTGGTGGCCGAACCAGCTGAACCTTTCGATCCTACATCAGAACGCGCCCGCGTCGAACCCGCTGGGGCCTGATTTCGACTACGCTGAAGAATTCAAGAAGCTGGACATGAAGGCGCTGAAAGAAGACCTGTACGCGCTGATGACCGATTCTCAGGATTGGTGGCCTGCCGACTATGGTCATTACGGCGGTCTGTTCATCCGGATGGCCTGGCACAGCGCCGGTACATATCGCACGGCGGATGGCCGTGGCGGTGCCTCGACCGGGAACCAGCGCTTTGCGCCACTGAACAGCTGGCCGGATAACGGCAACCTTGATAAGGCGCGCCGTCTGCTGTGGCCGATCAAGCAGAAATACGGCAACCAGATTTCCTGGGCCGACCTGATGATCCTTGCCGGCAATTGCGCCATTGAAACCATGGGCGGCAAAACATTTGGCTTTGCTGGTGGTCGCGCAGATATCTGGGCGCCAGAAGAAGACATCTATTGGGGTTCCGAAACTGAGTGGCTTGCCCCCACCGACAACCCGCACAGCCGGTACACTGGTGAGCGCGACATGGAAAACCCACTGGCCGCCGTTCAGATGGGCCTGATCTATGTGAACCCCGAGGGCCCGGATGGTGAACCAAACGTGCTGGCCTCGGGCCGTGATATCCGCGACACCTTTGGCCGGATGGCGATGAATGACGAAGAAACCGTCGCATTGGTCGCTGGTGGCCACACCTTTGGTAAGGCGCACGGCGCGGGCGATCCTGATCTGGTCGGCCCCGAACCCGAAGCGGCCCCGATCGAAGAGATGGGCCTTGGCTGGATCAACAAGTTCGGCTCGGGCGTGGGTGACGATACCACGACCTCGGGCATCGAGGGCGCATGGACCGCAAACCCGATCAAATGGGACAACGGCTATTTCGATCTGCTGTTCGGATACGAGTGGAATCTGACCAAAAGCCCCGCAGGCGCATGGATTTGGGAACCAATCGGCGTCAAAGAAGAAGACATGGCCCCGGCGGCCGGTGATCCGACCAAGAAGGTCAAGACCATGATGACCACCGCCGACATGGCGATGCGCATGGATCCGATCTATGGCCCGATCTCGAAACGCTTCCACGAGAACCCGGAAGAGTTCGCAGATGCTTTCGCACGCGCCTGGTTCAAACTGACTCACCGCGACATGGGTCCGCGTTCGAACTATATCGGTTCGGAAGCCCCGACCGAAGAGTTGATCTGGCAGGACAACGTGCCTGCGGTGGATCACGACCTGGTTGATGATGCCGATGTAGCGGATTTGAAAGCCAAGATCGCTGCATCCGGTCTGTCGGTGTCCGAGCTGATCTCGACCGCATGGGCCTCGGCCTCGACCTTCCGTGGGTCGGACAAGCGGGGCGGTGCCAACGGCGCCCGTATCCGTCTTGCGCCTCAGAAGGATTGGGACGTCAACGAGCCAATGAAACTGTCCAAGGCGCTGGATGCGCTGGCAGGCGTTCAAGAGGCGTTCAACGGCGCGCAGTCAGGCAACAAGAAAGTGTCGCTGGCCGACCTGATCGTTCTGGCCGGTGCCGTCGGCATCGAGCAGGCTGCCAAAGCTGGCGGTCAGGATGTTGAGGTTCCGTTCACCCCGGGCCGCACCGATGCATCGCAAGAGCAGACCGATGTGGACAGTGTCGCAGTGCTGGAACCCGCAGCAGACGGTTTCCGCAACTACCAAAAGGCCGACTACACCGTCTCGCCCGAAGAGTTGCTGGTCGATCGCGCACAATTGTTGACCTTGTCCGCACCAGAGATGACGGCACTTGTCGGTGGCCTGCGAGTTCTTGGTGCCAATTTCGGTGACGCCAAGCATGGGGTGTTCACGGATCGTGTGGGTGTACTCAGCAATGACTTCTTCACCAACATTCTGGATATGGACACCGAGTGGAAACCGGCCGGCAAGGGCGTCTATGAAGGTCGTGACCGCGCCAGCGGTGAGGTCAAATGGACCGGTACACGCGTCGATCTGGTCTTCGGTTCCAACTCGCAACTGCGGGCGCTCGCCGAGGTCTACGGTCAGACGGGTGCCGAGGGTAAATTTGTCTGCGACTTTGTCTCGGCCTGGAACAAGGTGATGAACGCGGATCGTTTTGATCTGAAGTAAATCGACGATCATCGCAGAGATAGCGCCGCCCGAGGGGACTCGGGCGGCGTTTTCTTTGGGTCGGATCCCGCAGGCATACCAACCATTGGGTACGATTCCGCCTAAAGCTCTGACAAACCCCCGCATCACGCAGCGCCCGATCGAGTTTCTTACCCAAATTATTAAGCTAACTTATTGTTTTCATTAATATGGGCGAGTTTCAGCAGAGAAATGTGAAGTTTTTTCAAAATGGGGGTTGCAGGTCCCAGACCTAATCCGTAAATACCCCTTCACCGGCGCTGCTGAGGCGGCGCTGACGGGTCGGAGAGACGGCCGGACGCATCGGAGAGACGGTGGAGACG
>NZ_JBXWQH010000021.1:0-46541 GCF_059612275.1 Ruegeria sp. CDSA034
GCTCCTGTCAAGTTCTAGTGCGCGCTACCAGAAATGCACTCGACCTGACAGGTAGGGACAAAGTTTGCGACAGAACCAGGCAGCGCGTTCCATCTGGGCGATGCTCACAAAGAAACAGGAATATAGGCAGCCGGCGTTCTAACCGCGCTGACTGCATCCGAGATGCAAGACGTTGAAATGATGATGCGGAATTAAGTCAACCAAGAGCAAGGGCACTCCGAGAATGGCTGCGGCCCTCTTCAGAGGCCGATAACCCGATTGGAACCTCGCTCGCGGAATTCATCAGGGCCAGTGGAGGCAATGCCAAAACATAGACAGGCCGGACAGACGACAGTACTGACGAAAAGACCGCGAATATCACCAGAAAACACTTGCAATGCAGGAGCCACCCACAGAGGTCATTGGGGTCGCCTGTGAGCAAAGACAGGTGAGCGGGACAAAACGGTCAGTCAGGTTGAAGGTAAGTGAATATTCTCAGGACTTTGCCCTTGGCTGGACGTAACGAACGAAGAGGCTGTTGCCCTGTCTCTTCGTTTCGAAGCCTTTGATCGCAGCTACAAGATCGCTCAGTTTTCCCTTTCCGTAGGTCCGAGCATCAAAATCTGGACGTGCAGCGACTACTGACTGGCCAAGTTGCCCAAGATGAAACCACTCATCATCTTGTTGGATACGAGCCATAGCATCCAAGAGTAACTTTGCAGCTTTTTGGGGCTGCTCCTTTGCAGAAGCCAGTTTCTTGGCTTCGCCTTCGTCTGCTACAAGGTTTTCAATAAAAATGAACCGGTTGCACACGTTCCGAAGTGGCTCCGGAGTTTTTTTCTCTCCGATGCCAATCACCATTAAGCCATCCTCTCTGAGACGATTGGCTAAACTGGTGAAATCACTGTCGGAAGAAACCAAGACAAACCCGTCGAACCGACCTCCATGTAGGATGTCCATCGCATCTATCACAAGACCAATATCGGATGCGTTCTTACCCGACGTATTGGCGGTCTGCTGGTGTGCAACAAGACCCAGCGATAGGATTACCTCGGACCAACCTTTCAGCCGACTACTGGTCCAATCGCCATAAACTCGTCTAAGCGCGGGTTCGCCTATTGAAGCGACCTCCTTGAGAATTGCTTCCGCAAATTTGGCTGGTACGTTGTCGGCATCAATCAGCGTCGCCAATAACGGTTGAGCACGTTCGGTCATCTGGTTGGCACCATGTTTTGTCTACTCTTGTCTTAACTTGTCGCTACTTATCGAACTGCCGACACGAAAACCAGAACACTCACAAAAACAGAGACCTGGAGTTTACTTAGCGGTCAGCGATAGGCTCAGAGCAGCCGTTCGCTGCGTTCCGTCTGAATGACCGCTGAGCGGACAAAGCTGCCATCCATCGCCATTGATGCAATGTCCGCTTCCATTCGAAACACTCAGCTATTCCTTGGATCAGAGTTCCTTTGCACAGACACGAAGTTACCCAGATTTGGCAAATCATCAGGTTCAAGTGCTGAAGCGATACAAGTGACAACTCAAAGTTACCTGGCCTCTTTGATCTTAGAAGACTTGTGCTGGAGCAGATTGCGGAATTGATCCAGCGAGCCGATGCGGAAAAGCTTTTCGAGGCAGATTTCAGTGTGAAAAGGTTGCCAAGTTAATTCCGACTGTCCACATTGGCTTGGAAACGCCCTATCGCTAGGTGGGATACTTGGGTAAGTCCGCACAACCAACGTACTCGGAAGACGTAGCTGGGGCTATTCGGGCCGTAGGGACGTCCAACTTTATGCCAGAGTTGTTGAACCTCATGCGCGGAGCAGCTTCGTTCAAGGGCGCGTTTGTCAGCCTTCTGAACCCAGGAAAAGCGCCCGAACATGTCTATGACAATGTACGTGCAGAACGCCGCTCGGTCGTTGTGGACCGATGGCTTGATCGCGCTTGGTTGCTGGACCCATTTGTTGTTCGTTTCATCGGTGAACGCCACGAACCGGTGATGGTGCTGAGAGACGTGGCGCCAGACAGGTTTGCCAACTCCGACTACTTTCGCATCTACTACAAGACCCTGTTTCTAAGAGATGAGATGGGGGTTTTCGTGACAATTGCCAACGGCACCTTGTTTCTTTCCCTCGGTCCCTCGGAGGGAAGAACCCGGTTCTCCCGGCGGGATGTCGAAAGGCTAACGGATCTACATCCAATAATATCGGCGCTTTGCGAGCAGCACTTTCATCGCACCCCCTCATCAGGCCAGTTCGAAGATAGCGAGGTCGATTTCGATGGGGTGATCGACAAGGTTTGCAAGGGTTTGACACAGCGGGAGATCGAGGTGGTGCAATCCCTTTTGCGCGGGCACTCGACGCGGTCGATAGCACTTTTGCTGGACGTTTCCCCTTCGACGATCAAAGTGCATCGCAAGAACATCTACCGAAAGCTGGGAATTTCTTCTCAATCTGCCCTGTTTTCGATGTTCCTGCATTCGACCAACGACTAGGCCTACCCCTTTGGGGGTACAAGTCACCCCGCCCTTTGGAGGTATTCACAGGTTCGGTCTCATGGCTCTAAGCTGATTCTGCATACCAACAAGTGCAGGTGTCTGGATCAGACCATGATCGACGTAAAGAATGTGACAAAACGCTTTGGCGAAGGCCAAGCGGCCGTAACGGCTCTGGGAGACGTGTCGCTGACCATTCCCGAAGGAAGCTTTTTCACGCTTTTGGGCCCGTCGGGTTGTGGCAAGACGACGCTTTTGCGATTGATCGCCGGGTTCGAGCTTCCGACCGAAGGCGAGATTGCACTGGATGGCGAGTCGATCGGCCATTTGGCTCCAAACAATCGCCCCGTGAATACAGTGTTCCAGAACTATGCGCTGTTTCCCCACATGAGCGTGGCCCGCAACGTTGGGTTTGGCCTTGAGATGCTGAAGAGGCCCAAGGCCGAAATCGACAGCACCATCAACGAGATGCTGGACCTGGTCCAGCTCGGAGAGTTTGCAACGCGTCGTGTAGATCAGTTGTCAGGCGGGCAGCAGCAACGCGTGGCTTTGGCGCGCGCGCTGGCGCCGCGTCCCAAGGTTCTTCTTCTTGATGAGCCACTTTCTGCGCTGGACCTGAAACTTCGAAAAGGGATGCAGAGCGAGTTGAAGCGGCTGCAGCATGAGACAGGCATTACCTTTGTCTTTGTCACCCATGACCAAGGTGAAGCGCTGGCAATGTCGGACCAGATCGCAGTGATGTCGGCAGGTGCGATACGCCAAGTTGGCACACCGGAAGAGATCTACACAGCTCCACAAAGCAGGTTCGTCGCGGACTTTATTGGCGACACCAATATCGTGCATGCGACGTTGCTTGGCTTTGACGGGGATGCGGCAAAAATCCAATTTGGCGAGGGTTCACCACTCACGGTTCATACAGCCAGCACCTCGCTCACACCCGGCCCCGTGCATGTGGCTCTACGCCCTGAAACCATCCGCGTGGTTGATGAGAGTGCAGAGACGGCGCTCTTGCGAGGTGAGGTCGTAGACAGCATCTATTTCGGGGCCGGGTCACAGATGCTCGTGCTGTTGGAAGATGGCGTCAGCGTTCATGTCCAGGTTTCCACCCCACGCCCCGTCGGATCGCGGGTTGGCCTCGAATGTGACACCTCCATGCTGCACGTGCTGGAAGACTGATGAGTGCCGCTGCACATATCTCGCGCACCGACGCCGAAACGAGATTGCGCGCGGCCCAAGAAGAACGCGCGCGTCAAAGGCGCAGAACGCGGCTCTTCCTGCTGACCCCAGCACTCGGGATCATTGGCATCTTTGGTCTGTTCCCGCTCTCGATTGCCCTGGTTTACTCGTTTCTTGAGCCCGGAACATACGGCGGCGTTGAATGGGTGTTCTCCTACGACGCCTACGTGCAGTTCCTTTTCGAGAGGGACATCTTTGATGATACGCTGAGCTTCAACAGCGCCTATCTGCAAATCTTCGGGCGCTCCTTTGGTCTCGCCATCACCACCATGATTGGCACCCTGATCCTCGGGTTTCCCGTGGCCTACTTCATTGCGGCCCGCCCTCCGGAGCAACGCAATTTCTGGCTCTTCGCCATCACGCTACCGTTCTGGACCAACCTCTTGATCCGTACCTACTCGATGCTTTTGATCGTACGGGACGAGGGCTTTGTGAACCTGATGCTGATGAAGATCGGCCTGATCAGCGAACCGCTTGAGATGTTGTACACCGACGGCGCGGTACTTGCCGGGCTGGTCTACAGCTACCTGCCATTCATGATCCTCCCGATCTATGCCTCGCTCGAGAAGTTCGATTTTTCGCTGCTTGAGGCCGGACATGACCTCTATGCGACGCGTACGCAGGTTTTCCGCCACATCATCATCCCGATTACCCGCCCGGGCATCGTCGCAGGCTGCGTGCTGGTGCTGATCCCGGCGCTCGGGGCCTACATCACGCCGGAACTGTTGGGCGGTGGCAAGAAACTGATGATCGGCAACCTGATCGCCTTGCAATTCGGGTCGGGGCGCAATTGGCCCTTTGGGGCCGCGGCAGCGCTGATCCTGATGGCAGTTGTGTTGATCGCGCTCCTTGTCAGCCTGCGGGCAGGTGCTTCGAAGGAGGGTGGACATGGATAAACTGCTGTCGATATTCCGCCCGTCGACCGGGTCTCGCGAGTTGCGCAGGCAACCCCTGTTTACTGGCATGTCCTGGCTGGTTCTGTTGTTCCTCTACGCACCAATTGCCGTACTGGTCGTGTTCTCTTTCAACGACAACCGCTCTGTTGTGCGGTGGACCGAGTTCAGCTTGCGCTGGTACGCGGCAGCCTTGGAAAACGACGACATCCGGCGTTCGGCGATGATCTCTATTCAGGTTGCGCTCACGGCGACCGTGTTTTCCACCATCATTGCCACAATGGCAGCATTGGCAACAACGCGCGGGGGCGTCTATCGCGGTCGCTCTGCGGCCATCGCGCTCATAAACCAACCCCTGATGATCCCCGAGATTGTCACGGCGATTGCCACGCTGGCCTTCTTTTCGATCCTGCGCCAGCTCACGGGGGTAACCGGGATCGGCTGGCTGATCCTCGCCCACACGGTTTTCTGCGTGCCCTTTGCTTACATGCCGATACGCGCACGTTTGTCAGATATGTCCGTGACCTATGAAGCCGCCGCTGCGGATTTGTACGCAACACCCTGGCAAACATTCCGCCATGTGACGCTGCCGGTCCTGATGCCCGGAGTCATGGCGGGCGCCATGCTAGCCTTTGTCGTATCGCTGGATGACGTGATCATCACGCTTCTGGTGGCCGGCCCGGGCGAGACCACTTTGCCTATCTACATCCTCGGCCAGATCCGTCGTGGCGTGACGCCAGAGGTCAACGCCGTCTCGACAATCCTGATCGGGCTGACCGTGGCCATGGTCACGCTCACCTTCTTTCTGCAACGCAAACGAAAATAACAAGAAGCCCGCGTCGGTGCGGGACGCTAACCACTCAACGGAGGACTAAAATGAAACACTCACTACTCAAAGCCGCCGCTGTCTCAGCCCTCGCGCTTAGCGCAGCCTCGGCCCACGCCGAAGGCAAACTGAACATCTACAACTGGGGCAACTACACCAACCCCGAGATGATCGAGAAATTCGAAGCCCAATATGGCGTCGAAGTCACGCTGGATGGCTATGACAGCAATGAAACCATGTTGGCCAAGGTCAAGGAAGGCAACACCGGCTATGACGTCGTTGTGCCCGGCGACTACATGATTGCGATCATGGTTGGCGAAGGCCTGCTGGCCGAGATCAACGCGTCCGAAATGGAGAACTTCAAGAACATGGATCCGAACTGGGTCGATGTCTACTGGGATCCGGGTCGCAAGTATTCAGTTCCCTACCAGTGGGGCACCACCAGCTTTACAGTCGACAGCGCAGTCTACAGCGGCGACATCAACACGCTTGGTCTGATCTTTGATACTCCCGAAGAACTCAAAGGTCGCATCAACATGCTCAATGACATGAACGATGTGATCAACGCCGGTCTGCGTTACCTCGGATACCCGCGTTGCAACTCGAACCCCGATCAGATGAAAGAGCTGATGGCGCTTCTCGCCAAGGCCAAGGGCGACTGGCGCACGATGGATTATGCGGTGATCGAGAAGCTGACATCGAAAGACGTAGACCTGTCGCAAAGCTGGAATGGCGCTGCCATGCGCGCTCGGGCGGATCGCCCCTCGCTGCAATACGCCTATCCAAAAGAGGGTTTCACTGGCTGGATGGACAATGTTGCCGTTCTTGCCGATGCACCCAACATGGAAAACGCAAAGCTCTTTGTGAACTTCATGATGGACCCGGAGAACGCCGCGATGACCTCGAACTTCGCGCGCTATGCCAACGGTATCAAAGGGTCGGAGGCCTTTATGGACCCCGAGATGCTCAGCGCGCCTGAGATCGTCATGCCCGCCGATGCACCGGTTCCGGACTTTGTGAAGCCCTGCGATCAGGATGTCGTTGACCTTTACAACAAGGTTTGGACCCGCCTGAAGCAATAAGGCTTGAAGTCTCCTGAATGACGGCCCGCCGTTGGCCGGGCCGTCACTTTCCGAAGTTTCTTACTCTGACTGCGACCCCTTTTTGGTCGCCCTGCGGGAGCGTGGAAAATGCACGACAGCAAATCCGGCACCAGGCCCAAGACGGCGCGTGAGATCGGCATCATGCAGGGCTTCCCGCCCCCGCCTGAGAAGCGTCCTTCGCTCGAGAACTGGGACCTTGCTCCGTTCAATCGCTGGACTTTCCAGAACATGCGAAGCCTGTTTCCTACGGTAGATGTGCGTCCAGGACCGGAGACCCGAGAATTGAAACAGGCCCACCGCGACCTGTTGGAAATCGAATTTCAAACTTTTGACGACCGCCCCCTTTCCGTCGCGGCCTGGCTCTCTGAAAGCTACACAGATGGTTTCCTGGTGCTGAAGGGTGACCAGATACTTACCGAGATTTACGCCAACGATTTCACTCCAGACGCTACGCATCTGGGCCAATCCGTCTCCAAATCCCTGATTGGATCTCTGGCCGGTGTGCTCCATGGAGAGGGCAAGCTCGACCTCACGGAACCGCTTGAAAACATCGTGCCGGAATTGGCCGCGACAGGCTATGCCGGATGCACCGTGGATCAGGCGCTTGATATGCAATCAGGGGTGCGTTTCACCGAGGATTACGGCCTTCCGGACAGCGACATGACCCGCGTCGATGTGGCGTCAGGCTGGCGCCCCGTTCGCAAGGGTGAAATCAAGCCAACCATTCGGGACGTTATTCTGACATTGCCTCAAGTCAGACCCCATGGGCAGGTGTTTTCTTACCGCTCGATCGAGACGGATGTCGTAGCCTGGGCCTTGGAACGCGTCAGCGGAGAAGACCTTGCTTCGCTCTTGTCGAGCCGTATCTGGCAAAAAATTGGCTGCGTGCATTCCGGCTTTTTCACAGTGGACGACGCCAAGACCGCGCTCGCGGACGGTGGGTTCAACGCAACGCTGCGCGATTATGCGCGGTTCGGTCGGATGATGGCCGATGGTGGCAAAGTTGGTGACCAACAAGTGGTGCCGGAAAGCTGGGTTTCGGGGATTTGTTCGGGTGCGGACCCCTCGAAACATGGTGATCCCTATGACGTGCTGTCTCCCCAAGGGGCATACCGAAGGTTCTGGTGGGTTCACGACCCCGGTCGGGGCGTGTTCATGGCGCGTGGAGTTTTTGGTCAACTGATCTTCATTGATCTGATGGCGGACGTCGTTATCGTCAAGCTGTCCAGCTGGCCCGACTATCTGATCCAGTCCTTTAGCCACGATGCCGTGCGCGCTTGCGAGGCCATCATTCGCGCGCTTGGTTAGTTCGAAACCCATCTCAGACACACGAGGCCGCATGTCGCCGACGCCTGATCTGATTATCCTCAACGGCTCTCTTCTGACCTTTGACGAGGCCACACCAAAGGCTTCGGCATTGGCCATTCGGGGCGACACAATTGTGGCTGTCGGAGACACCGACGACATTCGCGCCATGGCTGGGGCCGGAACCAAAATCATCGACGCTGCCGGTGGCACAGTTATGCCCGGCTTTATTGACAGCCACGTGCACCTTTTTGGCGGGGCGGCCGAGTTGGGAATGCTGGACCTGCGCGAAACGATGGGCGCAGATGCTCTGACCAAGGCGTTGCGAACTTTTGCGGCTGAGCACCCAGAAGAACCTTTGCTGATGGGCGTTGCGGCCGATTACGAAATTCTTGGACCAGGCGTTAAAACCACTCGGCAATATTTGGATCGCATTCTGTCTGAGCGTCCCGTTGCGCTGATGTCGGCTGACCACCACACGGTCTGGGCGAACACAATTGCCTTGGAGAAGGCAGGCATTCTTCACGGCTCAGTTGTTCCCCCCGGTTCGGAAATCGTGATGGCTGGGGACGGCACCGCACAAGGTCAGCTGAATGAAACCGGTGCTTTTGGCCCGGTTCTGCGCCTGTCGCAACTGGGAGGACGTGATCTGCTGGGCTACGTCACAGGAGCGGATCCCGAGCCACCCGCAACGCCCAAAGAACGCGCCTTTGACAAAGAGGTCATCCTACGTGGCCTGAACCACTGTGCATCCCACGGGATTACGGGGCTGCACAACATGGATGGCAACTTTTATCAACTTGAACTGCTCAGCGAACTTGAGGCCGAGGGGCGCCTTCCGATCCGTGTTCAGGTGCCCATGCATTTGAAGAACACCGACCCTCTGGATCGGTTGCAAGAGGCCGATGAAATGCGCCGCCGTTTTGCGTCCAATATGGTTTGGTCAGGGCGGGTTAAGATGTTCATGGACGGCGTGCTGGACAGCTACACGGCGCTGATGCTTGCGCCTTATCCGGGAAAACCTAAGAGCTTCGGTGATGCCGTTTTCAGTGCGGAACACTTCAACGAAGCCTGTATTCGCGCTGATGCAATGGGGTTGCAACTCAGCACGCATGCCATTGGCGACGGTGCCGTTCGGCGTACGTTGGACGGTTACGAGGCAGCGCGCAACGCCAACGGCGCCCGAGATTCCCGACACCGCATCGAACATATTGAAGTAATAGACCCCGCGGACCTGCCCCGGCTGGTTGCCCTTGACGTCGTTGCCTCTCTTCAACCCCTGCACTCACCCGCAGGAGGATTGTTTTCCCCCTATTCCGCCGGAGATATTCTGACAGCGGAGCAAATCCCTTTTGCTTTTGCATGGAACAAGATCCGTGAGAGCGGCGCCAAAGTCTGTTTCTCGACGGATTGGCCAGTCGTCCCTGTCGACACAATGATGACGGTTGCCGGGGCCGTTAACTGCACTGAGCTGCCACCTCCTTGGCTGGACAACCGTCAAAGCCTTATGGCTACGCTGTCTGCCTACACGCATGACAATGCCTGGCTAGAGTTTAACGAGGACCGAAAGGGCCGCTTGAAGCCAGGATACCTGGCCGACATCGCCATCCTCGAACAGGATCTGTTTTCAATTGATAAAAACCAGTTGGCCCATGCGCGCATTGCGCTGACAATTTGCGGGGGAAGAATCTCTTTTGGAGATCTCCAAAGCTGATTCCGCCAGAGAGGCCATGAAAAGATTGTGTCAAAGTTTCGATGCTCCTCCTTTTCATCGTCGGTTGTCAGCCTTGGGCACCGCAATGCCGACATTGGCACACGGTGCAGCGTTCCGTATTTTGGGCTCAAACCTGCCCAATGCATCCGCGGCGTTTCCCAAAGAACACGCAACCTGACAACGGCCATTCAAGCCACCAGTAAACTGAGGCGTCAGCGCTGTGCTGATGTCTGGGATTGGCGGGAGGATTGGAGAGCAAACTATGTCAAGAGTCCAACTTCCCGCTGTTACCCCGAAACGAAGAGCCTGGAACAAGGGCCGGATCATCGGCCAGAAACGACCACTGTTGCCGAAACAGGTCTGGGCGATCCGCGCGCGGCTCGAACTGGCGGGCAACCTGCGCGATCTAGCACTGTTCAACGTGGCAATAGATAGCAAGCTTCGCGGATGCGACTTGGTGAAACTGGCCGTCACCGACCTAGTGAGGGATGATCGCGTCCGCGAAAGGGTGTCCGTGATCCAGAGCAAAACCAAGCGGCCCGTTCAGTTTGAACTCTCTGAAAACACGCGGGATACCATTGCCGCATGGATCAAGTCACCGGAGATGCTCGGCTGCCGTTTCATGTTTCCCAGCAGGTTTCATGACCGCCCGCATATCTCAACGCGCCAATATGGCCGGCTTGTGAGGGGTTGGGTGGCCGCGATTGGGCTAGAACCCAGTGGATACGGCACCCATTCGCTGCGCCGGACCAAAGCAGCTGAGATTTACCGCAAAACCGGAAATCTAGGAGCGGTTCAACTTCTGCTCGGTCACACCAAGGTAGACAGCACAGTACGGTACCTTGGTGTCGAACTCGAAGATGCGCTGAGCATTGCCGAGCAAATCGACATTTGATCCACGTTGGCGGGCGGCTCTTGCCGTTCGCCAATCCTGAGCGGACCTGCGTTCGCGGCGCAGCGGTGGGTCGGATCGAGCCCATACTTCCCCGATGCTGCATGCCGCACCAGAGGCGGCCATGCCGACCGTGCGGATTTTCGCCGTGAGCACAAAGTCAATGTGGGCATGGAAGCAGAAGCGGTTAAGGTGGGCGGTTTCCGGAGCTTGGCCGCGGATACGGCCTATGGCGGCTTTGTGAATTCTCAAATTTAAACTTCAGTGTTAGCATTTTCGAATGTCGGACACTTGCAACACTACCAGACTGGAATGTCCGATCTCTGGAAACGTGAGCGCGCTTGAAAATTCGTCGACGAGGAGACCCATGATGCGCCTGGCATTCGCACTTTGCATTGCCTTTGCTGTCCCGCTGATGCCCGCAAATGCCAGGGCGCAATCGGCGAGCTTTCAGGAGCGTATAGCCGGTGCCGAGGTTCGATCTGGAGTCTTCGACCTCTACCAAAAAGACGGCGATCTGTTGCTTGCGATACCGCGCGACATGTTCGAACGCAGCCTGATCTGGTACGCCGAAGTTTCCAGATATCCCACCGACGCAGTGGCATTCGGCGGAAACGCCTTGGGGGCCCGCCTGATCCAGTTGGAACGGCGGCCCGATCGGGTCATGGTGCGGTCCCTTTCAGGGACCTCGTTCGAAAAGGTTTCGGGCGATCCCTATTACACTGGCGGGCGTGACAAGCTTCGCCCTGTGAACCTCGCTGTGGAACGCGCCAACCTTGGTCCCATCATCGTCGATTTCCCGATCCTCGCGGAAAGCAACACTGGCGCCGTACTCGTGGATTTGCAGGAGGCGTTCGGGGGCGATATTGTGGGATACTCGGTCGCCGCCCAATTGGCATCCACTGGTCTCGTTCCTGGGCCGAACGACCCCGACCGATCCTACGTTGCTGAAGCATCGGTCTATCCCGACAACCTCTTTGTCCGCTCGCAACTGACCTTCGAAGCGACCGATCAGGCCGGGCTGGCACAGCCGATTTCGGTGGAAACGGCGCATTCGATTGCCGTATTGCCGGAAACCCCGATTGAGCGTCGCCCCTATGACGACAGGGTTGGATTTTTCTTCACCGAATATCTGGTTTTTGAAAGCGCGTTCGGCGAGGTGCAATCACGCGACCGTGCCGCCCTTCGCTTCCGCCTGGAACACGCCGACCCGGATGCACCACGCCCGTCGGACCCGGTTGAACCGATCGTTTTCTATCTATCCCGTGAAATCCCTGATCGTTGGCGTCCCTACATTCGCCAGGCGGTTGAGGACTGGCAGACCGCCTTCGAGGCCGCGGGCTTCACCAATGCAATCATAGCCCGTGACGCGCCAAGCCGGGATGAAGTCCCCGGCTGGTCCCCGGAAGATGTTCGCCACAGTGTCATCCGCTGGGTTGCACAGCCGGTGCAGAACGCGATGGGGCCGAACATCCACGACCCCCGGTCCGGCGAAATTCTCTCCGCCCATATTCTGGTTTGGCCGGACGTCTTGAACCTTTTCAGCCGCTACTACTATTTGCTGATGCACCGGACCGATCCCGCCGCGGCCAAACTGCCGCTGCCGGAGGAATTGCAGGGGCGCATCCTGCGGTACGTCGTGTCACATGAGGTGGGCCATACGCTCGGGTTGCGGCACAACCACCGCGCCTCGACGGCCTGGTCGACGGCACAGCTCAGGGACCCGTTATTCACTGCGGAGAACGGCAGCACGTCCTCCATCATGGCCTATGGGCGGTTCAACTACGTGGCGGAGCCGGATGATGGCGTCACGCAACTCATTCCTATCATTGGCTCCTACGATCGGCACGCCATCCGATGGGGGTATTCCTCCGATGTCGACGCAGAGGAGCTTGATTCCATCGCGGCGGAAGCCGAGGAGCGTCCGGAACTCATTTGGGGAGCAGGCGAACGTGGCGAGGAGTATCTTGCCCAGTTCGATCACCGTGTTCAGACTGAGAACATTGGGGCAGACAGGATCTTGGCAACGCGTGCGGGGATCGCCGCGCTGCACGCGAGCCTTGCGGCGTTGCCCCTCGCAGTAGAGGACGCGCGCAATCCACAAGCCATGCTAGAGGAGATCTACGGAGACGCGCTCAATCGCTATGTCGGTATCGCTGGAAGCGTCGGCAAGCTGATCGGCGGTGTTACACAGACCTCCGGCGACGACCGACCGTTCGCCTATGTAGACCCTGAAGAGCAGAGGAGAGCCGTAGAGTTTCTTACCGGTGAAGCCATCCATGGCCTCAATGCTTTTGCAGACCCGGACTTGCTCGGACGTTTTCGGCCCATCGGAGGGTTGATTTCGGTCGAAAACGCAGCGGCGCAGATCATGGACGAAGTCATGAACCGGAAGAGCGTCAGGATGGTTTACATGCAACGTCGTCTCCTGGGCGACACAGCCATGTCGCTGCAGGAATACGTCTCGCTGGTCACCGAAACACTATTGAGCGATCTGCCGTCAAAGGAACTGGTTTCGCCAGCGCAGAACGGTGCAATAATAGCCTATATCGACATCCTGACCGACCTAACCACCGAGGATCGCAATGCCGAGGATCTTGTCGCACTGGTCGATGCCGAGTACCCGTTGGAGGTTGCCATGGTCGCAGTTGGCGGACTGAAGGGAACCTCCATCGGGGAGATAGCGAGCGCGGAACTCGACCGTGTGAACGCTATGCTGGGTAAGGGTCTTTCCGAACAAGGCGCAGAGAAGCAGTAGCGGTGCTGGCTCGTCGGTCCAGCGCAAGAATTGAAGGTCCAGAAACAACATATTCTGTTTGACGAAGTCTGATGGCGAACTAAGCTTGGGTTTAAGCTGGTTGATATGGAAATCTGTGAGGACATTTTCAATGCTAAAAACTATCGGCGCCTGCCTTGTTTTCGTGGTTGCAGCCAATGCTGCTCAAGCCTTTGACAGGCAGACAACCAACGCCCTCAAAACCTGTCACGACTACCTTTGGCAAGTTCCCGAGTTCGCGGATCTGCCCAATGCTGCGATTTCGGTGTTCCCCGCTTCGGAAAACGGCGACACCATCGTCGTGAACTGGAATGTCAACTGGGACCAGCCGACAATTCAAGCCGCAGGTAACTGCACGGTCATCGGCGGCAATGTCGAAGGGTTCGAGGATTACACCAAGTGACATCGCAAAACAGACGAGCTCTGGCACCGGCAATTGCCATCTGTCTAAGTGTGCTGGCCGCCTGCGACTCCAGCGAAGACGAGGTGCGGACGGCCGCGACTATCGGGACCTCGGCTGCGCTTGCAGCCGAAGTCGCTGAGGAAGCCAACAAAGCGACGGATTACGATGCGATCGCACAGGAAGCTGTCGCCAATGTTGATACATCCGATTTCGATGCGCTTACGAAATAATCGCGTTGTACAGGGGCCGGATGAGCTATGAAATGGTTGGCGTGGACTGGGACCTTGTCCTGTCTGGCCTTTGCGGTCGTCGTTCTGGCCGTTCCACAGGTTCGGTTCCTGTTCTTCGGGCTTCCGGAGCAACGGCTGGAAGGTAGCGTATTTTCCAAAGCCGAAACAGGATCGGCGCCTGTTGCCGAGGCGAACCGAGTTCAAGTGGAAGAGGCGTTGCGAGATGCGGGCCTGAGCGAAGAGCCAGTTCTGGGCGACATTTCTATCTCCGGTCATCTCGCCCGCCTCGATGACGGTGTGGTCACATCCGAGCAACTGATGGAGTATGCCGAGGGGCTCAGGACGCTCGCTCTTCGAACCGGTGATTTCGGCCGCCAGATTCCATCGACCTTCTGGGACGTGGATACCGACCAGTTGCGCGCAGATGGTTGGGATGCCTATCGCGTTGTCGACGCGCTTGCGTCAGAAGAGGGCGAACCATACCTTGAAGCGCTCGGCGGGGCCTACACCCGGTTTCACGCCTTCAAGCTGGCCGATATGTCAGGGGGCGGCACTGATGACACAGCGCTCGACACGGCGCTTGACCTGTTCGAGGCAGCAATCAAACTGATTGATATAGTTCCGCCGGAGCACATGCTGGAGACTTCGGAATACATTCGCGGAAGGGAGCAGGCTGCGCTCTACCTCTGGCAGCAATTGATTGTGGGGTCCTCGCGCCGCAACCCACTCACACATATCAAGCTGTTCAACCACGGATTCACCACGCGTTTCCATGTCGGAACGATCTGGCAATACGAAACCGGGATCGCACTGGACAACTCATCGATCTGGGGCGTTTCCGGCTTCGCACCCGAATTCGTTGGCCCGCCGGAGAACAACAACCAGGTCGAACATATGTCGATCAGCATGACGGTTCAGGGCATCCTGCGAGAGCCGCTTCTAGTCCTTGAGGCTTTTGAGGAGTTCGAGACTCTTTCCGGATCGGCCACCGCAGCCGAGGCAGTTGCCGACGACGCATTGAATGCTGCGATCCAGCAGGCGTTCATTCCCGGTTTCGAGGACGATCTTCCGTCTGCAATTGCTGCGCTGCGTGAGCAACTGCATGAGCGCTAATTGTTTCAATAGCCAGTAATATCTGCAGCTTGCAAAAACGGTTTATGAAACCCACCTGTGACCAGCACATCTTGCCGAACAAGGTGCCCTTTGCGGTCGTCCGCTTAGAGTTTTGACTAACGGCCGCATTGCGCCGTTCGCTGCACGCGGAGTTATGTTGCACTTGCGAAGCCGTCACAATGCGAGAAGGCTGGCAAAGCTCAGTTAGCCGTCGTCTGGCTGAGTCTGGTGAGCGGCGGGTTTGTCCGCAACCTGTAGATTGCAGCTGACAACCTCGCTGCATCCCGAGCGAATGGCCGAGCTTCACGCCGCATGGCGGCGCTGAAGATGATGCAATCGCGGCGATTATTGTGCTGCGAGCGCACGCAGCGAGAAATGGCAATGGCAGCCTTGGGCTCGGTGCGGTCTTTCGCTGCAACTTGCGTGAACGTCTACTTTGCGGACGAAGCTGCCGGATGCTGTCGCCGCAAACATCGCGCCTCCTCACCAACAAAATCACCGGAGAGTTCGCGGCACTGCAGCGCGATTTCCCGAAAGCGGACGTTCAAGTCTACCAAATCGGGGCAACTCAAAATCGGTCGTTCGCTGCGCGAGCATCGAGCGTCTGAGTTGCGGACAGACCTGCCGTTAAGTTTTTCGCTCTCAATGACCGCTTCATGTGCTTTGCACCCGCAGCGAAAAGCACGTCGGGCTAAAGTGGCCTTTCGCTGCGAGGGCGATGGGCAACTATCGAGCCACCGAAGCCGACGTTCGCCTTTTTATTCATAGCTTGGGAAATTCCCACTAGGGTAGTCCAAACCCACCTCTATAGTTTGGGCGAGGTCATTGCACGCCTTGGTTTGATCGCGTGCAGATCGCGTCTGCTCAAACACCGGCAGGGTTCTCTACGTCGCGCCCCAAGGCTGCAAGATCAGAATATCGATCTCCGATACGATGATGTGGACGTCCTCGGGTCGCGGCCCCCAATGCGACGACAAGTTCATTCACATCAGGTGCGTCATAGATGGAAAACTGAACGGTCAGATAATGCGAGCGCCGACCCGTATCATGTTTGTCCATCAACGGGATCTGGATCTGGGTGTTTGCCGGTCCGCGCGTGTTAGTGAAACCAAGATAGCTTTTGGCATCAACGGCCTCGCGGTAGAAATTGCCAAACTGCAAAGTGTGGATCAGCGCCGAAGCGTGCTCCACTTCGCAGCTGGTTCCGGCGATGCAGGCTTTTCCGTAGGCCTCTATTGCGTCGCCCGAACCTGCCAATGTAATCAGGCGATCGGTCAGCATTTTGCCCAGAACGGGAGCCATGCGCTGGATCTCTGGCTGCAGGTCTTCGACGAACCCACGCCCCGCCCAGGGGTTTTCCACTACGGCTGCCACTCCGATCATGCGCAAGACAGGGTCAGAGGCACGTCCGCCTTCGGTATGGATGTCTTCGTCAAATGTAATGACTTTGCGCAGTTCGGGTATCATGGGAATTCTCCTGTCAGATGTGATATTTGTGATTTCCGGACAGTCTGTGCACAACGCCTTCGACTTCGGTTCCCTGATATATGCCGAAGGTGCCATGCCGGTGCTCTTGCGCGTATCTGCGCAAGAGAGAACGCTCGGCATCGTCGGACACCCGCGACAGTGGCAAGATATCAAGGGAGAAAAACGTCAACCCGGTATCGGCATCGCCCTGCACGCGCGCGTGATAGACGATGCGTTGCGCACCCGTTTCCGTGACCTGATAGACAGCATAAAGTTGCGTCAATTCTGCCTTCATCAATTCATCGCCCAGAGCCTTGAGTAAGGCCTGTGTCGAGGACGCGGATGGCAGCGTCACACTTCCGTCAGCCTCTTCTTTCAGCAGCAACCCGCCTTCGTGTGCCAAAACAGCCGCGATTGTCACATCACCTTTGGTTGCTGCTTCGGTCACCGCACGGTCCAACCCAAGATCAAAGTATGCGCCCTTGTAGTACCCCAGAGGATCCCCATCGGATGTCTCGAAGTCGAGCACACAACCAATAAGGATCAGATGATCCCCTGCATCCACCAGCCTATGTTGCGCGCAGCCAAAGCTGGCAAGGGCACCATCGATAACGGGCATGTCTTGCGCATTGGGATGCCATTTGACGCTGTTGAACTTCTCTGGCGACTGCGAGGCAAAGAGGCCCGAAACCTCCTTTTGATCATCTGCCAGAATGTTGACCGTGAAATGATCACAGGTTGCGAATGTGTCGCAGGAAAGTGCAGCCTTGCCGATGCAGACCAGCAAGAGTGGTGGGTCGAGCGAGACAGAAGAGAAGGAATTTGCCGTAAAGCCACGCGGCGTGCCGTCAGACTGGCGGGTCGTGACAACCGTGACCCCCGTGGCGAAACGCCCAAAGGCGTCGCGCAGGGTGCGCTTGGTTTCCGGTGCCATGGGTGATGAGGTTGGCGTCAGGGTCTCAAGCACGTCATTGTCCGCCCCCAGAGCGGGTGGCGGGTTCAATGTCCCATGCCCGTGCGCGCCAAAGCGCAGCGGGTTGGCGGCAACCGTCCAGGGCCTCGTTTCAGCATCCGGGCCGTGCACCTGTGTGAGCATTTTACGAGCCTCGATATGGGGGTCGCGGGCAATGTCCTGAATGGTGTTTAATGGGCCAAAGGGAACCTCACCGCCCAGTGTTTTGGTCAGCTCAGCTTTGCTCAGCTTTGAGAACCAGCCTGAGACCAGGCGGTCAACCTCACCCGCGTGGGCAGCCCGTGCGCTGCGCGAGGCAAACCGGGGATCAGTACCAAGGGCAGGCTTCCCCATCAGCTCAGTCAAACGGCGCCAAAACGCATCGTCGACGATGCCAAGCGCCACGTGCCCGTCCGCTGCCGGGTACAATCCGAACGGGCTGAGAAAGGGGTGCCCGTTGCCTTCGGGCCCCGGCACCTTGTCGGTGTAATCATGAAGGTAGACCATGCGCTCGCACAAAGAGATCATGGCGTCGTACATGGCCACGTCGACGAACTGTCCTTTGCCGGTTGCTTCCGCCTCGCGCAAGGCGGCCATGATGCCAAAAGCCATCATCATGCCGGTGAAGATGTCGCCGACGCCGGGGCCGGTCTTGGTGGGGCTGTCGGCGTTCGGCCCGGTGATGGACATCAATCCGCCCATAGCTTGCGCTACCACGTCATAGGACGGCCAGTGCGCATATGGGCTTGTCCCTGTGCGCGGATCGCCAAATCCTCTGATTGCCGCATAGACGATTCTTGGGTTCAGCTCGGCGAGTGTTTCATAAGAAAGGCCCAGGCGATCCATCACGCCGGGCCGAAAGTTTTCGACAATGACATCCGCAGTGGCGGCAAGCGCGCGAAACTGGTTCTTTCCCCCATCTGATTTCAGGTCCAGTTGGATGCTCTTCTTGCCGCGGTTCAAACTGACGAAGTAACCGGCCCAGTTGTGATCGGGATCATCGTCGCGGAATGGGCCATTGCCACGGCTCGTATCGCCCGTACCCGCTTCGATCTTGATCACCTCTGCACCGTGATCCGCAAGGTGCATGGTGCAGTAAGGGCCGGATAACATGCGGCTCAGATCCAGCACGCGCAGACCTTTCAGGATTTGTGTGCTCATATGGCCATTTCCAGACCATCAAGAAAGCCGCGCAGGGGGGCGTTCACGGCGTCGGGGTTTTCGGCCAGCGCCATGTGACGGAGACCCGAAAGGATAACAGCCTTTGATTGCTCAATCTCTGCGGCTATGGCGCGGGTCATTTCGGGGCCGTTGCCATAGTCTTCGTCGCCGGTGATCACCAGTACAGGACAGCTGATGGGCGGCGTTGGGGCCACGATTTCGTCGATGCCATCCGCCAATACACGATAGATCGTGTGATAAATGCTAATGTCGTTTGCCTTTACCCAGCCGCGCACGGTGTCCATCATTGCCGGGTTGGCCTGTCGGAAATTTGCCGTAAACCAGCGTTCCAACGCGGCCTCCACAGTGGCTTGTGGTCCGTCTCGGCGGGCTTGATCGACACGTTTTAGAATAGCAGCCTGAGCCGCATCGGTGCGTTTGTGGGGTGAGTGCAGGATTGCCAGTGCGTCCGCCCTGGCCGGACGGTCCTGCGCAAACCGACGCGCGATCATGCCGCCAAGGGAAAACCCCACCAAGGTCGCTGAGCGGACATCACAGTGATCCAGTAGGGCCGCCAGTTGATCCGAAAACAGCGATAGACTCGGCCTCGCGGGCGGCGGTGTACTTTGTCCATGTCCGAAAAGGTCATAGTGCAGCACGCGGTATTGATCACTCAGCGCGGGGGTCGTCCACTGCCAACAGTCATGGTTCAGACCCAGGCCGTGGATCATCACCACGACCGGCCCAACCCCAGGCCCAGCCCAGCTGTAGGCAGTACCATCAGGCGCCTTAAGCATCGTCTAACGGGCGGTAGGCGACCACCTCGACCTCTACCCGGACATCGACCAGCAGATCGCTGACCACCGCCGACCGAGTGGGCGGTTCTATTGGAAAGTACTCCCCGTAGACCGCATTGAAACCGGGAAAGTCGCTGCGATCCCGCAACCAAACCATCGCTTTGATCACATCATCGCGGGTGCAGTCCGCCAGCGCCAGCGTGGCGGTGATGTCATCCAGCACGGCGCGGGTTTGCTCCTTTACCGTGCCGGTGGTCATAGGCGCGCCATCTTTCATGGGGATTTGCCCGGTCAGATACACAAAATCACCCGCCCGTATGGCACGCGACAGGGACAAGACCCGCCCGCCAATTTCAAGCGGGCCGCCAATCACTTGCTTTTTCTTCGCCATAAATACGGCCTCCCTTGCGGCAAGCCTGCCTTGATCCATCAAAAGCGCTTTCAGATTTTTCGACAACCTTTGTCGTAATTTCGTGCACATGTGACGCAAAAGCGGAGATGAATGAGAGGGTAACAGAGGGGGGATGCAGGCCATGGGTGAAATCACCAACTACCAAATGCTGATCGACGGACAGTGGTGTGATGCAGAGGACGGCGGCACCTTTGACAGCGTGAACCCCGCTGATGGCAACGTCTGGAGCCGTGTGCCCGAAGCGACCGAGGCTGACGTGAACCGTGCAGTTGAGGCCGCACATGCCGCATTCACAACCGGACCCTGGGCAGGCATGACGCCGACGCAACGGGGCAAGTGCCTGCGCAAGCTGGGCGATCTGCTGGCGGAACATTCAGAAGCATTGGGGCGCACGGAATCCATTGATACCGGCAAGATGCTAAAGGAGACCCGCTGGCAGGCGACGTATATCGCCGAGTTCTTTCACTTCTTTGCAGGCTGTGCCGACAAGGTCAGCGGCGAAACACTGCCCATCGACAAACCCGACATGTTCGTCTTCACGAGGCGTGAACCCCTTGGGGTGGTGGCTGCCGTGGTGCCGTGGAATTCGCAACTGTTTCTGGTGGCCGTCAAGATTGGCCCGGCGCTTGCGGCTGGCAATACCGTCGTGCTGAAAGCCTCTGAACATGCCAGTGCGGCGATGCTGGAGTTTGGTAAGCTGATTGAAGAGGCGGGCATTCCCCCCGGCGTCGTCAACATCATCACCGGCCATGGGGAGCCCTGCGGCCGTGCGCTCACAGGTCATCCGCTCGTGGCCCGTGTGTCCTTTACCGGAGGGCCAAATGCCGCGCGGCATGTGCTGGAGAACGTCAAACGAAATTTTGCCGAAGTGTCGTTGGAATTGGGGGGCAAATCCCCGTTCATCGTCTTTGACGATGCCAATATCGAAAGCGCTGTAAACGCCTCTATCGCGGGCATCTTTGGCGCCACGGGGCAAAGCTGTGTAGCTGGGTCACGGCTTTACCTGCACGAAGACATTGCCGATCAATTCCTTGAGCAGATGACCGCGCTGGCCCGCCAGATCGTGATTGGGGACCCGCTGGCGGATGAGACCCAGATGGGGCCATTGTGCACCACCGGACAGTTAGAGCATATCCAACGAGAAGTGGCGCATGCCCAAACAGAAGGCGGCAAAGTGCTGGTCGGCGGCAAGCAGCCAAAGGGGATGTCTGGCCTGTTCTATGAACCCACGATCATCGAAGTCCCTCGTCAGGATCTGCGCATTGTCGACACTGAATTGTTTGGCCCGGTTCTGTCGGTGCAGCGGTTCAAAACCGAGGAAGAGGTGCTCGCATTGGCCAATGATAGCGAACATGGGCTGGCAGCAGGTATCTTTACCCGCGACAGCGCGCGCTCCCTGCGCATGGCGGGGGCAGTGCGTGCCGGTATCGTCTGGGTGAACACCTATCGGGTGGTGTCTCCGATTGCGGAGTTCGGGGGCAACAAAGGATCGGGATATGGCCGCGAAAGCGGGTTCCAGGCGATCTACGACTATACCCGCCCAAAGACGATCTGGATGAACACGTCTGATGAACCGATGGCCAATCCGTTTGTAATGCGTTGAGGGAGAGAACAATGAAATTCCAACTTGCCGTGAACATGGAGCGGATCGACGACAATCTGGACATGCAGGATGTCGCCCGTCACACGCTGGAGATGGTGCAGATCGCCGAAGAGGGTGGGTTTGATATCGTCTGGGCCGCCGAGCACCACGCGTTGGAAATGACCATCGCGCCAAACCCTTTCCAGATCCTTACTTGGTGGGCTGCCGAAACCAGCCGCATCCGTCTGGGCACGGCCGTTGCGACGGCGGCCTATTGGCACCCGATCAACCTGGCGGGCGAAGCGGCGTTCACCGATCTGATCACCGGCGGGCGGTTGGAATTCGGCATCGGTTCGGGGGCCTATCAGCGCGAGTTTGACCGAATGAGACCGGGGCTCAAGCAATCTGATGCCTGGCGTTACATGCAGGAAATGCTGCCTGCGGTGCGTGAGCTTTGGAAGGGCGACTACGAACACAACGGGGAATACTGGCAATTCCCGACCTCGACCTCAGTGCCAAAGCCGCTTCAGAAGGAGGTGCCGGTCTGGGTCTCTGCGCGCTCACCCATCACCTATGACTACGCTATGCGGGAAAGGTGCCATGTGAACTGCTGGCCGTTCACACGTCCCTTTGCAGAGGCCGAACTCTACAAGAAACAACTGGATGAGGCGATTGAAAAGGCCGACAACGGCTGGGTGCCACGCTTCGCCTTGATGCGCCATTCATGCGTTTATGACAACGCAGCCGATGGTGAAAACGCGATGCGGGCGATCCGCCGCCTGCTGAGCCAGTTCGAAAACCTGTTTCGCAATCTGGGCGATGTGAAGGACGGCTTCCCCGCCTCCATCCCGCTGGATGAACTGGAGGGACGGGAACAATACGACCCCGTGATGTTGGAGGAGAACTTGATGTTCGGTTCTCCCGACCGGGTCATCGAAAAGCTGAAGCGCTATCAGGCGCTGGGTGTGAATGAGTACATCTATTACGCCTCCATGGGGCTCGATCACGCTTCACAACAGAAATCCCTGCGCATGTTCGTCAACGAAGTAATGCCAGAATTCAAAGAGGGATAAGCAGATGTCAGACGGCGTTAAGGTTCACCGCGAGGGTCATGTTCTGGAAGTCACGCTGGAGCGCGGCAAGGTGAATGCCATTGATGTGCCCACGTCACAGGCGCTGGCTGCAGCCTTTCAGGAGCTGCACGAAGACAAGGATCTGCGCTGCGCGATCCTGACCGGTGGTGGAGAGAAGATATTCTCGGCTGGGTGGGACCTAAAGGCGCTCAATGACGGAGAGATGCAGCTCGATAATTGGTGGGAGACCGATGACTACGGCTTTGGCGGCTTCACCGGGCTCACTGAAAACTGGGCGCTGAACAAGCCCGTAATTGCTGCGATCAATGGGTTGGCCATTGGTGGCGGGTTCGAGATGGCGTTGGGGTGCGACCTGCTGATCGCCGCCGATCACGTGGAATTCGGGCTGCCGGAAATGCCCCTAGGCATCGTGCCGGACGCGGGCGCGCTGCAACGATTGCCGCGCCGCATTCCGCACAACATTGCGATGGAGATGTTCTTGCTGGGCCGCCGCATGACCGCGCAGGAAGCAGCGCACTATGGGCTGGTCAACAAGGTGGTGCCGAAAGAGCAGTTGATGGATGCTGCGCGCGAATGGGCGGCTTCGATTGCCTGGTCGGCACCGCTTGCGATGCAATCCGTCAAAGAGGTGCAGCGCGAAATCGAATGCGTGCCACTGGAGCAGGCGTTTCACAAGATGCGCACGGACCCGATGCCGATCTATCGCAAGATGCTCAAATCAGATGATGCTGCCGAAGGGGTGGCGGCTTTCGTGGAAAAGCGCGAACCCAACTTCAAAGGTGAATGATGTATCCTGATCCTATCAGCGTCACTCGCATCACCAGCATTGGCGCGGGCCCAATTGGCGGCGGCTGGGCGGCGCATTTTCTGGCCCGTGGCTATGATGTGACGGCCTATCTGCATGACACCAGTGAAACTGAAGCATTCCATTCGATCCTCAACACCGCCTGGGGCAGTCTGACGGATCTGGGGCTGGCTGAGGGCGCGTCTTTGGACCGTCTCCGCATTGTCACCGACCTTGAACAGGCGCTGGAGGGTGCGCAGTTCGTGCAGGAAAGTGCACCGGAGCGGTTGGAGATCAAACAATCGCTTTACGCACAGATGGGAGAGGTGCTGCCGCCTGACGTTGTCATCGGCTCCTCAACCTCCGGTCTGACAATGAGCGAGATCCAAGCCAAATGCGCGACCCCTGAACGCTGCGTGATCGGACACCCGTTCAATCCGCCCTACCTGCTGCCGCTGGTCGAGATTGTGGGCGGTGACAAAACTGCGCCGGATGCCGTGGTATGGGCCGGGAAGTTTTACGAAATTGCGGGCAAAGCGCCGCTGTTGATGAAAAAAGAAATCCCCGGCTTCGTCGCGACGCGCCTGCAAGAAGCGCTCTGGCGCGAGGCCTTGCACATGGTTGCCAATGGCGAGGCGACGCCGGAAGACATCGACATTGCCTTGATGAATGGGCCTGCGCCGCGCATGGTGTCCCAAGGTCAGTGTATGGCCTTTCACGTGGCCTGTGGCGCGGGCGGCATGGCGACCAATCTGGATCAGTTTGGCCCCGCGCTAAAGCTGCCCTGGACTCGGCTGGAGGCACCAGAACTCACCCGAGAGCTGCGTGGCCGCATGGTCGATGGTTGCAATGACATCGCCGGAGATCGCCACTTTGAGGATATGGCCGCGCAGCGCGATCGAGAGATTGTCGCAGTGTTGCGCGCGTTGCGCGAGGCGCGGTTGGATTAGGGACGGCCCGGAATCTCCTTAAGCGTTGAAAGGAAATCTGACAGGGAACCGGGCCAACTCGGCGCCGGTTCATTTGCAGGCCATGCCTCTCGGTATTCCGAAGGGCGGCGACCAAAGAATTTGCCAAAGGAATAGGCAAAATGGGACAGGGTGTTGAACCCTGACGCGGTGGCAATCTCGCGCACGCTGAGATCGGTGGAGATCAGCAGCAACCGCGCATTCTGCAACCGTCGCAACAAACCGAACTGCACCACAGTGCAACCGACGTGTTTCTTGAATTTCCGCTCTAGCTGTCGCTGCGAGACATCCAGCTTATCAGCGATCTCCGGCACGCTGAGCGGTTCTTCTATGTTCCCTTCGATCAGCGTCATCGCCTCACGCACCAGCGGCAGCATGGTCTCCGTGCTGCGCCCCATGGTGGACCGCTGTGACGCACCCGCGTTGCGGATCGGGTGATGCAACATTTGATCGGCAATTTCGCCCGAAAAGCCACTGCCATGGGTGCGCTCGATCAAACGAAGCATTAGATCCACGCCCGCGAGCCCACCCGAGCAGGTCATGATCTTGCCCTCGATGGTGAACAGGCATTCCTGCACATCCACCCGGTTAAAGCTTTCGCGAAAACCGCTGAGCCAGGACCAGTGGATCGTCGCCGGCTTTCCGTCCAACAGACCCGCCCGCGCGACAATATAGCAGCCAAGCTCAACCCCGCAGATACTGCTCCCCGCCCGCGCGCGCTTGCGCAGCCAAGCGGTAAGCGCGCGGTTATCGTAATGCTCCGTCCCCCAGCTGCCCAAAACAAAAATGTAATCCGCTGGCGGCAGGTTGTCCTGCTCTGCTGAAACGCGGGTTGTCATGCCATTGCTGGCCACGATTTCAGTGCCGTCAAAGGACACGATGTCCCAAGAAAACAGGGGCTCTGCCGAAAGATAATTCGCGATCCGCATCGTTTCGGTCATGGTGATCAATGTGGTTATGTTGAACCGTGGGACCACCACAAAAATGGCATGATGCACAGCGCGGGGCGTCTGCTGGGTCATGTCGATTTGCATGAGCTAAAGTCCAGATTGCATAGTGCGATTTTTCGCCAGCATAGCCGAAAGACTGTCGGATAATCGACAACTTTCTTACCCTTTCCCGCGTCAAGCTGAAAAAAATAGGGGGTTTGCCAGATGAACTATGAGGTTGTCCTGACTTGCGCCGTGACTGGCGCGGGCGATACCACGGGCAAAAGTCCGCATGTGCCCGTCACGCCGAAAGAGATCGCTAATGCGGCGATTGAGGCGGCCAAGGCAGGGGCCTCCGCCGCGCATATTCACGCGCGTGATCCCGAGACGGGCCAAGGCTCACGCGACCCGAAGCTTTTCAAGGAAATCGTGGACCGGGTGCGCGACAGTGACACCGATGTGGTGATCAATGTGACCGCCGGGATGGGCGGCGACTGGATCTCGGACCCGGCCAACCCAGCGATGCCGGGCCCCGGCACGGACATGATCGGCCCCGAGGAACGGCTCGCTCACATCAAGGAATGCTTGCCCGATATATGTTCACTGGATTGCGGGACACTGAATTTCTCTGACACGGACATGATCTATATCTCTACCCCGCCAACACTGCGGCGTATGGCGGCATTGGTGCAGGAATGGGGGGTGAAGCCGGAACTGGAAGTCTTTGACCTTGGCCATATCCGCTTCGCCAAGGCGATGGTGGATGAGGGGCTGATTGATGCGCCTCCCATGTTCCAGCTTTGTCTGGGCATTCCCTGGGGCGCGGATCAGACCGTCGAAACCATGGCTGCCATGAAAGCGCAACTGCCTGCCGGGGCCAGCTGGGCCAGCTTCGGGATTGGACGCGGTCAAATGCCCATGGCAGCGGCCTCTGTCGCGTTGGGTGGCAATGTGCGCGTAGGGCTGGAGGACAACATCTATTTGGAGCGCGGGGTTCTGGCGACCAACGGCCAGCTTGTCACCCGTGCCCGCGAGATCATTGAGCGCATGGGGGGGCGTGTGCTGACCCCGCAAGAGGCGCGCAACAAGCTGAAGTTGAGAGGCGCGGATGGCTGACCTCGCCGATACAGGCAGTTTGCAGGTGCGTAATGTCTCGAAACTGTTCGGGACATTCCGGGCAGTCAACAACATCAGTCTGGATATTCAGAAAGGTGAGTTTCTGACTCTGCTGGGCCCCTCGGGGTCGGGCAAGACCACGCTGTTGATGATGATCGCGGGGTTCCTCGATATCTCTGAAGGGGACATTGCGCTGGATGGGTCCTCCATCGCGCAAACCCCCGCGGAAAAACGCAATTTTGGCATGGTATTTCAGGGCTACGCGCTGTTCCCCCATATGAGCGTGCGAGACAACATCGGATACGCCTTGAGTGTGCGCAAACGTCCCACGTCAGAGATTAGGGCGCGGGTCGACGAGATGCTGGAATTGGTCCAGCTGCAGGATTTCGCGGACCGCAAGCCGGGGCAGCTGTCCGGCGGGCAGCAACAGCGCGTCGCGCTGGCACGTGCGCTGTGTTTTGCGCCACCGGTGTTGCTGTTGGACGAACCGCTTGGCGCGCTTGACAAGAAACTGCGGGTCGAGGTGCAGGAGCAACTCAAGGATATTCACCGCCGAGTTGGCACGACCTTCATCTACGTCACCCATGATCAGGAAGAAGCGCTGTCCATGTCGGACCGCATCGTGATCATGCGCGACGGGGCGATTGAACAGATTGGTACGCCTCAGGAGCTCTATGAGCGGCCAGTGAACCAGTTCACGGCCAGTTTCTTGGGCAAATCCAACTTCATTCAGCAAGACGGCAAAACTTACGCCCTGCGTCCCGAAAAAATCGACCTGCGCAAAGGCGCGGGCCATGCGGAGGCACAGACGAGTGGGGTGGTGCGCTCTATTACCTACTTTGGTTCAATGCAGCGCGTCATCGTGGATGCCAGCGATGGTACCGAAATCGAAGTGGACATCGATGTCTGGCGCAACAGCGAAGCCTTGAACGAAGGCGATACCGTGGACCTGTTGTGGAAAGACGAAGCTGCTGTGGAATTACAAACGGGCTAAAGCCCCAAAAACGTGTGCCGCCAAAAGGTGCCATTGAGCAAAAGTCCGGGAACTCCCGAACCCAATAGGAGGATGAAAATGCACGATAGACAATTCAAGAAAGAGATGCTGCAAGACAGCGCGCAGGCCTACAAGAAAGGCCGCATGGATCGCCGCACGTTCCTGGCGCTTTGTGGTGCCTCGGGCGTGGCGATGAGCGCCGTGATGGCAGGTGATGCCGAAGCCGCTGCTGATCACGTGGTGATGTGGAACTGGGGTGGCCAGTCTGAAGAATGCCACGGCTCCGCCATTGGCGATGCCTTCACCGCCAAGACTGGCAAGGGACTGAAATTTGACACCTCCGGCCCTCTGGAAGGCAAGATCAAGGAAATGGTCGACAGCGGCAATGTCACTGCCGACGTTGCGGACGCAGACCTTTTCAATGCCGTGTCCCTTGGGCCAACAGGCCATCTGGAACCAATTGATTACTCTGTTGTTTCCAAGGAAAAGACCCTGCCAGGCTATGCGCTGGAATATGGGGTTTCGATCATCCTTTATGGCTATGCCTTTGTCTATGACACCGAAGCCTATGGCGATAATCCCCCGCAGAACTGGGCGGATTTCTTTGATACCGCCAAATTCCCGGGCATGCGCTCGCTGTACAAATGGGCCAATGGCTCGCTCGAAGCAGCACTTATGGCGGATGGCGTTGCGGGCGATGCGCTTTACCCGTTGGACATGGATCGCGCCCTCGCCAAGATCAAATCGATCAAGGACAACAGCCTTTACTGGGGCTCAGGGTCCGAGGCGCATTCCATGGTAGTGAATGGCGAAGTCTCGCTCGGCATGGTCTGGCAGAACCGGGGACGTAACATCGAAAATGACACCGATGGGCGCTACAAGCTGGTGAACAATCAGGCCATGGCGATGCCGGGGGCCTATATCGTGCCCAAGGGCAACCCCGCAGGTGCGGCCGTAATGGACTTCATCGCCACAGCGCAAGAGGTGCCTGCACAGCTGGCGCTGCTTGATTGCCTTGGTATGACGCCCTCTAACCCCGAAGCCTTCGGCCAGATCCCCGAAGATCAGCAGCCTTATGCGATCACCTCGGCAATGAACATCGACAAAATCGTTTATAACGATCCCGACTGGTGGGGGAAAAACGGCGGTGATGCGGTGAACGCCTTCCTTGAGGCGATCAGCTAAACACGCCTGATAGCCGCCCGTGTCTTCCTGCGGGCGGCCATCGATTTGGCCCAGGACATTTCATGCAAGCCTTCACCCGACATATCCACCCCGGCTGGCTGATCATCGCACCTTTGATGCTGATGGTCATAGCGCTCTATCTGGGGCCGATCCTGAACATCCTGTGGCTCAGCGTCACGGACCCGGAACCTGGATTGAGTAATTACGCCAAACTGGCGGAAAGCGATGCGCTGATCCGCATTGTCTGGACTACGGTGCGCATCTGCATCATCACCACGATGTTCAGTGTCACGCTGGGCTATTCCATCGCCTATGCCATGGTGCACTGCCACCAACGCCAGAAGAACTATATGCTGACGTTGCTTCTTGTGTCCTTTTGGATTTCCATCCTTGTGCGCACTTTTAGCTGGCTGATGCTGCTGGGGCGCAAAGGGTTGGTGAACGGTACGCTGGAAAACATTGGACTGATTGCCGAGCCCATCGCCTTTATGCGCAATGAGTTGGGCGTGCTGATCGGCATGGTGCATTACATGATCCCCTATGCGGTACTGCCACTGCTGGTCTCGATGCAATCGCTTGATACGCGTGTGATGGATGCCTCGCGCAATCTGGGCGCCAGCAGCACGCAGACCTTCTGGCGCATTTACCTGCCACTGACCCTGCCAGGGTTGGTGGCTTCGACCCTGCTGGTCTTCATCCTGAGCCTTGGGTTTTACGTCACCCCTGCCGTATTAGGCGGTGGCAAAGTGCTCATGGTGGCAGAGTACATTTCTGTGCAATTGCTGGTCACCCTGAAGTGGGGCACAGCCGCGATGCTGGCGGCAATCATGCTGACGGGCGTTCTGGCGATGCTGTGGATCATGTCGCGTTTCATGAAGCTCAGCACCGTGTTTGGGGGGGCTGCACGATGACATCAGGTCTGTTCTCCAAGTTCAACCGCGTGGGCGCATGGGTTTTGTTGCTGTTTCTGGTGACGCCCGCGCTGATCGCCATTCCCGTATCACTGACGCCAAAGCGTTTTCTGTCTATGCCAAAGGGCGAATTGTCCCTGCGCCATTTTCAAAAGCTGTTCACTTCCGAGGAATGGCTGTCGAGCTTTTTCCAAAGTGGCGTGATCGCAGTCTCGACCTCACTGCTGGCAACATTCCTTGGCACGCTCTGTGCCATTGGCCTGTGGCGGGTATCCTCAAAGTATTCCGAGCTGATGCGCGCCTTCCTGCTGCTGCCGCTGATCATCCCGCAGATCATTTCTGCCATGGCGTTCTATCGACTGTGGATCCCGCTTGGCCTGTTGGACAGCTACGCCGGGCTGATCCTCGCGCATACGATCTTGGCAGCCCCCATGGTGCTGATCACAGTCAGCGCCTCGCTGGCGACCTTTGATCCCAAATTGGAACAAGCCTCCAAGAACCTTGGTGCTTCGAACTGGACCACAATGCGCCTGGTGATCCTGCCCTCAATCAAACCGGGGGTCTTTGCCGGAGCGCTTTTTGCCTTCATTCTCAGCTGGGATGAAATTGTCGTGACGCTGTTCATCTCCAAATACACCGTCTACACCCTGCCGCGCCGCATGTGGAACGGCATCCGCGAAAACACCGATCCGACGGTAGCCGCCGCCGCTGTGGTGTTGATCGCCATCACGCTTATTGCCTTCGTGATCTTTTCGATCATGTCCCGTCGTAACGACAAGTCCGAAGCCCCATAAAGGAGGCGCCTTATGAACATGGAAGCCAGTGTTGAAACCGACCTGCTGATCAGCACCGTCCGCCGCTTTGTGGAAACAGAAATGTATCCACACGAGGAGGAAGTGGACCAGATGGGCTATGTCCCCGAAGAGATTGGCCGTCAGATTGAGGCGAAGGCCCAGGAGTTGGGACTGTTTGCCTGCAACTTGCCCGAAGAGGTCGGGGGCGGAGGCCTTGGTTACGGGCCTATGTCCTTGATTGAACGCGAGTACGGCAAGACCAGCCATGCCCTGCAAAGCTGGGCTGCGCGTCCCACGGAACTGCTCATGGCTTGCGAGGGCGATCAGCGCGAACGTTACCTTTTCCCCGCGGTGCGCGGTGAAAAACGAGAGTTGTTCGCCCTGACGGAACCGGACGCGGGGTCGGACGTAATGGGTATGAAAACCAACGCCCGGCGGGATGGAGATGACTGGATCCTGAATGGTTCAAAGCATTTCATCTCTGGCCCCTGTATGCCCGATTTTGCGATCGTTTTTGCTGCGACGGGTGCTGACGAAACGCCACGTGGACCGCGCAAACGGGTGACGGCCTTTTTGGTGGACGTTGGCACACCGGGCTTTGACTGCCGCGAAGGCACCAAATGTGTCAGCTATCGCGGCTACAAGACGTTTGAACTGCACTTCGATAATGTGCGCCTTGGTCCGGGGCAGGTGCTGGGGGAAGAAGGGCGTGGTCTTGAACTCTCTGGCAAATGGCTGGGCATGGGGCGCATCTGGGTGGGGGCGACCTGTTGTGGCAAGGCGGAGCGCATACTGGAGATGGCCACCGAATGGGCCGCGTCCCGAAAGCAGTTTGGCAAACCCATCGGGGCGTTTCAGGCCACCGGTTTCCGGCTTGCAGATGGCGCTATTGGATTGCGCGCAGCCGACCTAATGGTCAAAGACGCCGTGGCGCGTGCCGAACAGGGCGTGATGAGCGATGCGGATGCGGCGATGATCAAGGTCTTTTGTTCAGAAATGCTGGGCAAGATCGCCGATGATGCGGTGCAGATCTACGGTGGCATGGGGCTGATGGAGGAAATGCCGATCCAACGCTTCTGGCGCGACAGCCGACTTGAGCGGATCTGGGACGGCACCTCTGAAATTCAACGCCACATCATCACACGCTCCATCCTGCGGCCCCTGGGTGCATGACCCCAAAGAGACGCGCCAACTTTGAGCGGCTTCTCAAGCCGCGCTCCATCGCTTTTATCGGCGGGCGGGATGCGACCATTGCCGTAAGAGAGGCGCGCAGGCGTGGGTTTGCAGGGCAAATGTGGGCGGTGAACCCCAGGCGAACAGATCTGAAGGGGGTGCCTTGCGTGCCCTGTATCGCTGATCTGCCTGAAGCGCCTGATGCTGTCTATCTGGCCATTCCCGCAGGTGGTATTGTCGCCGCATTGGGCGAATTGGCTGAGATGGGCGTCGGTGGCGTGGTCTGTTTTTCTGCAGGATTCAAGGAAACCGGCGATGCGGCGGCAGAACAGGCGCTGATCGAGGCAACCGGTGACATGGCCCTCATCGGTCCCAATTGTTACGGTTTGATCAACTACATCGACAACGCAGCACTTTGGTCTTTCGAACACGGTGGCTGGTCACCCGGTTACGGTGCAGCGATTGTCACCCAATCGGGCATGTTTTCCTCTGACATCACCATGTCTGCGCGCTCCTTGCCACTGGCATATATGGTATCGGCAGGCAATCAGGCGGTTCTGGGGTTAGAGGACTTTCTTGACGCCTTCGCTGATGACCCGGCAGTGCGTGCTATCGGGCTGCATATTGAGGGCCTTCAAGATATTCCCGCCTTTGAACGCGCCGCCCTGAAAGCCATTGAGCGAGGCGTGGCTGTGGTTGCGCTCAAGACAGGCAGCTCTTCAATCGGCGCAGCTCTGACTGTCAGTCACACGGGATCGCTGTCGGGGTCAGACGCGCTCTATGAGGCGTTGTTTGCGCGCACGGGCGTGATCAGTGTCACCAGCCCCGCGCAGTTTCTGGAAACGCTGAAGTACCTTTGTGTGGTCGGCGCGCCCAAGGGGCCAAGCGTTGCGGGTTTCACCTGTTCGGGGGGCGGCGCGACGATGCTGGCCGATCACGCGGAAAAGATCGGGCTCACGTTCTCGGCTGTCCGCGCAACGGAGCATGCGGCCCTGGTGGATCTGCTGCCAGACATCGCAACAGTGTCAAACCCGCTGGATTACACCACACCGATCTGGGGGCAGGCCGAATTGACCTATCCGGTCTTCGTCAAAGCGATGGACGCCGTAGGGGCCGAAGCGGCAGTTCTGGTGCAGGACTATCCTGCAGAAGGGCTAGATGCCTCCAAGATCTATTACCAAAACGATGCCAGCGCCTTTGCACAGGCTGCCTGCGATCGCGGAATCCCGGCAGCGATTTGTGCGACCCTGCCGGAGAATCTGGACAAGGTCACCCGCCGTTATCTGATCTCGATCGGAGTCGCGCCGATGCAGGGCATTCACGAAACGCTCAACGCCATGCAAAGCGCCAGCATTTGGGCCGCGCGACGTAATCGCATTCTGGCGACAAGGCCGGAGCCACTGATTGCCGGAACCCCGCCTGGCTCACTCGGCATGCTGACTGAGGACGCGGGCAAGGCCTGGCTTGCAGAGCGCGGTTTCACGGTCCCTTCGGGCCGGACAACGACGGCTCAAAAAGCCGAGGTGGCCGCAAAAAAGATCGGCTATCCGGTCGCGCTCAAGATGATGTCTACCCGGCTGGCCCACAAGAGTGAGGCAGGCGCGGTTGCTCTGGGCATTGCCGATGGCGCCGCGTTAAAGCAAGCACTTGATCAAATGAACACGGCTGTCACTGCCTATGATAAGCAGGCCGTGAGCGATAGCTACCTGATTGAGGCCATGTCGCCCACGCCTGTTGCAGAGATGATTGTCACCTTGCGCAATGACCCGCAGTTTGGCGCAGCACTGGTGCTGGGCAGTGGCGGAGTTTTGACCGAACTGGTTGGGGATGCCACAACGGTCCTTCTGCCCTCCACGCAGGACGATATCGCCAGTGCTCTGAAATCGCTCAAGATTTTTCACCTGTTGGAAGGCTTTCGAGGCCGTCCACGCGCCGATATAAACAAGGTGGTCACCGTGCTGAACGACCTTTGTGATGCTTTCCTGCAGGCCCGCGAAAAGGTCAGCGAAATTGAGATCAATCCGATGTTTGTCTATGCTGACCACGTTGTCGCCGTCGACGCGTTGATCCACGAGAATTGCACATGAGCAGGTTGAAGGTAGCCCCCAACCCCGATCTGACCGTGGGGCCAGACAACAAGCAGCGTTGGAATCAGCCTGCCCACCGCCGCCATGGATTTCACAACGCGCACCGCCTGTTCCGACGCACCCTGATGGTGCGTTCGCGAAATGTGTTGATGCTCGAAGAGGCCCACCAGGACCTGACAGCAACCGTGCCCGCATTGGCGGACCTTCTGGCACATCCCGCCTTCTCTGCGTTTTGCTGCCTACGGGACGGGCAGGTGATCATGGAACAGGCCGCACCAGATTTTGGGACAGACCGACCGCATTCGATCCAATCCATTACAAAACTGCACATTCACCTGATTATGGGACAGTTGATCGGCCAAGGGTTCGTCTCGCCTGACGCAAAGGTTGCACAGTATTTGCCCGATATTGGATCTGGCTACCGCGAGGTTAACGTTCAGGCTCTCCTGGATATGGCAGTCAGCAATGATTTTACCGAAGACTATGATGACCCGCATGCGGATTGCTATGATGAAGAGATTGCCCTGGGCTGGCGCCTACCCACCGAGGATCAGGAGGAAATCTCGCTCAAGGACTTTGCTTCCAGAATTAGGGGGTTCAGAGAGACAGAGGCGCGAACAGTAGCGGAGTACAAGTCGGCCAACACAGATGTGCTGACATTGATCGCAGCGCAGGTTTGCCCCGTCCCACTTACAGCACAAATTGAACGGATTGCAGATGCCGTTGGTTACGAGGGCGCCTTTCACATCAGCCTGAGCAAAGATGGTTTCCCTGCCTTTTCCGGTGGGGGTTGCCTGAGTGCTCGGGATCTCGCACGGTTTGGCCTATTTCTTGCGCGCGGCGGTCTTGATCTGTCTGGAAACGCATGTGCCAATGCAAATTTCCTCCGCCAAAGCCTGACCCGCTCAGCACCATCTCTGACACCGCCAAAAGAATGGCTGCGCTACTCCAACCATATCATGACCGACGGACGGGTGGTTGCGCATGCCGGTTACGGTGGCCAGTTCCTGATGGTGGACACGGTCACTGGCACGTCATGCGCGTTCCTGAGCGTTCTCGAAAACGACGCCGGGTATGATGACACCTTCATGAGCAACGTCGCGCAGGTTCTGCGACACGTCTGCTGCGCCGAAACCGCATAGGATTCAGGTATAGTAGCAAATGTCTCGCGCCATCTTTTCCAAGTTCGCCCGTTATCATAAATGACATCTGGAAGAACACTTTTCCTGACGCAGCGCGTGTGTATCCTTCTGTTTTCAGGCTACCTCTTGCGAAGCTCTGAGATTCATGAACGAACGACCGGTTCGTTGAAATCAGAAATTTTTTGGGCATCACAAATGAATGCCCGGTAATGTGCCGCCTTGATTGGAGCCAATGTCGGCTTTCCGCGATTCCAAGCCATTGGTGCGAGGTGCAGCATCCGGTATTCTTGGGCTCTGAGCCGTCGATCAGCCCGGTTTGTGCGAAGGGTGGCTTGTGGAAGACGAATGTCAGCACGATTGGCCAAGCCGATGAAATCGCCGGGTCATCTCGTTTTTCCTAAAGTCTGCTTACGGGAACAGGCTCAACCTTCGACCGCTGCACTGCCGCATGTCTGCTTCGAGCCCAATCTGCTCATTCATGAAAGGTGCGGCATCCGTCACGAAGGGCGGGAAGCGGTTCTCTGATCGCGGTATTGTCAAGGGCGTTGGATTTGTTGTCCGCCGGGGTCTTGGTTCTCTCCGAAGTCAGGTGATGCTGCTTCATGATGGCGTCCGGGGCTGATCGTCTGGAATGTCATTCACGAGGTTGATGCTGGTTGCGCCACCTCGACCGCTTTACGCGAGATCGATCTGCCTCCGTCCCGGAGGACGCCAAACCCACCCTATCCTCGGGCGGGCTTTCTGGTTGTCAGCTTGCAGGCTCCTTTGTCCAATTGAAATCTGTCCCGTCGCGCCAGATCGCGTGGAGGATCACCGCGATTTTGCGCGCGGTGGCCACAGCGGCCTTCTTGAAGCCTTTTCGCGTACTGAGCCGGATTGCCCAGGATTTGAGGGCTGAGAACCGCCTGACCTGTGTCATCAAGGACGTGGCGGCGGAAACAAGCAATCGACGCATCTCGGCATCCCCGCACTTGGAGATGCGGCCTGTTCTGTCGATCTCACCGGATTGATATCGTCTTGGTGTCAGCCCCAGGAACGCGCCGACATCGCGCGACCGGCGGAACCGGCTTGCATCATCTATTGTCGCAATGAAATTCAACGCAACCAGCGGCCCCACACCCGGCACGGTCATGAGGCGCCGCGCCAGTGGGTTCTGTTTGGCGACATGTATCAATTCATCACCCAGCATTTCCGCCGAGGCGCAAAGCTTTTTGTGGATCGGGATCATCGTTTGCGCCAGCAGCTCCAACATTGGATCACAAGAACCAGCCTCGGCCAGCTGGTCGCGGAACCCTTGTCGATAGTGCGCGCGCAGGACAGGCCCCATGCGGATGCCGAAAGTCTTCAGGACGCCCCGGATATGAGCTTCAAGATCCTTGCGCATGCGGATCAATCTCTCCCGCGCTGCAACCAGTGCTCGCACGCGGTCCGACGCTTCACTGCGAATGTGGACCTCGGTGAACCAGCCGGTCCGCGCCAACTGTGCCAACCCTTCCGCGTCTGCCTTGTCTGACTTGTTGAGGCGCGCCGACAGAGCCTTATGCGCCATGCGCGCGTCGATACAGGTGATCGGCACAGCTCGGCGCGCAAGTTCACGCGTCAGCCAAGTGGCCATTATCCCGCTTTCATGCACGACGCGCTCCACATCGGGGGCTCTCCGCGAAATGTATTCCGCAATGGTATCTGGTTCGGTCGGAATAGACGCGCGATGCAAGACCGTGCCTTCCGCATCCACAACGCAAACCGAGACCTCTTTCAATGAAACGTCGAGACCAACATAATGGCTCATGGTCGTTCTCCTCACGGCTTTTGATTGGTGAGGCTGATAATATCAGGCCTCGTTTGCCCAAGGAGAGCGACCACCGCGATCACACCATGTCATTCGCTGCAGGCGCATGAAATGCAAGCCAAAATAGAAAAGCGGTCACTCGAGATGGATGAATGAGGCCTCAGGAGGCGTCCCGTTCGAATATGGAGCATGCTTTCTTCACACCCCACAGAACACTCAGACGTTTTTATGTTTTGCAGGGGCTCTGCCTCGCCTTCACCGTTCGTGAAAAGAAGTTGGAGCAAGTACGCTCCAAGGCGATCGGCTTCAGTTAGCGTTCAGTGATTTGGACGACAACGATGAGTGTCCGCCCGAAACCAATTCATCTATGAACTTCGAAAACAACTCACCTTGAGATCGGATCTGCAGTTTTGAATAAACATTCCTTCGGTGGATACGCACAGTGCCGGGGGAAATTTCGAGGATGCGCCCCACAGCGTCTGCGGAATGACCTTTGAGCGTGTATTCGACGACCTGGCGTTCTCTTGGTGTCAGGGCACCCTGTCCGAAATTGGTAAAAGCAAGGGCCACGCTTTGATAAAGATCATCATCTGCTACCTCGCCTTCAACAGATCCAAACCGGTTGGCAAGATCGTCCCAGTGTCTTTTGCATGTCGCCTGCACAATGGGCCAAAACTCATTGAGTTGTCGGAAATCCTTGGCTGAAAAAGCCTTTTGCTCACGCATCACGGAAACAACCACACTGGCGGATTCAGGAAGCCGGATCACAAAGCCCATTTCTTCCGCAAGCCCGGTTCGGGCATAATAGCTGCGATAGTATTCGCCCTGAAAAAACCTGTCCGGTGCCAGATCGCGAATTCGATGCAGTCCGGGAACGAAATCGGTCTCGCAAACAAGATAAAATGGGTCAAGCAAGTATGGGCCTTCCTGATAGTCCTCAACAAAGACCTTGCGCTTATTTTTTGGGAAATCGTCATACAAATCCAAAGGGCGGGCTTGGCCAAAATATCCAAATACAACAGTGTAATCGAACGGGGTGATCTGCCTCAGCGTATCAGACAAGGTTTGTGCAAAGCTCTCTGAGCCGATAGCGTCAATGAGCGTGCCGGTTGCTTCGTACAAAGCTTTCATGATCCTCCTCCGCGCCCTGCTATTCAGATTGATATACTAAAAACATGGTATATACACTGAAACAAGTTTTTCTTACAGTTTTTCCAATATAGATAGTAGTCAACAAATCGGAAAAAGATAGAAATAAATGGAAAACGGGGGATATGTTGGCGAGGTTGAGCCAGCTGGCAAAAAACCGATCGCAGAACTGCGTGGAGTGACAAAGCGCTTTGGCGAAGTGTTGGCCGCCAGTGATTTGAACCTTTCGATTGCCGAGGGCGAGTTCCTTTCCTTTCTAGGCCCGTCCGGATGCGGCAAGACAACAGCTTTGAGGATGCTGGCAGGTTTCGAAACCCCCACCGAAGGGGATGTGTTGCTGGATGGAAAGGTGGTGAACACGCTCGAAGCGCACCACCGTCCGGTGAACATGGTGTTTCAGCAATATGCATTGTTCCCACATATGACCGTGGCGCAAAATATCGGGTACGGGTTACGCCAGATCCGCCCGCGCATACCAAAGGCAGAGATTTCGGAACGGGTGAGCAAAGCCCTTGATGTGGTGCAACTGGCAGGCTTTGAGGATCGCAAGATCTGGGAGATGTCAGGCGGCCAGCAACAGCGCGTGGCCCTGGCCCGCGCTATCATCAATGAGCCCAAACTCCTGTTGCTGGACGAACCCATGGCCGCGCTTGATCGCAAGTTGCGTAAGGAGATGCAGATCGAACTGCAGGATCTGCAACGCCAGTTGGGTATCACCTTTGTACTGGTGACACACGACCAGGAAGAGGCACTATCGATGAGCGATCGCATTTGCATCATGCGGGACGGCAGAATTGTGCAGATCGGTAGCCCGCAAGAGTTGTATGATCGCCCAAATTCTCGCTATGTCGCTGATTTTGTAGGCACGTCCAACTTCTTTAATGGCAAACTTCAGCGTTCGACGGACGGCTTGTCTGAGGTGCTTCTGGACAATGGAATGCGGATACAGGGCATGCCCGGTGATGGTCTTGTCGACGGGCAGGAGGTGTGCGTTAGCGTGCGCCCTGAACAAATGAAACTGCGCCGTCAGGGCAAAGGTCTTGAGGTCGAAGTCCACAACCGAATTTTTCTTGGCGAACACACTGAATACCTGGTGACGCACGAAACCCTTGGTGACTTCCTCGTACTCGCTCCGCGTCAGGCGGACCTTAGCGAAGGTGCTTTTGCCGTCCGCGACAAAGCCCTGGTCTCGTGGGAGACATCGGCGGCGCTCATTCTCGACCGAAATTAACGACGTCCACAACAACCATGCAAAAGGGAGTAAAGAAAATGACAAAGACCATCGACCATATCTCCAAGAAGGAGTTCATGGAGAAGCTGGAAAGCTACCGGAAAGGCTCAATCACGCGGCGCCATTTCCTGAATGTAACCGGCCTTGGTGCGGCAGCGGCTGTGATGGGGGCCTCGGTGCCCGGTTTGCGCCCACAACCTGCATATGCTGGCGATATTGGTGATCGCGTGGTTCTGGCTACATGGCCGAACTATCATGATCTGGCCAACTTTGACGCCTTTACTGAGGCGACCGGCGCACATGTGCAGGTCAACGTCTTTGGCTCGAACGAAGAAATGCTAGCCAAGTTGCAGGCCGGTGCCACCGGTTGGGATGTCTATGTGCCCACCAACTACACGTTTGAAGATTACGTCAAAGAGGATCTGATCGAACCGTTGGATACGTCGATGTTGCCGAACTATGATGCGTCGGCCTTTGATGCGCGCTACGCCGAGGCAGGTTCAGTCAACGGTAAGCTCTATGGTGTTCCCAAGAACTGGGGATCGACCGGCATGGCCGTCAACACTAAGCACAATGGTGGAAATGCGATTTCATCATGGCGAGAGTTCTTTGATATCACCATGGGCAAGTTCTCGGGTCGTACCATCGTGCACGACTATCAGCTGACCACGATTGGCAGCGCCCTGAACGCCTTTGGCTATTCGTTCAATTCGGTTGACGAGAAAGAGCTGGCCGATGCCGAGAAACTGCTGATTGACGTGAAGCCACATCTGTTTGCCATTACGTCGGACTATCAGCCGGGTATGCGTAATGGGGATGCCTGGTTGACCATCTGCTGGTCCGGCGACGGCAAGCAGCTGAACACCGACATACCCGAGATCGCCTATGTGCTTGGCAAAGAGGGCGGCGAAATCTGGAGCGATTACTGGGCGATCCCCAAAAGCTCCGAGCGCAAGGCAGCGGCCTATGCGTTGATCAACTTCATGCTGGATCCGAATGTTAACGTCAAAGAAGTGCTGGCGCACGGCTATCCGACGGCAGATTCCCGAACATATGATCAACTGCCCGAAGAGTTGAAGAATGATCCGATCATCTTCCCGGCTCAGGAGCTTTTGAGCCCACTGGAATTCGGGGCCGCAGTCACTCTGACCGATCCGAACCGCGCCGAGCTGATGGCTCGGTTCAAGTCGGCCTGATCTGAACTAAGGTGAAGACAACATGACGAATAGAACACGCAACTGGTTGTTGTTGGCACCTGCGGGAACTTGGTTCCTCGTGATGCTGATCATTCCGTTAACAGTTGTCTTCATCTTTAGCTTTGGAGAGCGAGCCTCGTCAGGTGGCGTTGAGCTCGCTCTCACTTTGGAACAATACACCAACCTTCCTGCACGCTGGGCAGCGTTCAAAAATACGATGACGTTGGCGCCGTTAGGAACCATGGCGGCGCTGCTTATCGCCTATCCCCTGGCTTACTTTCTCGCTGTCAAAACGACTCCGAGGTGGAAAACCATCCTGTTGGTTCTGGTGATCGTGCCATTCTGGACGTCGATCCTGATCCGCAGTTACGCTTGGATTTTCCTGCTGGGTGGACGCGGGATACCTGCCTTGTTCGAATGGGTCGGAATTGAGGGACTACGCCTAATCAACACGCCGTTTGCGGTGCTGGTTGGGATTATCTATGGGTATCTACCGCTGATGGTGTTCCCAATCTATGTCAGCCTCGACAAACTCGACAAACGCCTGCTCGAGGCGTCGTCTGATCTGGGCGCAAAGCCGTGGAAGACCTTTCTTCAGATCACGCTCCCGCTTTCGGTGCCCGGCATTGCGACTGGTTGCATGCTCGTCTTTATCCTGTTGATGGGCGAATACCTGATCCCGGCTCTGCTGGGCGGTGGCAAAGTGTTCTTTGTTGGCAATGCACTGGTCGACCTGTTCCTGCAGTCACGCAACTGGGCCTATGGGTCGGCGGTTGCTGTCACCCTTGTGGTCGTCATGCTGATTACCGTCACGATCTACATGCGGCTGATTAGCCGCCTCGGCGCAAGCCGTGAAGACGTATCGATTATGTGAGGCTATGCGATGAGACTGTATGCAATCTGCGTTTACCTTTTTCTCTACATTCCTATCGGTGTCATCGCCCTGTTCAGCTTTAACGCCGGTCGACACGCGAGCCAGCTTCAGGGGTTCTCAACCAAATGGTATGGTAAGGCGCTGTCCAATCCGTTCGTGATGGACGCGCTGGAAACCAGCCTGATCGTGGCATTTTGTTCGGCGCTGTTTGCCAGCGTCTTTGGCACCATGGCCGCCGTCGCCCTGCAGGGCATTCGTGGTCCCGTGCGAGCTACCTTTGATCTGCTGATCTATGTTGCGGTGATGATCCCCGGCATTGTAATTGGGATCGCCACTTTGATCGGGCTGGTCACCGTATTTGACCAACTGAACCCGCTGATTGCGGCGATTTGGCCGGACGGGTTCAAGCCGCCAAAGCTGCGCATGGGCATCGGCTCGCTGATCGCCGCCCACACGATGTTCCTGATGGCGCTTGTGGTAATTATCGTACGGGCACGGCTCGCGGGGATGGATCGCGCGCTGACCGAGGCCTCTTCGGATCTCTACGCCACGCCGATGGGAACGTTCCGACAGGTGACATTGCCGATGATCTTTCCGGCCATCCTGGCGGGTTTTTTGCTGAGCTTCACCTTTAGCTTCGACGACTTCATCATCGCGTTCTTTGTGGCGGGCTCAGAAACGACGCTGCCGATCTATGTGTTCTCATCCATCCGACGCGGTGTGACACCTGAAATCAACGCGATTGGAACGATGGTGATGGGCGTGTCTCTGTTACTGCTGATTACCGCCCAGTTGTTGCTGCAACGCGGAGGTAAAAAGTCCCGATGACCCTTGCAGAAAAATCTCTTAAGGCCCGACCTTTTCCGATACTCGGCGGCAAGGTTGTTCTGGTGACAGGCGCCGGATCAGGAATTGGCCGGGCAGGGGCAATGGCCATGGCCCGTCATGGCGCCAAAGTTATTGTGACAGATCTGGACGCCGACAAGGCTGCGCATGTGGTCGAAGACTTACATGGCGAGGGGCTGGTGGCGGCCTCGAGAGGGCTAGATGTCACCGACGATCAGGCAGTCAAAGCCGAGGTCGACAGAGTCGTCAAAGCTTACGGGCGCCTTGATGTCCTGCACTCTCACGCTGGCTATCAGGTTGAAGGCAACCTTGAGCAGGTGCCCGTTGAAGGTTTGGACATGTCCTGGCGATTGAACGTGCGGTCGCATTTTATCGCGGCTCGCGCTGCGGTGGGTCCCATGCGCGAGCAGGGAGGTGGCAGTGTAATCATCACTTCGTCAAACTCGGGTGTGCAATACGACCGCGAAATGATTGCCTATGCCACTACCAAGCATGCAGTGGTCGCCATGACCCGTCAGATGGCCGCAGATTATGCCAAACACAATGTTCGTTTTAACGCCCTGTGTCCGGGTTTTATCGACACGCCGTTTAACGCCGGTTTCGAAGTGCAAATGGGCGGGCGCGAAAAGCTAGAAAACTACGTGTCTGAAACCATTCCGATGGGACGCTGGGGCACGACCGAAGAAATGGCCGATTCAATCCTGTTTCTGGCCTCCGACATGTCCACCTTTATGACGGGCCATGCGCTGGTCATCGATGGCGGAGAATGCATCTGAACTTCTGTACGGAGCACCAATATGACCAATAGCCTCAAGACACCCAATGGCCGCCTCGCGGGAAAAGTTGCCGTGATTACAGGGGGAGCCACTGGAATGGGGCGGGCCACCGCGCTGATGTTTGCCGAAGAAGGTGCCAAGGTCAGCATCTTTGATATCAAGAATGAAGAGGGTCGGAAAACAGTCGACATGATCCGCGACACAGGTGGTGAGGCGGCATTTTTTCATGCTGATGTCACCAAGGACGCCGAGATCAATGCTGCCTTTGACGCTGCCCTTGAAGCCTTTGGACCCTATAATGTCCTGTTCAATCACGCAGGAACCATCATCGTCAAAGCGATGCATGAAACCAGCGAAGAAGAATATGACTGGTTGATGGATGTAAACGTGAAATCGGCCTTTCTGACCTGCCGTCGTGCGGTTCAGGACATGAGCGCAAATGGCGGCGGCTCAATCGTGATTACTTCGTCTATTGCGGCTGAACTGGGCTATGCGTTGGAGTCAGTCTACTGCATGTCAAAAGGCGCGGTTCTTCAACTGGCGCGCACGATCTCAACCGAATATCGCGATGCGGGCATCCGGTGTAACGCGGTCTGCCCTGGGTTTGTTGAAACGGCGCATGGCCTCAAGGAAATAGCAGAGTTGGACGCCGCCGGACAGGAATGGGAAGACTCTGGGATGGCGGCAACGCAGGGACGCATTTGCTATCCAGAGGAAGTGGCCGCGGCGGTGGTTTTTCTTGCATCTGATGAGGCCAGCTTTGTGAACGGCAATGCAACCTATGTTGACAACGGCTGGTACGCAAAAGGTTAAATGCCAAGCGAATAGGACAATCATGACCATCGGACTTTGAGTTGCACGATCACTTTGGCGGCGCAGCGAATGGCTGGATCGGTGGAGCCGCAATGCGGCGAGAACTTTCACGACGAATGACTGCAATGGGCCGGATGCGGCTTCTGGAGCATTTCAGCCGAAGGTCGGGAAAGTCCGCAACTCAGACATCGACGTACCAAAGTTCGCTGCGCTTTGAATGAATGGCCGCTTTTCTTTCTGCGACGCAGCTGGTGACTTCGGCGAATAGTTTGTTGCGCCTGCTTGGTTCAGAGATGGAGCACTTCCGCTTTGGGCTCGTTGCAGCCATCGGAGGCATTGCAGTATATGCTGGGCCTCGCCAACTACCCAAATCATGGCCGGCCCATAAGAGACATTCATCGCAGTCACTGATGCCGCAGTGCGGCTTCACCAGACCGGCCATTCGCTACGGACAAAAAAATCCTGAAACTGCCGAACTCACAGATTGCAGACAAATGCAGCCGTTTGATCTACCGCTATTGGGCGGCTCGAAACATCGGAAACAGGGGTGGGGCTTGGTCGGCTTTGATTAGACCCATCTCTTGGAAACCATAGCGCTTATACAGCGATAGATTTGTAGGGTTTGTCGACTCTAAGTAAGCAGGTCTTCCATCTTCATCACAACGTTTGAGGCAGCATTCAAGCAACGCGGACCCCAACCCTTTTCCTTGGCGAATTGGATCGACCGCAATAAAAGCTAAATGCCAGCAGTCCTCATCGGGATGATAATTGTCCATCTGCCCGAAGGTTTCGAACAACGCATCATGCTTTTCTGATGAGACCGTCTGCTCAAAACAGGCGACAAGCAGTTCTTCGTCAGGGTGAATGCTTGGCGGAAGCCAAAGTGCGCCAGCAGTAAAATCATCGTTTCGAAACGCGCTACCCTGTTCAAATGCACGCCCCCCAAAGAAGTCCATTACGCGCGGGAAGTGGGTAAGGAAATCGGCAGGTTCAGGATACAGCCAACGCATGAATGGGTCGGCAGAAAATCCAAGAGCAAGTCCGCTTAACAAACTTTCTGCCTCACTTCGGGTTGATGATCTAAACATGAAATTACCTTTGGTCGTTACACCTCGATTTTCACGTTTCAGCATGTGGGCCGCAAATACTTGTTGTCAAATGCGCAATTTATTGTCCTGCTTAAGCAACGAAGGATGACTGCGTCGAGCTCCCAGCAGACCTCTGAGGCGACGCAGCATCCTGTGATATTGTCTCTCGTCAATGTCGGGTTGTCGTTGTGGGAGGGTATGGCGGATCGGAGGGTCAGTCATGGAAACCCTAACTTACCTGCCATTCGCGCTTCGCCCAACCTGGAACAAGGGACGTATCGTCGGTCAGAAGCGGCCGCGAAAACCTAAGCATGTCTGGGCGATCCGAGTTCGACTTGAACTGGCCGAAAACCACCACGATCCCGCGTTGTTCAACATGGCAAGTCTTGCGGGCGAGGGCATCGATGACGATTGACGACCTGCACATCATCGAAAGCTTTTTCAGTTACTTTTGGATTGTCTCTCCCATAAAGTTCGTCGAAATCAGAGTTGGCGGTGATCGAATGAACGGCGCAGAATCTTTAGTCAAAACCTTTCTTCACAACGGCGTGGATACAGTTTTCGCCAATCCAGGCACGTCTGAAATGCACTTTGTTGCGGCTCTTGATAGACATCCCGAGATGAACTGTGTTCTGTGCCTGTTCGAGGGTGGAACGACGGGCGCCGCTGATGGCTACTACCGCATGAAACGGGACGTCGCCGGCACTCTGCTGCATCTTGCACCGGGGCTAGGCAACGCATTTGCCAATCTACACAACGCCCGAAAATCAAGGTCCGGGATCGTGAATGTGGTGGGAGATCACGCAACACATCACCTGCGTTATGAAAGCCCACTCAGAGGGGACATTATTGGCGTAAGTCAGGCTATAAGCCATTGGACACGAGTTTCTGATCACGCCACAAGCGTCGCATCGGACGGGGCCGCAGCCATTCAGGCCGCCCGATCTCAAAACGGCCAGATCGCCACTCTTGTTCTTCCCGCCGATACTGCTTGGGATGCAGCGACTGGCCCTGCGACGAATAGCATTCTGGCCCAACCACTTCATCGTCCGTCTTTGGAAGACATCGAGGCCGCAGCCATGCGTCTGAAGACTGCAAACGCAGCTTTGATGATAGGTGGGTCCGCGCTTTTTGGTTCACTTCATGTACTGGCTGGAAAAATTTCCGTCAAAACCGGATGCCGCCTGTTGGCGGATACTCTAATCCCTCGAATTTCGAAGGGGGCCGGGGCTGCCAAATTGGATCAACTTGTGTATCCAATTGCACCCAAGATCGCTCAGCTTGAACAGACATCGTCAATCACTTTGATCGGCGCCGACCAACCCGTTGCCTTCTTTGCATACCCGGGGAAACCGAGCACACCTGAGCCCGCCGGTTGCACGGTTTCAAGCCTGTGCGCTCCGAGGGATGATATTGCATGGACTCTTCAATCACTGGCAGACGCAGTTGGTGTTTCGAGCAAGACACAGCTGAACACATACGCTCTCGACCTGCCTCCAATCCCAACCGGAGATCTCACCTTAGCAAAAGTCGGCCAGACGTTAGCGGCCCTCATTCCCGAAAATGCTATCGTTTGCAATGAATCCGTGACGTCCGGGTTCCACGTCATTCCTCCGACTGCAGCAGCGCGACCACATGACTTGCTTGGGGGAACCGGTGGGGCGATAGGGCTTTGCCTACCGTGCGCAACTGGCGCAGCAATTGCATGTCCAGACAGAAAAGTAATTGCACTAACAGGCGATGGATCCGCCATGTACACATTGCAATCTTTGTGGACGATGGCGCGCGAAAGCCTGGATGTTACGGTGATTGTATTTGCCAACCGCGGCTATCAAATACTTCGGGATGAGCTGGCAAATGTCGGTGTTGAGAGTTTTGGCAAGAATGCGGAGGCAATGTTTGATGTGGAAAACCCAACGCTTGACTGGGTTGCGCTTGCTAAAGGGCATGGTGTTCCCGGGATACGAATTGAAGACACCGATGGCTTTGTAAAAGCCCTTTCTGCGGGGCTATCACGTGACGGCCCTTTCTTGATCGAAGTTGTGTGCCCGCCAGCATCTTGAGCACAAATTCTTTTTGAAACGGACGGCCCACAACCGCCGTTGACCACCGGTCTCCTCCGCTGCGGTGCGGCCCGTCGAACCTGCCGTTCGCTGCGAGAGCAAGATTAAGGTCATGCTGAATTCACACAGTGCGGACAAAACGGTCATTCGCAAAACCGTGCCTTCTGTCGCCATAGGCCCATTCACGACCTTATGAACTCTGTCAAA
>NZ_JBXWQH010000022.1:0-32584 GCF_059612275.1 Ruegeria sp. CDSA034
CGTCGTTCTGGGGCGCCCCTAACGCCAGCAATCCCAACAGTTCCCCAACCAACTCAATCGCATACTTCCATTCTTCAGTGTGCCGTAATCAGCAGCGAGTATAATAGAAGTGCTCGATCACTCCTTGGCCACGTTTAATAAACGCTGCCTCCATCCAGCTTTCGACTACACTTGAGTAGCGCGTAAATGTCCGTATCCAGACACGGCTCAGAGTTTCTTCAATCACAGGTGCAGATAGGTCATCAGTTCGCTCAATTTCGTCAAGGGCAGCGATGTCAGTGAAGCGCAGATAGCGACCGTTGCAAACCAGGTTGCCTTCTGAGAAGCGGGCACTCTTTCTGAAACAACGAACTTCTGCCGTAATCCCGAAACGTTCGGAGGCAACGCCGGTAAAACCTTCGGCAATTTGTATTTGTGCGGTGTTCCCAGAAAGGTGTTGTGATGATCTTTCCCAAAGTTGAATATGACCTCCTAATCAGAGGTGTCATTTTTGGAACGCAAACTCGCCGCCATACTCGCCGCTGACGTTGTTGCATACTCTTCGATGATGATCGAAGACGAAGATGCCACTTTGATGCACCTCAAGACTCATCGCGAATGTGTTTTTGATCCCAAAGTCAGCCAATACAAAGGCCGGGTGATCAAGTTGATTGGGGATGGCACATTGGTTGAGTTTCCCTCTGTCGTGGATGCTGTTCGGTGTGCCATCGAGATCCAGAATGAACTGGCGGTTCAAAACTCAGCTATAAAACTGCGCATCGGAGTGCATCTGGGCGACGTGATTGTTGATGAGGGCGATGTCTACGGGCACGGTGTCAATCTGGCGTCGCGCCTGGAAGCCGCAGCAAAAGTGGGCGGGGTTTGCATCTCTTCCATAGTTTATGAAAGTCTGGGAAACCTGATTGAAGAAACCTTTGAAGATGGCGGTGCCCAGCACCTCAAAAACATAACAAAGCCCGTCAAAATATACCATTTGTCACATGAACGTTCTGAAAAATACGAGCCCAACCTAACCGGACGGGATAAGCCCTCAGTCGCGGTTTTGCCGTTTTCAAACGTAAGCGGCAATGCTGAGCAGCAGTTTTTCAGTGACGGTATTTCCGAAGACATCATTACCGGACTGTCCCGCTTTCGGACCTTGTTTGTGGTCGCGCGCAATTCGTCGTTTCGGTTCCGGGACTCAGATCTGGAGATTGGTGAAATCGCGGCAAAGTTGGGGGTACAATACCTTGTCGAAGGCAGTGTTCGAAAAGTCGGAAACAGAGTGCGCATTTCGGCTCAGCTGGTCGCGGCTGACTCTGGAAAACATATCTGGGCTGAGCGTTATGACCGCGAACTGGAAGACATCTTTGCGGTTCAGGATGAGGTGACCCAAAGCGTCGTCGCGGTTCTTCCAGGTCGGGTTCAAAGCGACGTGGCCAACAATGTCTTGAACAAGCCCACAGACAAGATGAAGGCATATGAACTCTTGCTGCGAGGGAAAGCACTCCGAGACGGGTTGAACGCCGCCGACAACGCCACAGCCAAGGGATATTTCGAAAAAGCGCTGGCCATCGATCCCAATTACGCGCGGATCTATATGTATCTGGCCGATACCTATGTCGTCGACCTTTGGCTCGGTCTTGCCGATGCCGATGCCGCCTCCCAGGCATTGGAAATCGCGCGTCAGGGCGCGGCTTTGGACAACAAGGACGTCTATATTCAGGACCAACTTGGATATGCGTACCTATGCGCGGGCCTCTGGGATCAGGCCGATACGCAGTTTCAAAAAACACTGTCATTGATTGAAAATGAAGCGGAATCCATGGCCTGGTGCGGATATGGGTTTCTGTTGTTGGGGCAGCATGAAAAGGCCCATGAAATAGTTGTCGAGGCCATGCGACTTGACCCCCTGCATCCGCCTTCTCTCGATTGGATTATCGGACAGGTATATTTCTTTTTGGGTCGATATGATGACGCTGTCAGCAAGCTGATTGGCGAAGCACGGCTGAACTCATTGGCCGCTGCGTTTCTAGTGGCAGCATATGCGCACTCGGGCCGACAAAAAGAGGCGGAGTCCTCGTTGCAAGCCTTTGTCCGCCACCGCCGTCAGGAGTTTTCAAGCCGCGGGATGGCAGTTCCGGAAAACACGTTGATTGCTCTGGCCGGTGGCTTTCAACCAATGTGGCGCAATTTGTCAGATTGGGAACACATTGCCTCTGGTCTGCGCCAAGCTGGATTGGCAGAGTAGGCGACGCCCATTTTCTATGTCTTCGGTGATTGGTCGTTGCCAACTTCCGCTCCGGGCTGCGAGCTGCCGTTGAATGTACGAATTGTCGAGGGTAGCGTCGGTTTTTTAAAGTGAACAAGTCTCTGACAAATGTAGTCACTCAACAAAACAGAACCCGATTGGTGTCCGTGAACCAGCACTTTTGATTTCGCGGCTCCCTTCCAATTGAGAGCCTCTCAAGATTTGGTCCCTTTTTCAGGGGATACCTCGGCCTCATCCAGATCCAACACCGCGGGGTCGATCATGCGCTTGTCAGCGCTCATCTTGACGGAGTTTCGCATGGCCTTGCTTCGCCGCAGCAAGCGCCGGAAACTTGCCTCGTCGAGCATAAGCAGCGTCGACGGTGCCAATGCCCGTACGTTTACGCGACGGGGCCGTTTCAATAACATGGCCAATTGCCCGAACATTTCACCACGACCGAGCCGCGAGGTGTGCCGGCCGAGTTCCACTTCAACAGCTCCGGAAGCAATGAAGAATACACTCTGGGCGAATTCGTCTTTGGAAATGATGGTATCACCCGCGTTGGCATATCGGGTACGCAGCGCCCGGCTGAGTTTCCTAAGCGAAGACTTGTCGAGATCGGAAAACAGTGGGAACTGCCGGACCAGATCCCGTCCTTTAAGAGTGATGTCCAACTTCGGACGTCCTTCAGATAACGTACGTCGCGTCGCCACTTCCTGCATCAACACAGAATAAAGCTCTTCGCCCACAAGGCCGTCTTCGCGCATGACCGCATATTCACGTTCTTCAAGGCGCAGCGCGGTTCGCTGGATGAATCGTCGCTCTAACTTTTCGGCGTAACCGGGAAATTGCAGCCGCAGACCGTCCAGCGCCGTCTCAACCGCCTCGGATCGACGCGCCAACACTTCATCCAGCAATTCGGCAACCCGGCGGCCATGGATCCGGCGGATGCGGCCGCGGACGAATCCATCGAGGTCCTGTAGGATCAGACGTTGCATGAGCAATCTTTCGAACCTATCCGTTGTGATACGCGTGAGCGGGAACGAAATTCGAAGCCGGTTGTGCAGAAACACGGCGATCCGAAAAGATCTGCCGTAAACGACCGACCGATTTGATGCGCGCTGATAGCCGATCCGCCCGCCAATCCGTGCGCCTTCAATGAGCCGATCCGCATCGGACAGAATCTTCTCACTCAGAACCGATGACATGGTGCGTTCCCGCATCCGAGCCAAGACGGAATCCCGCTCTGCACCGGCCAGTGCAATAAGGCCAAGAGTGACCCGGTCACGATCCAGGATCTGCGCACTGTCTTCGGCGGCCTTTACGGCCTCGTCCAGGCGTTCACTAAACTGTTTGGCTTCGTTTCTGACGATATCGTGCGTCAGGTTATAGTTTTCTGCGGTGCGGGACACGTCCTCGCGAACCGATTGCAAAGCGACAGCGACCACTTGTCGTGAAAGTGCCGTATCAAGCGGAGAAAGCTTGTCGAGCCCCAGTTTTGTGATCACCGTGCGCAAGGTTGTACCCTGAACAATCAGTGTAAACAGCGTAAAGCCAGTAGCCAGAATGCCGACCAGGCGCTTGGTCTCAAGCGGGATATGCGTGCTTTCGGTGACTGCCAGAGCCAGCGCCAGCGTCACGGCACCACGCAGCCCACCCCACAGTATTGCGGTGCGATAGGGACGTTCAACAGCTGGCGACAGACCGATTGCCGTAAGCAATGGCAGCAACCCGAACAGAATTGCCGCTCTCGCGAACATGGCAGCCAGAACCACCACAACCAGCAGGCCGAAGTCAGACGGCCGCACCTCTTCCAGCAATCGCGGTATCAGTAATGCTGCCAGAATAAAGATCAGCGCGCCTGCCCAATGTGCCAGTAGGTCCCAAACTTCTTGCAGATTTGTCCAGGTGGCCGGTGACAGACGACCGGGGCCTGTGAGGTTGAGCGTAAGACCTGCAGCCACCACCGCGATGACACCCGAAGCTCCGACGCTTTGTTCTGCAACGATATAGGCGAGATACGGCAAAGACACGGATATTGAAATCTGCGCCATTTCCCAGCGGCCTACGAAAGCCATCAGCCAAACCGCCATGCGCGCCATGAGCCAACCGGTGAGAACTCCACCTGCGATCAACAGCGGAAATTGCCCCACGGCTTCACTTAGCAGTGGATTGGGTCTCCCGAGCATAACAAAGCTCATGAATAGCCCGAAAAGAGCAATCGCAGCAGCATCGTTAAGCAGGCTTTCGCCCTCGATTATTCGCGACAGCCTGCGCGGTGCCGAAATCGACCGGAAAATGCTGACAACCGCTGAGGGATCCGTTGTCGATACAATAGCACCGATCAACAGACAGGCGGCCAGCGGCAGCGTACTTGCCCAACTGAGCGCATAGCCAATGGAAAGTGTCGCAACAATTACTGCCACAACGGCCATCATCAGGATGGGCATCCAGTCATCCAGCATCCTGCGCAGGTTCATGCCGAGTGTCGCCTGAAAGAGCAGCGTGGGCAGGAAAACATAGAGGAAGACGTCTGACCGGATCGGTAGATCGATAATTGCCTGTGCCCCCGGATTCAATGCATCCGTCAGGTCTGTGTCGAGAAAGAACGTCGCGCCAAGCCCGATCACTATCCCTAGGACGGCGAGGATAACGCTGTAAGGCAGGCGCATTCGCGCGGCCAGCGGTTCCGCCACGCCGATTACAACAAAAAGAGAAGTGATGATGGTCGTAATGACGACGATATCCATAGTTACGTATTACCTGAGAACTCGAGTAAGTGGAATCCACTCTTAAAGCCGGATCGACCACGTGGAATCAATGAGTGAGCTTTCAAATGCCCGGTTAGAGCCCTATCCGGCCGTTTACCACCATTTAGGACGATTAAAACTAGGTGATAATTGGCAGTTGAGCGGGACATTACAGTCAATCCGACAACTAAGGGCTGACAGTGTTTTGCCGTTCTTCTACTTCTGGGGCGTTTTCAAGCTGGAGGATGCGATGATTAGTCTAAAGACATTTTCAAAATCTGAACTCGCCCGTCGTGTGGCCGACATTGCTATGCTTGAGGGCGAATTTTTGCTGCGCTCTGGGAAGATCTCGCACCGCTATTTCGATAAGTATCGGTTTGAAGGTGATCCGCTTTTGCTGAAGCCACTGGCGCAGGCGATGAGCTCCCTTTTGCCCTCGGATACGGAAATTATTGCGGGGCTTGAGCTGGGAGGTATCCCCTTGGTCACGGCGATTTCCCTTGAAACCGGGTTGCCAGCAGCATTCGTTCGAAAGGCGGCAAAGACCTACGGAACGTGTCGCGCAATAGAGGGCCAGGACATCGCTGGGAAAAAGGTAACGTTCATCGAGGATGTCATTTCCACGGGTGGTGCAGTTACTGAAGCTTATCAGCTTGCGGTGCAGGAAGGCGCTGACGTTCTCGCGGTCGTCTGCGCTATCTGGCGCGGAGAAAGGGAACTGACAATTCAGGGCGTTCCTACCCTTCCTGTTCATCCAGTATTTTTGCATGCTGAATTGGAGCGCTGAAGAACTGCTGGACCTAAAGATCTACTGGAACAAGGGGCTCAATGCAGCCATTCTCTGGGCCGGCATAGACGGGCAGGATGAGCCTTTAGCGGTCATTGCTCAGTGGCTGGCCTGACGCGTTCGCTTTGGTCCGCTTCCGGCCCATACCGGACATTGGAAATACCTATGACTTAAGGCAGCTGAGCGGACAAAGTTGCCTTTCGCGGCAGCGCAGCAAATGCACGCTAAGGGAGATCTACCTGCAATAAACCACTGCATTCTGAAAAGAGTTGGATCAGCAGGTGTCATTTCTGTCAAAGGCAATACAGACGTTTGGCAGCCAAAAAACAGCCCGTGTTTACAGCGTTTTCTTGATTAGCGCCTCGTATCTCAGCATGATCCCGTTATGGCGATTGAAATCGACAAATGGCTGGACGATCTCGAACTGGGACAATACTCAGACGCTTTTGCACGGCATGATATCGACGCGCGTGTACTACCATTACTGTCAAACGACGACCTTAAAGAGCTTGGGGTTAGTCTGGGCCACCGAAAAATCATCCTGGCAGCGGTTCAGGAATTGACGGGCCAAAAGCACTGGTCTCAACCGTCACAAGCCGTAGACGCGGATGCAGGCGAAGTCGGCCGGGTCCCCATTTCGGATGAATCGCAAGGCGTGACCTTATCCGCAAGGAAGCCTGCTTCATTAGCGCTCGCAGAGAGGCGGCACTTAACAGTTTTGTTTGCTGATCTCGTCGCCTCGACTGAGTTGACTAACCGGTTTGATCCCGAAGACATGCGCGAACTGCTGCAGAGCTACCAGGATGCGGTTGCAGGGGCAGTTAGCAGGTATGGCGGCTACGTCTCGAAGTATTTGGGCGACGGTCTCCTGGTGTTTTTTGGCTGGCCGACAGCATATGAAGATCATGCAGTTCGGGCTGTAAAGGCTGGTCTTGAGGCCGTTCGGCGGGTCAGAGAGCTTAAAACACCTGACGGTGAGCGTTTGTCAGCCAGGTTAGGTATCGCGAGTGGCGACGTGGTAGTTGGCGATACGATCGGTGAAAACACCTACGAAGAAGGAGCCATGACGGGGCCAATTGTCAATCTGGCAGCGCGGCTTCAGGAACACGCAGAGCCGAACTCAGTTGTTTTATCTGCTGAGGAGACCGAAGAAGCTTTGCATCGGCTATTTGAGTTTACGTCTCTTGGACAAACCGAGCTGAAAGGTTTCAAAGAACCACGGACCCTTTTGACTGTCGTATCAGAACACAGCGCGGAAAGCCGGTTTCGAGCGTCTTATAGGGACGAAAGTGGCAGCGTCATGATTGGTCGCGACTACGAAAAAGGTATCCTTTTACAATCATGGCTGCGTGCGCAGAACAGTCAGGGAGAGGTTGTTCTGCTTGCCGGTGAAGCTGGAATCGGTAAATCGCGATTGGCGGAAGAGTTTCTCGCTAATGCCGTAGCGGCTAGCGAAGCTGATATTATCAGGCTGAACTGCTCTCCTTACCTTTCCAGTAGCCCGTTCCACCCCGTCGCCCAGAGGATTTCTCAGGATGCTGGTGTGGGGACAGATTTTGATGACGATCAAATTCTCGATCTTGTCAAAAAAATGTTGGAAAGCCGGGAGGGCTTGGAATGGGAAAAGGTTCTGCCCGTCTTTGCCGCGCTGGTTGCGCCTCACAGTGCTCTTGCCCGAAGCGTTCTCGATATGTCACCGCAGGAGCAACGTGACCTCACGATTCAGACGTTAATCCACACGGTTCAGGTACGCGCAAGCACGCGTCCTGTTATTCTTTGTGTTGAGGACGCGCATTGGATTGATCCTTCCACCCAAGCTCTTTTGGATCGCTTCAAAGCAATTTGCGCAGATCTGCCTTTGATGATTTTGATCACCCACAGGCCCGGCTGGGAACTTGCCCATGATGACGGCGAAGCGCACGTACATACGCTCCAGCTGCGTCGGTTTGATACGACCCATGTCTCGAACCTAGTTCTCAATGTTACCGGAAAAGCACCGGACGATGCGCTAATCGCCACAATCATTGAAAAGACGGACGGCGTGCCATTGTTCGTCGAGGAGTTGGCCCGGGCGATTGTTGAGGCGGGTGAGCACGGGCAGGTCCACATACCTTCGTCTTTGAAAGGCACGCTGATGGCACGTCTTGACGCAGTCTCACCAGAGGCCAAACAAGTAGCGTTAACAGGAGCCGTCATTGGACGGGAGTTCGAGCCTAGCTTGCTGGCTTCCGCAATAGGTCTTGCCAGTGCGGAAATTCAATCTCGTATAGAAGAGCTGTCTCGAACGGGTTTGATCTTTGAAAGCGGGTACAATCGAGGGTATTTCGTTTTCCGTCATGCCCTTATTCGGGATACCGCCTATCAATCCATGTTGGGCTCAACCCGCAGGCAACAACACGCAAACGTGGCCCGTGCTTTGATGCAGTTGCGGTCAGCAGAGATTGAACGCCGGCCCGAGTTGGTTGCCCGCCATCTTTCAGAGGCCGAAGAATGGCGTGCTGCGTTCGACAAATGGCAGACGGCAACCGAAATGGCATTGGCGCGATCCGCCAGCCAAGAGGCGATGGTCAACGCTAGGGAAACACTCAAAGCGGCTGAAAATCTTGGATCTGACAACGGCGTCGAAACGATCAAAGCCAAAATCCTGATTGGTCGCAGCCATGACAGCCTGGGTCAGTTGCCAGAGGGGATAGCGGCTTTGAAAGAGGCCTCGGACGCCGCCCGTGGAATAAACGATGTGGCGCTCGCCGCTGATGCTGCGAACCATTTTGCGGACTCGTGTATGATGTCGAGTAAGAGACACGGCGAGGCCATTGAGCTTTGTGTTAGAGCTCTGAACGACCTTCCCGACGATGACGAAGTTCGGCAGTGCAGATTGATGAGCCAACTTGCACGGGCACATATGTTTGTCGGCCAGTTTTCTGAAGGCGCACGCTTTGGTCAGCAATCAATGGAACTGGCCGCGAAACTGGGGGACTATAAATCCCAATTCTCAGTGATGATGATGCATTTTGGGGCACCATTCGTCGCACGCAAAGGAAGAGAGGTACGTCATTGGCGTGAAAATCTTGATGCGATGCATCGAGCGGCCGAAAACCTGGGGAGTATTGATCAGGGCCGGGACCGAACACTTAGTCTTTTTGTCGGGGCCGAAATGGCCGACCGCGACTTGATGGATCATTCACTCGAATTGCTGACGGAGATTTCGGAAAAGGACAACCATCTGCAACTCTACTGGGTACAGAAACACGCACGCGCCATGGTTGCAATTATGGATGGCAATTTTGAGCAGGCGGAGATGCATGCCAACGAAGCGGTGAAAATCGGTCGACAGACACATGGAGAACATGTTGAGGGCGTCTTCGGTGTTCAGATGTTTACCATCCGCCGCGAACAAAACCGGTTGCACGAAGTTGCACCGGTGATCAAGAAGCTGATGACGGATAGCCCGGAAGACATTTCCTGGAAACCAGGATTTGGCCTTATTGCCGCCGAGTTGGGATACAAGGAACCAGCTGAACGCATACTGAATGAAATGTCAGAGAATGGCTTCGATCTTCCCCTTGATGCTATGTTTTCAACTACTTTGTCTTATCTCGCTGACATTTGTGTCGCAGTCGAGCATCTGGGACATGCTGAGACCCTCTATGAAATGCTGACCCCATACGAAGAGCTAACGATCACCGCTGGGGCCACAACAGTTTGCGCCGGGGCGGCTGCAAGACGTCTGGGCAATCTGGCAGCGGTGCTGAAAAACTGGGACGCCGCTGAGAGGATGTTCCATAAGGCCATCGAAATAGACACGCGCATGAAGTGCCCACCGTGGATTGCGCACAGCAAGGCCGCGTATGCATCCGCGCTAAGGCAACGGGGTCGCACGAATGATTTGGAACTAGCGTTTCAACTAGAAGGGGAAGCGTTGGCAATTTCACAGCAATTGAGTATGGTTTTCCTTAGGTCAAAGCTCGAGGGAGTAGCTGTTTAAAGTCATTTAGATGCTTGGGGGAGCATTATGCCAAGGTACATAATTGAGAGAAATTTTGCCGAGCAGCTGAACGTCAGCGACGACGACAAAATTCACATCAAAGAGATCAATGACGAAGTCGGGGTCGAGTGGATTTTCTCGTTCCTCAGCGCAGACAAGCGCAAAACATACTGCCTGTATGAGGCCCCCGACGAGGAAAGTCTTAGAAAGGCGGCCGAGCGCCTTAACATCCCAGCCGATGTCATTACACCCGTGGATCAGATAGATCCCGGAATTTTCGCCTGAATATTCGCAGTTCAAAAACCTAATCCGAGGCGATTTATCTGCGGGACAACGCATCGGAAGTCACAACTACATGAGGCAGCCGCGCAAGAAGCCTGACCTGAAAACAGGGAGGCCTATGCATGTACGACATAAAAACACTCGACGGAATCACGGCAACTGTGAGTCAAGACGCTTTGGATGCGCTTAATTCCTCGCTTCGCGGCGGCGTCTACTTACAGGGCACTCCGGAATATGAAGGCGCAAGAACAACATGGAACAGCATGTTCGAACGTCACCCTGGGTTCGTGATCCGCGCGATGGGGGCGAGCGACGTACAGAAAGCTGTAAACTTTGTTAGAGACGCCAGCCTCATAATGTCAATCCGATCAGGTGGGCATCAAATTGCAGGTCACGCTGTTGCAGACGAGACGGTATTACTCGATCTGTCCCAGATGCAATCGGTACACGTAGACCCTGTCAACAAGACTGCTAGGGTTGCACCGGGTGCATTGCTTGGCGATGTAGATCGCGAAACTCAGGCTCATGGGCTTGCTGTCCCTGTCGGCATCAATTCGACAACTGGAATCGCTGGCCTGACTCTTGGTGGCGGCTTTGGGTGGACGACGCGGAAATTCGGAATGACGATCGACAATCTTCTGTCGGCAGAAGTTGTGACGGCAGATGGGACGATTGTCACCGCCTCGCCCACAAGCCATCCGGAGCTTTTCTGGGCCATCCGCGGTGGAGGCGGCAATTTCGGCGTCGTGACCTCATTCGAGTTCCAGTTGCATGATCTTGGGCCCGATGTTCTGTCCGGCCTGATCGTTCACCCGATCGAAAAGGCGCCAGAGCTGCTTGCAGAATTCGCAGCCATTGCAGATGATTCACCCGATGAGCTGACCGTCTGGAGCGTGATGCGAAAAGCTCCTCCTCTCCCGTTCCTACCAGAAGAGTGGCATGGTAGAGAGGTGCTAATCTTCGCGGCTTGCTACAGCGGCCCTATGAACGAGGGTGAAATAGCAATGTCGGCTTTGCGCGCGCTTGGAGAACCTATAGCCGACGTTATCTCACCTCACAAGTTTGTAGACTGGCAAGCAGCATTCGACCCTTTGCTTACACCGGGCGCTCGGAACTATTGGAAAAGCCATGATTTCGACGCGCTTTCCTCGGAAGCAATCACAGGACTTCTCGAGGCGGTTTCCAGCCTTCCCGACCCTGCTTGCGAAGTATTTATAGCGCATGTAGGTGGCGCAATGGCACGCATTGAACCAGACTCAACAGCTTATCCGCAACGATCAGCACACTTCATAATGAATGTTCACACACGATGGGAAGACCCAAACAAGGATGGTGAGTGTATTGCGTGGGCGCAAGGACTTTATGATCAGATGCGGCCTCATGCGACCGGTAGCGCGTATGTAAACTTTATGCCCGAAGACGAAGCGGAACATATGGCTGGTGCATACGGCCTAAACAGCGGGAAGCTTTCGAAAATAAAGGGCAACTATGATCCAAAAAATCTGTTCAGGATCAATCACAACATAGTGCCTGAGTAGGGCCATCCGATTTAGAAAGACTGATCTGTATGGACGCATAGAGTTTATGCTTGAAATTTGACAACAAATATTTGGTTGTGCATTCAGACCACCCGATATTTTTCATGTCAAAAATGCCGATACTGTCATTGCTACTGTCAGGCGAATGCCGTGTTCCGCTGCGGCGGCAAGGGCTTTGCTGAACATTTGACCGCTTTGGGCTCAATGCGGTCGTTTGCTAAATTTTCCCGAGAGACCGCATTGCGGACAAAGCCGCCGTTCGCCCCAGCTTGTGCCAAAGACCGCCATGCGGACAAAGCCGGCTGATGCTGGTGCGGCGAATTTTGCCTCCATGGACCGGCAAAGTGCCGGTTCCGTCGCCGCTGTGCAGCGTGATTTCCCGAAACCGGGCATTGAAATCCGTGAAATTGGCCCAAACCGGAACCGTTCGTTCACTGCAACGGTTTCGGAAGTCTTACATGCGGACCAATCTGTCCTTCAACCGGTGACCAGTGCCACCGGTTGAAGTGTTTTACGTAGTGGCTAAGCCGTGGGCTGTGCCGCAGGCAATTTACGTGGGTAAGGGTCGCCTTGTTGAAACGATCCCGCCGCAGTGAACAGAACGTCGGTCGACGAGTTCAAACCGGTTTCTGCAGAATCTTGCAGCACGCCGATTATGAAGCCGATGCTCACCACTTGCATAGCCGTTGCATTGTCGATGCCAAACAAGCTGGCGGCCATTGGGATCAGTAACAGTGATCCGCCTGCTACGCCCGAAGCCCCAGTGGCAGCGATCGAAGCAATGACGCTCAGGAAAACAGCCGAGACGAAATCAACCTGAATTCCCATCGTATGAACGGTTGCCAGCGTCATGATTGTGATGGTTATCGCAGCACCGGCCATGTTGATCGTAGCACCGATTGGGATAGTGACTGAGTACGTCTCTTCATCCAAATCCATGCGGCGGCAAAGTTCCATGTTTACCGGAATATTGGCGGCCGAGCTGCGCATGAAGAAAGCGGTAATCCCGGACTCTTTCAGGCATGTGAAAACCAGCGGATATGGGTTCTTGCGGATGCGCAGGAACACGATCAGCGGGTTCACAACCAGCGCCATGAAAATCATACAGCCAAGCAGTAACGCCAGAAGTTGGCCATAGCTTGCAAGTGTTTCAAAGCCGGTCTCAGCAATAGTCGAGGCCACGATGCCGAATATGCCGATTGGAGCCACCCGGATTATCGCTGCGACGATCTTGGTAATCGCGCCGTCCAGATCCGACATCAGGGTCTTGGTCGAGTCACTTGCGTGACGGAAAACAAGTCCCAGACCTACGGCCCAAGCTAGAATGCCGATGTAGTTGGCTGTTGCCAAAGCATTCACTGGATTATCCACGATTTTCAGCAGGATGTTTTTAACCACCTCAGCTAAACCGTCCGGAGCATCCAAAAGCTCGGGCGTACCTGTCAAATGCAGAGTAACCGGAAACATAAAGCTGGCTGCAACCGCAACCAGTGCAGCTGCGAAGGTTCCGACTATATACAAAAGCACCACGGGGCCCATACGCGCCTCGCTGCCTTTTTTGTGGTTTGTGATCGTAGCGCAAACCAGGATCAGCACCAGTACCGGTGCAACGGCTTTCAATGCGTCGACAAAGAAGTCGCCAAGCAGGCCGACCGCTGACCCGGCAGTAGGCCAAAGGGTGGCAAGCAGAACACCGGCGACAAGACCGATGGTGATTTGAGTAACCAGGCTACCACGCAGAAGAAAATTCATGGGGACCATCCTGTTTGAATAGGGACCTCACGGGCGAAACTCACGCCCGCGCAGGCACGGTTGAAGTTCAAGGGCTGGTGGCTATTTGGACGTCTTGGCGCGGAATTAAACTGCTCTAGTTGGCTTAGGCCTTGGTCGCTCGGTTTTGAAGTATTTGTTTTGAAACTAAAATTTCATGATTTGCTTAAGAATTACAAAGGTTTACCCTGCGTCAACTTACTTGCATGGTTCACTCAAGATAAATGATTTTTAATAAAGTTCCCTAAGTGGTTGTACTCTGAATCGACTCCTTTCTTACCCATGCGGTCCAGTGATGAACCAGAAGCTGCATTGGCAAGGATGGTGTGACAAAGTCCGGTTTCGAACAGCGCTAATCCATCGCTTTCAGAAACAGGTCTTAGCAAAGAAAGCATGCTGAAGACGCCCGCTTTGGGCCCCGAGCCGCCATTGCTTAGCCGTCTGGGTGCTGCGTGTACAGTTGACCGGTCGCAGCCCGAAGCGGACATTGGATTTGAGGCGCACTTGGCGGGTCAGCGGAAAAAGCTGCCAGCCTGGATGACCGTCTTTTCTCCAGCGTAAATTTGTTGGTTGTCTTCCAATAGACCCAAGAAAAGTTTCACGCCAACAACGCGGCCATACTCTCGGAACTGGAATTGTCTGAGAGCAGAGACTGAAGACTTAACTGCGTGTATGAAGACGGTGTCCTGTACACAGTCGCCCAAGGTTCAAACTTGCGGCTTCATTCCTGTAAACCGGGTCAGAAAACAATCTGCTCTTCAAAAAGTTTGTTCCAATTACTTTCGAAAAGCCCGCACGACGCCCATCGTCTAAATTTTTTGTTTTCAATACAGTAAGGCGCTGTATCTTGAACGGAAAGGACCACCGTTGGGACGCGGGAGATTTCACAATGGAATTGATTACAGAACAACTGCGCGCCTTCCCGATCATGGCACTGTTTCTTTGTCTGGGTCTGGGATACGGCGTAGGGAAGTTTCGGGTCGGCAAGTTCGAACTGGGGGGCATCGCTGGTACATTGTTGGTGGCGGTCTTCATTGGCCAGATCGGCGGTATCAACCTCAGTACCGATGTTCAGAATGTTTTCTTTTCCCTCTTCATATTTATGGTCGGCTACAATGGCGGGCCTCAATTTTTTGCGGCCTTGAACCGAACTGCCCTGACCAAATTACTGGCCGCGTTTATGATGACCCTCTGGGGGTTGTTTTTTGTTATTGTTGTTGCCCGGTTGGCCGGCTTGGATAAAGGGTTGGCGGCTGGATTGGCCGCTGGTGGTCTGACACAATCTGCAATCATCGGCACCGCTGGAAATGCCATCGATCTGCTTGGGCTGGCCGCAGACGAGGCGGAAAAGTTAAAAACCAACATCGCCGTAGGATACTCGGTTACTTATATCTTCGGTTCGATCGGCCCAATATTGGCAGTTAGTGTCATTCCAATCATTATGCGTGTCGACCTGCGACAAGAAGCGATTAAGCTGGCTCAGAAACTCAGCGGCGGCGGTCGCAAACTAGAGGAAGGTGAGTTCCTTCCTATGAACCGGTTTGACGCCCGAGCCTATCAGGTAAATGCCGATGCAACCATTGCCGGAAAACCCGTCAAAGACATCGAAAGCGGTTATGATGGTGATCTGATCGTCGAACGGTTACTCCACGATGGCGCTCCTGTGGATCCGAATCCTGAAACAATAGTCAATGCAGGAGACGTTGTGGTCGTCTCCGGCCTCGTAGCGACTTTGACCCAGTTCGAGGGTAGCGCCAGTGGTGAAATCGGAGAGTATCCTCCTGAACTGACGGTTGTAGAGGAACGTCGCAACGTAGTGGTCACCAACCGCAAACTGACCGGCAAAACGTTGGCAGAATTGAGCGAGGCTCTGACAGCGGATCAAAGGCGCGGCGTTCACATCTCAAAGATCACCCGCATGGGCCATGATGTCCCTGTCCTGCACAACACCGAGATACACGCAGGTGACGAGGTCAGTATTGTCGGTCACAAGGACGATCTGAATCGAGTTGCGAAAGTTGCGGGCTACGTTCCGCCTTCGGCCTCGGTAACCAATTTCATTGCATTGGGGATCGGCGTCGCCATCGGCTTTCTGATAGGAGAGATCAGTTTTGTCATCGCAGGAACCAAAGTGGCTTTGGGGTCCGGTCTCGGTTGCCTAGTTACAGGGTTGATCATCGGCTACATGCGCATCCGGCGACCCAAGATCGGCGGCATTAACCGAGGGGCCGCGAATTTCCTTCAGAGCTTTGGATTAGCTGTGTTTGTTGGTGTCGTTGGCCTCAATGCAGGCAAGCCCGCACTAGAAGCGATTCAGGAATATGGGATCACGCTGTTGCTGTTGGGTGTGGTGGTTACATTGATGCCCATGATCGTGCAGTTCCCAATCAACTATTTCGCCCTGCGTATTAAAAACCCGATTGAGGCCTGTGCGGTTGTGACCGGATCACGCTCGGGCAATCCCGGTTTTGCGACACTATTGGAAAAGGCCGGAAACTCGACTCCCACACCAGCCTTCACCATGACCTATGCCGTGGCTAACATCTTCCTAACGCTCTGGGGACCGTTGGTTGTGGCTTTTGTTCCGTGAGTCAAACCGGAAATGGGCGCGACAACCGGGGTCCTAACCTGGACGGGTGGGATCAGCGTTTGTGCAAACCATCACGCTGATCCGTTTCTCTTTGCTATTGCTAGATCTCAACCGTGCAACGGCAGTCCTTTCGAGGCACGGTAGGCCTGCACGTAACCCGTGGCCACCGCGCGCACCGCTCTTCCGATCTGGCGGTAAGCACTATCATCCAAATTGGCGAACGATACCCGCGCTGACCAGTTGGGCGCGTCAAAGCCCGATCCATTCAGCAAAACGATCCCGTGATCCTGAGCCAGTTTGAAGGATATATCTAGCGGGTGGACATTCTCTTTAATCCACTCGACCACCTCTTCTCCCACGTATTTACGGAGCCAGAATTCGAAGTCGATGATACCGTAGTATTTGTCGAACAGCGGGTTATCTGGAACTTCGATGCCCATCCCTTCGACCAACTCGTCAAAGCGGTGCTTCAGAATACCCCAGCAGAATTTCTGATAGGCCTTCTCTTCGTCCATAAGCTCGACCAGTGAAAACAAAGTCATCATCACCTGCTGCGGCAGTGATAGACCTGCGGTGTGGTTCAGCGCAACATCGCGGCTGTCGGCGACGATCCGGTCGATGAACTTGAACGAGGATGGATCAGGCGTCAACGTTTCGTACCGTGCGTTGACGACGGCCTTGGTTTCGTCCGTAGCCTCCGCAATCATCTTGTCGAAGATGTTGTTCTCGGCCACCAAAATCGCGCCCAAACGCCACCCGGTGCAACCGAAATACTTGGAGTACGAATAGACCCCGATTGTGTTCTCAGGCAGATGCCCCAAGATAGACTGAAAATTCGGAACGAAGGTCCCGTAAACATCGTCAGTCAGAATGATCAGGTCCGGGCGGCGGTTCTTTACGAACTCGACAAGCCGAGTCGAGACTTCGGGGCTGATAGCGACTGAAGACGGGTTGCCCGGGTTGACCAGAAATAGTGCTTTGACTTTCGGGTCGGACAAGATTTCGAAATCATCGTCGTTCAGTTGAAAGTGGTCCTCTTCTTTCGAAGATACATCCACGGTGTTCAGCCCATAGTCTTCAAGTACCGGCATTTCCAGATAGGGTGTGAAAATCGGTGTGCCCAACGCAATGGTGTCGCCGGCATTCAGCAATCGCTGGTTCTTGAGTGCCTTGAAAATATAACACATTGCAGCGGTTCCACCCTCAACTGCGTAGATATCGAACTTCGCATCCGGACGGTGCCCCGCGCACATCGCCCACATAACGTATTCGTGGACAATCGCCTCGTTGTGCTCCATGCACCGGTCGGGCATCGGGTAGTGGTCGCCAACAATACCGTCGGTCAACTCGAGCACGAAATCGTCCGGTGTAAAACCAAATTTCTCAATCGCAAAATCCACTACGGCCACCAAAGTTTCCGCACCTGGAGGGCCGTTTCCTTCAACCGATTTGGAACAATATGCTTTTAGCCGGTCATAACAGCCTGGCCCTTGCGGCATCCCGGCCAAACCGACCTGCGGCTCATTACGATGGCGCTGAGCTTCTGTCATAGCGAACTGCCCTAAAAGGAAAAACGCCTCCCGCGCTTTAGTGGCGATCCAGTTAGGGTTCCCTCGACCGGCATTGAGGTATGGCAAAGCCATCTGCCGCGCCTCTTTTTGCGCCAACTTAATAAGTTCGTCTTTGATTTGGAAAGGACTTAGGTTTTCAAATTTATGCAGGTTGAGTGATTCTGGCATGACATCAAATCCTTGCGTTAAAACAGATGACGTAGTTTAGCGGATCGCATGCAAGGCAATGTGTCAATGAAAACAACACTATTTGATGGGAACGGCGTAAAACCGAGAATTACGAGTCTTCATTTCAAGCCTTGGCTGTAACCATTTTGCAAGGCAGACAGGGTGATGGAAATTGCGCCGACGCTTTGGTCTCAGTGCTGACATCCCACTAAAATTTGCAAGGTTCACCATCTGCGCATTGCTGCCTTTCGTGGCCGCCAAAACTGCGCAAACAGCGAATGTCCAGAAGGTGGCCTGCTCTACCAACACCGTTCCTTGATGGAACGACTGCTATCTCCGAGGCAGGATGTAAGGAATGACCGCTTCGAGCTGATGGCTGTCATCCAAATTGGGGGCAGAGAACGATCGCTCTGAGCCCACTTTGGCCAATGCTGCACACCGCAGGAAGGTCAGTTTTGAGGCAAAATTGAAGCAGCATATAGTCCCAGCGATATAAATTGGAAGTAGATCCATGCTTCGAGGAGGCGTTGGAATAAGCCTTGTGTTACTGGCATCAAGAAAATTGTGATAAACAAACAGAAGCCGACGATTGTAGCTGGCGGCGCCAAGCGCCGCAGAAGCGAATTTGGTGGGGCAGTCAGGCTGAGGATCAGCAAACCGATCAACGCAAGCGGATAAGCCGTCACCGCAATTGCCATATGAGCAATATGGACCAACGTGCTTGTCATGTTCTCGTCGCTGCCTCGACTATCACACCCCGCATCACAAGGCAGAAAGGCGGCAAGTATCAAAAGAATGGCGTAAGCGGATAGAAGCAATATCGAGATTCGTTTTGTCCTGCTGCCTGGGAGGCAACTGTTTAGTCTTGCGAGGAACGCCAGAAGCCAAATCTCTGTCGGTATGAAGACGGCATAGTTGGTCCACGTCGCCAAGGGGGCCCCTACAGCCCCGAGTGCGCTCATGAATTGGTCGATATGCGAATAGTTGGGGGTCAGTGCACTTATGATGCCCACGCCTATCGCCAACCAAAGTCCACTAATAATGGGCAAAACGACAAGGCTTATTGATCGTGAGTTGCCCCAGAGAGTTATCCGCAAAAGCTCTGCCCCTGTGTTGACGCGCACGCTTCTTAGAGCGATTGCCCTGACGAGTTGGCACCTTCCGTCTGGCAAGCCGATCAGAACACGTCGCTCATCCATGTCAATCACAGAGTGGGATCACAACTTCCAGAATCTGGCACCGGTAAATCAGTAGCCTCCGTTCAGGTGCATCTGATCGCTTCCGAAAGCAGACCTTTGCGCCATCGCGGCATTAGTCAGCTTTGTCCCGCTTATCGGAAGTTTGGCTACTGTTTTGCGAAAATCCGCTTCTTCCTCAAACCAAACACTTTAACTTAGTTCGACAACCGCGGTTGCACCTTGCCGCAACCGGCGTCAGACTATCCAAAACACCCCGCTCAGACGGCAATCGATCAAATAGATCAATCGCTTAACATCGGCACCCCGTCAGGCGAATAACCTGCGATGTCAAAGACCCAAATCATCCCACTGCAGACAAAAAAAGTCCGGGCAGAATAAATTCAGTCAAAAAGACCGTTGGCGTGGGTCTGAAGCTGCAAGAAGCGGGGCTCGTGTAGTATCCACCGTTGCCTCACGTCTACCGCGTCCTCCGTAGTCGACCGGTGACTGGAACGAATAGCCATCCCTCACAGGTTTGCGCTCTTGTCGAATCAAATCAATTCGTATTTTGTCCTCGCGATGGTTCCCGACTGTATTTTGCGGTCAGGGATAAAAGGGAATACGGTGCGGTTCTGTAAAAAGGCCAATTCCGTGACTGCCCCCGCAACTGTAGGCGGCGAGCGACCCGAGATCGTCCACTGGGCAATAGCCTGGGAAGGATCGGGATAGCTTTGACCCGCAAGTCAGGAGACCTGCCATCCGAAATTTATGAACCTGGGCGGGGTGTCCCAGAGGGAGATGACAATGTTTCAAGCGGTCCGTACCGTGCACGACTTTGCGCTCGCTTTGCCCCTGTCCAAACACAGGAGGCGTTGCCGTTGTCATTGCAAAAAGCTGACACCCAAAGGGGTAAGTGTCTGACAGAATTCAGCGTTCCGGCGCTGGTCGCGGGGGCTCTGGCGCTGTCGGCGCTCTTGTGGCTCGCGATTTACGCGGTGATTTGATGTCGGCCGTTTTGCAAATCCGCGATCTGACGTTGGGCTACCGCGACCTGACATTGTTTCACCGCCTCTCCATGGATATCGCGGCCGGAACGACCCTTGCCGTTCTTGGTGCAAACGGGTCGGGGAAGAGCACTTTTGTAAAGATGCTGCTGGGCTTGATGGATCCGCTTTCGGGCAGTTTGACTTGGCCGCAAGGGCGTCCTCGTGACATCGGGTACCTGGCGCAGATGACCGAGTTCGACCGCCGATTTCCCATCCGTGTGAGGGATCTTGCCGCGATGGGGGCATGGCGCGGGTTTGGTTATCGTACCGGGCTGGACGCCGCCGCGCGCGACCGGATGGCCGCCGCGCTGGATGAGGCCGGGGTACTGGATATCGCTGACCGGCCTCTGCATATGCTATCAGGTGGGCAATTGCAGCGCGCGCTGTTCGCGCGGGTTATCATGCAGGACGCGCCGCTGATCCTGCTGGATGAACCGTTTGCCGCAGTCGACCAAAGTACCGAAGCACATCTATTGTCGATTATCCGCCGATGGCGCGATGAGGGGCGCGCGGTGGTTTTGGTGGTGCACGATCTTTCCTCGGTGCTGGATTATTGCAGCCACGCGCTGCTTTTGGGCGGGCAAGAGGCGACCCACGGACCGGTGAATGACGTTCTGACACCAGACCGGCTGGTTGCACAAGGATACCTTTCGGAAAGTCAGGCGTCCTGGATGTTCCGTGGCACCCATTCAACACCGGAGCACGCCAATGTATGACCTGATCGTCGAAATGTGGAGCTTTGCCTTCATGCGTCGCGCTTTTGTGGCAACCACGGTTTTGTCGGCTTCGGTCGCGCCGGTGGGGGCATTTCTTGTTCTGCGTCGCCTATCGCTGGCTGGTGAGGCCATGGCCCATGCGATTACGCCAGGCATCGTCATCGGCTTTGTCACGGCAGGCTTGTCAGTCATGTCACTGCTGGTCGGAGGGCTTATCGCGGGTGTTGGCGTCGCCATTTTGACCGCCTTTCTTGCACGCCGGACAATCCTGCGCAGCGATGCCAGCCTTGCCTCGCTTTATCTGATCGCATTGGCGGTGGGTATCTTTATCCTGTCTGCAGCAGGGTCCGCGGTTCCACTAAAAAGCTTCCTGTTTGGATCAATCCTTGGGATCGACGACGCGTCGATGATCCTTGTCGGCGGGGTGGCGACAGTAACATTGCTGGCATTCGCCGTTCTGCTTCGTCCGCTGATTGTCAGCACCTGTGATCCGGTTTTCTTCGAAACTCAAACGCGCCGGCCGTGGCTGGTTGATCAGGGTTTTATGCTGCTGCTGGTTCTGAACCTGCTGGCCGCGTTCAAAACACTGGGAACGTTGATGGCCGTTGGCTTGATGATCCTGCCTGCGACCGCTGGGCGCTATTGGGCCAGTACGATCACCGGGCAACTGGTCCTGGGCTTTGTATTTGCCTTGTCCAGCTGCTGGATCGGCCTGACCCTGTCCTACCTGTTCCCGGACACGCCGTCCGGCCCGGCGATCGTTTTGGTTGCCGGTGGGTTCTTTCTGTTCTCGGCCATTTTCGGTCCCCTTGGTTTTGGCAGACGGATGCGCAAACCGTCTGTTTCCAAAGACATCCCCATTGCCCAAATTCAACAAGAAGAGAGAGCACAATGACTCTTGTGAAGTCACTCTATGCCGGCATCGCCTCTGTGTCGTTTGCTTTGGCTGCATTGCCGACCGTTGCGGCAGAAGACAACGTCAAGATCGTCGCCAGCTTTTCGATCCTCGGCGACATGGTCGAAGAGGTCGTGGGCGATCTGGCCACAGTTACGACAATCGTGGGCCCGGATGCGGATGCGCATGTGTATCAGCCTTCGGTTGCAGATGCGAAGGCCGTTGCCCAGGCGGATATCATCTTTGTCAACGGTCTGGGCTTTGAGACATGGTCCGATACCCTGATCGCTGAATCGGGCACTGACGCAACCGTGCACGTTGCCACCGATGGTATCACGCCTGTCACAGTCGAGGGCAAAATCGACCCCCACGCTTGGAACTCGCTGTCGAACGGCATGATTTACGTGACCAATGTGGCCGACGTGATGACAGAGGCGATGCCCGAGCACGCCGAAGAAATCGCTGCCAATGCTGCGGCCTATATTGCGCAGCTTGAGGCGCTGGATGCAGAAACCAAGACGAAGCTGGCAGGCCTGCCTGCCAATCGCCGCACGGTTGTGACTGCACATGACGCATTTGGTTATCTGGCAGACGCCTACGGACTGACTTTCCTTGCGCCGGTTGGCATCGATACCGAGGCGGAGCCATCAGCCAAGGATCTTGCTGTTCTGATTGATCAACTGAAGGCGGATGGTGCTGCGGCGCTGTTTGTTGAAAACATCACAAGCCCTACTTTGATTCAGCAAATCTCGGATGAAACCGGTATCGTGATTGGTGGACGGCTTTTCTCAGACGCCTTGTCGGAACGCGGTAGTCCGGCCACCAGCTATCTCGCGATGTTCCAGCACAATCTGAACACTCTGTTGAACGCGCTTGGGAACGCAACCGCAAGCTAACTAGTCTTTAGGTACGGGGCGGCGCCTGAACCGCCACCCCCCGTACCGTGCATTGGAACAGCGGGTTCTTGGTAATCGTCCCCTAGTCCGGCTTCCATCCATCTTCGTATTCTCCCAAAGTTCGGGAAAGATCCAACAGCGAGGCGAACAGTCTTGCGTAAACGTCCCGTGACATCATGGTCTTGTTGTCATCCAACACTTGCAGAAGATCGACGACGCCCGAGGCAAAGGCATCATAGACCAACTGGTCCGCGGGCGTTGGGTCCAGGGTCCATATATCGTGCGTGTCGTAATACCCTACGGGTTGGGGATCGTCGTCTATCATTTGTCCGCCTCATTTTGGTGAGGCGCATGTAAGTGATAAGAAGGCGAGCACCAGTGATGTGGCAGGAAGTCACAAGTTTTTGGCAACGCCAAAAATGCGAATCCGATATCGCGTTTGGCCGTTGACAGGATGTGATGAACCACGTCTTCACCACAGTTGGCTCGTGTTGTGCCAGCCCGGCAGTTGTCAGGGTTTCGAATGTTCGCTCTGCAAAACTTCCAGAAACAGGTTTGTCACCCGTGTTGGTTCAGGTTGCTTTCTGGTCACTGCTGCAAACCGGGTTCGATATTGCGTTTCGCCCGGCAACACCATCCGCATCTTTTCCTGGTCCACAAAGTCCTGCGCAAGATGATCAGGCAAATAACCTATGTATCGCCCTGACAGGATTAGTATGGCCAGCGCCTGCTCGCTTTGAACTTTTGCTGACCGTTTGAAACCCAGTTGCTGACCGACGATCAGGTTCGGAGAGTTCACGCTGAGCCCAACATAGTTGTACCTGAGCAGGTCACTGGTCCTGAGTTCCTGGTCTGGTATTTCGAAAAGGGGGTGTTCCCGGCCGCAATACAGGAACATGTTCTCGCCATATAACGGAGCATAGTTAAGACTTGTCGAAGGGCGATGCAGCGCAATAATTCCGATGTCGAGCTGGCCACTGATGACCATGGTCTCGATCACGTTTGGCGGCTCAAGGGACAGTTCGATCTGGACCGAGGGGGCGGCTTCGTTGAACCGATGAATGGCGCGGGCAAGCCGGGAATCCGGGTTTGACGCACATTGATCAAATAGCGAAATGCGGATCGTTCCCCCCAACTGTTCCTTGATCTCGCTGACCTCGTTCCGAAATTGCGACACGGACACAAGCAGGTGATCTGCTGCTTGCAGCACTTTTGCGCCGTCTTCTGTCAGGGCGAAACCCGCAGGACCGCGCGTGCACAGTTTTAAGCCCAATCGCAGTTCCAAATCAGTAACATGCTTCGAAATGGTGGATTTGCCGATATTCAGCTCAACTTCGGCCGCAGACAGACCACCACTTTCCACAACCGTCTTGAAAACGCGCAGCAATCGGATGTCGCTGTCGCCGATGCGTGAGGCAACCATTTTCTACCCAATTCGTAAGGTTCGATATATATGAAACCTATCGCGCAAAGAATGGCAACATAGAAACACATTTCACGAGCTACTCTGAAAAAGCCGAGGTAGAATCGGACTGGCCATCTCTCCCCAGGTCAGCGCGCACCTCGAAACATGATAAAACTGGGAGGACATCTATGTCATTCATCAAAAAGCTTGGCACCATGACTGCTGCCGTTTCGGTCGCAGCCCTGATGGTTGCGGGCGCAGCCGACGCGAAAAACTTCAAGATTGCTGTTGGCGATAGTGCAGGCAGCGCACAAGAAGCCCTTGGCTTGGCTTTCGTTAAGGCACTCGAAGAAAAATCGGGTGGCGCACACACAGCTACACTGTTCCTGAACGGTCAGCTGGGTTCCGAGCAGGACACCGTCAACGAGGCCGCAATCGGCACGCTGGACATGTCGCTGCTGGCGATCAACAACATCACGCCGTTCTCGCCTTCGGTTGGTGTATTCACTCTGCCTTATGTGATCCTGTCGCTGGAAGATGCTGAAAAGCTGACCCAAGGCCCGATCGGTCAGGAACTGGTGGAAAACACCATTCGTGACGCAGGTGTGCGCATCATCGGCTGGACCTACACAGGTTTCCGCCGTCTGACCAACTCGAAAAAACCTGTCAGCTCGGTTGCTGACCTGCAGGACCTGATCATCCGCGTTCCCAAGAACGAAATCATGATCGAAACCTACAAGTCCTGGGGTATCAGCCCGACTCCGATGGCATGGTCCGAGACCTTCACCGGTCTGCAAACCAAAGTTGTCGACGGTCAGGACAACCCTTACCTGACGATCAACGCAATGAAGTTCTACGAGGTCCAGAACCACGTGACCAACCTGCGTTACATCTTCTCGATCGAACCGCTGATCGTTTCGGAATCTGTTTTCCAGGGTCTGAGCGAAGAAGACCAGAAGATCATCCTGGAAGCCGGTCAGGAAGCAACTCAGATTTCCGCTCAGTTCCTGCGCGACTCTGAAGCTGCGATCAAAGAAGAGCTGACTGAAAAAGGCATGGCAATCATCGATCCTGAGAACGATGAGGCCGAGTTCATCGAACTGGCAACCGGTGCAGTATGGCCTCAGTTCTATGAGTCCATCGGCGGCGTCGAGAAACTGAACACGGTCCTCGAGGCCATCGGCCGCGAGCCCGTCCAGCAATAATCGCCAATGAGCGAAAAGGAAAAGAGCGCTTCGGCGCTCTTTTCATCTCAGGGAGGAGGGAATTCCGCAATGTTCTGGAAATTTCTGGACAATATCGAAAGTATCATCTGCCGGATCCTGCTATCCGGCTTCGTCTGTCTGCTGTTTGTACAGATCATAGCGCGTGAAGTCTTTGGCTTTTCGTACAGCTGGATCGAAGAACTATCAGTCTACATGTTCGTCTGGTTTGTCTACTTTGGCGCCAGCTATGCGGCATTGAAAGGCGCGCATAACCGGGTGACCTTCCAGTTCAAGTTCCTGCCCGAACGCTACATCAAGTACATAGAGGCTTTTGCTGATCTCTTCTGGCTCTTTTTCAACGTCTACTTCCTGTATCTGGCCACGGACTTTGTCTTCAACAAGATGAACAAGTTCTGGAAGTCCCAGACTCTGGGTATCGAAATGAAGTATGTCTACATGGTTCTGCCTCTCGCCTTTGCGCTGATGACCGTGCGCATCATTCAGGTGAACTATCGCCGCCTGATCAAAGGCGAAGACATCCATGATCCTGACCAGATCGACCTTGATGAAATCAAAGCTGCCACCGAAGCAGCTAAACGCGACTGAGGCAGGGAGGAAAAACCATGGAATCCGAAATCGTCACAATCCTATTTGGATCGTTTCTTTTACTGCTGCTCATCGGTGCACCGATCACGGTTGCGCTGGGTGTGGCATCGCTGTTCTCGTTCCTTTACCTGGGCGAAAACCCAATCAAGTTCGTGCAGATTGCATTTACCTCGGTGGGTGCGTTCCCACTGATGGCTCTGCCTGCATTTATTCTGGCGGGGGCTCTTATGGAGGCCGCCGGTATCTCAAAGCGCCTAATCAATGTTGCTGAAAGTCTGGCTGGTCCATTCACCGGCGGTATTTCGGCTGCAACGGTTATGGCCTGTCTGTTCTTTGGCGCCATTTCGGGCTCGGGCCCGGCAACAACCGCGGCCGTGGGGATGCTGATGATCCCAGCAATGATCGACCGTGGCTATGAGCGCGGCTATGCCTCTGCTATTACCGCTTCTTCTGGCGGCCTCGGGATTATTATTCCTCCCTCCATCCCGATGGTGATCTTCGGCATTGCCGCGCTCGGTATGGCGCCTCCGCTGGAAGCAGTTGAAAAGTTCGGCACCTTCCAGTCGGTTTCTATCTCGAAACTGTTCATCGCGGGCTTTGTCCCGGCGTTCCTGATCGCCACCAGCTTGCTGATCCTGAACTACTTCATGTCTAAGAAGCGTGGGTACAAAGGTGTGGCCGAAGGTTGGTCGCTGCGTCATGTGGCCTGCGAGATGTATCGCGGGTTCTGGTCGCTGATGGCGCCGCTGGTGATCCTGGGTGGTATCTATACCGGCTTCTTTACCCCGACCGAGGCTGCAATCGTCGCAATCTTCTACACTCTGTTCGTTGGCGTGGTCATCTATCGTGAACTGACATGGCAGTCGCTGTTCCAGTCGCTTGAAGCCACCACGTGGCTGACGGGCCGTGTTCTGCTGATCCTGTTCACAGCGACCGTGTTTGGCCGCCTTCTGGTGGAAAACCAGATCCCGGCGATCATCGCGGACTCGATGCTCAGCTTTACCGACAACCTTTATGTGATCTGGGCGCTGATCATCTTCTTCCTGCTGTTCGTCGGCATGTTTATGGAGACACTGGCCACCATCCTGATCTTGGTTCCGGTGATGCTGCCTGTGGCCTATTCGGTCGGTATCGACCCGATCCACTTTGGTGTGGTTATGGTTTGTACGCTGGGTATCGGCTTCCAGACGCCGCCGCTGGGTGAAAACCTGTTCATCGCATCGGGTATTTCGAACATAACGATCGAGCAGATCTCGTTGCGTGCATTGCCCTTTGCGGCGGCTAATACCATCGCGATCTTCATCATTGCGTTTTTCCCTGAGCTGTCGCTATGGCTACCCAGGCTGTTGGGCTACTGACCTGAAAGGATAATGTTATGAAACAAATGGTGACAAATATCCTGTTCGCGACCGACTTGTCGGAGAACTCGGGTCATGCCATGCGCAATGCGGCCAGCATTGCAATGGCAACAGGGGCAGAAATTCACGTCCTGCATGTGAACGAACCCCTGTCGGACGACGCGAAGATCACGATGGACATGTTCATCCTGAATGAAGAGACGCGTAAAACCGCGGCCCAGCGTCGCCATGAAATGGTGCGCAAGGTGCTGGCCGAACGGCAAGCCAAGTTCTGGGCACAGTTCGAAGGCGATGACGCCAAGATCCGTGATCAGGTGACCTCGATCGAGGTCACCGACGGGCACCCGGCCGAGGTGATCCTCCGGCGCTCGGTCGAGATGGGGTGCGATCTGATCGTGCTTGGCGCACATGACCACGGCTTTTCGCACACCTTCCTCGGAACGGTGGCGAAACGTGTCTTGCGTCGGTCGAATATCCCGACACTGATCGTTCCGAACCCGGACGAAGTCTAAGAATTTCCATGGGCCGCTACGATCGTAGCGGCCCATGCTTTGCGCTGTACCGCGAACCAATTTGGTGATGCCCGAACACCGCCTGTTCCGCATCCAACGGCCCTACGTTTATTACGGGCCAAAGCTTTCCAAGCTACAAATCTCCGCCTCAAACTATACCCAGAAAGCTTCGTTAACAGAGCTTAATGAAACGGTGTTCTCTCCTTAAGAACCGGTTCCTTAATTTGAGTCGTGACCAAAACCGCAATCCAAATTCAGGAGGAGAAGACCATGGAAGCGACACAGACTATAACCTCGAACCGCAACGTTTTTTCTGCGCTGTTCGCGGATTATGCAGAGGCCCGAACCGAGCATTTCCGCCGCAGGATTTTCGCCAACACAGTCCACGACCTAGAGGCGTTGAACGATCGCCAATTGAGCGACATCGGCGTCCCTCGGGCTGAAATCAAGCAACGCGCTTACCAAAGCGTCTATCACGGCGCACCCTATCGCCAGTAGCGACGGGCCAGCCCAAAACACGCTCGCGTAACCAGTTATGAGGTAGACCCCATGTTTGATGTCATCCCACCAAGCAAGCAATTGCCCCCCACGAATAGCGCCCTGCTGTTGTTCGACCGCGCTATGCGCATACGTGCGATCAGTTCCGAAATCGTTCGGGCTGCACAGTATCTGAACAGCTTTTCCGATCAGGAATTGTCAGAGCTGGGTATAAATCGCAGCGATATTGAAGACACGATTCAACGCTACATTTGACAGGCTGGCGAAAGCGGGGCGATTGAGAAAAAGCGAAATAAAGCCACTCTGGCGTGCCAGAGTGGCTTTTCTTACGCGAGGTGATCCACAACCTGCAAATGCTGCGCCAGCTTGTCGATCTCGGCCATCCAACCCTGCACCAGTTTTGGGTCGCTGGGTGCCGCATGTACACCGACGGCGATCGCACGATTCAGGACCGCTTCGACCGCCAGCGAGACCGGGATAGACACCAGTCGCGCCATTGCCGTGCCGCGCGCGTCGCCCCAGGCGTCCATGACATAGGTTTTGTGCCAGACGGGTGTTCCGTCTTTCTCGGCCTTCAGTCCTACGCACAGAACCACACGGTCCGGTTCCCCTTCGTCATAGGCGTTTTCGCCCCAGAACTGGTCCGACATTTCCTTCAGGCGCGCGTCGCCCTCAGGTCCGGACAGGGTTTCAATCTCGCTGAACACGTCCGACCACGCATCGGCCCAGCCATTCAGGCGCAAGGTGCCGCGGACGAATTCCTTGACGCTCCAGTGATCCTCGAACTGATATTCCTCCATAAAAGGCAGAGAGTCGCGGTTCGGATAGACCTCGAAACTCTCCGGTGCGGGCAGTGGGGCGATATAGCTGCTGATCGCGTCCCACGGGCGGGCGACGTCCAGCGGTGCATAATCACGGATCGATTTCGACGGCGAACGCAGGGCCTTGAGCACACCCAAAGGCGACCAGCTGAACTTGTAGCGGAACGGGTTGGGGTTCTTCGGAATGCCGCCGCAATACGAGATAAAGCTCAGGTGGTTGTTCGCATCAAACGCGTCCGAGGCGCGATAGTCGGCGATCAGGGCGTGAGCCATCAGGTGGTCAATGCCCGGATCAAGCCCGACCTCGTTCACCAGCGCCACACCGGCCTCGCGGGCCTTGTCATCCAACGCCCGCATCTCGGGAGCAATGTAAGAGGATGAGACAAAATTGGCCTCCTTCGAGATGGCCAGTTCCGCCAGCGGCACGTGCCAATCGCCCGGCAGCATTGAGACGATCACGTCACCTTTTTCCAGCACTGCGCCCAGTGCGTCGATGTCAAAGGCACGAATGTCGTCGGTCAGGTCTCCGACTTCGGCCTTGGCCTTTTCAATGGTCCGGTTCCAGACGGTGACCTTGTGCCCGCCTTCAATCAGGCGACGCAGGCCGGGGATGGCCGACAGGCCGGTGCCACACCAATGGATGGTCATGCTTAAGCTCCTCTATGGCTGTTCAGCCGAATTTCAGTTTCGCGATCACGATCGCACCGACAAGAAGGATCGATATCACATTGCCCAAGATCAGAGGCCATGCAGCGATCATCAATCCGTAGGCCAACCACAACGTCAGTGTTGTCAGGATCAGCAGGTTTGCAGGCAGAGACAGGTCCTTGGTTTCGCGACTGCGCCACGTTTTCAGGGTCTGGGGTAGCCAGCAAATCGTGCCAAGAACCGCTGCTGCACCGCCGATCAAGTGTTCCATGCGTGCACCGGCTCAGACATGTTTGCGAAACTCGTCCTGTGCCCGACCCCAAACACCGCTTTCGATCTCTTTCAACGTCAGCAGAGTTGTCAGCAATTGCGCGGCATAGTCTTCCGAGCTTTCGACTGGCAGCATCGAGGGCAGATTGTCGATTGCCATGACATCCATCACCGGATCCGACGCGACGCGCAAGGCGGGGGCGTCCCACGTGGTGGCGCGGTCGTAAACGGGTACCGGGTTGTAATCGCTGTCCGGGTCGCAGGCGACATCACCAATGGCGGTCAGGTTGCGCGGGTTGGTCAGCGACTCTCGCGGAACAAAGATCGGGGTGCCCGGGCGGGCAAAAATGCAGTTCAGAAACAGGTCATGTTCCAGAATTTCGGGGAAAGGCCCGCCGCTGGCGGTTTCAGCCATGTCCCATTTGGTGACACTGACGCCCATGGCCTCGCACAGGTCGGCGGCGCCTGCACCCACGCGACCCAGCGCGCCGATCACGATGGCGCAGGGACGATTGGCGCCTGTGGCGTTCAACTCGGCCAGTAATTCAGCATTCAGCGCGTCCTTGCCCGAATACACACCAACGGGCGGGCATTCCTCATTCCGTTGCTGCGCCGCCCATGCTTTCAGGGTGACAGCTGCGCCAGCATAACCAGCCCAATACCCGAAGGCCGCGACGCGACGGCCGTTCTCGTCCACAAGGTATTCCAGATCATAAAGCGTTCCGCCCCCGGCCTTGAACCGCTGCAGTAGGGCGCGGCCAGAATGCTGACCCTTATAGGCGTGGCCGAACATGATGTGGCGATGGGGCAGGGGGGTGCCGTCCTCTGGCAATTCCTTCAAACCAAAGACGATGGCATCAAGGGGGGCATCGGGCCAGGAATTCTCGGGCGCAATCTCGCAGCCTGCGTTTTTGTAGCCGTCTATCGGAATAGCGCGGACATGGCTTTCCTCGACGGTTACCCGGATGCCTGCCGCAATCAGGGACGCCGCGCCTTCTGGGGTCAATCCAACCCGTTCTTCATTCGGGCGTTGCTCTGCCCGGACCCAGAGATGTGTCATGCGTCGTCCTTCACTCAAATCATCCCGGCGGCGCGCACCGCCTGAACCGAGGCGCGCGCCTCCATCGCCTCGCGGAAAGCGAGGATTTTGGGAAAGGCCGACACGTCCACGCCGTCGCCTTCCAGCCAGCTGCACACCACGTACAGATAGGCGTCCGCCAGCGAGACCGTATCGCCCAACACAAAGGGCCCGCGCAATCCGTTTGATACGATGTACTCACAGGACGTGGTCATGGTCTGGGCGACCTTGGCGGTCATGTCTTTCCAGCTGGCTTTCTTGTCGGCCCAACGGGGCCCGCGCAGCTTGTGTGCGTGGTTTACATGCATGGTCGAGGCCAGATAATACATCACTTCGCGCATACGGGCCGCCATGACAGGATCGGCGGGGACAAGATTTGCGTCAGGCGCAACCGTAGCGACATATTCCAGCAACGCCCCTGTTTCAGTCAGGATACCGCCATCAACCGCCAATGCAGGCACACGGCCTTTTGGATTGATCTGTTTGTAAGCCGGTTTGGTCTGGTCGCCTTCGGCGAAGTCCAGACGGACCGCTTCATAGTCCAGACCGGCCTCCTCCAAGGCGATGGCAACGGCGATCGAAATGGTGCGGGGAGCATAATAAAGCTGCATCAGAGTGCCTCCGGGCTTGGATTACAGATGCGTTTGGGCAAACTGCCTGTCTGGCGCTTCCAGATGCGGGACTGCGTTGAACAGAACCGGGCTCAGCTGCGCGCCTATCGGGTGCAGACGATGCATTGAGGTGTTCATGATGGCAAGAGCCACCCTCGCCATCGCAGGTATGTCCAGTCCCATGGCCTGTCGTACAACCATCGAGATCAACCCACCCGAGGTCACAACAATCGCCGGACCGCCTTCTGTGCCGATATCGCGCAAAGCATCTGAGACGCGTGTTTCGAACTCCTCAAAGGTCTCGGGCGTTTCCTCGATCTCGCCTCTGGCCCATGCGGCAAAAGTTCGGGGCAGATGGTCGACAAACCCTTCCCGGTCCGTCGGCACGGGGATGCCATGTTGCTCTTCATACAATTTCGCAATGTTGAAGTATTCGACCTCGTTGAGGCGTGGATCACGGGTAGGTTCGGGCAGTCCCATGCTGGCGGCGGTTTCCACGTGGCGCGACAGGGTTCCGCAATAGACGCGCGGGTAGAACGCTCGTGTGCTCTGCAGATGCGCGCCCAGCCAACGGGCTTGCTGATGGCCCAGATCGCTGAGCTTGTCATAGTTTACTTCGTCACGTGCGGTGGTGTTGGCCTGCCCGTGACGCACCAGTGTGATATGTGCCATTGCGTCCCCTCTTGCGCGAAGTCTTAGGGCAGGTTCAGGGTCGGTGCCAGAGCCCTTTGGCAGAAAGCGGCCAAAAATCAGTTTGATGGCTCGGCTGTCTTTTGTTCGCCGCAGAAATTTGCCCATGGCACGTCGCATGCGATGTTGCCTAACGGAAAAAAGTTTCCTATAGGATACAAAGCCGCTGCATGCGGCCGTATACATGCCTCTGCAACGCCGCCCTCGGGGGACCAAAAGACCGCCAGCAGTCGAAGCCTGTTGACTCGCTGCACAGTCCTAGGAACCTTGGTGTCAATTGGCGACAATACAGAGATAACGTTGCAATCCATGCGGCAATGTTGCCAAGGTCTTAGGAAAGGTCTCTGCCATGTCTGACGCACCCAAACGCACCCCATTGCATTCTTTGCACGTTGAGTTGGGAGGTAAGTTGGTTGATTTTGCTGGTTGGGAGATGCCTGTTCAGTATCCTTTGGGGATTATGGGGGAGCATAAGCAGTG
>NZ_JBXWQH010000023.1:0-26985 GCF_059612275.1 Ruegeria sp. CDSA034
TCTGATGGTTACGATGAGCCTGAAATCCTCCGCTACGCAATCAACCTAGTCTGTTCCATGGGTGCTGATGGCGGACAAGCACGTAATCAAACCCACCTTTGGGGATTTGCGGCACTGCCATGCGCATCAACCGGTAGGCTAAGTTGGAAAGTATCCGCGCTGTGGGCGGGTCGTTACGACTTGTGCGATAGCACACCACGATTTCCGACCCTTGTCGCCAACGTTCGACCATCTCCGCCATAAGCTCAACCGGATCCTGAAGATCGGCAGAGATGTTAATGACCGCATCACCGGTAGCAGCATTGAAGCCCGCCAGCATCGCGGCCATTTGGCCAAAGTTTCGAGTAAAGGCAATCACGCGCACGCGCTCACCCTTGGCGCGGATTTCGCGCAATTCGTCCAGCGATCCATCTGTAGACCCGTCGTTTACAAAAACCCAATCGAGCTTAATCTCTGGCATTTTTGCCGCAAAAAGTTCTGCGATTTCGCGATGGGTTTGTGTGAGAGAGCCTTCATTTTGGTAAACAGCGACAACAATTGAGACGCTCTTGGGGTTGTCTTCAGCCATCCGCCCCCTCCTCACAGACCAGATAGATGCTGGAACACAGATCGGGGTAGCGTTGTCCAAGCGCGTAACAGCCATCCAGATATTCCGGCGAAATGATATCGGTGGTTAGTAGCCGATCCCATTGAAAATTGGCTAACGCCTTGAAGAAAATCCCAGAGCGGTGCAGCACATTCAGACCAGCCTGCGTTGCGTCGTGTTCCAATGTGTCGAGGCTATAGGTGATGCGGTGCCCGTGCTCCGCCTCTGCCGGGGTCACTGCAGCATTGTGCGTGATCAACCCCATGGCTACGGCGATCTGGCGTGAGGGGGCATTTGCGTTGGGACATGCCACGAAGAGGCGGCCGCCAGGAGCCAGCCATTCGTCATTTACGCGTTTGAGCAGCCCCACCGGGTCATCAAGGTGTTCGAGGACATGGGTTAAAACAATATTGTCATATCGTTTGGGCAGCCTGACTTCCTCAAAGAGCGCCTGATAAAATGATATGGTGTCAGGCAATGTCTCTTTGGCGATGGCGATAGCCTCAGGGGAGGCTTCGACACATGTGATGTCAGAAAAATCTACAGTCAGGCGCTTCGTGAAATCGCCTTTGAAACTGCCCAACTCAAGGCAACTACCGGGGCGAAAAAAACTGCGGAACGCTTTGACCATGTAGCCGTGCATGACATCAAAATCGAAATCATATGCATATTTGCGATCCGCATTGTCTTTGAATTCGGCGTCGTAGTCTCGTGTCTGGCTCATCTGGGCTTCCATTGTCGTGGGTGCTGGCCTGATCTGACCGCAATTTGGAACTGGATACAGCAAAGCGGGTGGGGTTGGAACTGCTGCCTTGAGGACTTAGAGCGCTACATGTAGTAAAAGCGTCGCGCCATTCGAGCTCTGCTGGAAAAATTTGTGTTTGTGATAAAGATGTCGGGCGGCCGCAGCATCGGCATCGACCTCAAGCGCTACTTGGTCAAAGCCGCGGGTGCGTGCATATGAGAGCGCTGATTGCAAAAGCTCATCCGCAAAGCCACACCCACGTTGGTCGCGGCGCACGCTGACATTGGTGATAAAGGCAGGCGCGCCAGGCGGGGTGATGCAATACATGGCCACGAGTCCGACCAATTGGCTATGATCCCAGTATTCGAATCTCTCGGCCCGCGCGCAGATGCGCTCGGCATAGGTAGGAATATCTTGACGTAGAGAAAGAGGGGGGTAGAAATCCAGATCGCAGGCCACTAGCAGGTCGGCCACTTGCGCCACAGAAGCTTTGTTGCGCGTCACATCAGATTGCTTGCTCATACCTCTAGACGCGCCAAGCCAAAACCCTCTTTGCCAAAGGCATTACCATTATAGAGCAGATGCAACTGATCCTTGTGCACAAAGACGTGCGGATAGCATTGCATATCCTCATCCCACGCCCCCGGCGTACCGTCGAGCCCCAGCGCAGCATCGTCGCGTCGCCAGCTCTGGCCATCTTTAGATTTGGCATACCCCAGCCGGTACCCCTTGGAAGGATCCGTGCGAAAACCATGCACTTGCCGGTAGCAAAAAACCATATGAAATAGGCCCCGGTGAAAGGCGACGCTAGGCAAAGCTTGGCATTCGTTTTCACCCAGTACATCAGGCAAAATAGCTTTGCCACTATCGCGATACCAAGTTTCGCCGTCCTCAGATGTAGCTTGGGCAATCTTGTAAACTCGGTCCGGCTCGGCGGCTGAGTCTTCGCGTACCCAACGTTGGCCAAATATATACCACATGTGAAACCGCCCTTGGATCTGGCGAACAAACGCATCACCCACCAAAAAAGGTTCATGCAGCCCCGCGCTGAGTACAGGCCCGATACCCACCCGCTGGAAAGTGCGTCCCTGATCGTGGCTCTTGATCAAGCCGATGGCAGTATCGACAGAGACGGAGACGCGACGCGTCCAGCCGGTGGTGTACCCCCAAACTTCAGCGCCGACTTGCACCGGGCTGAGCGGAAAAACCCCATGTTCGTCAAATGCACCCAGCGGACCAGGGACCAAAACCTCATGATGCGCGACATCCACCAGTGTCTTCAGGTCATCCTTGAAGTCCGCGTAAGAGACGTGGCTAATGAACTTGCCACTTTCGCCGTCTTTGGAACGGGTCGAAAAGTAGATCCGCACATTCCCATTGAACAAGGTGAGCGTTTGCGGTGATTGCGCAAAAAGCCCTCGGCCGGCCCATAATTCATGTTCTGTGGGGTCAAAGATCTTGCCCAGTTTCTCGATCTTCATGGGCGAGCCTCTAGCTTTGCGATGCCAAATCCCTCGCGGCCCACTCCATTGCCCAGATAAGCCATATATGTGGTCCCATCGACGGTAAAGACATGCGGATAAGAGACCATCTCGCAGTCCCACCCTTCTTTCGAAGGGTGGAGGCCCGCACACGCGTCGTCTCGGTGCCAAGTATACAGATCATCGCTGTGGGCATAACCGATGCGATAGCCACGCGCATGGCTACGATAGCCAGTTGAATAACGATAGCAGAAAAACATGTGATACCGCCCGTCATAGTAGTGCACATCGGGGCTGGCCTGGGCTTCGTCCTCTTCAACCGATGTTTCGATCAGGTGACGATTGTGTTTGTGCCAGTTCACTCCGTCATCGGAGCGCGCCATACGAATCCGGTAGATCGGCTCAGCCCTACCTTCGTGCTTAACCCATTTGGTGCCGGCAATGTAGAAAAGGTAATAAGAGCCACTAAAGCGGCGGATCTTTGGACCGCTCAAGACAAAGGGTTCATCCTTCGACGGCCCTATTATCGGTCCAGCCCCCAGTTTTTCAAAAGTCTTGCCGCCATCTGTGCTTCGTGCTGCGCCGATGGCCACATCAAAGGGAACGCTTTCACACCGCGTCCAGCCTGCATAGTAACCAAGGATACCTTGATCTGTTTCGATCGCGGAGAACGGATAGGTACCAAATTCGTCAAATGTGCCTGTGTCGCCCAAGGTCAATACGGGGTTCTCCGCGACGCGAAGCACTTTGGTGAGATCCGCGCGATCCAGATCGAGCCAAGCGGAGTAGCTTTCGAATTGACCCTTCGTATCAGGCACAGGCCGGGTCGAGAAATAGACCCGCACATAATCATCGCGAATCAGGGTTGCGGGGGCTTGGGCGAAACTCGACATCCAAGGGCGACCCGGAAAATCCGCGGGATCAAAAACCTTACCAAGCTTGGTCCAAACAAACGTGTCAGTCATAGCGGGGGTCAACCATTTCGTAACAATCGCCAATCAAAGCACGTACCTCAGCGATCGAGTTAAACATCAAGACGTCCAAGATGGATAGATCCGGCACAAAGGGATGCGCAAATTGCGAATATGCTATTTCAGTCCGGCGTATGAACTGCAGCTCAATTCCCCGCGCGCGAAAACCCGAAGCCTGGTAGAGATCGAGTCCGCCAACTGGGTTGACATATTCGGTCGCGCTAAGCGCCTCACAAATGGCAAGGACCCGATCTTGACCTTTAAACGATTTGGTATCCCCCAATGAAGAAGAGACGATGATCGGCGTGTCGACCTCAAGAAAGGTACATAGGCGGGTTAAGCTTTTGTGGATAAAGTCAAACAGGTTGGTGTCAGCCTGGGTGAACATCTCTTCGATTAGTGGCATCACCGTGTCGAACTGTGGGGCCTTGCGGTAGGCGTTTGAAATCTGCGCCAGAGTTTTCTGCGGCTCAAAAGCCTCAGCAATCTGCCGATCACGAACGTCGAGATAGTCTGAGCCTTTTCTCAAAGGCAGGGTGAACATCGTTGCTTCGCCATTGCGCAAATATCGGTTGCGATGGATCCAGCCTTTTTTGGTGAACTGGATATCGTCGTAGATAACAAATCTATCCGCGCGCGCTATTAGTTGGAAATAACCGACATACGGCAGAAAATAAGGCTGCATGATCGCGACGCGCATGGAAGTGCTCCTAAACCGTGGGCGCCGAGGCGTCGCGCAGCATCTTGATGATGCGGGTCACAGAGGCGTCGTCGAGGTCGGGATATATCGGCAAGCAGAGGATCTCTTCGGCCGCCGCTGCAGCATTTGGAAAACGCGCAGGGTCCGCTGATGGCATGTTCCGGTACATCGAGAATTCAGTAATCAAAGGATAGAAATATCGACGCGGATGCACGCCTCGTTCTTTCATATAGTAGTAGAGCTCATCTCGACCCATGGGAAACACCGCTCCAATACGAACTGGAAAATAAGCATAGTTCTGGCGGATCTGCCCCGTGTCACCCAAACAATGCAGACCGGGTAGATCCGATAATTCTGCACGATAACGTTTGTCAATGGCCGCGCGTTTGCCAATGGCGTCGTCGACGTAATCGAGCTGCAACAAGCCAAACGCTGCGTTGATCTCGCTCATCTTGCCATTGATGCCAGTCTCGATCACAGAGATCTCGCCATCATGGCCGAAATTCTTCAACTGATCAATATACCGTTTCATTTCAAGTGTTTGGCATACGATGGCACCGCCCTCGAAAGTGTTGAAAACCTTGGTGGCGTGAAAACTCAGCACCGATAGGTCGCCGTGGTTGAGCACAGAGCCACAGTGGCAATCAACACCAAAGGCATGTGCTGCATCATAGATAACCGGGATGTCATGTTTGGCCCCAATGGCATCGATGGCATCCACATCGGCCGGATGCCCATAACAATGCACCGGCAAAATTGCGGCGGTGTTTTTGGTAATCGCGGCTTCGATCTGGCTGGGGCTCAAATTTAAACTGTTCGGTTCAACATCAACAAAGACAGGCGTGCAATCTGTCCACAGGATCGCATGCGCGGTGGCCACAAAAGAGTAAGGAGTCGTGATTACTTCGCCTTTGACCCCCAGCGCCCGCAATGCTGTTACCAAGGCAATCGTGCCGTTGTTGAACAACGAGATATGCGGAACATTCAGATATTCACACAACATCTCTTCGAGTTCTTGGTGATATGGGCCACAATTCGTAAGTACGCCGCTGTCCCAAATCCTGCCCAAGAGATCCTTAAACTCGTCAAGTGGCGGCAAATGCGGGCGCGTTACAAAAATGTCATCTGCCATAAGAGTTTGCTGCTTCTTTTCGTCGGTTCTGTTTGATTGTTCTTATGCTTGCGCATCAGGTTGCGCAATACTGGATCAGATTTTGAGCCCTAGCCCCAAATGCTGCCACATACGCCTACGTTATCATTCTACGCTGCCACAAACCGAGGGCTCAACCTTTAAACCCTCTGGCCGTTTGGACATCACACGTCACCTCCGATAGCCGGGCCACTGTCTGCCCCATTGATAGCACGCGTCTTCAGATGCTGGACTGCGGAAAAAAACGATAGCCAAAAAATGGCTCAAGATCGATGGTTTCTGCTCGCCTGTGAATTGACTTGATTGCAGATGTAGTGTGATGTCCGTCTTCGCTCCGAGCAGTGTCAACATAGCAATGATTGCCCACAGAATGACCAACGACGACTTTACCACCCTTGCCTTCAACGGTCGCTATGAAGAGGCACTGGCCATATGCCGTGCTACCGTCCCGGAAATTGCGGCGGATCACGCGGCAAGTTTCATATCGGGCTATTGCCTTTTTCATTTGGGTAATCCGGAAGACGCTACTGGGCACTTTGCTCGTGCACTTGAACTGGCACCTGGCGACACCTTTTCGATGTCTTATATAGTTAGGTCCTTACATGCTTCCGGATTCGCAGACGAGGCCCTAGCGTACGGGATAAAATACATCACGCAATGGCACGGGGACTTCGCATCGAACAGCTTCCGCGATATGATTGATGCGGGTATCGAAAGCTTGCCCGATAGCCGCGATGTCACACTCCGCTCACAGTTTGTCGAAACGCTTCGGACCCGCAGCGCAGATTTACCTTGCGATAATGGGGCGTTACTGTCCGCAGCCACGCTCTTTGCAGAGGGTTTTGAGGCAACTCGTCGTCAACTTGCGTCTCAGACCATTGAGGATGGTCAGATTATCGCCGCGCCCATCTTGTCGGTTTCCGCAGGCGTCGCTGCTGGGCTTGGACGTTTTCTCTGGCAGCATGAAGCAGACATTATTCGGTTCGCCGCTTTCGAAGGCGCACCGTGCGCCTCAACAACGGGTGTTCAAGCGTCTGTAACGGGATACCGCTCTTATGTGGCAGAACTTCGTGATGTGTTTGTGTCCGGACGATCCAGCGCCGTTTTTGGACCAGACCACGAGATCCTATCCGACACTTACGCAGATGCGCGCTTTGGACAAGCGGTCAGCCTGCGCGCAGATTCAATTCTCTTGCGCCGACACGGCGATGCCGCGCTTTTGTCTCTGCCACAGCCCGCACGGCACATTGATCAGGCGATTAACCTTGCTGGCCTTGCCTCCAACCATTTTGGCCATTGGTTCTCGGAGTTTCTGCCGCGCCTCCGTCACTTAGCTGAACTCCCTGAGTGCGCGGCTCTGCCATTACTCGTCAACGACGATATGCCCGAAACGCATTTCGATTTTCTGGCGCAGCTCTGTGACAACCCTCTGATCCGCATCGCACGCGACGAGGTCGTCCAAGTCTCGCGATTGATTGTCGCTCCAACAATCGGCTTTTATCCGTTTGAACTGAAGCCCGGCCACGACGTCCCCATTGAAGAGCAAGCCGCATGGTCTGGACCTGCCATGCGATTTGTGCGCGACAGAGTGCTAGCCACACTGAGCAATCAAACAGCTGCAAAGACGGACGCTATCTATCTAAGTCGAGCGAACAGCTCTTGGGGCCGCCCCCTCAACGAAGATGATGTCCTTGCTTGTTGCCCTAAGCTGGGCCTGCGACCTGTGCACCTTGAATCCATGGGTTTTGCCGAGCAGGTCAATACCATCCAGCGTGCTACTACAATTGTAGCCCCCACTGGGTCGGCTCTGAACATGTTGATCTTTGCGCGCCCCGAAACAAAAATCATCATTTTCACCCAAAAATATCCGCACAATTGGGGAGGTTGGGTTGGTCCTATCCGCGATATTGGCCTGAAACCCTGCATGATTATGGCCGCAACCGGAAATCCCAACGTTAAACATGCAAATTATGATGTCGACATCGATCTGTTGAACGACCTACTCAAGCGTGAACACGATATTTAGCGGGTCGTCGGAAATATGTAGGCCCCCCGACACCGCCAAAAGGCGCAGTAGAACAAAAGTAAGATGACTATCACCGAGCTGTGGCTTGCAAAGACATTGCAGAAACGTACGATTAATTGTCCAAATTTGGCCCAATATGCTGATAGGATCTGCGGCTTTTACCCCTGAATTCTCTTCGAACTAGAAAGCCGGCCCTTTGTCTAGATCCCAGGCAGTTGTTGTTCGATCTGATCAGCAATCCTTACAAACACAGTCAATCAACTTGGCAATAAACTCGGTATGTGGCGCTTTGTTTGATGCCTTCGGTAACACGGTTATGACCACCACTTTATTCGATCACTTTACACATTACTTCGGCGAAGCTGGACGGCGCTCGCAAACTGCGCATAACGTCGATCCAAAACTTGCATACGCACAATTGCTTAGTCAATTCGTGAATAGCTGAGCCCCAAAACATGTCCGGTTCCCAGAGATTGATCGCGGCCGTCGATCACCCCCCCACCCAACCACAAAAATGGGTAGAAAAAAGCCTATCAAATGACTAGCTTTTGTACACTAAAATGGACTGCTTGAAGGCATCATGTCGTGCATTGGAGGATAGGACTTCAGCAATTCGATCTCGCCCTTTCTCAGACACTTTCTGATTCTCGTGGGTCATCATGAGCAGAGCCCCCAGCTCGTATTGAGTAAGCTCCAGTGCAAAGTAAGCGTGATCATTTCCAAAAAGCACTTCAGATAGGAAGTCACTACTTGCAGCACTAATAACTTGCTCTAAAACTTGCGTAGTCTCGATTTCAGCGCGATCTGAGTTTGAAGTCGACAAGTTCTTATCATGCCAGCGATATCCAACGACTGGGCTATCGATACAATGGAACGTTTTACCAAGGCATGTAGCACGCATCCAATAGTCATAGTCTTGCAGTTGGAAAAAATCGCGATCAAATTCGCCGATCTCCTTAAATGTCGTTAAGTGCATAGCAATAGAAGGAGCGCAAATAAAATTTCCCTTCAAATAAAGCTTACGAAAGAGGTCCACTGAACTCATCTGAAAAGGCGGAAATAGGTCCGGGTGATCGGAAGGCTTAAGCTTTTGCCCATCAGCACCTATCCACTGAGCTAAGCCACAGACGATGTCCGCTTCGGAATGATCCAACAAATGCGCTCTTTCCTCAAGACTACCCGGAAGCAAAATGTCGTCCGCAGACGTAAGTACACAAATGTCCCCCGACGCCCTCTCCAGGCCATAGTTGATTGCATCCGAGGGTCCGCCATTTTGCTTGGAGAAAACTTGTAAATCTATCTCTGAAAATGAGCGCGCAATCTGCGTTGAATTATCGGTAGATCCATCGTCCACGCAAATTACCTCTAGAGAAGGGTAATTTTGCGCCGCAATCGACCTCAAGCAGTCCAAGATATAGCGTTCATGGTTATAGCAAACTACAACTACTGAAATTTTTGGCATGAGCTTAGCTCCGATCTTATACTTTGCGCGACTTAAGCCAGTTTTTTATCTGACTCACATTAGTTTCAGTTGTTGAATTAGTTCGTCCGGGTCAATCGCAAAGTCGTCGTGCATTGAATGCTCACCAGTAACCTTTCCCTTTCGTCTACCGTTCAGGAAAGCTAAGTTGAGCCCCTTTATCTCAGAAATGCGGTTCCAAAACGACGTGTTACTAAAAGGATGTCTAGGGTAAAGGATCAGAACATTTGTTCGCTTTCTGCACCAAAGTAAATTAGTGAAGGCAGCGCCAGTTGGACCAATAATTGTTGATGCTGTATGAAAGAGATCAACCTGGGCTTGAAAGCTAAGGCCGTTCGTATCTACAACTTCAAATCCTTCCCTCAAAAGAACATCAATAATCGATGATTCGTTGGTCAATGCACGATATGTTGAGCCACGCTTAAGGTAGATTTTGCGCTCCTTTCGGTTTTCGTCATCAACATCAGCTTTCAATTTCTCAACTAACTTCAAAACCTGGGTCCTAGGGAAAAAACAGTCCTCATCAGTCGGTTCGCGATGATAGCAATCAACTATTTGTGCGATATCAGAAAAGTAGTAGAGTTTGTTAACCCTGTAGAGCGCGTTTCTTTTCAATCTAAGAACGGGTCGGTCTGAAGCTTTTAGTCGATCAATAATTTGATATATAGAATCTGGTAAGTCATCTGAAACCAACAGCGGCACCGAAGAAGCAATGTTCAAATTGTCCTCAATGAAGCTCAGTTTTACACCAAGCTCCAAAACAAAATGAAAAAAGTTCTGCTCGTACTCCTTGAACAGATGAATGCCCTCTCGAACCACAGGCGTCAATACGTTTAAACATTGGACGGTAACACGGTTTTTATTAACTTCAGTCGTCTGCCAATTCTTTACCAAAGAGGAGCCGTCAGCTTTCCCCAACAATCTCTCGATTTCTTCGTTAACAACACAACCTTCTTTTGGAAAAAGCATGGCTGATCCAGGTATGATTTCACATTCTTCAATACACGCGAAATTCAATCGAGAAGGAAAGTTGCTTTCACGCATCCATTCTTCCTCTATGGCTGAAAAAATTGGTAACTTCGTTACACAAGCGGATTCTAAGTCTTCTAGATTTGACAGCGTGGCTGTCAATGGAGAGAAGTCACCAGACAAATGAGCGCGGCCATGCAAATTGCCAGCAACCTCAGAGGCCTGAAGTTTGCTCGCCTGATCCGCTTGTAGTATTCTCATTTGGGTAATGTTGCCGTTTCTATGGCCAAAATGGATATAGTGAACGAGCGGGTTTTCCGCTGATCCGTCTTTTAAGTAATTGGAACTATAGAAATCTGGATCAAATTCGGCGGACGGCCATCGGCTCTCCTTATACCCGTATTTCTCGTAATGAATGAGGGGGTTCATACCGGCCGAAGCCACGTCTTGGTATTTTTTGTTATACCAATTCGTGGAAAAGAAAGGGCTTGGATCGTACCCCCTATCAGCACCGATTTCATAGTAGTGAAGAAGTGGATTTAAGCTACTTTCGACAACTTCCGGATACGTTTGTGTGTACCATTCAGCGTCAAATACCCTGCTCTGAAACTTCGAATTGCCGGAGCTCTTTTTGTGGCCTAATAACTGTTTAATTTTTTTTTTTAGTTTCTTCATCGGTTGCATCGCCTTGTTTCGAATTACGCTCTTGCGTGCCCATCGCTCCTGTCCAATGATAACCGTTGTTTCCCAAGAAACCTCGGATTGGAGCTAGGCTGAACGCTTTGCCGCATTTTTGAAGTGTGAGTGTTGCGGCGGCGTCTGGCAACGCCATTTTGTGAGGGTTGTAGGCGTCTTGCCGCAGATCTTGAGCGGTGTCAACGGCGGTATGAAGTGAACCACTTGGGAAGGAAATGCCGATAGCACGCCCAGGTTTCATAGCCTAAACATTTTGACCGACGCGAGAGCGATTGTCGCTGCGCCGCTTTTGTCCAACGGTCGTATTGGGTTGCTGCGAGCCGACAATAAGTCAACTTGTGGAACATGATTGCTTATCTATTCGGACGACTTTATGGGGTTTAAGTTTTTCTCGTTTTTACAACGCGTTGGCGTGCAGGCATTTACTTTCTTGCCTTTCAACACTTTTCGAAACTTGTCGACACCTTGCCTGAGATCTCCTGATAGTCGTTCGGAAAGCTTCCTAGAACAGCACAGTCACAATAACCAACATTTTATATGTCTCGCAGTTGCGATCAGGTTCACCTGTCGACTTTCGCCACCTCATATGGCGTAAAGTTTTGTGTTTTCGCCACCTAAGTTTCAGTTTTAGGCCGCGGCACTACGCTAAAAAGTTGGCTGATTTGGACTTTGGCGACCTATGATTGTTATCCACAATAGTAGAAAGCCCACAGAATGTTCACCGGACTACCTTGTTGTTTCGTCCTTTTTTCTAATCCTGTTCACTCATTAACTACGTACACTGCGCAACCGGGGATACAATGACCGCCTGTAGTCCGAGGTGCTTGGGTATTCGGCATACGTCGGTGATGCTGGATCCAACCTGACGCGAATAATCTTCACAAAGATAACGGGGTCAATGCGGCGCACTGGCGTTTTCGATTGACCGACACACAGCATCAGAAACGTTCATCGGTGCGTGTGGCCCCATTGGTAGGCTAAAAACTTCTCCAGCGAATTTCTGAGCTAATGGAAATTGTTCTGGAGCGAAACTACTGCTTTGGAAAGCTTCCTGCATGTGAGGCGGAATAGGATAGTGAATTTGCGTTCCAATACCCGCGTCTTTCAAAATGTCAATCAAATGATCTCTGTTTGGGCTGCGAACAACATACAGATGCCATGCGGATTTTGCCCAACTGGAAATCGTCGGAAGTATAAGACCACTGCCCTCAAGAGCAGAACTATAACTATCCGCAAGCGCATTGCGGCGTCCGTTCCATTCGTCAAGATACCCCAATTTGACTCGAAGTACAGCTGCTTGCATCGGATCAAGTCGAGAATTCACGCCTGCAACGTTATTTACGTACTTTTTCTTCGACCCGTAATTTCGCAACACCCTTAGCTTTTCCACCAAATCGGGTCGATTTGATGTCACCGCGCCGGCGTCGCCCAAAGCGCCTAGGTTTTTGCCCGGGTAAAAACTCCAACAAACTAAATCAGAAGCCCCGCCAATCCGTTTACCTTTATATTCGGCCCCATGAGCCTGCGCTGCATCTTCCACGACCGCGATTCCTCGAGCACGCGCGATCTCCAAAATGGGATCCAAGTCCGCGGGCTGCCCGTAAAGGTGCACTGGAATAATCGCTCTGGTTCGGTCCGTGATCGCGGAAGCTATTTTTGTGGGATCAATATTGTAACTATTTTTATCCGGTTCTACGGGGACGGGTTTCGCCCCAACTGCGGAAACAGCTAACCATGTAGCGATGAAGGTGTGGGAAGGAACAATTACTTCGTCTCCGTGTCCTACTCCGAGTGCACGTAGGGAAAGGACAAGCGCATCAAGGCCATTGGCCACACCTACCGCGTGCTCAGCACCGCAGTACTTGGCCCATTCGGCTTCAAAATTTTCAACCTCTTCGCCAAGAACGTACCACCCACTGTCCAAAACCCGGAGAACCGCGGTGTCAATTTCGCTTTTTAACTCGAGGTATGCATCTCGCAGATCAAGAAATGGAATCATGAATTCTGTCCTACAGCCTTGATAAAATCTTGATATTCTCGGAAATAGTCCGATTCATCATATGGCTGAGACGCAAGAACCATACAAACTGCACCTTGGCTAAAAAGATCCATCTCACGCCACACCAACTTGCTAATATATAGCCCTTTTCGGGGATCGCGAAGAAAGTGTTCCGTCCGCGTATGCCCGTCATCCACCGTTATCCTGAAGCTCCCTGAAAGCGCAAATACTACCTGTTCAAGCTCTTGATGAGCGTGGCCTCCTCGCTGTGCATCAACTGGAACATTGTAAAGATAGTACACACGCCGAATATTGAACGGAATGTGATTCCCACCTTCTACAAAGGTGAGGTCACCACGGGGATCTGTAATAACGGGTAGCGCAATAGACTGAAAATGACCCTTGATTTCTGCTTTTGATGAAGGGCTAGGTCCCCCAATTTTGTCAACTGCATCAGACATCAGTCTTGCTCCTCGATAGGCACCTAAAAAGGTCAAATATTTTATTAAATTTGACGTTTCAAGCCGAATAATCCAAAATCGTGCGCTTTGAATCCCAACGAGCTTTCCATCAAAATCTCCGCCCAGTCGCATAAACTCAAAATACTGGTCTTTCGCAGCGTGTCAGGGAATTGGACGAAATCCCCCTCTGACACTGCCGGTTGATCGCTGTTAGATCGTGACGCCAAGTTTCAAACCGGAACGAAAACCATAACTGCTGATAGGTAAGTCGAACGCAAGAGCACTACGCCCCTTGTGCCGAAACCCAACTGATGTGTCTTGGCTTCTTGCTTGGTGTTCGTGGCCTCGGGTGGACAGAAGTCGTCTTTTGTTTTGCTGTCGGCATAGCGCACTCTAGGCACAATCCCTTTTTGATTTCAGCCATTCGGCAGGTCCACTAAATATTTATCTGACCACATTGTCGCTGAACAGTTAGCGTCAGTGCATTTCCGTTACTTGATTACGACCCTATGCTCGGAAGACCAGATCCCTACATCGTTTCGAGTTGGGCTGTTACAACTGCCGCGACCACTCAAAATACTGCTCAATTCCTTCTTCAAGTGGAATCGTGCAAAACCAGTTAAAGTCAACCTGCGCGCGCGTGACATCAAGGACCGAACGTGCAACGTCAACTCCACGACCAGGTTTGAAGACCGGAGAAATCGAGTTTCCGGTCACCTTGCTGAGAATTGACACAATTTCATTAATTGATACGCCCGCTCCAGATCCAACATTATAAGCCCCGGATTTATTACTTGCGATAGCAAGTGAACAAAATTCTGCGAGGTCCCTGACGTGTAAATAGTCTCGAACCACGCTGCCATCGCCCCAGATTTCAAGAGGTTCGCCCGCCTTGAGCCGGGCAAGAAATGTTGAAATGACACCTTGGACTCCGTTATGTGCCTGACGTGGACCATAGGGGTTTGAAGCACGAATGGAGATGGCGGACAGACCGTACTTGCGTTGATACATGGCCAAGTAGTGCTCGATCGAGGACTTCACAATGCCATAAGAGTTGATTGGGCGTAGGGGATGTGTCTCTGGAATTGGGACAACTTCCGGAGGGCCGTAAACAGTCCCACCCGATGACAGAAACAAAAGCCGAAGGACACCCAGGTCAACCATCGCGTCAAGCAGCGCAAGTGTACCAACTAGGTTGTCCTGGACATCGGTGATCGGGTCAAGATCCGCCGTTCCGGGAAATGTCGTGCTGACAAGATGCGCCACTGCATCGACCCCAGAAAGGGCTTCAATGATCGCCATTTTGTCACCAAAATTTCCAAACTGGTATTCAACCCCATTCAGTGGTTCGCGAAATCGTTCCGGCTGCCTATCAAATACTCGAACGGTATGACCATTTTCAAGCAGCACGTCGACGAGATGAGAACCAATGAACCCACAGCCACCGATGACCAAGACTTTCATAGGGTATTTCTACCTTTCCATTCCCAAATTCGCACCTGAACGATCGTCTTTCTAACGCGTCACGCCGTGAATGTTAGTCACGACTGTCCGCCAGCCCTCCATTTCTGGAATTACACCAAACAATCTTTCCAGCGCGTGCAGCATCGTTCCGTCAACTGCAACGGGCTCCTTGGGATAGTCGCTCCAATTGAAGCCTAGATCAACGAAGCTTTTCAATGCATCCGAGCGCATCCAGAACATAGTTCCAACTGGAAAATTAAAGGCTGCGGGTAAACTGTTGTGCCCCAACCGTTTGGCTAACCGTCGAGCGAGCCCAATGTTACGGGACCACCCGATAACGTGCGGGTCATCAGGATAGATCAGACCAACTTTTTCATCAACTTGAAAACGCTCGAAAATTTTGTCGGCCATGTTGCCTCCAAGGCGTCCACCGAGAAGGTTCTCAAACAAGAACTTGCTCCATGCGTGGACGATTTGCTGGTCTTTTACATGCGTGCTCTTTTTTAGGTGAATATGACCGACCACGTCGTAGTTGTTGCAGAGATGCTCACCAAATTGCGTCAGCAACGGACCAATATCTCGTCCAGCATTGGGAACGGATCGAACATCGCAAAGTCGTCCATCATAATTTGACAAGAGTTCTTTCACTCTGTTCTCGTCGCTCTCCTTGCCGACACTAACATAGAGATCGGGCAGCGTTTTGTTGATGGAGAGATGCGAAACGATTTCCGGCATTTGATCTAAATGGTACGCATGAATATGCAGCGCAGGCTGGAGCGTCACTTGCTCTAGCTTCTTGGATGTATTCTGCCCGCCCTCTAAGACCGGTAGTCGCCACGGTCCTTCCGGTCGACCTTCGCTTATGAAATGGGCATAGGCGTCACGCGTGCGGTCATTTGTCTGGCTAAGATAAGTATCATAAACAAATGGATGGAACCCAGGTTCTGGCTTCTTTGCGGTCGCGCCCCAACGTGCGTCGTCGACGTATGTTCCTACCGTTATTTTCGAGTCTCGGTTTTGCTTTTCGTCAGACAGGAAGTAGTCCGGTCGGAAAAAACCAGATTCCACAATGTCAGTGATATCGCGCTCTCGCGCAGCATGCCGAGCCTTGGCAGCTAAACCCAACTCTTCTAATTTGTTTACATAAGCGCTCAGATCAAAAACTCTGGCCGCAACTTCGCGTGTTCGTTTCGAAACACTCTCATAGAGTTCAGAAGTAGTCGCAAGCCGCAGGAGCTTGCCAGCCATATCGCCGGTATCAATGTACTGAGCCACACAGTCTTCACCAAGACCCTCATCGATCAGAAGATCTGCTACACCGGACGCTTCTTCAAAGCACAAAACAGGTAGCCCAGCGCACATCGAGTCGATTGCCACATTGGGCAATGGATCAAGCCTACTGGTCACTAAGAAAACATCGGACATCTCATAAGCCACGTCCATCTCAGAAATGGAGGGAACCATGGTGACTCTTTGTTCCAACCCGGCGCGCTGTAATTGATCCCTCAGGTACACGGAATAGCCGAAATCCTTATCTGGATCATAACCTGGACCAATCCAAACAAAATGAACATCATTGCTCTCAGAAGATTGCAGCACTCTCGTTGCGGTTTCGAGAAAAAGGTCTACCCCTTTTCGGATTTCAACGGTGCCAGCTCCAAGCACGACGAAACGCTCAGTTTGTTCACTCGATGGCCGTATTAACTCGCGTAAATAGCTTCTTTCAGCCTCCACCGTGGTATCGTCACGTGAAGCATTTGGCACACTGCACCTACCTTGGGGTAGAACCGTCACATTGGGGGTCATATCCATAAGCCCATTATCAAGTTCTAATGCGTTTTCCAAAGTCAATCGCGTGGAAAAAACGGTTTCATCTGCCCATCGAACAGCCTCTGAAAACGCCGTTTTCTTCTCAATGTAGGATGCGAATTCATGCAAAAGCGCGACAGACGGTACACCGCACTCGTGCAAGCCCTTTAACAAAGCGTGAGATTGAATCGAATTCACTACGGAGAATGCATACTCACGTTCCGTACAAAGACAATTCAAAAGGTAGGTGTAATCCGTTGTTTTAGTGCTTTGCAGGTTTGCGTCAAAGACCTTTTCAGATACCTTCCTAAAGTCGCCCGTTATTTCACCTCCTGTCAGGCAAAGGGTCGTAACATTGTATCGGGTCGACAATTTACTTGCGACGTTCCAAGTCAGTATTGGTGCCCCGCTTCGACTGGCCTGATGACTAACGACCAGGACATTCGGCTTACTATCGTCGTGTACTTTATCTCCTCGAAACTCAAAACTACCTTTTCCTCCCGCGCGTCCAGTCGCCGCTGCCTCGAAGTGGACAGGTGATTGCAGAAAGCGCTTTGGGTCATATTTAACGGCACGACGCTGGTAATTCGATGCTGTTTTTTGGGACAGCGGAGGTGAAAATTTCGCCAGGCTTTTGTAAATCTTAAACTTCAGCTTTCTCCGAACTTGTTTCAATGGCCTTTTGGCAGCCAGCATCAGTTCTCTTTCCAGCTCCACCACGCGAGCCAACGCGGCACGCCGGTCAGCAGAGGCTTTACTAAGTTTGGCACTCAGATCGAAATTTTGCGCCGCTAACGTCATCTTTGATCCTTGAGACACAGCGCCCTCGCTTCGATCACCTGATTTGATTAATTCAATACTCTTTTTGGCTATGGCGACATCATAGCCTAGTTTCGCGAATACTTCTTCCCAGCCCCGCGTATCTGGATCCTGAATCACAGCAGTCTTTACGAAAGGGAAGCCCTCTTCAATTAAGCCCTGCCAATCTTTGATCGTTCGGTTTGTTGTTCCCTTGTTCGGAAACAACGCCGCTGCTTGAAACCCTTTCGCTTTGAGAGCATCCGTCAATTGTAACTCGTAGGCAAAAATGACTTCCTGTTTGTCATCCAAGTTGCGAACGCCGCCAAGAAAATCAACCAGGGCTTCTACCGCGTTACCCTTTGCGACAAGAAAAAAACTTTGAAGGTGATGCTTAAATTCGAAGTTGTCCGTCAACCCAACAAGATCTGCCTCACTTTCGCGCGCCCTATTCACGATTGAGTCCAAACCGTCTTTCCAAAGCGGGCCTATCAAGCTGTCATTGACGAGGCACAGCATGCGCGTGCCCTCTAGATCGATGTGGTTCAGTGCGTGCGCCCAAGCGGCGAAATCGAACCCGCCGTTTTCTCGCAGGATCAGACCATCAACCTGGTTCAACAAGGAGGAAGTGTCGACGTCTGAAATGCAATTCGCCACAACAATAACGACAACCGCGATGCCAGTCCTTCTGAGGGCATCAATGTAGACTGGAACGTGCGGCTTAATCTTTCCTGCAGGAGCGTGAGTTACGAATAAGGCCAGATCGGACGCCGAGCTGGCTCTTTTAAGTACCTTGATCTCAACATCTTTGACATCAGTCGACTTGTCAGTCGGATTGCACCGACGGCCTCCCGATTGTCCGACATTCATAAAATGCAATAGAGCGTCCTTGCCGCCTGCACCAGCGTCGGGATAATTTTTTGCGTACCAAGATGGGTTGAAGAATTCGTTTGGTTTGCACCCGGCATTAGCCCCTAAAACAATATAGTGGTACAACGGATTCATACCACTCTGTTCGGCCTCAGGATAAGCAGAAAGATACCAACTTGTGGAAAAGCAAGAGTTAGGGTCCTTGCCCTCTTCGGCACCAAGATCAAAATAATGCGCGAGCATACCTCGCGGATAATTCACGGCCTCAGGATATTCTGCGGCGTACCACTCTTTGTCGAACAGCCCCGATTTATCTACTATCGCCTCCTCCGAACTCAACTTTTCCGCACCCTGTTCCTGACGCGCGCGCCTTGCTTTACGTTTTGAGCGCAATCCGAAAAACTCCAATTTTTTCTCCATCAGATTTGAACGCTCTTCATATGCGGCCCAACGCGTGCGCATTTTCGCCAATTTTCTTTCACCATTGTCGCGATAAAATTCAGTGTTTTGATCTGTGCATTGAGGTCCGCGACTTCAGCGGCTTGACTCTGCTGGATATTCAACCAGCTGCGATGTTCAATTTCCGTCTGGGCGTTGATTTCAGTATTTTCCATTCTAAACCGTATCAATCGAGCATGCGCCTCAAGTTCCGCTCTTGAAGGCCGGGTATCGCGTTTCTCTAACAAGATTGCCCAAGGACAAAGGAAAGAGCCGTCGAAATCAGAGACTGGCCCAAACCCCTTTGCAGCAAAAAGATCCATCCGATACACCAGAATTTGCACATTGATAAGTGTGCCGCCCTTGAACTCCGTCGGATTCGACGAAAAGAACGCCTTGGGGGATGCAACGCATAGGTTCCGAATAGCCTTACGCGCATCCCACTCGAGCATATGCTCGATGACATCGAAACATGTGACGACATCGAATCTTCCTTCAATCGGATCGGTCATCAAACCGTGACTGCAAAAGCCTTTCAGTTCCTTGGGCACCTGGCTCTTCGCAAAGGATGACAAGTCGCGCCAAAAAGCCTCAATGCCGCGAGCGCACATAATTTCCACAAGAGTTCCGATTGAGTAACCGGTGCCAAAGACCTTTTTGGGTGCATTCCTTTCGTCCAAAGCAACTGCAACTTGGTCGAAAAGTTCTGACCAAAGCGGTTCTGCGCACGTATATTGAATCCCGCATAGGCACTGGAGATAATTCTCATCGTACTCCAGCTCATCCATGGTAAACCCTACTCGTGCTTTCGTTTTTGTTCACCAAATCTGGCTGAACTTGAGCGCCTGAGCGCCTGAGTGCGGTAGTATCTATAATTCTTCGAGAGTCTTATTCTCGCCACCAGTTTGGGTCAATGCAGATGCTTGGGCTTTTTCGCCGTGGGTTTTCGGCAGCAATATTGAGGCGATAACTGGCAATGACATGGGCGACCTCATAAATTATAGCATGAGAAACGCTTCCAAAGCTCGGCGTGCGATTGCCTTAGTCTTTCGGTACGTCTTAGAATCGATTTGCGTCCAAGCCGCGATTTCGGAGTAAACTAGGGACATCTGGCAGGTTGCTCACCAGAGTCTTTGCCTCGAAACAGCCACTGACGTGAATAGCCATCACCAAGAAGTTGAGTGGGCGTCATTCGCCATTGGTCTTGAATCAATCGCGCACCATAGCTTATGTGTTTTGGCACAGATGGCTTGTAGCTTGGCACCTCTCATAGCAGTGTATTATCGGCGCCTTGCCGGGCAGTGGTTCATGCCAGTTGACGCCACCGACCGACCGTTCACGCCCCTTTTTCTAAGGCTAGAAGCCGTGCAGAGCGTATTCATGAAGATGACATCGATCATCACTATCTTTCGTCCGCCGTGATCCGCAGAAAGATCCATCATCATCTCGGTAATGTTTGCCTTGGCACTCCAAATCTTCCAGCGGTTTTGGAGCGGCTTGTGTAGCCCAAATTTCTTGGTTGCGTGGCGCCATCTCAACCAGCTGCGATCGATGACGATTGTGCCGCTCAAGATGCGCTGATGTTCCACGCGAAAATTGAAAGGATATTTCGGGCTACAGGACTCCAGATGGGCCATCAGATCGGAGCTCAACCAAAAAAGTCTAGACTCGTCACAGCTTGCTTTCGCAGTCTCGAGTTGGGTCATCCGGTGGAAGATAATGGGTCCCGAGCCTAAATTGCATTAAAATGCGAGGCAGGCGCTGGGGTAAATTCTAGTTTCCCTGTTATTTAGGCTCAATGAGTCACAGTGGTGTCTGGGGCACGTTTTGATAGGGCAGTCCAATCCAGTGCAGACAAGTTCTGTTTGCACATTGAATGAATAGCACTCGTCTGATGCAGCCCGCGCCAAGCTCAGTTCCGCTGAGGACGCAGCCAACGTTACAACCGGTGCAAGGACTAATCATTTGATGCGTCGAACGCCTATTTTATTCTACCACTTGTTTGGCGATAGGTTTACGCTTCTGCACGTGAGTTCGCGCTACAGGAAAGTTTAATGACCATCCATCCAACTGCAATCGTTAGTAACAGTGCCAACGTTCATAGTTCCGTTGACATAGGACCGTTCACAATCGTGTACGACAACGTGGAGATTGCAGAAGACACCGTGATCGGCAGCAATTGTGAAATTGGTGTGCCCGCGCCACTTGGGGACGGCTCGCCACTTAGAATTGGTGCTAATTCTGTAATTCGTTCACATAGTGTCTTCTACGAAAGCTCGACTTTTGGAGAGCGATTGGTAACGGGCCACAGAGTTACCGTCAGAGAGCTTACTCGCGCAGGGAATGGTTTTCAAATTGGTACTTTAAGTGACGTTCAAGGGCACTGTAAAATTGGGGAATTTGTAAGATTTCACAGTAACGTTCATGTGGGACAGCATACAACGATAGAAGACTACGTATGGGTATTCCCGTATGTCGTATTTACAAATGATCCGCATCCGCCAAGTGAAGTTATGAAGGGGGTTAGGGTCAAGAGTTACGCAGCAATTGCAACGATGAGCACCATTCTTCCCGGAGTTACGATTGGGGAAGGAGCACTTATTGGTGCTTGTAGCGCTGTGGTGAAAGACGTTGGAGACCACAGAATCGCGGTTGGTAATCCTGCCCGCGATAGAGGCGAAACGAGTGCTATAAAACTACAAGACGGTTCGGATCGACCTGCGTACCCGTGGAAGCATCATTTCCATCGTGGTTATCCTGAAAGCACCGTCGCACAATGGCTCTCATCGGTGCAAGAAAGTGAAAACTAAGGTAGCGCCTGCTTTGAGCTAATTCCGTTGAAATATCTTTCTTGATCGAAGTACCCCTTGCTGTTTCATTTCCGGCGCTAGAAGAGAGTTTGAATGCTGAAGGGGCCGCAGCGACGAGCACACTGTTCATTTTTTTCGACCAGTTCTCGATCTAGAATCATGTCCAACAAGATTACATTGTGTGGTGTATGAACTAGTTGAACGAACTTTCGGATTTCCTCCAACGCCTTGCCTCATTGTACGGTTCGACTGACATATAGTCTGTTGACCCGAATGCCGCATTTTAGGTGGTCAAAAAAGAAGACTCCAAAGGTGAAATTTTGATGCACACTAAGTGCTAGCACGCGAAGGTCTTCGATCATAACCGAGGCGTCATTGTTCGCGGCAGTAGCACTACAGCTCTGCAGTCAGCGACACCGGCATCGAAAACCGGTATCTTACCACCGCATCAGGGTGTCATAGGCATTGACCCTGCCCTCTCGATGAAGGTTGCTCGGCATCATTAACGCAGCAATGACGCCAACAGGTTTTGGTCCGAGACTTTCTGACCCCCTTGCAACTGGCCCATCGATCTGCACATCTTCGCCAATCACTCCAGACCAATTAGTATGCCCCTCAAAGACAGGATCGCCCAAACGAACGGCAAGCAGGCACGCAACATTTTTCCAAGGCATCACGCGGGAGGCTGTTGAGATTTACGGACGGCACACTTGCGATCAGGTTGGCAACCTGCAAGTGTGCTCAGAACCGAAGTGTCACCATTGTGTAAACCTCAGTGCGAAGGGTCCAAGCGCCAGCGGAAGTTGAACATTTGTCAGATTCTTCTCAAGAAACTCAGCAGCAAGAGGCGGGTGAATTTCCGGTAGAATTCGACCGCGAGTTCTATCGGAAAACGTACAGCGACTTGCAAAGCGTGAATGATGAGGCGCTCGAAGTACACTTTTACAATCACGGAATTGACGAAGGTCGCCATGCCTCTGCTCCCGCGGTCCGCGAAGAGTTCGTCAAGCTGTTCCAAAACGAAAAGTCAATACTCGAGATAGGCCCTTTCTCGAACCCGATCGCCAGCGGTCCGAACGTCCGATACTTCGATGTTCTTGACCAGGATGAGTTAAAAAAGCGGGCGGAAGGTCTGGAAGAATACTACGTCCCGGACAATGTTCAGTTGATCCATTACGTTTCCCCCACAGGAGACTTGTCAGTGGTTGACGGCACATATTCGGCTGTCGTCAGCGCCCATTGCGACGAACACCAACCCGATTTGATAAATCACTTTTCTAAAGTTTCAGATCTTTTGGCGGACGAGGGTTTCTACTTTCTGATCGTTCCTGACAAACGCTTCTGCTTCGACCATTTCCTGTGCGAGAGTTCTCTTGCAGAAATCCTCGAAGCCCATAATCAAAGGCACAAAGTTCACACTCTAAGATCACTTGTGGAACATCGGACAATGCTTTCGTACAACGATGGTGCGCGTCATTGGGCCGGTGATCATGGAACGCTGCTGGAACCAGATATTGCGGCTCTGAATGCCTGTAATGCCATCGCGGAATACGAGGCTGCGAACGGCGCATATATCGATGTGCACGCATGGAAGTTCTCTCCAGACTCCTTCCGCGCCCGCACCGCCGAATTGGCGGCCATGGATTTGATAAATCTGCGCCCCATCAGGGTCTACCAGACCGTGCGTCCGCGGCTCGAGTTCAAGGCAACCCTGCAAAAGACGCAATCCTGTAAACGAAGGACCCAGCGATGCGCACGCGTCAAATGGATGCGCTCTGTATTTCTGATTTCGTGAACAAGTATATCGCAAGCGTTGCTTCTGACCCGCTAGATAACTTCTGACAACCCAGCGCCCAGCAGCTTATGCTCAATTCAAAAGGAAATTCGGTCATTCATGTCTGGTGGACATTTAGTGTTTCTGAGGCAATCTCGTCACCTCCTCACGAAGTGCAAGTTCGCCATCTTCGTTGGACCTCAAATGGTCCCACTCACGATCTAACCATTTTTAGTCTGCTGAGGATTTCAAGCAGCCTCTACCAAGTTCTTGAATCCAAAGACTCGAAATGAAAATTCTGTTTGCCGTCGTGAACCTATAAACCCTCTGGAATTTTGCGGCGGTAGTTTGCCCTGTCACCACGCCATTGAACGTGTTTGATTGACATTTATTTGGAGCGTATCTGAACCAGTTCTTCGACACGGCTCACTTATCGGGGCGCTACAAGTGTCTAAGGTATGGAAAGCACATACTTTTTTAGAATAGTCTGGCGACCCCGGCAGGATTCGAACCTGCAACCTGCCCCTTAGGAGGGATGCGTTCATAGCGCTATTCCTTTTGTAATTTCTTGCTGTTGGGTGTTTGTACGGTGCCATCTTGTACGTGGTTTGTACGAAAACGGGCTCTGATGTCGGCCTCATCGGTCTCCGCGTGGGCATAGATCCGCATGGGCAAATTGGGGTCTGACCAACGACCAGCCTTGGCTGCGGTGACCGGGTCGACGCCTTGACGAACGACTAACTCAGTGAAGAACCCATGCCGCCCAGCAGGGTGCGCTGACAGGTAAGGAATACCCGCGCGTTTGCAGATCGTCTTCCAGCGCGTGTTGTAGCCTGTCGAGCTGCCGTAGCCGAAAACACGGGCTTTCATCAGCTTGCCGGTCTTGCGGTTCTTGGGCCGTTTGGCTGGCAGTGCGAGAAGCTCGTCCATCATCTGAGGCGAGACGGTGATCCAACTTTCCGGATGTCCCTTCTGCGCCTTTACCCGAACTTTGTTTTCGTGCGGTCGAAGGTCATCCGGCTCCAGTGATACAGCCTGATCAATCCGCGCAGCCGTTTCAAACATGAAACGGACCAGAGCGGCGTTATACGGATCAGCTGCACGGCAAAATGCCTCGATCCATTCCTTGTCAGCCGGGGTGCGCTCGACACGACTAAGCTTCCCGCGTCGCTTGTCCTGAGCGATGCGTTCGAACTTGTCGTACGGCTTCACGCGGATCAGAGGAGTGCCCTCTAGCTCATGCGCGTTGTTGATCACAGCACTCGCGGGCGTCACGATTTCGCGCCACCAGGTATCAGTCGACGCTTTGGGCTTCAGCTTCGGCCCCAGGCTCTTCAATAGCGCGCCAGAAATCGCGCCTAGCGACAGGTCACCGATCGCTTCGACAATCGGGATCAACTGCTTCGCCGCTTTTGGGGACGCATTGTAGAGCATGATTGCATCAGAGAACGTCTTGCTCGGTTCGTCGCCCACGACATAGCGACGGATCTGACGTTCGGTCTCATGGTTTATCCAGTCCCGTGCGCCCTCTTCTGTAGATGCCTTAGTGCTTCGCCGGTATGGGCCGGCGATTGGCCTGCCGTTGTATTCAATCCACCCCTTGGCCCAGTAGACACGGCCCCTCTTGTAAATTTGGAGCGGCATGACTGGCCTCCTTCAAAAATCGTATCAATCTGCGCGGGCGTGATCAGCATGGTCCGCCCAAGGCGATAAAATGCGCCGGTCTCATTGGCGCGTTCGCGCAGAGTGCGTTCTGAAATATCGATCCCCATCCCGGCCATGACTTCGACCCATTGCGCGGGCGTTTTCCCAAGCCCCAGGATCTGAGAGCTGTCTGAATAGTTGGTCTCTGCCATTTCAGTTGTCCTTGTCCGCTTAAGTGGAATCGGCGACACGTATGGAATCGCTTGTTCTGCACCTTCTGACGTGGTCAGATGGGATTAACTGGAATTTTATGTCATTTTGTGCAGTTTCGCGCAATTTGACATTCACGTCAATGGGAACCTTGCATGGCGCGGGATTTGAAGGCTGTCTTCTCGGCAATGGGTGCGCGACTTGCGATCGCGCGCAACGAAGTCGGCTTGACGCAAACCGCCATGGCGGACGCGATCGGCGTCTCACACCGCGCCTATCACAGCTACGAAAAAGGCCAGCGCGGCCTTCCCGTTGAGGCCTTGGTCGCGATTGCCGACAAGTTCGATGTAGACGCAGCATGGATCCTATTGGGCACAAAGTCTGTAAGAGCGGCTCATGACTTTGAGGCGCTAAAGAGGATCGAGATTTCGCTCGATCAACACCTCACTGACGAAAACATCAAAATTAAGAGCGAAAAACGCGGAGCAATCGTGGCTCGCTGGTATCAGTCACACGTCGAAGGCCGTGAAGTCAGTGACGACGACGTTCACACGTGGATTGAATTGGTAAGGGAGTAATCTGGTGAACAAGGCAAGCAAACGCTGGGACATGTTGCGACATTCAGTCTTGGAGCGCACTCGCCGTGAGGTGATCGAACCCTTTGGGCCACTTTACCTGATCTTCCTTGGAACCAGTGTGTTCTACCTGATTGGCTTGGGTCGATTATCACTGGCACAACAGACCGCCGAATATTCAGTTTTGGCCACCATCATGATTTTCGCAATCGCTGCGGCTGGTTTGGCGCTTCCATTTTTGACAGGCGCGGTGCTGACCCTACGTGCGGCCGATCGAAAACTGGAACACCTTCAACGCGGCTGATCGGATGGCCTTTGGTATTTTCATCCATCGCAGCGACTCGATTTACGACGACATTCCGTCGGAGCGGTATCAGTTCCCCAAGCAATACCTTTCACGCGCCCAACAGTGCGAAGGGGATTGGATCGTCTACCTGGAGCCAAGCAAGGTCAAAGAGACCAAAGGTTACTTCGCGGTCGCCAAGGTCCAAGAGATCATTCCGGATCCTAGGAAGCAGGACATGTTCTTGGCGGTGATCGAGCCTGGAACGTATCTTGATTTCGGCGACCCTGTTTCATTCCGGGACGAGAATTCAATCATCGAAAAAGGGTTGTTGAACGATCAAGGCAAGATATCCGGACGCGCGCAAGCCGCAGTAAGAACCCTTTCAGCTGAAGACTTTGCCCGAATAGTCGAACGTGGCCTTGGACGAGATGAGGACATCCTGCCTCGCGTGGGCGACACGATGCAGATGCCAGGGTTTCAAGATGCTCAAACACATTTCCAGCACATGCCCGCTCGAGAACGCGTCAGCCAGCTGACCAATCGCGCGGTTCGCGACCGCAATTTTAGAAAGAACGTCCTGCGCGCCTACGGCGAACGGTGTGCCATTACGGGCTTGCGTCTCATCAATGGCGGTGGCCGCGCCGAGGTGGAAGCCGCTCATATCAGACCGGTCGAACACGACGGCCCTGACATCGTGAGCAATGGGCTCGCCCTGTCCGGAACCGCGCATTGGATGTTTGATCGCGGCCTCGTTGGGTTAGCAGACGACCTAACTATTCTGGTTTCCCGTCAAAGTAACGATATCGAAGCCGTGACATCGATGATCAACTTGTCCGGCAAGATCTTGGTGCCGGACCGCCTCGCCAACCGGCCGAGGACTGAGTTTGTAGCCTGGCACAGAGAGAATTGTTTCAAGCATTAATACTCAGTGCGGACATTGGCGTAGAACGCAGCGTACTGCCGGAAAGAGCCCGGAGTAGACATAGTCAACGCCGACGCTCGCAGGTGCTGCAACTCCCGCTTACCGAGACCATCAGCCACAC
>NZ_JBXWQH010000024.1:0-15038 GCF_059612275.1 Ruegeria sp. CDSA034
GATGGTCGCCTGATCGACTATGCCTCGATCCGTCAGGCCGAAGTACTGGTCGAAAAGGCTAGTCAAATCGCAGCGGCGTGAACCTGTAGTGCCGGGCCATTCAACAACAACGCTTCGCACCACTGCTTCGGTTATCTTTGCCGAGGCAGTGTCGGCAGCGGACCCAGCAACTGCCCTGCGCCGCAAGTTATGCGTCGCTCCACTGCCAACACCTGCAAGTGGCGGGCGCAGCGTCCTGATTGCGGTCGGGAAGGCTGCGCCCAAAATGCTGTCAGAGGCGTTGCAACACGTTGAAGGCCCGCATGTAGCTTTGGCTGTAACACATGCTGAAAATCAGACGGATGTATCCGGCGCGACCGTCTTAACAAGCGGGCATCCCATCCCCGATGAGCGTGGGTTGAAAGCCGGGCGGCAGATTGTGTCTTTGCTCAGCGAAGCATGGGAACATGATCAGGTCATTGCGCTAATCTCGGGCGGGGGATCAGCACTTATCCCCGCCCCCGTCAGCGGCCTGACCCTATCGGACAAGATACGGGTTAACGAAGTGCTTCTATCCTCGGGGTTGGGTATCACTCAGATAAATCTGATACGCCAGCAACTCAGCCAACTTAAGGGCGGCGGGTTTCTGAAACATTCGGCTCCAGCGCCGGTCACGGCTTACATTCTTTCGGATGTAATCGGGGATGACCTGCGGGCTGTTGCCAGTGGCCCGACCGTTTCCCCTATCGGCAGCCATGCAGACGCGCGCAGAACTTGCATCGAAAACGGCCTATGGCATGAGTTGCCCAAAGCAGTCCGCACGTATCTGGAACACAGTATTCCTGATCAGAGGCTTAGTGCTCAAGCCACCAACCACCTGATCGGCTCTAATCGGATAAGCCTGCAGGCTGCACACGGTTGCGCGTCTCGATCATTCGACGCCGAGATCGTCTCGGATGCGTTAACCTGCAATGTGGACGATGCCGCAGAACAAATTTTGCATGCGACCCGATCCGTGACCGTGGATCGACCGAAAGCCCTGCTGTTTGGCGGTGAGACAACTGTCCGGCTGCGTGGCTCAGGGTGGGGCGGTCGAAATCAGGAATTGGCATTGCGTCTCGCCTATATGACTCAGGAACAGAAAATACCGGGCAACTGGGTTTTTCTCAGCGGTGGCACGGATGGCCGGGATGGACCAACCACAGCGGCGGGAGCCATAGTAGATGCTGGCACTGTCTGTCGGATACGTAATGCCGGGAAGGATCCAGTGGCTTTACTGTCCAACAATGACAGTAATTCCGCGTTGTCATTAGCAGGTGATCTCCTGCAAACCGGGGCGACCGGAACCAATGTGGCGGACATACAGATTATGCTGCTGGTACCATAAACCTAAGACTATTTGTTACACTCGGTCCCGAGTTTGGATCTGACAAAAGCCGCAGATGTCGGGTTCAAGAGATCAATAAAACGCCTCTTGCCCGGCGCGATTGTCGCGGCACGCAGAGGTTCGAACAAAGATGCCAGGCTCGCTATCGGAAAGCCGACAAACAGTGGAATTCTGATCCCTGGCCTTTTTTCTGTCAGCATGATTATTTTACTATCAGGAAAACTTTGATGCTATGATGCTCCGAATGGATTGGGTTTTCCGCTGCTCCTGCTTGCAGAACCAGTTTCGACAAGTGTAGCTAGACATTGAAAGAGTGAAATTGAAAAAACGCGATAAAGAAATGGCGGCAAATCTGACTCAGGACCCACATTCCGTTCGTTCGGGTAACAGAGAAAAAGTTCTTGAAGTTGCCATCGGCCGCGAGGTTCGCGCCTTTCGCAAGCAGCAGGAAATAACCGTCGCGGAGCTTGCCCAGCTAACCGGTTTGTCGATCGGCATGCTGTCAAAGATCGAAAATGGAAATACGTCACCCTCCTTGACGACCTTGCAGTCATTGGCGGATGCACTGTCGGTTCCTTTGACAAGTTTTTTCAGACAGTTCGAAGAACGCCGGGAGGCGGTTCATACAAAAGCAGGTGAAGGTGTCGAACTGGAGCGTGAAGGAACACGCGCCAACCATCAATATAATCTTTTGGGGCACATAGGCGCCAACGGATCAGGCGTAATCGTGGAACCCTATCTGATCACCCTGACTGCTAAATCCGATGTGTTTCCAACATTCCAACATGGTGGCATCGAGACGATTTACATGCTGGAGGGAGAAGTGGATTACCGCCATGGGGACCAGATTTACGCCCTGAAACCAGGTGATACCCTGTTCTTTGACGCGGATTCACCCCATGGCCCGGAACGGTTGGTTAATCTGCCGGCCCGCTACATATCGGTGATCAGCTATCCGCAGACAAACTGATCGTCTTGCGCAATAGGAAATCCGTGGGTCTGTCATAGCCTTCATGGCTGCCCGTATTCACGATCGTGAACCCAAGCCTTGAAAAAACACGATGGTTTTCAGTAAGTTCCACGCGTGTTTCCAGTTCCAGCGCAGGCAGACCAAGCTCAGTTGCACGGCTTGCAGCATGATCCACCAACGTGCGGCAGATACCTTGCCCCCGCAGTCCTTCCTGAACTGCAAGCTTCCCCAAGTACAGGCTGTCGGGTTTGGGCGTCAGAAACATACATGCGAACAGCGGTCGGCCGATGGCCCAGATTTCACCACCATCCTTACAGTGCTCCCGCATCCCTTCCACCGTCAGCCTATGGATAGAAGACGGAGGGTCGATCCGGGCATCCATGAATTGAAATGACGCACGAAGCAGCGCAAGCGCGTCATATAATGCAAAGTCATCGCTCGGAATTAGCCAAGGCGTGAAGTCCGGATCAGTCATTTGAGCAACGGCACTTCACAATACTCACTTCGACAAAGGCGGTTCCGTTTCCAAGTCCGGCCAAATCCCCGGCGATGTGGGTAACCCGTCGTCAAACTGGCTGAGATAGTCCAGCATCATCGGACGGTTGTCGATGAACCCCTTATAAGTTGCCAGCTCTTCAGGCAGGTCCCGAATAACCCGGTGCAGACGGCGCCCCCATTTGGGAACAGTCATCAGATCCTGAAAACTGCACAGATAGCAGCGGATCGGGAACACCAGCGCATTGGAGCGCGGCAGACGGAAGAACGTCTGCAACTCGACCCGCAGATGCTGCTTGTGAGCAATGTTTTCAGGCGTCAGCGTGGTCTTTTGAATGCCCCATTTGTGATAGTTTTCCGGACTTGTATCCAGCAAAGGATTCACCGTCATGGTCCAGTTGAGACGCCGCGCAGGGGCGCCCTGCTGGATATTCAGCAAGAACTTCAGCGCGCGCTGGAAAATACCCATTTCATGGGCCTTCGGAACCGGCGCGTGCCATTCGAAAAAGTTCATGCCGATGTCGAAATCCAGGCTCCAATCGGCTTGTGTTGTCACCATGCCGGCGTCCATCCACAGCATCTCATCACGCTGATCCAGCACGGCGAAATCGCCCTGAGCTTGTCGCGTGATGTATTCCATCGGCCCATAAGGCAGCGTGGTTTCATCCATGAAGGTAAAGCTGTGATCGATGCCCATTGGCTTGTTGATCCAACGCCACTGATTGCCGTTGCGATGCAACTCGAACAGATCAGGATAGTCTTCGGACTTGCTAACCATGATCAATTCCAACAAGTCCCATCCGGCCAATGTCATATGCGGCAGAGACTGACAGCGCAGCGGGTCCTGATCCAGAACCATCGCGCGGTCTTTCATCTCTGAGACGTAGTGCTCGTCCACATCGAACCGCATCTCATAGACTGATCCCTCTGGCCCACCGCGATGTTGTTCCATGTTGACCGAATACATGTAGCTGTCTTCGTGAAATGGGAACGGAAAGCGTTTGATCGCCCAGTCCGAGTTGTGGAACGTATAGTCGTCGCGGAAGGACTCGTCGTTGAATTGAATGGTCATGGTGGGCCTCCTCTCAGCGGTCCAGCACGAGGGACTTGCCCTCGAAACGCGATACGCAGGGCATGATTTTCTTGCCCGATGCCTTTTCTTCGTCGGTCAGCCAGTGATCGCGGTGCACAAAGTTGCCGTCGTGATCCAGCACGACGGTTTCACACTGACCGCAGGCTCCGCCACGACACAGATAGGGCGCATCCACACCTTCGCGTTCTATGGCTTCCAGAAGGCTCTCGTTCTCGCCCACATGAACGACTTTGTCTGACGCTGCCAAACGCACTTCGAACGGTTTACCGGGCTGAGGCGCCAGGAACTCTTCGTAATGCACGCAATCTTCGGGCCAGCCTTCAGCAGCGGCCGTGTTGCGCACCCAGTCGATCATGCCCTTGGGGCCGCAGACATAGACATGCGTGCCCAGAGGTTGCCCGCTCAGCAAGTTCTCCAGATCAATCTGCTGGTTCTGGTCGTCGTAATACAGATGCGTCTCATTGGGATGCCGGTCGGTCAGTTGGTCCGCATAAGATGCCAGCGCGTGATTGCGGCAGGCATAATGCAGCTCCCAATGCCCATGCAGCAGTTCAAGTTGTTTGATCTGCGCCAGAAACGGGGTGATCCCGATTCCACCGGCCAGAAACAGGTGCTTGCGGGCACGCAAATCGAGCGAGAACAGGTTGACCGGATAGCTGATGGTCATTTCGTCGCCCAACTTGACCTGGCGGTGCATGAATAGCGAACCACCCCTGCCCTCATCATCACGCCGAACCGAAATGGTGTAGGATGACTGATCAAACGGGTCCGACATCAGCGAATATGGGTTGAGCCGCGTGATGCCACCATCCTGCATTTCGACGACCGTATGGGCCCCGCCCGAAAAGGTCGGCAACTGGCCTCCGTCAATACGTTCGAACCGGAACCGCGTCACCAACTCGTTCAGCGGCGTGATCTCGGTCACTTTGACCTGGATTTTCTCGGCGCCACTCATTCGTAAATCCCCTTCGGCTCGGGCACGTTACCATGATCTTCGGCATCCACGCGGACACCCTGATAGGCGGCAAGACGGCGGGAATAGTGATCGCGCACGAACAGGTTCAGCCCGCAATGCGCACAGACAAACGGGTCAACCTCAACATCTTCGGTGATGCCTTTGCAATGCACGCATTGCATTCGGCGCGCGACCGATCCGCGATGTTCGGTCTGAATTGCCTTGTGCGGCAGGCCTACGGCCATCACCTCGTTCATGGCCTGACCCATCATGCCCTCAGAGCCGGTCAGGTAGACCTGCAACCCCATATGCGCGTCTTCCAAAACGCGGCGAATGCGCTGCAGCGAGGCTTCATAGGATGGACCTTCGTAGAATTGCGCCGGCTTCAGTGCCTGCAGTCGCTCAACGTAATCTGTTCCCTTGGGAATATAGATCAGATGGGTTTTGGCCATCAGGTCGGGTGTCGCGATGGCAAGAACGGCTTCGGCCCCTTCGGCCTCAGCGATCATGAGATGATGTTCACCTGAGCGAACCTCTAGCGTGCCCCAGACCGGGCGGCTTGCGATTGACTTGGGAAATTCGAACTTTGACATTGTGCCCTCAAATAGGAAAAGGGCGCCACGGTGTGTCCGTCGCGCCCTCTGAAACTCAGCCCTTTGCGGTTCGGATAGATTTGTCCTGATCGTAGAACGGCATTTCTTCCGCAGTCGCCGCTATTTCTGTCCCATCACCGTTGCGCACTGTCAATTTGGTGCCGGGTGAGGCACAGGCGACCGGCATACGGGCGATACCCACGTTGTGCCCGTTGATTTCGGAATACATGCCAAAGGTGACAACTCCGACCTTTTCGCCGTTTTGCAGCAGGTCCGCACCCTCATCCGCAGGGGTCGTGCCGTCAAGCTTGACGCCGTAGATCTTGAACCGTTCTTTGCCTTGCGCGGCATAGTGGTTCTCGGCCCCAATAAATCCGGTTTTACCGGGTGAGACTGTAAATTCCAGGCCCAGTTCCCAAAGTGTATCGCCGCAGGTTTCGCCGTCGAACGGGTAGGTTTCCGAATTGTCGCCCGGATAAAACAGCAAGTAGCTTTCGGTGCGCAGCAGATCGAGCGTCGAAAACTGGACCGGGACGATGCCCATATCCTTACCCTCGGCCAGAATGCTATCCCACAGATGCACCGCGTGTTTAGCTTGGCAGAAGATCTCATACCCGCGCTCACCGGTGTAACCGGTCCGCGATATCATAACCGGGCAGCCATAGAGTTTGGTTTGCATGATGCCGAAATAGGCCAGATCCCGAATTCCGGGGATGTGCTTGGCCAGCAAATCAACGGCCACTGGTCCCTGAAGCGACATGTCGTGCATGTCGTCGTCAAAAATGACCGCGCAGTTTTTGCCCGCCGCCACCGACGTCAGCTGCTCCATGCCCGTACCGGTGCCGTGCACCACAAGCCATGTGTTCACCGACAGGCGATAGATGATGCAATCGTCAACGAATTTACCTTCGGCATTCAGGATCGAGGCATAGGTCGAACGACCCGGCATGATCTTTTCCACGTTCCGCGTGGTGACCCGATCAATGACATAGGCGGCATCTTCGCCGACCACGTGAACCTTTTTCAGGCCGGAAACATCCATGAGGCCCGCCTTGGTGCGGATTGCCTCATAATCAGCTTTGGCGCGTTCTGGGCTGTGGTCATAGAACCATGCGGTTCCCATGCCGTTCCAGTCCTCAAGTTCGCCGCCGATCTCGGCATGGCGCTGCGCAAGGGCGGACGTCCTCCAAAGAATGGCCATGGTTCAGCTCTCCCGTTGATTGCTTTTTGTTGCCTATATTGAGGCCGATGTCAGATTGAAAATCAACACCTCTGTGCAGATTATTTTCCTGTTGGGAATATTTGCCTTCAAATTCTGAACCCTTAGGCGGGGGTTTAGAGTTGAAGAAAACCTCTTATTTTCATGGCTAATAGGCAGTTTTCGACCCTTCAAATTGAGAATGCGACACCACCGTTAAAGATGTTTGCCCCACATATCTATTGACAGGTGCCCCACGAGATTGTCCCCTGAGTAGATAAAATTTCCCAGCAGGAAAACTCCGCAGAGAGACCTCCTGCTGCAACAACAGGGAGACTACGAAGTGGATGGCAATTTAAATGCTCTCACGACGATCTTTACCGAGTTCTACTACTGGGTAACTGTCGTTTTCATGTTCCTCATCCATGTGGGCTTTTGCATGTACGAAGTCGGCGCAAGTCGTGCCCGTAACCATATGCACACATTGATGAAAAACATCATGATCATCCCTCTGGTGACGGTCACGTTCTTCTTCTTTGGATGGTGGATCTACTGGGCGTTTCCAAACTTTCCGTTCTGGGGCGGTCTGGACACTGAAGCGGGCGCAGCGAATCTGCCTTGGGCCGATACGATGGCGACCAATGTTAGTGACAGAATCACTGGCGTTTTCTGGGCGGCATTCCTGCTGTTCTCTTGGACGGCAGCCTCGATCGTTTCGGGTTCCGTGATCGAACGGATCAGGTCTTCGGCGCTCTGGGTTCATGCGGTCATGATCGGATCGGTCTGGTGGATCATCGACGCTGCGTGGGGCTGGCACTACGGCGGCTGGATGGTTCGCATTCTCGGCTACCATGATGCATACGCTTCCGGTGTAATTCACGCAATTGCAGGCGGTTACGCATTGGGCGTGATCATGGTTTTGGGCCCGCGCCTAGGCAAGTTCGCCAAGGACGGTACACCACGGGACATTCCTCCGCACAATCCGTGGCTACTGACGATCGGTATCTTCCTGATCTACACTGGTTTCTGGGGCTTCTATGCCGCGTGCAACGTGCCAGTGATTTCACCTGAAGGGATCGATGGGCAGATCACTGGCGTCACCTGGACAGCTACCAATATCTATCTGGCTCCGACGACCCTGTCGGCGATCACCTTCAACTTCCTGATGTCGCTGTCCGGCGGTCTGATGGCGGCTTATGTGATCTCGAAAGGTGATGCGTTCTGGACCTTCTCAGGCGGGCTGGCCGGAATTATCACCGCCTCGGCCGGAAACGATTTGTATCATCCGATTCAGGCAATGATCATTGCCGCGATCGGCGTCGTGATCGTGTACAAGCTGCACTACTGGGTAGAACGCCGGTTCAAGCTGGATGATGCGGTGGGCGCCGTTGCTGTGCACGGTTATGCCGGGGTTGTTGGCCTGGTGATTTCAGGCTTTGTCCTCTGGGGTGTGCCATCTTCGCCGTACGAAGGATACGCAACAATCAACCCGATCGGTCAAATCACCGGTGCGGTCATCATGTTCTTTGTTCTTGGCTTCCTACCTGGCTGGGCTCTGGCCAAGATGCAGGCGGCCGCAGGTGTGCTTCGCATCCCGGAAGAGGTTGAACTGCAGGGCCTCGATTACGCCGAGCACCACGCCTACGAAGATGCCAAGGCAGCGATCATTGAAGCTGACAAACAGGAATTGGCTGCCCGTGCTGGCGCGGCAGCGAAGTAAAGGAGAAAGACATGTCTACGAATGGATACACAAGCTGGGCTGTCGATCTTGCCGAGGTCGGTCCGATCTACCCCTTCCAAGGCTACGAAGTTCTGATGGTCATCATTGGCGTGGTCTTCTGGATCGGCTGGCATCGCATTCAGTTTGTCCGGGAAGGTGAGCACCTTGAGAAGGCCCGCCACACCGGCGACGAAGAGAAGGTGAAGGCACAGCTGGAACGATACTGATCCAGCTTTAAGAGCTGGCAATGGGCGTGCAATCAGAGATCACGTCCATTGCCTCTTAGGAAAAAAACTTTCCTACTATTATTGATGTCCCCCAATTTTGTTGATACCGTCGAATCATAGTGAAACACACAAGGAGATCTGCCAGCCATGTGCGGAATTGTTGGATTATTCCTCAAAGACCAGTCTCTTGCGCCCCAACTGGGTAACATGCTGACGGACATGCTGATTACGATGACAGACCGCGGCCCCGATAGTGCCGGTATCGCGATCTATGGCGCAGAGTCGGCAGGCAAAATCAAGATTACAGTCCAGTCGCCCAACCCCGATGCTGACTTTGTCGGCCTGGCTGATGAGCTGGGTGAAAAGCTGGGCGCAACGGTTGGTCAGACAAACAACGACACACACACCGTTCTTGAAATTTCCGCCGGTCAGTTCGAAGCCGCACGCGCTGCGCTGGCCGAAATCCGCCCGTCGGTTCGGATCATGAGCCGCGGCGAAAGCCTCGAAATCTACAAGGAAGTTGGCCTGCCCAAGGATGTTGCAGACCGATTTAACCTCAACGGTATGAGCGGCACCCATGGCATTGGGCATACTCGTATGGCGACCGAATCCGCCGTGACGACAATGGGCGCACATCCGTTCAACACCGGCCCCGATCAGTGTCTGGTCCACAATGGATCGCTGTCCAACCACAACTCGTTGCGCCGCAAACTGCGCCGTGAAGGTGTGGTTATCCAGACCGAGAACGACACCGAAGTGGGTGCCGCATATCTGACATGGAAAATGATGAACGGCGCAACACTGGGTGAGGCTCTGGAGACCAGCATTGATGATCTGGACGGTTTCTTCACCTTTGTTGTTGGCACCAAAGACGGGTTTGGTGTCGTACGTGACCCGATTGCCTGTAAGCCCGCCGTGATGGCCGAAACAGACCAATATGTGGCCTTTGGCAGCGAATACCGTGCTTTGGTGAACCTGCCGGGGATAGAAGACGCCCGGGTTTGGGAGCCTGAACCCTCCACCGTATATTTCTGGTCGCACAACGACAGCCCCACAACCCACGAAAAGGCCGCCTGATATGCAGACCTATGATCTAGAGGCAGACGGGCTGCGCGGATTGAACTCGTCCCTGCAGGCGCAAAACGCCGAGACCAACCAAACACGCTGGGAAATTGTAAACCCGAAGGGCAGCCATGCAATCGCCGTTGGGTTGGACGCGCCGATTGAGGTGACGGTCAAAGGTTCGACCGGGTATTATTGCGCAGGCATGAACCAGCAAGCGACCATAAAGGTCGAAGGCTCTGTTGGTCCGGGCGTTGCCGAAAACATGATGTCCGGTCAAGTCATCGTCGATGGTGACGCCAGCCAATACGCCGGAGCGACCGGCCACGGCGGGTTGCTGGTAATCAAAGGTAATGCCAGCTCGCGCTGCGGCATCTCAATGAAAGGGATCGATATCGTCGTGCATGGCAACATCGGCCACATGTCCGCCTTCATGGCACAGGACGGCAATCTGGTTGTCTGCGGGGACGCAGGAGATGCGCTGGGGGATTCACTCTACGAAGCCCGACTGTTCGTGCGTGGTTCGGTCAAGAGCCTCGGCGCCGATTGCATCGAGAAGGACATGCGTCCCGAGCATCTGGATATCCTGAGGGATCTTCTGGCCCGCGCGGGCAGCGACGCAAAGCCAGAAGAGTTCAAACGCTATGGTTCGGCCCGTCAGCTTTATAATTTCGACGTTGATAACGCCGCCGCTTACTGAGGAAGAAGGGTATGAAAGATATGGACGATCAGATCCCCCGCACCCTGCCGATCCAGTCGGCGACATTTTCCAACCCGATCAATGCTGAGATCCGTCGCGCCGCTGCGACCGGCATCTATGACATTCGAGGTGGGGGAGCCAAACGGAAAGTACCTCATTTCGACGATCTGCTGTTTCTGGGTGCGTCGGTATCACGCTATCCGTTGGAGGGCTATCGCGAACGTTGCGATACCTCAGTAACGTTGGGCACGCGCTTTGCCAAAAAGCCGATCGAGCTTGATATCCCGATCACCATCGCGGGCATGAGTTTTGGTGCCCTTTCCGGCCCGGCGAAAGAAGCTCTGGGCCGCGGCGCATCCGCAGCGGGCACGTCAACCACCACCGGTGATGGTGGCATGACGCCAGAGGAACGCGGCCATTCAACCAAGCTGGTCTATCAGTATTTGCCTTCGCGTTACGGCATGAACCCGAACGATCTGCGCAAGGCTGATGCAATTGAGATTGTGGTTGGCCAAGGCGCTAAACCCGGTGGCGGCGGTATGCTGCTAGGTCAGAAGATCAGCGACCGCGTGGCCGAGATGCGAACCCTGCCCAAGGGTATCGACCAGCGCTCGGCCTGTCGCCATCCCGACTGGACTGGCCCGGACGATCTTGAGATCAAGATCCTCGAACTGCGCGAGATCACTGACTGGCAAGTGCCGATCTATGTCAAAGTTGGCGCAACACGCCCCTACTACGACACTGCTTTGGCCGTAAAAGCTGGCGCGGACGTTGTCGTCATGGATGGGATGCAGGGCGGCACCGCTGCCACGCAAGACGTATTCATCGAACATGTAGGTCTGCCGACGCTGTCCTGTATCCGCCCCGCCGTGCAAGCGCTGCAGGATCTGGGTGTGCATCGTGAGGTGCAGCTGGTTATCTCGGGCGGTATCCGCACCGGGGCCGATGTGGCCAAGGCTTTGGCGCTGGGTGCAGATGCGGTTGCTATCGGCACGGCCGCTCTGGTTGCCCTCGGGGACAACGATCCCAAGTGGGAATCCGAGTACCAGAAGTTGGGCACGACAACCGGTGCCTATGATGACTGGCACGAAGGACAGGACCCGGCTGGTATTACCACGCAGGATCCCGAACTGGCCGCACGTCTGGACTCGGTCGATGCGGGCCGCAGGCTGCGTAACTACCTGAAAGTTATGACGCTTGAGGCGCAGACCATCGCGCGCGCCTGTGGGCACAATCACCTGCACAACCTCGAGCCCGAGGACTTGTGTGCCCTGACAATGGAGGCCGCCGCAATGGCGCGGGTGCCGCTGGCGGGAACCAGTTGGTACCCCGGTAAGGAAGGGTTCTGAATAGATGCTGCGCGGCTCCTTGATGGGGGCCGCGTTTTTGCTTTGAAAAACTAAAATTCAACAGGGAAAGGAAAGCAATCGTGACGATAGATCTCGCAGCTTTCGCAAAAGAAAAAGGCGTCAAATACTTCATGATCTCGTTCACCGATCTGTTCGGTGGACAGCGGGCCAAACTGGTGCCCGCACAGGCGATTGCTGACATGCAGGAAGATGGCGCAGGCTTTGCTGGGTTCGCCACCTGGCTGGACATGACGCCGGCCCATCCTGACATGCTGGCGGTGCCGGATCCGTCCTCGGTCATACAACTGCCATGGAAGCCCGAAGTGGCCTGGGTCGCCGGGAATTGCGTGATGGAAGACAAGGATGTGGCGCAGGCCCCGCGCAACGTTTTGCGCCGCCTGATTGACGAAGCCGCAAGCGAGGGCATGCATGTCAAAACCGGTATCGAGGCTGAGTTCTTTCTGCTGACCCCGGATGGCGAACAAATCAGCGATCCGTTCGATACTGCCGAAAAGCCCTGTTACGACCAGCAGGCGGTTATGCGTCGCTATGATGTGGTGCGAGAGATCTGTGATTACATGCTGGAATTGGGCTGGGGTCCCTACCAGAATGACCATGAGGACGCCAATGGCCAGTTCGAAATGAACTGGGAATTTGATGATGCGCTGCGTACCGCAGACAAGCACTCTTTCTTCAAGTTCATGACCAAATCCGTGGCCGAAAAGCACGGGCTTCGGGCGACCTTCATGCCGAAACCGGTCGAAGGTCTGACCGGAAATGGCTGTCATGCCCATATCTCGGTCTGGGATGCGCCGGGTGACGCCGCCAAAACCAACGTGTTTGCAGGCGAAGGCGACGGCCCTACCGGCGAAGTCGGGCTGGGCGAACGCGGAAAACACTTCCTTGGCGGCATCATGAAACACGCCTCCGCGCTGGCGGCAATTACCAATCCTACAGTGAACAGTTACAAACGTATCAACGCGCCGCGGACAATGTCGGGCGCGACATGGGCGCCCAATACAGTGACCTGGACAGGCAACAACCGGACGCACATGGTTCGCGTTCCCGGCCCCGGCCGGTTTGAGCTGCGTCTGCCCGATGGGGCGACCAACCCCTATCTGCTGCAAGCCGTGATCATCGCCGCTGGCCTGTCCGGTGTCCGGTCCAAAGCAGATCCGGGCAAACGTTGGGACATCGATATGTATGCCGAAGGCCACAAGGTGCGCGGTGCGCCGAAACTGCCTTTGAACATGCTTGATGCCCTGCGTGAGTACGACAAGGACAAAGACCTGAAAGCGATGATGGGTGCCGAGTTCTCATCCGCGTTTCTGAAAATGAAACATCAGGAATGGAACTCTTTCGTCTCTCACTTCTCACGCTGGGAAAAAGACAACACTTTGGACATCTAATCCGGATTGCAAGGTGGCAATTCTGGGCCGCGGCAAAAGCTGCGGCCCCGTTTTTTGAGGCCCCAAGTGGCTCGCCAGGAACGTTCTCAAGTTTCAGCATACGCAAGGCGAGTCTCGGCGCAGTTAATGACCACATCGCCAAGCATCAAGACGACACGCAGATCGTACACTTCTACAAAGGGCAATCTATTCCGCAACTGGGCGATTTTGACGTTTTGCTAGTGATGGGCGGCCCTATGGATGTTTGGGAGGTCAACGCCTGTCTTCGGCTAACGTTCCAAAAGCGAGCCATCAGAACGTGGGTGCATGTTCTCGATCGACCGTATTTTGGCAATAGTCATTGGCGTCAGCTTTGATTGGAACCGCAGAACACGTAACGTGATTTCTGTAAAGCGTCTTTACGTATACCCAGCATCTGCTTCCAACCGCCAATCTGGAACGTCATTGACCAGCATAAGCGCAGCCCGGCGAAGCGTCGCGCGCATCTTTGCCACAACCGGACCGGTCAATTCGCAATCCGCCAATGCGGCCTCGAAAGTATCCAGCCAAAGCTCTGCGTCGGCCTTCCGGATGGGAATATGCGCATGGATTTCGCGCAGATCCATGTGGCCGAAACGTTCACGATAATAGGCACGTCCGCCGAGAAACCCGCTGAGAAATTCAAATTGAGCCTGTCTGGTGTGGTTTAGCCCATGTCCCCGAAAATGCAGCCTGTGCAACGAATGCGCTGCCGGATCTGTTTCCATCCGGTCATAGAAACGCTCAACCAGAGCGCGCAGTTGGGTCTCACCACCAAGTTGCTCTATCGCAGATTCCATGTGCTGCCTTTCTGTATCTTTGGCACCTGTAATATTGCATACCAGGAAAATAAGTTTATCAACAGTGACATTCTGACATACTCATGCTCAGAAGCGGAACTAGGTGAAATCAGTGAGGGAGATGACGGATTGAACGCTCTGGTGCTTGGCCTTTTGGCGGCACTTTGCTGGGGAGTACACGATCTGGCAGTGCGCTATGTCAGCCAGTCTGTCAGTGTGATTGCTTCGCTCATGGCTGTGCTGGTTTCGGGCGCAGTGCTGCAACTTGGTTTGGTTGCGATGATGGGTGAAGTCGACCCAATTCCTGGCACGGCATTGATCAGCGCTGTTGCTGCAGGGGGGTGCTATCTGCTGGCGGGCGTCTGCATGTACGCCGCTTTTCAACGCGGCCCGGTCCGGCTGGTTGCTCCGATTGTTGCAAGCTATCCGGTGTTGTCCGTCTCACTGGCCATTTGGCGCGGCGCAACGGTCAGCCCATTACACTGGCTTGCCGTCATCGCGATTGGTGTTGGCGTTTCTGTTGTGGCTGCCCAATCTGAACGCGACGCAACCGAATACCCGGCAGCTGGCCCGACGGTGGTGCTATCGATACTTGCAGCAATCGGGTTCGCCGCCACCTTTGCGCTAGGACAATATGCAACCGAACATAATGACGAATACTCAATCTCCCTGGTTATTCGGCTGACGGCAGTATTTGCCCTAGGCATGATCGCCCTGGCATCCCGCAGATCAATCTGGCCCGGGCGGCGGGCTCTGCCTCTTCTCTGTGTCATGGGTGTTCTGGATGCTGTTGCCATCCTTTGCGTGATCGCGGCGGGCGGGTTGCCGAATGCGCAATTTGCCTCGGTGACAGCGTCCGTCTTTGGGCTGCTGACGGTTGTGTTGGCATGGGCTGTTTTGCGTGAAAAGATGATGCTACGCCAATGGCTTGGATGTTTGGTTGCGTTTGCGGGTATAGGCTATCTGGCGCTTTGAAGCGGGCATCCAAAGAGCTCTAAAAAAAGGAAAATTCAGTTTTGTTGGGGCGCATTTTTTGCGCCCCAGCGAAACAGGTCAGGCTGTGAGGCCTTCTGGTTCTGGCAG
>NZ_JBXWQH010000025.1:0-7529 GCF_059612275.1 Ruegeria sp. CDSA034
AACGTCGTGACGTTCCTGGTATCCAGGCACCTGCAACAAGTACATACGCGCATGCTCAATGTAATCCGGACGAGGTCATCCTGGTTGACCTGCAAAGCGTTTTCGGTGGTCTGGCCGGGGACACGGCCGAATTCCACATCGCGCTTCGCCCGGTTTCTGCGGTTGCTGAAATCAAGCAGTGCATCCGGTCCCTACTTGGGGCTCAAGCCGACCTGGAACCAATATCTGTCTCGTTGCCCGGGCAACTGATCCGAGACCAAGTAATCTCTGCGCTGTGCAAGGTCTCCAAAGTGCCCAACCTTAAGCTGGTTCCACACGGACAATCAGCGTCTGGCCGGCCCTGTGCCAGGCCAGATCAATGCCCGCAGCGTGACGCACAACAGTTATTCGTGTGGCAGCTAAGCGACAAAAATTATTAAAATTTAAGGTGCGGGCGACACTCTGAAAAGAAACAGCGCGCCCTAAAGGCGCGCTGTCTTCATTTAAGCTGGGGATAAGGGCCTTAGTTGGTGCCCGTCGTGCTTGTGGTGCTGTTTGTTGACCCGCCGCCAGCTGCTGCAGCGATACCAGCTGCTGCCGCAACCGCGCCCAAAGCTGGGGCAACCAACGGTACAAAACCTGTGACACCTGCCGCAGCCGCGCCACCTGCCGCCGCACCACCAGAGCCTGCACCGCCTCCGGCGGTAGCTTGCGCCGCACTCGCATCTTGTGCATGAACGGCCGTCGCTGAAAGGGCTAGCGCAAGAAGAGACGCTCTGATCATCCTGAATCTCCTAAATCAAGTGTTGTCTGACCGTTATCACACAAGCTTCAACCTGAGAATGCTGAATTCCTGAAAATTCCTCAGATTTTTTGCAATGCCGCTAAGTTGCTTTTTTGAGGGACTTTTTCCCATTTCTACATCAAAAAAATAGTTGGGATTGAGCAGGTTTTAGGTGCCTCAAAAACGGTCTGGCTTGCGCGTTAGCCCGCATTTGGCGCAGGCCTGCCTCAAGCAGGTCAGATGCTAACGAAAATTCGGAATGGGGGCGTAAGAGGCACACATGCGCATTTACAATCGGCAAGCAATACAGCAGGTGAAGTAGTCACCGGCTTGCGAATATGAGGGCAAAGGTATGAAGATTGCAGTTGTAGGTCTTGGATATGTGGGATTGTCCAACGCGGTGCTAATGGCACAAAACCACGATGTCACGGCAATCGACATTTCTGAAGAGCGGGTCCAAATGGTCAATTCCGGCCAATGCCCCATCGTCGATGCTGAGCTTGAAGACTTTCTTGCCAACCGAACGCTGTCGCTCAGGGCAACTACGGAACCGGCCTTCGAAGATGCCGAATTCGTCGTTGTTGCAACACCGACAAATTATGATGCCAAATCCAACTACTTCGATACATCCAGTGTCGAATCTGTCGCCCGGCAGGTGAATGCGATTAACCCCAAGGCCACCGTCATCATCAAATCGACGATTCCGGTGGGGTTTATTCAGTCGCTGCGCTCTGACCTGGGCAGCGACAACTTCATCTTCTCGCCGGAGTTCCTGCGTGAAGGGCGCGCGCTTTATGACAACCTGCACCCGTCCCGCGTAATCGTTGGCGAACGTTCGGACCGGGCGCGGGTATTTGCCGAGCTTTTGCTTGAGGGTGCCTTGACCAAAGACGTGGACGTCCTGTTCACCGACCCGGATGAAGCCGAAGCGATCAAGCTGTTTTCCAACACCTACCTCGCCATGCGAGTTGCCTTTTTCAACGAACTGGACAGCTATGCCATGGCTGGCGGTATGAACACACGCCAGATCATCGAGGGGGTCTCGCTGGATCCCCGAATTGGCGATCACTACAACAATCCGTCCTTTGGGTATGGGGGGTATTGCCTGCCAAAAGATACCAAACAGCTTTTGGCCAATTACAGCCATGTTCCGCAAAACCTTATTCGTGCCATCGTGGACGCGAACCGGACGCGCAAGGATTTTTTGTCAGATCGAATCCTGATGAAAGGCCCACGCGTCGTTGGTATCCACCGGCTGGTCATGAAAGTCGGCAGCGACAATTTTCGTCAGTCTTCCATTCAAGGCATCATGAAGCGGCTGAAAGCCAAAGGCGTCGAGGTCATTGTTTATGAACCAACGTTGGAGGAAGATGAGTTTTTCCGCTCTCGTGTCGTGCAGGATCTCGAAACCTTTAAGTCCGAAGCCGACTTGATCGTTGCCAACCGGCATAGCCCCGAACTTGAAGATGTCGCGGACAAGGTGTTCACCCGTGACTTGTTTGGCGCGGACTAAACGGTTTTCACTTGTTCTGCACTTCTGGGCAATGACCTTATTGATCGGTTTGACAGGATCAAAAACCGACGATCAGCTTTGCTTGATAAGTTAGGTTTGCAAGGCTGCAATCCCTGCCGCGTGTTTTCAATCCAATGCCACACAGAACCCGGTGCACAGTTCAGCCCTTGGCCCCCTGCCCGCGCGCGTATTTATCTTCGTAACGCACGATATCATCCTCGCCCAAATACGTGCCGGTTTGCACCTCGATCAGGACCATCGGGACCGTTCCCGGGTTTTCCATCCGGTGCATTGCCCCAAGAGGGATATAGACAGATTGGTTCTCGGTCACCAATTGCTCACGATCATCGATTGTCACGCGGGCCGTTCCCTCAACAACAATCCAATGTTCGGAACGATGGAAATGGCTTTGCAGGCTCAACGATGCACCAGGGTGCACATAGATGCGCTTGACCTGAAAACGCTCTCCGACCACCAGGCTTTCGAACCATCCCCACGGGCGGTGATCCTTCGGGAACGCCGTCGCCTGCGGCGCGCCTTTTTCCTTTAGCGCGCTAACCGCTTTTTTGACATCTTGCGCCCGCGATGCATCGGCAACCAGAACCGCATCATTCATCGCCACAGCGATGATGTTATCCAGCCCGATACCCACGATTTCCAGCTGTTCGCTGTCCGACCGCAAAAGGGTGTTCTGGCAATCAATCGCCGTTGCCCCCCCACTGGTCACCACACCTTGCGCGTCCGGGCCGCTTTCGCGCCATACGGCGTCCCAGCCGCCCAAGTCCGACCATGCGGCGCCGAAGGGCACAACCGACAAGTTCGTTGCCTTTTCCATCACGGCATAATCGATCGAAATGTCTTCGGCCTGCGCCCAGCTTTCAGGGTCGAGACGCAGGAACCCCAGATCCTGCTTTGCTTTTTCCACCGCTGCCTTGACCGGCTCAATCATATCGGGGGCATGCGCCTGGAAGGCTGCGATGATGTCCGCCGCCCGGAACAGGAAAATCCCTGCGTTCCATTTGTAATTCCCGGCCTCCAGCATTTCGGTCGCACGGGCGAGGTCTGGCTTTTCGACAAATTTCTTCAACGGAAGAGGCGCACCGTCACCGCCAGAACCAGTGGCCAGTTCAAGGTATCCGTACGCTGTTTCCGCATGTGTCGGGGTGATGCCAAAAGTCACCAGTTTGCCCTGCGCAACCGCCTCCAAACCCCGTGCAACGGCGGCCTGAAATTCAGCTGCATCCGGAACCACGTGATCGGAAGGGGCAACCAGCATTACAGCAGCCTCGTTCTTGGCATAAGCATGCACCGCCGCCGCAAGAACCGCTGGCGCTGTGTTGCGGCCCTCAGGCTCAATCATGATCGTGCCGGGGTCAATTCCGATAGCCTGCAGTTGTTCCGCGACGATGAACCGAAAGTCCGAGTTGGTCAGAACCACCGGCGGTTCAAACTCCAATTCCGCGTTTGCCCCTGACAACCGGCGGGCAGATGCCTGAAACAGGGTCTCTTCTCCGACCAATGGAACGAATTGCTTCGGGTAGCTCTTTCGAGACAAGGGCCAGAGGCGCGTACCGGAGCCCCCGCAAAGAAGGACAGGACAGATCAACATAAAATGCTCAATAATTTGACGCGGTTCCTAATTTTCCTATTGAAACCGTCATGACCTGACAAGGCTTGGCTTGGTTTGGCCGAAAAAAAGGATGTTCTGTGCCGCGAGCGTGGATGAGTTTCCGAAGCTGTGTACCATCGAGAATTTTGCGTGCTTTCGAACCTGGTTCGGCGTGAACGGCGCTAAGGACGGGCACTTATGAATGTAGGCTCACCACCGTCCAGGCAGACCGCAGTCAGTACGCCGGTGGCAAAGGCGCCGGTATCCACAGCAATCCGTCCGCGCCGCGCTGTGGCTTGATCGACAATTGTGTGACCATAAACAACCCAAACACCGTCTCGCCTGTCGGTAGTTCGAAATTCTGGATGGCCCCACATCAAAGTTTTTTCGGGTTGCTGATCGGCGGGCGTACTCGGATTTGCACCAGCATGCGTCACAAGGACGTTGCCGGAATAATCAAAGGTCCTTAATTCCGCGATCCATTGGACCAGCTCAGGTCCCATCTCCGCCAAAAGATTGTCTCGGCAGGCGACCAGTTCAGCAGCGGTCATCTCGGCGCGCACGTTCCGGACATCAAATGAGGCCAGCGTCTGCAGGCCACCATAGCGCAGCCAGCGCGGGCCATATTCCTCAGGGTCACACAGGAAATTCAACATCATGTCTTCGTGGTTTCCCTTCAGACAGATGAAATCCGGGCGGTCTTGGATCAGACGTAGAACGTCAGCACTGTTTTCGCCGCGATCGATATAATCTCCGACAAGGATGATCCGATGATCCCGAGGAATCTGAGGCAACAGTTTCTGCAACTGCCTTATGCAGCCGTGCACATCACCAATGACACAGGTCGGCGTGTCCGGCACAGGAGCAGGAAAGACCGCGCGTCGCCCGAAACGTTGAATCAGCGATGACAGCACGTTGAGGGTGCCTCCTGAGTGGCTGCAGCGACCGGCTATCATTGAATTCATGGGTCGGCGGTCAAGACCCAAGGCGTCTAACATTTGCGCGCCGGTCTAAGCAAGCTTCATTCAGGCTGTCCGGCAGGCAGGAATTCCCATTCTGATGATCTCTGTGCCTTTTATCCTGAAAACGCCGTTGATCCGGTTACGCCCTTTTTCCATGAACCACGTCTTAAGCGGCTCGGGATAATACGCGGCCATGATGTGACTGAAATAGTCAAAGTCTTTTGGGGTAAGCCGCCGGCCACTGCGCGAAGGTCCATGGAATCCAAATGTTGTGTCAGGGTTCACACAGGTTCCGGGAAGGCCCAGAAACATCGTGCAGGTTGAAAAGCAGACACGTCCCCGAATTTCGACTTGAATGCCGTTTTTCTGCAGATTTTCGATTTCGATCAAACGGTCATGCAGATAACCGCCTCGGTCGCTGCCAACAACCATCAGCCCGTCAGCTAACGTGGGCGAAGGGACAGAAGTCGCCGAGGTCAGTACTCCCGCAAACAGTGCCGCCACTATAGCTTTGATTCCGCGGTGCTTAGGTTTGCAATACGCTCTGGCCGACGCGCGCTGAGGGCGAAAAAGATTCCTTTTTTCCAGCATTTCGAAGCCTCCGATTCCAGTTGCGGACCGGATCAGAGGTAAAACCGCGTGGTGCGTTCCCTGTGAGCGGGAAAAGTCAAAATTATGTTTTAAATCAAAAGTTTAGTTATAGTTTTCTTAAACTTTTTGATTTCCGGCTGCTCTATCACCGGAGTTTGTTCAGCTGAAAGCAGTTCTGACCGCAAGCCTATCCAATTAGCATACAACCGTAGTTCAGCTCTGGTTCACAAATGCAGTGGGGACTTCGTTCGTATCGGCAAAAGCAGCGCGACAACTCGAACCCACATTGCACTTGGAGGACAAATTAGCAGAAATTTTCAATCGCGTCCAAAAGCCGGATGGGATGAAATGGATTTTACCGCCCAAGCGGTGATCAAGCGATCCTTCGGCAGCGCTCTCAAATCTCAAAAGTGACGTAAACAGGTCTGAGACAGATGATCAGCTATAAAGTGGCTTGTTGTTCACCTGGTGCCGTTCCACCAACTTACGCATATGCTTGCCCTTTTTGGGAATGTAGCGTGCGGAAATCGCCTCGAACTGCGGATCGCAACATTCGGGAAACAAGTCTTTGATTTCTTGTCGGGCTTCTGGAGATACAGTCCTGAGTGCCTCGGGGCCGGTAAACAAGCTTTCCGTCAGCGCCCCGTTGGACCAGATGAGCTCATGCCGATCGAACAGAATGTGAAAGTATTCGACGCTACCCGCGGTGTCGGGCAGAAAGTCGATGCCATCCAAAGGCAACAGCTTTTTTGCCGGTATCAAAACATCCTGACACTCAAACATGCGCATGGCGACAGCTGATGACACCAAAATGCGGTGCTGCTGCGACACAATTAGATCCTGCTTTGGATACCCATCACCCAACGCATTCGCTCGGATTAGGATAGGCCGAAGCCGTGGCTGCGCTTCAAGCTCTACAAGGCTCAGACTGCGCGATCCGATCCAACGAACCGGTTTATGACCATGATCATGGGTGAGAACCTGATCGCCAACCCGCAGTTCCTCTATCAGAACAGGACCATCCTGGGTTTCAATCAATGTTCCGGCCGCAAAGCACAAAACGTCCACAAACTCGCCGTCTGCATTTGTGGGGCCGGTTACGGACTGGTCGATGGTAATGGTGTTCGACCCGGTATCGTTCCAAGCGTCTGCAATTGCTGCGGAATTTACCGTCATTCCGTTGAACAATTCCAGCGGTACAAGCGCGCCGTTATCTGCCTTCACGCCAAAGAGTTGGATTGTTCCGTCCGGCTCAACGACCAAACGAACAACTGGTTCACCGTTGGTATTTCCAAGCTGCCAAACAGCAGGTGTATCGATTTCGTACCTGTCCCCGTCAGCAAAGCGAACAGTTTGACCCTCGGTACCATTGACTTGTCGTTGGAATTGCAGCTCATTCGGCGCCCCTGCGGGTCCACCAACAAACAAATCCACACCATTGATCTGCAGGCTAAAGCTGTTGTCGAGAGAGTCGAAATCAATAACAAAACCGCCACCAGGAGAAGTATCGGTGAACGTAGTACCAACGCCGTCAGAGATGTTGAAGTTTACCATGTTGCTTTCGACCTGCCCCAAAAGTTAACGGTTTTCACACCGCTTACGTCGACTTTTCAGATCGAGATATTGGCTTGTTTCTCATCATTGGGGAAGAGATTTCTTAGGAATTCTGTTGCTCCCCGATTTGGTCGCGGACTGCAACAGAGATTCAAGTATCGATCCGATTTTGTTCAGAACCTTTAGCCGGGACCACGCAGACGCGCATCACAAAGTATTTTCGTGCCCATTTGCGTCCTCAGTGCTTCCTGTTGTGATACCCGAAGGCAAAATTCGACGCTTAAATCGAGGCTAGATGCTTAATATATTGTTTTTGCGCTTAGGATTTGTGTCATTGACCTTACGGTTATTCGCCTAACGGGGCGCAGATGTTAAACGATTGATTCATTTGATCAACTGCAGTCTGACCGTGGTGTTTTGGACTATCTGACGCTGGTTGCGGGAGTAGGATTTGAACCTACGACCTTCAGGTTATGAGCCTGACGAGCTACCGGGCTGCTCCATCCCGCGTCACTTTGGTGGTCTACCGCCTATTCG
>NZ_JBXWQH010000026.1:0-5981 GCF_059612275.1 Ruegeria sp. CDSA034
CGACCTTCAGGTTATGAGCCTGACGAGCTACCGGGCTGCTCCATCCCGCGTCACTTTGGTGGTCTACCGCCTATTCGGCTACTTGAGACCGTTTTTCGGCCTGTTGCTTACGCTACTTGAGGCCGGGGTCGAATGAGTTCGATATCGTAAGAGAGAAGTTTGATTGTGGGATTTTTCTAGGTTTGGCGGTGACCTACTCTCCCGGGGCTTAAGCCCAAGTACCATTGGCGCGGCAGTGCTTAACTTCCGGGTTCGGGATGGGACCGGGTGTTTCACTTGCGCTATGACCACCAAACCGAGGAAAATCCCCGTCGCGGCTTTGCTTTGCAAAGCGCGACGAGTGGCAGGCGACGTATTTGCGTGCAAATGCGCGTTGCTACTCGGTAGTTATGTCAATCAACACCGCAGCGTTTTGCTGCGAAGTTATCCATGTTTAATGAGGTGTATGTTTTTGATTTGTCTTTCCATTACTGGATCAAATCAAGCCTATCGGGCGATTAGTACCGGTCAACTGAACGCATTACTGCGCTTACATCTCCGGCCTATTGACGTGGTGGTCTTCCACGGCCCTCAGGGAGACCTTGTTTTGAGGGGGGCTTCCCGCTTAGATGCCTTCAGCGGTTATCCTGTCCGATCATAGCTACCCAGCACTGCCGTTGGCACGACAACTGGTCCACCAGTGGATCGTTCACCCCGGTCCTCTCGTACTAGGGGCAACTCCTCTCAAGTCTCCTACACCCACGGCAGATAGGGACCGAACTGTCTCACGACGTTCTAAACCCAGCTCACGTACCTCTTTAAACGGCGAACAGCCGTACCCTTGGGACCTGCTCCAGCCCCAGGATGAGATGAGCCGACATCGAGGTGCCAAACACTGCCGTCGATATGGACTCTTGGGCAGTATCAGCCTGTTATCCCCGGCGTACCTTTTATCCGTTGAGCGATGGCCCTTCCACTCGGGACCACCGGATCACTATGGCCGTCTTTCGACTCTGCTCGACTTGTCAGTCTCGCAGTCAGGCTGGCTTCTGCCATTGCACTCAACGAGCGATTTCCGACCGCTCTGAGCCAACCTTCGCGCGCCTCCGTTACGCTTTAGGAGGCGACCGCCCCAGTCAAACTACCCGCCACGCAGGGTCCCGGATCCGGATAACGGACCGCGGTTAGACATCAAGAGTGCGAAGGGTGGTATCTCAAGGGAGGCTCCACAAAGACTTGCGTCTCTGCTTCAAAGCCCACCACCTATCCTGCACATCACAATCCTGATGCCAGTGCGAAGCTGTAGTAAAGGTGCACGGGGTCTTTCCGTCTAACCGCGGGAAGCCTGCATCTTGACAGGCAATTCAATTTCGCTGAGTCGATGTTGGAGACAGCGGGGAAGTCGTTACGCCATTCGTGCAGGTCGGAACTTACCCGACAAGGAATTTCGCTACCTTAGGACCGTTATAGTTACGGCCGCCGTTTACCTGGGCTTCAATTCAAGGCTCTCACCTCTCCTTTTAACCTTCAGGCACCGGGCAGGCGTCAGACCCTATACGTCGTCTTGCGACTTCGCAGAGCCCTGTGTTTTTAATAAACAGTCGCCACCCCCTGGTTTGTGCCCCCAGCCCCTAGTTGCCTAGGAACCGGGCCTCCTTCTCGCGAACTTACGGAGGTATTTTGCCGAGTTCCTTCAACATCGTTCTCTCAAGCGCCTTGGTATGCTCTACCAGTCCACCTGTGTCGGTTTAGGGTACGGTCTTATAGGAGGGCTATTTCCAGGAACCTCTCAGCAGCCCATTCAATCCGATAAGGATGAACTACCTCTGAGATCCGTCACCACTCCACGGCCTAGGAATATTAACCTAGTTCCCATCGCCTACGCCTTTCGGCCTCGGCTTAGGGGCCGGCTTACCCTGCTCAGATTAGCTTTAAGCAGGAACCCTTGGACTTTCGGCGAGAGTGTCTCTCACACTCTTTGTCGCTACTCATGTCATCATTCTCACTAGTGATCTCTCCACCGGATCGCTCACGCGCCGGCTTCATCGAAAAGACTCGATCCTCCAAGGTGCCCCGAAGGACACTAAAGAGGATAAGTCTTATGTCACACTACGCTCTGCTACCATGCCTTACGGCATCCTAAGCTTCGGCTCATGGCTTGAGCCCCGTTACATCTTCGCCGCAGGACAACTTATTTAGACCAGTGAGCTGTTACGCTATCTTTAAAGGATGGCTGCTTCTAAGCCAACCTCCTGGTTGTTTTGGTCGTCCCACCTGCTTTCCCACTTAGCCATGAATTGGGGGCCTTAGCTGTAGGTCAGGGTTGTTTCCCTCTCCACTACGGACGTTAGCATCCGCAGTGTGTCTGCCATCTAGTACTCCCGGGTATTCGGAGTTTGGTTAGGATCAGTAAGCCTGTGGGGCCCCATTACCCATCCAGTGCTCTACCCCCCGGGGTATTCGGATGACGCTCTACCTAAATAGATTTCGCAGAGAACCAGCTATCTCCGAGTTTGATTGGCCTTTCACCCCTAGGCACAGCTCATCCCGATCCTTTTCAACGGATGTGGGTTCGGTCCTCCAGTAAGTGTTACCTTACCTTCAACCTGGCCATGCCTAGATCACTCGGTTTCGGGTCTGATCCCACGAACTCATGCGCCCTATTAAGACTCGCTTTCGCTACGCCTACACCTAACGGCTTAAGCTTGCTCGTGAGACCAAGTCGATGACCCATTATACAAAAGGTACGCCGTCACCCCGCAAGGAGGCTCCGACTGATTGTAGGCGTTCGGTTTCAGGTACTGTTTCACTCCCCTCGTCGGGGTGCTTTTCACCTTTCCCTCACGGTACTGGTTCACTATCGGTCAGCAAGGAGTACTTAGCCTTCGAAGGTGGTCCTCCGATCTTCAGACAGAATTTCACGTGTTCCGCCCTACTTAATACGTCCCATTGAGCTTAGAATACGGGGCTGTCACCCGCTATGGCCATGCTTCCCAACATGTTCTTCTCACTCTCAAGGCTCGGCTGGTCCCCGTTCGCTCGCCGCTACTAGGGGAGTATCAATTGATTTCCTTTCCTCCGGGTACTTAGATGTTTCAGTTCCCCGGGTTTGCCTTTATAACCCTATGTATTCAGGTCATAAATACCTGGTTATGCCCATTATTGATTAGCAGTGCTAACAATAACAAACATTCAGGTGGGTTGCCCCATTCAGAAATCCATGGATCAAAGCTTATTCTCAGCTCCCCATGGCTTATCGCAGAGTATCACGTCTTTCATCGCCTCTTGCTGCCAAGGCATTCACCAAACGCCCTTCTCGCGCTTGATTTGATCCAGAAAAAGAAAGACACAATATATGTCGATCGAGACCGCCCAGCTGGTAACTAAAGGCAGTCATTCTTCTGAACCAAAAACATACATTTCCCGCCCCCGCCACTTGGACGAGGACAAATGAGCAACCCCATATGGTCTCTCAGCCGTGCAGCTGATCAACGCAGGTCGCTCGGGTTAGTATATTAGACTTGGACAACTCTGTTCGTTTCAGTCGCGATACACGAGACAGGGCCGGCTAGACCCAAACCGTGCCTTCCATCAGATGATGGAAACGACCGAGATCAGTGCCACACTCGGCACGATCAAACAGTGTTGATTGATTTCTCTCTATACGATGTCAAAGCTTCCGAAGAAGCGACGTCCGATTGGACGGTGAAGAACCAAAATGGTGCTTAACGGTCAAATCGAAGGCAAATGGTGGAGCCTAGGAGGATCGAACTCCTGACCTCCTGAATGCAAATCAGGCGCTCTCCCAGCTGAGCTAAGGCCCCAAAAGTTTTTGGTGGGTCGAGGAGGACTTGAACCTCCGACCTCACGCTTATCAGGCGTGCGCTCTAACCACCTGAGCTACCGACCCAGTTGATTTTGCAAAAGCAAAATCGACGTTGCCCGACAGGCGATTTTGCATCGCAAAATCTGCCGAGAGGGCCAGACCTCACAGCGTTGCGGGCCTGATATGTTCTGAAGAGATATGAGGACGGCTCGGTCCATGAGTTTGATCAACTTTGTTTGTTGATCTTCTGCTAAGTGTTCCACGATCAAGAGCAAGCTCAAGATGCCAGGAACATCCTTAGAAAGGAGGTGATCCAGCCGCAGGTTCCCCTACGGCTACCTTGTTACGACTTCACCCCAGTCGCTGATCCTACCGTGGCCGCCTGCCCCCCGAAGGTTAGCGCAGCGTCGTCGGGTAGAACCAACTCCCATGGTGTGACGGGCGGTGTGTACAAGGCCCGGGAACGTATTCACCGCGTCATGCTGTTACGCGATTACTAGCGATTCCGACTTCATGGGGTCGAGTTGCAGACCCCAATCCGAACTGAGACAGTTTTTTGGGATTAACCCATTGTCACTGCCATTGTAGCACGTGTGTAGCCCAACCCGTAAGGGCCATGAGGACTTGACGTCATCCACACCTTCCTCCCGCTTATCACGGGCAGTTTCCCTAGAGTGCCCAGCCGAACTGCTGGCAACTAAGGATGTGGGTTGCGCTCGTTGCCGGACTTAACCGAACATCTCACGACACGAGCTGACGACAGCCATGCAGCACCTGTCACTAGGTCACCGAAGTGAAAGACCCATCTCTGGGCCGGTCCTAGGATGTCAAGGGTTGGTAAGGTTCTGCGCGTTGCTTCGAATTAAACCACATGCTCCACCGCTTGTGCGGGCCCCCGTCAATTCCTTTGAGTTTTAATCTTGCGACCGTACTCCCCAGGCGGAATGCTTAATCCGTTAGGTGTGTCACCGAATAGCATGCTACCCGACGACTGGCATTCATCGTTTACGGTGTGGACTACCAGGGTATCTAATCCTGTTTGCTCCCCACACTTTCGCACCTCAGCGTCAGTATCGAGCCAGTGAGCCGCCTTCGCCACTGGTGTTCCTCCGAATATCTACGAATTTCACCTCTACACTCGGAATTCCACTCACCTCTCTCGAACTCTAGACTGATAGTTTTGGAGGCAGTTCCAGGGTTGAGCCCTGGGATTTCACCCCCAACTTTCCAGTCCGCCTACGTGCGCTTTACGCCCAGTAATTCCGAACAACGCTAACCCCCTCCGTATTACCGCGGCTGCTGGCACGGAGTTAGCCGGGGTTTCTTTACCTGCTACCGTCATTATCTTCACAGGCGAAAGAGCTTTACGACCCTAAGGCCTTCATCACTCACGCGGCATGGCTGGATCAGGGTTGCCCCCATTGTCCAAGATTCCCCACTGCTGCCTCCCGTAGGAGTCTGGGCCGTGTCTCAGTCCCAGTGTTGCTGATCATCCTCTAAAACCAGCTATAGATCGTAGGCTTGGTAGGCCATTACCCCACCAACTACCTAATCTAACGCGGGCCAATCCTTTGGCGATAAATCTTTCCCCCGAAGGGCTCATACGGTATTACTCTCCGTTTCCAGAGGCTATTCCGTACCAAAGGGTATGTTCCCACGCGTTACTAACCCGTCCGCCGCTCACCCGAAGGTGCGCTCGACTTGCATGTGTTAAGCCTGCCGCCAGCGTTCGTTCTGAGCCAGGATCAAACTCTCAAGTTGAAAAGCATTGCTGCTTATCCTTGACGTTCGAACCTCTGCACATCTCATCAGGAGGCTAATCCTGATGAAGTCTTCTGTCTGTATGTGCTTCTGGTTTCATCAGAAACCGAAAGCCGTACAAACAGTGAAGCTGACACTGGATCATCGAGCCGAAGCCCTACCAGCGCGATATACAGACATTCAATCCGTCGAAACGAACCAAACCGCCCACATATCTCTTCAGTTATCCATCAATGTCAAAGAACATAACACCCAGAGCCAAAAATCAGACCGTTGCGCCAATAACATCAGCGCGCCCGCCTAAATCATTCCCTAAGATGCCCCCAGTCTCTCCTGAGCGTCTCCACCGTCTCTCCGATGCGTCCGGCCGTCTCTCCGACCCGTCAGCGCCGCCTCAGCAGCGCCGGTGAAGGGG
>NZ_JBXWQH010000027.1:0-4726 GCF_059612275.1 Ruegeria sp. CDSA034
TAATTCACTGCAGCGTTGATTGGTGTTGTTATGAGTGATGGAGTGATTTGGCTGATTGTTCTGCCCCATTTTGTGACGGGGTTTTCTGCGATGAAGATGATGTCGTTGGAGCGCAGTTGGAAGCGGGCGGCGAGGGTGAGTTGTGCGGCGTTTCGGATGTCGAGGTGCCAGGCGGTGACGGCGCCGAATTCGCGGGCATCTTGCGCCGCGCGCAGGACGTAGACCTCTGACGCGTCGCCGGTTTCCTTGGCGATGCCGCCGCCAGTGTCGAACAGGGCGTCGGCCAGGGTGGCGGTGTGGTTGAACGGCAGGGCATAGCGGCCCTGTGTACGCACTTCGCCGGACAGGTAGACATAGTCGCGGTCAACCGCATCCAGCTCGATGGATTGAATGTAATTGCTGCGGCGCTCGTCCAGGTCGGCGCGGCGCAGATTGACTGCGGTGTTCAGCTCTTGCAGGGCGGTCTGCCGACCCTCAAGCACGGTGTCGCGCAGCGCGATCTGCTGGGCAAAGTAGCGTTCGGCGCGATCCAGATCATAGTCGGTATCGACAAAGACCGAGTCATCGGCGACCAGATTGAGGTTCTGCAATGCGGTGCGTGCGTACAGATCTTCGAGCGGGATCTGATACATCTGCCCGTCGCGGTAGATGCGTACCGAGGAATTGTCGATATCGCTGACCGAGACCGATCCGGCAGCCGACAGCGCCTCGCCCAGGGTCAGTTGGGTCAGGGTGATGGGCTGGATACCGGGCTTGCCGACGGCGCCGCCGACCGAGACGCGGCGCGAGTTGAACTCGGCAATCTCAAGGCTGAAGGTGGGGTCGATCTGGTTTTCCACCAGGCGCTGGAACAGTACGGCCTCGGCCTCATCGACGGTCAGGCCGCCCAGCCGGACGCGGCCGACGTCGGGGATGTTGATCGAGCCGTCATCCTGCACGGTATAGCCGTTGCGGCTGTTCTGCGCGGCCAGCAGGCCCGACAGCTCTCCGGCGGTGCCCTGGGTGGACGGCGTCGACAGCACCAGCACGTCACCGATGCCGATGGTGTAAGGGCCGGGGTTGACCTGTGGCGGCGGGTCCAGTTGCAGCCCGGCGCGCGATCCGTCCTGGGTCGAGGGCGCCTCGGGCAGGGGGGCGGTGCCGCGCAGGCTGGTGCCAGAGCCCGATCCTGCCGACAGCCCGAACACCGTTGGCAGGGTCTTGGGCGCGTATGGCGACCGGTTGGCGACCAGCACGGTCTCTGGCGTGACCGGCACAACGCGGACTTTGCCCGCGTCGGAGACACCTGCCGTGACCGACGGGCTGCGATAGATGGTGGAACACCCGGCAATCAGAACGGTCACAGCCAGCGCGCTGAGGAGAAGTGGAGTATGGCGCACGATATGCCCTCTGCTGTTGGAAGTCTTAACTGTCATTGGGCACAACCTTTATGAACATGTTGCCGAGGAAATTGCCGGTCCATTGCGAGGATTGAACGATGCGTCCTGAACTGTTTTGCACCCAGTAAACGTTGGTAAAACGATCCGCCACCCCGAAGCATTCCTCTTGCCATTTTTCCGTTGCGACAGGGTTTCCGCGCAGCAAAACGGTCTCGGATCCCACGGCTTCGATCTGACACTCATAAGCATGTAACTCGATCTCATCGTTGGCGTTGAGAAAGCTGTGGAATCGTTCGACCCGGCCCGGACCGCCGCCCAGGATCCGCGCCGCGCTTTGATGCACATCGGACGCCGACATGCCGTCGCCAAACCCCAGGGCCGAGGTCAGCATGCCGCGTTCCAGCGTGATGGTGGCCCCGTCCGCGGTCAGCCAGGTCTGTACCCCCGCGCGCTGGGTCTCAAGCAGCATAACACCGGCAAGATCGCGACTGGGAAACCCGACCTCAAGCCGGGGCGGGATCGGGCGGCGCGCGCCAAGGGCCTCGGCGCGCGGATGGAACCGGGGCGCATTTGGAAACAGCGTGCTCTTGAACAGGTCGACATCTTCCTGGGCCTCGCCGCAGGAGATCAGAGCCAGGGCCAGCAGGGCGGTGCGCAGGACCTTCATCGCCAGAACCTTCCCCAGCCGCGCGACAGATCCTGCGCGCGGGCCTCGCGGGTCACGCCATACAGCCGGTTGCGCACGTTCAGCCGTGCGCCGCCATCGCGCAGAACCGGACGGATGGTCTGGGCGATCTTGTTGCGCGACGGGCGGCCGGTCAGCCACGAGATCGGGATTTCCAGCCGGATACCCTTGTCGAACGACCCTTCACCGAACTCCTCAGAGCTGACATTTGTCAGGGTAAAGAACGCCCCCACCTTGAAGCCGTTGTTGAACTCGCGATCCAGCGCGAAGGTTGCGCCATAGTCGCCGGCCAGATAGCGCCCGACATCGACCTGCGCATGATACTCGCCCGGCAGATCGTAATAGGCCGAGACGTGCCCGGTGAAGACATTGTAATCCTGAAAGCCGAACAGCACGTCAAAGTCGCGCTGCGCCACATAGTTGGCCTCGGCCCCAAGGGCCAGACGACTGTTGTTGGGATACCAAAGCACTTCGGTGGAAAGCCCGCCAAACATGGTTTCCAGGTAGCCCAGCGTGGTGCGGGCATAAAGGTCCTTGCCCGGCCGCCACATATACTCGGCGGTCATATGCTCGATCCGCAGGTTGGATTCGCGTGCATAGATGTTCCAGTCCGAGCGCACATGCGGCAGGGTCGAATTCGACGGCCGGGTGCTGTCATCGAGGGTACTTAGGATCGGCTGACGCAGACCTGTCGAAAAGGTCAGGCCCGGCGACGGGGTGTAATCCAACGCCAGCGCGGCCCCCAGTTCGTATCGCAGCGGGTCGTCGGGATCAAAGAAGGAGAAGTTCAGATAGGGGCCGAACCGATAGGAAAAATGCGGATAGGCATCGGTGAGGAAACCGCCCTGCACCAATGGCAACGTGTCCGAGATCTCGGCCCGGGCAAAGCTGCGCCAGGCGTTGTCGGGGTCATGTTCCAGTTCATAGAGGTCGTCGCGGTTGACGCGCACCGCACTCAGCGGCACGCCGTTCGACATCAGCGCAATGTCGAAATGTTCGGCTTGGGGCGGTTCTGTATTGACCAGCACGCGGGCGGTACGGCCCAGAGCCTGCGCGGCCTGCCCATAGCGGTTGTTCTCCACCCCGACGCGGACAGTGTCGCCGCTGTCGGACAGATAGACCAGCCGCAGCCCTTCCTGATCCAGGGCGGATTGCATCCGCGCCCGGATATCACCTTTGCTGCTGTTCGCCGTTGCCGCAGCGACCTGCGATTCAGGGCGCAACGGCGGCGGTGCGGCACCCTGACCGCCCGGCGTCACCGCTTTGCGCGGATTGACGAAGTAGCTGTAGGTCAGCCCCAGCGAGGTGCCATAGAGATAAGAGGCCGTCAGCTGCGAGCCGTTCCGGAACCGGTACTGGGCGCCAAAATTGAAGGGCGATTTGACCCGGAAACTGTCATTGACGGATTCCGCCGTGTAAAGGTCGGGCGAATACTCGGCCAAAAAGGTCAGCCGGTCATTGTATTGCCAGCTGGCGCCGCCAAACAACGCCGCGTCGCCACGGAACCAATTGCCAAACTCGAGCTCACCCCCCTGGCCGTTCGAGTTTGACGCGGGCCGGGTGTCGAACCGGCTGCCGAAAATACCCAGCGGGTTGGAGAACGCACCACGCCCCGCCATGCGGCCCCATCCAATACCGCCGGTCAGCTTGAACCGGTCCTGAATGGTCTTGGTGGCCACGAAGTATTCCGCGGCATAGATGCCGGTGCCACCAAAATCGCGCAGCCCCATCACGATGGCCGGGCCGTGCCGGCTTTCTTCGCGCAACCGGAAATGGACGTCAAAGCTGCGGTCATACCGGGTGCGGTCCGTGCCGCCCGAACTATCAAACCCGTCAATCACCGCATAGCGGAAGCTGCCATGCACCCAGGGCAACATCTGAAACGTCATCGTCGCCCGACCGGTGTTCCTGAGACCTGCGGCGGTAAAGACAAGCTCACCATCATCGAACATCTCGGCGGTGGGGATCTCGATCAGTCCGGGTGTGCCATAGGTCGACACCGATTGTGCCTGCGCCATGCCGGTCGCCATAGCGCATATAAACGCCAAGAGAGGCTTCCGCCTGACTGTCACCGCTCGAATAATCTTCACGTCTTTATGTCGCTTTTGGGACGACGGGCTAACCCTATCGTCGATCCACGTCTCGCCTCGATATGCCCGTGGACTTATTTTCTTTGGGTTTGCGGTGCAAATACAATTCCGCACTTCAGTTAAATGAAAACCGGAAATGATTTAATCTACTATAGGTTGAATTGACCAAAGGATCTTTGCAACTTTCGAACAGGGTAAGCGGCATCGATTCAAGGCAAAGCATTCGAATTGATAATTACATCAAAACCCGAAGCTGATCGCGACATTCACGCCAACGCCACGGCTGGACACAAGGGGATCCATCAGAGGCGCGGCCCCCAGTCAGGCGCCGCCGCGGCGCATCATGACAGCAAGCGTCCGCCACACAATGCGCATCTCCATCGCCAGGCTGGAATTTGCAATATAGTAGAGATCAGCCTGAACCTTTCGACGCGTCGCATCTGTGCCTTCGATATAGCCCAGCTCGACCTGCGCCAAGCCGCTGATGCCAGGGCGAACGTCGTGACGTTCCTGGTATCCAGGCACCTGCAACAAGTACATACGCGCATGCTCAATGTAATCCGGACGAGGTC
>NZ_JBXWQH010000028.1:0-4397 GCF_059612275.1 Ruegeria sp. CDSA034
TTACTCAGCGGCTTCTTCGTAAGCGTCCATTGGGGGGCATGTGCAGATTAGGTTTCTGTCGCCATATGCGTTGTCGACGCGGTTTACGGGGGACCAGTATTTGTCGACGCCCATGGAGCCCGGGGGGAAGCAGGCCTGTTCGCGGCTGTAGGGCCGGTCCCAGTCGCCGACCAGATCGCGCACCGTGTGGGGGGCGTTTTTCAGCGGGTTGTTCTCCGCGTCGATCTTGCCGTCGATGATGTCCTGCGCTTCGGCCCGGATGGACAGCATGGCGTCGCAGAAGCGGTCCAGCTCATCCTTGGGTTCAGATTCCGTGGGCTCGACCATCAGGGTGCCGGCCACCGGCCAGGACATGGTGGGCGCGTGGAAGCCGGAATCAACCAGACGCTTGGCGATGTCGTCGACGCTGACCTGTGCCGCCTCGTCCAAGGGTCGGGTGTCGAGGATGCATTCATGCGCCACCCGGCCCGTGTCCGAGGTGTAAAGGATCGGATAGGCATCCTGCAGGCGTGCCGCGATGTAGTTGGCGTTCAGGATTGCCACTTTCGTGGCCTGCGTCAGACCGGCGCCGCCCATCAGCAGCACATAGGCCCAGCTGACCGGCAGGATCGAGGGCGAGCCGAAGGGCGCGGCCGAGACCGGGCCCACGGCGGTGCCGTATTCCGGGTGACCCGGCAGGTGTTCCTCCAGATGCGCCTTGACGCCGATCGGGCCCATGCCGGGGCCACCACCGCCATGCGGGATGCAGAAGGTCTTGTGCAGGTTCAGGTGGCTGACGTCACCGCCAATGTCACCCGGACGCGAGAGACCGACCATGGCGTTCATGTTGGCGCCGTCGATATAGACCTGACCGCCGTGATCATGGGTGATCTGGCAGACCTCCTGCACGGTGGTCTCGAACACGCCATGGGTCGAGGGGTAGGTGATCATGCAGGCGGCCAGATGGTCCGAATGCTTTTCCGCCTTGGCGCGGAAGTCATTCAGGTCGATGTTGCCCTTGTCATCGGCCTGCACCGGCACAACCTGATAGCCCACCATCTGCGCCGAGGCCGGGTTGGTGCCATGCGCCGAGGTCGGGATCAGGCAGACATTGCGGTGCGCCTCACCGCGCGCGGCGTGATAGTTGCGGATGGTCAGCAGGCCTGCGTACTCGCCCTGCGCACCCGAGTTGGGCTGCTGGGAGATCGCGTCATAGCCGGTGATCTGGCACAGCTTGTCGTTCAGATCATCAATCATCTCATGATAGCCCTGCGCCTGATCTTCGGGGCAGAACGGGTGCAGATTGCCGAACTCGGGCCAGGTGACCGGGATCATCTCGATCGTGGCGTTCAGCTTCATGGTGCAGGAGCCCAGCGGGATCATTGCCCGGTCCAGCGCCAGGTCGCGGTCAGCCAGACGGCGCATATAGCGCGTGATCTCGGCCTCGGCCCGGTTTTTGTGGAAGATCTCGTGGGTCAGGTAGGCGCTTTCGCGCAGCGCGTAATCCGGCAGGCGGTAGAGCTTGTTCGAGCTGTCATCCTTGCGATCGATGCCGAAGGCACCCCAGACGGCCTCGATGGTCTCGGGGCGGGTCTGTTCGTCCAGGCTGATGCCCACCTTGGTCTCACCCACCTTGCGCAGGTTGACACCGCGGGCCACGGCGGCCTCCATCACGACATTCTGCAGGTGGCCGACCTCAACCGTGATGGTGTCGAAGAACACCTCTGGTTCCACGGCAAAGCCCGCCTCCTCCAGGCCAGCGGCCAGGCGCGAGGTCTTGCGGTGCACCGATTGCGCGATGGCCTTGATGCCGTCGGGGCCGTGATACACGGCATACATCGAGGCAATGACGGCCAGCAGCGCCTGCGCGGTGCAGACGTTCGAGTTGGCTTTCTCGCGGCGAATGTGTTGCTCGCGGGTCTGCAGGGCCAGGCGGTAAGCCTTGTTGCCGCGCGCGTCGATCGACACGCCGATGATCCGGCCCGGCATCGACCGCTTCAGCTTGTCACTGGTCGCCATGTAAGCAGCGTGCGGACCGCCATAGCCCATCGGCACGCCAAAGCGCTGGGTCGAGCCGATGGCAATATCCGCGCCCATCTCACCTGGTGACTTCAGCAGCGCCAGCGACAGGATGTCGGCAGCAACAATGGCGATGGCTTTATGTTCGTGCAGGGCGGCGATCTCGTTCGTGAAGTCGCGCACATGGCCGTGGGTGCCGGGATACTGGAAGATCGCGCCAAAGACCGATCCCGCATCCAGCGTGTCCGGGTCGGCCACCTGCACGTCGATGCCCAGAGGCTCGGCGCGGGTTTTGATCACCGCGATGGTCTGCGGGTGGCAGTTCTTGTCCACGAAGAAGGCCGCGTTGTTGGCCTTTGACCGGCCGCCGCGTTTGGCCATCGCCATGGCTTCGGCTGCGGCAGTCGCCTCGTCCAGGAGCGAAGCGTTGGCCACGTCCAGCCCGGTCAGGTCGCTGACCATGGTCTGGAAGTTCAGGAGAGCTTCCAGACGGCCTTGGCTGATCTCGGGCTGATAGGGCGTGTAGGCGGTATACCAGGCCGGGTTTTCCAGGATGTTGCGCAGGATCGGCGCCGGCGTGGTGGTGCCGTAATAGCCCTGACCGATCAGCGAGGTCAGAACCTTGTTCTTGCTCGCCACCTCTTTCATGTAAAAGAGCGCATCGCGTTCGGTCATCGCCGGACCCCAGTCCAGCGGCTCTTTTTGCCGGATCGCAGGCGGGACGGTGGCGTCGATCAGCTGGTCCAGCGTCTTGAAGCCAATCACCTTGAGCATGTCGCGCATTTCCGTCGGGCTGGGCCCGATATGGCGGCGGTTGGCGAAGTCATAGGCTTCGTAATCAGTCAGTTTGAAGGCCATAGGTCATGCTCCTCAGGGAATGTCTCGCCCGGCCGCTCTGGCAGGAGCCTCCGGCGGGGATATTTTTAGCCAGATGAAGGGGCGGATCCGCAAAAGGACCCGCCGTTTGGGTTTACCCGATCAGGGCCTTGTAGCCGTCCAGATCCATCAGATCTTCCAGCTGCGCGGTATCCGCGATCTTGATCTTGTAGATCCAGGCCTCACCCTCGGGGTCTTCGTTCAGCGCGCCGGGGTTGTCGGCCAGCGCCTCGTTGACCTCGGTGATCTCACCATCGACCGGGGCATACAGCTCGGAGGCGGCCTTGACGGATTCGATCACGCCGATCTCACCGCCTTTTTCAAACTCATCGCCTGCTTCCTGCTGCTCCACGAACACCACGTCGCCCAGCTGTTCAGCCGCGTGCTTGGTGATGCCCAGAGTGGCCGTGTCGCCTTCGACGGTCAGCCATTCATGCTCTTCGGAATAATAGGTTGCCATGTTTGTCTCTCTCCTGACTTCAACGCTTGTAATTCTGTTTGACGAAGGGCAGCGCCACGATCTGCGCCGGCTGCGGCTTGCCCCGGATGATCAGGTTCACCGTCTCGCCCGGCTCATCGTGGCCCTTGGAAACATAGCCCATCGCCACCGGTCCGCCGACCGTGGGGCCAAATACGCCCGAGGTGATCTGACCGATCGTATTGCCCTCGGCGCACTGGATTTCCACGCCCTGACGCGCTGGAGCGCGGCCATCGGGCTTGATGCCAACCAGCTTTTTAGCAGGGCCTTCGGCCAGTTCCTTCTGCACGCGGTCTGCGCCCGGAAAGCCGCCTTCTTCCTTGCGACGCTTCTGGATCGCCCAAGCCAACGAGGCCTCAATCGGTGAGGTGCTTTGGTCGATGTCATTGCCATAGAGGCACAGACCCGCCTCCAGCCGCAGGCTGTCGCGCGCGCCCAGACCGGCCGCTTCGCAATCCTCATGCGCCAGGAAGGCTTTCGAAACTTCGATCGCCTTGTCTTCGGGGATCGAGATCTCATACCCGTCCTCACCGGTGTAGCCCAGACGCGAGATGCGGCAGTCTACGCCGTTGATCGGGGCCTCAGTGGTTTCCATGAACTTCAGGTCGCGGGCGGCAGGGCACAGATCCCCAACCACGTTTTCCGCCGCAGGGCCCTGAACCGCCACCAGCGCGCGGTCGAAGATCTCGATCACTTCGACGCCATCCAGATTGTCACGCATATGCGGAATGTCCTGATGGCGCAGCGCTGCGTTCACCACCACGAAATAGTAATCCCCCGCATTCGACACGATCAAATCGTCCATGATCCCGCCTTCGGCATTCGTAAAGAACCCGTACCGCGCCTTGCCCGGCTTCAGGGTCGCGTAGGCCTGCGGGCACAAAGCTTCCAGCTTCTCACCCACATTCTCACCGCGCAGGATCACCTGACCCATATGAGACACATCAAACAACGCCGCCTTCTCACGACACTGCTTATGCTCCCCCATAATCCCCAAAGGATACTGAACAGGCATCTCCCAACCAGCAAAATCAACCAACTTACC
>NZ_JBXWQH010000029.1:0-3838 GCF_059612275.1 Ruegeria sp. CDSA034
GCTCCTGTCAAGTTCTAGTGCGCGCTACCAGAAATGCACTCGACCTGACAGGTAGGGACAAAGTTTGCGACAGAACCTGCGGTCTTTGCAAAAGCACCTCAGCTCGTGACTGAGGGATACGCAGCGCCTTTGAAGCTGAAATCACAATTGGACAGTGAAATCGTTTTTGCCAAGTTCGGCCCACCAAAAGAGAAAAACGCGATTTTCTATAAGCCCGGTCCAAGCGTACAGAAACCACATGCGATGTTCATTGCTCCGTCTGGCTCGGGTAAAACAAGCGGCTTTGTGATCCCCAACATTCTGCGGTTCAACGGCTCCTGCGTTGTTCTGGACATCAAAGGCGAGATATTCCAGACAACCGGCGCACGGCGGGCAGCAATGGGGGATGAGGTCTTTGTTTTCGACCCTGAGAACCCAGAAAAAAGCCACAGCTATAACCCGCTGAGGCGCGCAGCTCGCGCAGACAATCTGGATCGGCGTTGGGAAGAAGTAATTCAGGTTGCAACGCAGATGTTCGACACGCCCAGCTCGTCCGCTCAGGGCTTCTTAGGCGGCGTCGAAGGCATGTTCTGCGCAATGGCGATGTTGGCAATCAAGCGGAACCGTCCGTACATTTCCGAGATCCTGCGCCTGGTCAAAACGACCAAGCAAAAGGATTATGAAAAGATGGCCGAAGAAGTAGGCTATGCCCGGGCAGCAGATGAGTTCCTGAATCTTGCAGCCGAAGAATCCAAAATCCTTCGGTCAACGATTTCGGTTATGAACAACTCCGGCCTTCAGCTCTGGCGCAACCCGTCTGTGGCAAGAGCGACGCAGGGCAATGACATCAACTTTGAAGATCTGCGTCGGCGCCCCACCTCGATCTACTTTTCTGTGCCGGGGAAAAAGGTCAAAGAGTTCCGGACACTCATTCGCCTGTTCTTCCTCGATCTGGTGAACACAATCGAAACCCACGAACCGGGCCCAGATGAGCCGTTCAAGGTTTTGATGCTGCTCGATGAGTTTCAGCGTCTCGGCCATCTTGAGCGCGTCGTTGAAGCCTATGACACCATGCGATCGTTCGGCGGTCGGATCATCGTGATTTCGCAAACGCTGTCGCGCCTGCAGGACATTTATGGGCATGAAGGTGTGCGGGCGATGCTGGCAAACGCCGGGACGCAAATGTTTGCAGCCTCTGAGGATTCAGAGGTACGCGAACATGTGTCCAAGTCTATCGGTGACAAAACAGTCATGAGCAAGTCGAAGTCTCGGGCGCTCGGCAAAATGGAAATGGGCAGCATATCAGAGCGTGAAGAAGGCATTCGGCTGCTCCGGCCAGAACACGTTGGTCGTCTGCCGGAAAACGAGGTTGTGCTGATCCGTGAAGGCAAAATGCCAGTGATCGCAAACAAGATCCGATACTTCGAGGATCCGTATTTCATGCAGTTCTTGGGAGGTGACGCGCCGAAAATCAAAGGTACACACTTCGATCTGACTGTCGAGCAAGCAAAGGACACGGCTAAAGCTCTTACTGAAGCCAAACCCACACCTGCCCCAGCGAAAGAGGTTTCGGAAAAAGATCAGGAACTTCAGGCTGCTTTTGATGCGCAGCGCACCGTTGCAAAACGAAAAAGCCGGTCCGCAAAAGACATGGCGGTGGAGAAAATGAGAACCAAACGGCCTGAAAGTAGCGCCTCCGCTTGACGGGGGTGCTGTTTAAGTAAATCTGCGTTTAACCATGTTTGTGAGAACATAGCGGTCTAACTATCAGAAGGTTTTTTCAGATGAGATTGATAGTCGCGATTTTGCTTCCGTTTGTGGTGTACTTCACGATCAGACGCCCAGTTCAGGGCTTTTTCTGACTGCTCTGCGTATTCCCAGTGAATTGCCGCCTGAATCCCAAAAGCTGCCGCCCAATCTTGTTAACAACGTGCATCCAGACCGATGGCCTCCAACCGCCGTGCCACAAGCTACTTGGCAGGAAGTGCCACCAAGCAGACCTTCGCTGCAAGCACGAAAAACCTGCCACATGCACGAAGTGACCTGCCGGGACGGCGTAAACCAGTCCTTCGCTGGGGCGAGCACCAAGGTCCGTTGACCGGGATAAGGCTGTTTTAGATGGCTCGCCCGTACTTTGGCGGGCAACCGATTGTAATTCGAGTCATTGTCCTTGTTTTTCTCAAACTTAGCCAACATAGACATCTCTATTGACTTGGAATAATCCCGATATTCATATTGGGGTCTATGGGGCGACCCAAAACAAGTTGAACGAGGCTCGTCTATGGGTATCGAGAACTGCGCGCACTCGCACAGAACTGATGTGCTGCGCACGTTTGACACCGGTGTAGCACCCAGCCTTACTAAAGGAGTTCGTAGTGGATCCGATAGCTATAGATGGCCGACAAACTATAATTATAGCTATTCTTGCTTTGTATTTTGGAAAATTTGCAAACGCGAAAATTAGGTTCCTGCGAAAGCTTAACATACCCGACCCAATTGTTGGGGGCCTCTCGGTTTCGATCTTGTTTAGTGTGATCCATTTCGCTCTAGGTATTGAGTTCAGGTTTGATATGGATTTGCGAGATGAGCTTCTCATTGTGTTTTTCGCGGCGCTTGGCTTGTCCACAACATTCGAAACCATGCGCAAGGGTGGAAAACTATTCGCCATCTTTGCAGTTGCGGCGGTGGCGTTCATGATCCTTCAAAATGTGGTCGGTGGACTCGTCGCATATGCTGCGGGCCTGGACCCACTTATCGGTTTGCTTGGTGGGTCGATTTCGATGGCTGGAGGGCCGGGGACAGCAGCGGCATGGGCATCAGTTTTCGAGAGCGACTATGGTGTTGCCTCGGCCAGCGAGGTCGGCATCGCTTTTGCCACCGTTGGTATGGTGCTTGGCGGGGTTTTGGGCGGGCCAGTTGCCGCCCGTTTGGTAGCGCACCACAAATTGACACCTGAGACAGATGCAATTTTGAGTATTGGCGTCGCGCATTCTGAAACTGAGGTGGAAATATCTTACGACAGTATGCTTCGCACCATTCTTACGGTGGCTCTTACAATCGGTATCGGTACAGGAATTCACTATCTGTTAGATCAGATCAACTTCAATCTTCCGACCTTTGCCGCGTGTCTTATTGGTGGAATACTGGTCATTAATTTGGGGCCACTTGTGTTTCGTAAATTGAAGTTCCCAAAACCAAACCAATCAAGAAGTCTGGCCCTGATTTCCGAGCTCTCTATCGGCCTTGCTTTGGTAATGTCTTTGATGACAATGCAATTGTGGACTTTGGCCGCAGTCGGACCTGCAATCTTTACGATTCTGGCGGTTCAGACATTGCTGGCCGTCGCTTTTGCGGGGATTATCCTGTTCCGGCTAATGGGATCTGATTATGAAAGTGCGGTGATGGCGTCCGGGTTTGTAGGCGTGTTTCTTGGCGTCACATCAACGGGGTTGGCCAATATTTCGGCCGCTGAAAAATCCTATGGTGCCGCACCTCGTGCACTACTGATAATCCCGTTGATAGGTGCCTTTGTTGTAGAATTGACAAACCCGATCATAACGCAAGTTTTCCTTCAATTATTTAGCTGAGTGAGACCCTGATACTGAGAGATCGTTAACGAACTGAAATGTCGGGTTGGATTCAATCCGGACTTTCGACGCAAAGGCCATTAAGGTCGGCTATGGGCCGCCAGCCATGCCGCGTTTGCAAACGCGTGAAATCAGAACAATGGCGGCTTAGGGCTCTTACCTTCCATCGATGCCCGCCGCAGAGAACGGCTGGAGAGAGCCCGGAGTAGACATAGTCAACGCCGACGCTCGCAGGTGCTGCAACTCCCGCTTACCGAGACCATCAGCCACAC
>NZ_JBXWQH010000030.1:0-3061 GCF_059612275.1 Ruegeria sp. CDSA034
AAATTCAGTTTTGTTGGGGCGCATTTTTTGCGCCCCAGCGAAACAGGTCAGGCTGTGAGGCCTTCTGGTTCTGGCAGTTTGTTTGCGCGGCAGCAGGCGGTGAGGGTGTTGGCCAGCAGGCAGGCGATGGTCATGGGGCCGACGCCGCCGGGGACCGGGGTGATGGCGCCGGCGCGTGCTGCGGCGCTGGCATAATCGACGTCGCCGACCAGTTTGTTCTTGCCTTCACCTTTTTCGGGCGCATCAATGCGGTTGATGCCCACGTCGATGACGGTCGCCCCTTCCTTGATCCAGTCGCCCGGCACCATTTCGGGGCGGCCAACGGCGGCCACGACGATATCGGCGCGGCGGACCACGTCGGGCAGATCCTTGGTGCGGCTGTGCGCGATGGTCACGGTGCAGCTGTCGCCCAGCAGCAGCTGCGCCATCGGCTTGCCAACGATGTTCGAGCGTCCGATCACAACCGCATCCATGCCCGACAATGAGCCATGGTGGTCGCGCAGCATCATCAGACAGCCCAGCGGGGTGCAGGGCACCATCGATTTCTGACCGGTGCCCAACAGGCCCACGTTGGAGATATGGAACCCGTCCACATCCTTGGCCGGGTCGATCGAATTGATCACCAGATCCTCGTTCAGATGCTTGGGCAGCGGCAATTGAACCAGAATGCCATGCACAGCCGGATCGTTGTTCAGCTTTTCGACCAGCGCCAGCAGGTCCTCTTCCGAGGTATCGACATCCAGCTTATGCTCGTACGAGTTCATGCCGACCTCGACGGTCATCTTGCCCTTGGAGCGGACATAGACCTGGCTGGCCGGGTCTTCGCCGACCAGAACCACGGCCAGGCCGGGGGTGATGCCGTTTTCCTCTTTCAGCTTTGCGACCTGATCGGCCACTTGCGCACGGACCTTGGCCGCAAAGGCCTTGCCGTCGATAACCTGGGCTACCATCCTTTGATCCCTTCTTTCAAAAACGGATCGGGCGCATGAAGCGCCCGGTCATTCAGTCCGGGCCGAGAACACGTTCCTCACGTGCAATCGACCAGTCAATCAGCATGCGCCACAGTCTTTCGGCCAAATCCGGATCCATTCCCAGCTCGGCCGAGCTTGCGCGCACGCGGTGCACCACGTCTTCGACACGGTCCGGGATACGGGCAGGCAGGCCCTCGCCCGGCTTCAGCTCGGACGCGCGGTCAATGTAGCCTGCGCGCGCCACCAACATTTCGATCAGTTGGCGGTCCAGCTTGTCGATCTGAACCCGCAGATCCTGCATCGTTGCACAGTCTTGCGGCGGTGTCAGAGTGGGCATCGCGATCTCCTCATGGCCCGGGAAAACCCCGGACCACGAGATGTCCTATTCGGCGGCTTAGAACAAGCCCTCGATCTCACCTGCGTCATTGAGGCAGATGGTTTCCGCAGCCGGTTTGCGTGGCAGACCGGGCATGGTCATGATCTCACCGCAGACAACCACGATGAAGCCGGCACCCGCGCTCAGGCGGACCTCACGCACCGGAACCGAATGGCCGGTGGGCGCGCCACGCAGGCTCGGATCGGTCGAGAACGAATACTGCGTCTTGGCCATGCAGACCGGCAGATTGCCGTATCCGGCCTCTTCCCATTCACGCAGCTGGTTGCGGATCTTGTTGTCGGCCAGAACCTCGTCGGCGCGGTAGATGCGCTTGGCGATGGTTTCGATCTTCTCGAACAGCGGCATGTCATCGGGGTAGATCGGTGCGAAGTTGGCACTGCCGCCTTCGACGATCTCGACAACCTTCTCGGCCAGCGGCGCAGAGCCTTCCGAGCCCAGCTCCCAGTGACGCGACAGAACCGCCTCAACACCATGCTCGGCGCAATAGTCGCTGACCGCCTGCACTTCGGCATCGGTGTCGGTGACGAAGTGGTTGATGGCAACCACAACCGGCACGCCAAAGGATTTCACGTTCTCGATGTGACGGCCCAGGTTGGCACATCCCGAGTTGACCGCGTCGACGTTTTCCGCACCCAGATCGGCCTTGGCAACGCCGCCGTTCATCTTCATCGCACGCACGGTGGCAACCAGCACCACTGCAGACGGCGCGATGCCCGCCTTACGGCACTTGATGTTCATGAACTTCTCGGCACCCAGATCGGCCCCAAAGCCAGCCTCAGTCACAACGTAGTCAGCCACTTTCAAAGCAGTCTTGGTGGCAATGACCGAGTTACAGCCGTGCGCGATATTGGCGAACGGGCCACCGTGGACGAATGCCGGGTTGTTTTCCAGCGTCTGCACCAGGTTCGGCTGCATCGCGTCTTTCAGCAGCACGGTCATTGCGCCTTCGGCCTTGATGTCGCGGCAGTAAACAGCGGTCTTGTCGCGGCGATAGGCCACGATGATGTCACCCAGACGCTTTTCCAGATCCTTCAGGTCGTTGGACAGGCACAGGATCGCCATGACCTCGGACGCCACGGTGATGTCAAAGCCGGTTTCGCGCGGGAAGCCGTTCGACACACCACCCAGGGACGCCGTGATCTGACGCAGGGCACGGTCATTCATATCGACCACGCGACGCCATGCGACGCGGCGTACATCGATCTCGGCTTCATTGCCCCAGTAAATGTGGTTGTCGATCATCGCCGACAGCAGCGAATGCGCCGAGGTGATCGCGTGGAAATCCCCGGTAAAGTGCAGGTTCATTTCCTCCATCGGAACAACCTGTGCGTAACCGCCCCCTGCAGCGCCGCCCTTCATGCCGAAGTTCGGGCCCAGCGAGGCTTCGCGAATACAGATCATCGCATTCTTGCCAATGCGGTTCAGACCATCACCCAGACCAACGGTCGTGGTCGTCTTACCCTCACCCGCAGGCGTCGGGTTGATCGCGGTGACCAGCACCAGCTTGCCGTCTTCTCGACCCTGAACCGAGTTGATGAACTCCTGGCTCACCTTCGCCTTGTCATGGCCATAGGGCAGCAGATCAGCAGAATCGATGCCGATCTTAGCGCCAATTTCCTGAATAGGCTTCTTCTGCGCCTCGCGCGCAATTTCAATGTCCGATTTATAGCTCATTGGGCAAAACCCCCGGTTG
>NZ_JBXWQH010000031.1:0-1975 GCF_059612275.1 Ruegeria sp. CDSA034
AGAGCCCGGAGTAGACATAGTCAACGCCGACGCTCGCAGGTGCTGCAACTCCCGCTTACCGAGACCATCAGCCACACTGCAGAAAGAAAAGCTGCCGTTCGTTACGCCCTCAGAAATTGTCCCGCCACCGGTGTTTGACTGGGCGACTATGCAATCTTTGGCTGCAATTCCGGCAATCCGGCACTGAAAATGTCAGTCGCGCGGAACGCACCAAGGTTCTCGTACTTCTCTCTTTCAGCAGAGATCGCTGCCGAATGCATTGCAGTGAAGGCGAGAAATGCAGGACCTTTGTCGGAGCTGAGGAATAGCCCGTGCTGTAACCTCAATTGAATTTCGCAAAACAGATGTTGGAAGGCTAACCAATCTCTAACTAGGTTCGTTGAGCGCCGAACGCCGCGAGCCGTACGTTTTAACACGCCATATCAGAGAGTTGGTTAGCGTCCTTTTGGGAGGCACCACTCGCTAGTGCATAGAGTTTGGCAGGAACAGCACCAGTGTTGGTACAAGTACCAACACGGCCAAGCGGATGATGTCGACGACCCAGAATGGCGTGACGCCTTTGAAGATCGTTGCTGTCGACACGTTCCCAACAACGCCTTTGAGGACAAAGACATTCAATCCGACCGGTGGTGTAATCAGGCTGATTTCGGTGACGACGACAACAATGATGCCGAACCAGACCGGATCAAAGCCTAGGCTCGTGACCAGTGGAAAAAAGATCGGCACAGTCAGCAATAGCATCGAAAGGCTTTCGAAAACACATCCGAGGATGACATAGACGCCAAGGATCATCAGCATTACCGTCATTGGCCCCAGACCCGCAGAGGAAACCGTGGCGCGCAGCGCTTCCGGCAGGCCGGCAAGGTTCACAAAGTTTGAAAACACCCAGGCGCCGATCAGAACAGTAAACAGAGCGGCGGTCGTCTGGGCGGTTTCGATCAAGACCTGCATCGTTGCAGCAAAGCTGAGTCTGCGCCGCGAAAAAGCGATCAGAAAGGCTCCTGCCGCGCCCATACCTGCCGCCTCGGTCGGGGAAAATGTCAAATTCAGTGGCCAGAAGTCCAAAACTCCGTACAACCCGCCGATTACAATGAAGAACAACAGAAGTACCGCCCACACGCCTTTCAAAGCCTTGGCACGATCAACCCAGCTCGCGCGATCCCCGGCGGGGCCGGCCTCTGGGTTGCGCAGGATCGTGTAGCGCACTGCCGCAAGGTAAAGAACGACCCCGAGCAATCCCGGGATGATACCGGCGATGAACAATTTTCCGATGCTGGTTTCGGTCAGCAAACCATAGATAACAAGAATGACAGAGGGCGGTATAAGAATCCCCAACGTGCCCCCGGCGGCGATGGATGCCGTCGACAGGCTGTCAGCATAATTGTATTTGCGCATTTGAGGCATCGCGACTTTTGACATCGTGGCAGCAGTCGCCAGGGACGAGCCGCAGATGGCCGAAAATCCGGCACAAGCAACGATTGTCGCCATTGCCAGCCCACCTCGAAAGTGACCCATAAAGGCGTAAGATACCTGATACAATTCGCGCGACAGTCCGCCCTTATTCACGAAAAGCCCCATCAGGATGAACAGTGGGACAACCGACAGCCCGTAGTCCTGTGCGGTGTCTATGATCAACCGACCGACCATAGAAATCGAGGCACGAAACCCGCGCAGTTCAGCATAGCCGACAAACCCCACAAACCCCATTGCTATCGCAATCGGCATCCGCAGGAACACAAGGAAAAGGACCGCAGCCAGGCCAAGGATGGAAAACAGCATCAGAAGTTTGCCTTTGTTGGGGAAATTACTCGCGCGACGGCACGGGCAATGAAGGTGATTGCAGTGACAAGGGTGAAAACGGAGATGAACCAACCGACATAGTGTTGTGGTAGGTTGAGGTATTCGCTGACATCGCCGTATTCGCGCGCACGTTCGGCAAGTTCCCAGACCCGCTTTGCGGGCCACAACAGAAAGA
>NZ_JBXWQH010000032.1:0-1510 GCF_059612275.1 Ruegeria sp. CDSA034
TGTCCGCCATCAGCACCCATGGAACAGACTAGGTTGATTGCGTAGCGGAGGATTTCAGGCTCATCGTAACCATCAGAGAGTGGAGATGAGAATGAAATCCGGGAAACAGAAAGCGTCAGCAGAGAGAGTTGTCAAAGACATCCGCAGGAAGACACGGCGCCAGCATTCGGCAGAGGAGAAGATCCGTATTGTGTTGGATGGGCTTCGTGGTGAAGACAGCATAGCGGAGCTGTGTCGCCGTGAAGGAATAGCTACGAGCCTGTATTACAGCTGGTCGAAAGAGTTCCTTGAGGCCGGTAAGAAGCGGTTGGCTGGCGATACCGCACGCCAGGCTACCAGCTCTGAGGTGAAGGATTTGAGAGCGGAATCGTCGGCGCTGAAAGAGGTAGTCGCCGACCTGACCCTTGAGAACCGGCTGCTCAAAAAAAGCATGTTCGAGGATGGGGGAGACGACGAATGAGATATCCCGCATCCGAAAAGCTTGAGATCATCCGGCTGGTTGACGGTTCGCACCTGCCGATCAAACGCACACTGGAAAAGCTCGGCATTCCCAGAACGACCTTCTACCGCTGGTACGACAGGTATCTGTCTTTCGGCGAGGCCGGGCTTGAGGATCGCCATTCCCGGCCAGGTAGGGTTTGGAACCGCATCCCCGACAAGGTGCGCAAGCAGATCGTGGAACTGGCTCTGGAAGAACCCGAGTTATCGCCCCGCGAGCTTGCGGTGCGGTTCACCGACACCAGGCGCTACTTCGTTTCTGAGGCCAGTGTTTACAGGCTTCTGAAGGCACAAGATCTGATCACTAGCCCAGCCTGCATCACCATCAAAGCGGCGGATGAATTCCATGAGAAGACTGTGCGGCCGAACCAGCTTTGGCAGACCGACTTCACCTATCTCAAAGTCATCGGTTGGGGCTGGTTCTACCTGTCTACGATCCTGGATGATTACAGCCGTTACGTTGTCTCTTGGCGCCTTTGCACCACGATGAAAGCTGACGATGTCACAGGAACGCTGGAAGACGCTTTGGCTGCATCAGGTTGTGACAGTGTCACCGTTGCCCACAAGCCCCGGCTGCTCAGCGACAACGGCAGCAGTTACATCTCTGGCGAGTTGGCGAAATGGCTGGATGAGCAGGGTATGGATCATGTTCGGGGAGCGCCCAACCATCCGCAGACCCAGGGCAAGATTGAGCGATGGCATCAGACGATGAAGAACCGTGTCCTGATGGAAAACTACTATCTGCCAGGAGCGCTCGAACAGGCCATCGGCGACTTCATCAATCACTACAACCACAACCGATACCACGAGAGCATCAGCAATCTGACACCCGCCGATGTCTATTTCGGTCGAGCCGAAACAATCCTCAGACGCAGAAAGGAAATCAAACACCAGACAATCCAGAAACGCCGCTTGCTGCATCATCAGAACGCGGCGTAGATTGAAACTACGGCGAGCCTGATCCTCCTAAGCCAATCAAACGCTCGTGTTCCAAATCATTCGATGACGGACA
>NZ_JBXWQH010000033.1:0-1498 GCF_059612275.1 Ruegeria sp. CDSA034
TCGACGCAGGGGATTGGGTCGACCGGTCCAAGAAACCCGTCGCCACCACCTTGATAGAGCAACGGGTCGGATTCCGAATTTGCAGGCATGTCAACGCCGCGCGCCTTGCGTACAAGCCGCATATGGCTGAGATAGGCGCTACCGTCCGCCCACTGGAACGCTCGCGGCAACGGTGAGGCCAGTGCCGCCGGATCATACGACATGGAATCGACGACGCCGTCCTCGAGTTGTTTTTCAAGGTTGCGCAGGGCAGGCTCGGCGGTCTGCCAGTCTTCGATCGCTTCGCGCAGTGTGGGTGCCACGGATGTGGCCAAAGTCAAACGGGAAAGATCACGGGACACAACGACCAGCGTGCCGTCGCGCCCGCCAGTTTTCAGGGAAGCAAGTTTCATTTTACGGGCTCTCTTTCTATGATGGTTTTGTAAGGGGTTGGCAGGCTCATAGCTGCAATTGCTTTGATGTCTGTCTGAGTCATGGCGCTAGCGGCGATGTATCGGTCAGGGCGCAGCAGAACGGCATTTGCCCCAATTTCGTCCAACGCATCTGCAAAGGCAGGATGCGCTTCTCCATCAAGAACGCGCATGGCTGGCACGACATCACGGGGCAGTTTGTGACGCACCACAAGCACTGGTGCATACCCGATGGCATCATCAAGCCGCTGACCGTCACTGAGTGTCGGCTGGCTGAACAGGTGCCCGGTGTGCGGCGTGTTGCCAACCACGAGGCTGGCCAAATCACTGCGACCAAGTGGGGGCGAGGTGAACTCCATGCGAGCCTTTCCGTCGCAATCAGCTTCTGTTCGTGCCAGCGCGGTGTCGCGATCCATCGTATTGATCAAACCACCTAAGCGCACCGCCGTTTCGATGAACGTGCGCACGTGGGGCGCGCGCTCGGCTTGATAGCTGTCCAGCAAGTCAATTCCGGTTTCGCCATTGACGCAAAGCGCCAGTTTCCACGCCAGATTGGCGGCGTCACGGATCCCCGCGCACATGCCTTGACCCATAAAAGGCGGTGTCAGATGTGCGGCATCTCCGGCGATCATCAATCGACCTTTGCGCCAGTTCTGCGCGATTGCAGATCGAAACGTGTAGACCGCGCTCCGTTCCAGATCCGCATCCTCGGGGCCAATCCAGGGCGCAAGAAAATCCCATATGCGCGCGGTTTGCAAAACCTCGTCGTCGGTTTCGTCATCTAGAACCGTGATTTCCCACCGCCGCCGGTTTTCCGGGCTTCGGCAATAGGTCATTGGACGATCAGGGTTGCTGAACTGAACCGTGTGATCACCCAGATCGGGGCGGTCCCTCTTAAGCAATAGGTCCACGACCAACCAACGTTCGTCAAACCCCAGATCGTCCATGCCAGAACCGATGGCTTCACGCAGCAAAGATCGAGCACCGTCACAGCCGACAACGAAATTGGCCTTAACCATTGTGCTGTGCTCGTCGCCAGCTTTGCGACAGTACAAAGTAACCTCTTCGCCCTGATCCTCGACGCTAAC
>NZ_JBXWQH010000034.1:0-1359 GCF_059612275.1 Ruegeria sp. CDSA034
GCCGCATCGATCTGGTCCCAGGCTTTGCCCGCAGCGCGTGACAAGTTTTCGCCAAATACCTTATCCAGTGCAGCGCGATCGGCATCAGACAGCCTGTCGAATGTGTCCTGGTTCATGATGATGGCGAAAGATCCACGATAGAACCCGCCCGGAACTTCGTAAGAGTTTTTGGCAACTTCGAACAGTTTGAAGCTCTTCTTCGCCTCCATCGGCATCATCACACCGTCTGCGGCATTCGATTCCAATGTTTCATAGACTTTTGGAGCGGGCACACGGATGCCCGTTGCCCCCAGTGCAGCCCCGACATCGCCAGACACGCCGCCACCTAGTCGCAACTTCATTCCAGAAATGTCTTCAAGCGCGGTGATCTGCACGTTCGAATGCAGTACGCCCGGGCCATGGGTCATCATCGCCAGAACCTTGACGCCCTTGTGCTCATTCAAATCGGCAAAGAATGTGTCATACGCCCGCCAGCTTGCGACCGACGCGGCCTCGGCGTTACCCTCGTAGCCCGGAAGTTCGATCATTTTCGTCGACACGAAGCGGCCAGGCGAATAGCCGTGGAAGATCCAGGTGATATCGGCCGCACCGTCAAGCACCAGGTCGAATTGCGCCGGAGGGCTGCCCAGACCATATTTGACTTCGGCACTGACCCGCCCGTCGGTGGCCTCTTCGATCATTTTGGTTAGCTCAGGCCAGATCATGGCGTTGACGCCATGCGTTGGCGGGGCCCAAGACGAAATCGTCAGTGTGGTGTCAGCGGCCTGCGCTGCCATGGATGCAATCGACATCGCGCCGGCGGCAAGACCTGTGATCAAAGTATGTTTCATGATGTGTGTTTCCTCCCATTTCTTGGCGAAATTCTAGCGCTTCAGAGCACAAAAAAAATATGCTCTTGCGTCCAGCTGTCCGCGTGGCGGACACTTAGCGTTTTGAAGCGCGCCATATGCCCACAGACGCCGTTAAGGCCGACCCGAAATTTCAAGGGTTTCATATTCGGTGGCGATGTTCGCCGCAGCAAACTGCAAAGCGTCGGCATAACGCTTGATCGCCTGACCCATGTTCATGGCCTTGGTGACCCAGATAATCGACAAGCAGCCGACCGCGCGATCATCAGTTAGGATAGGCACGGCCAGGCTGGATGTTTTGGGCCTGAATGTGTGTGGGCCACGGGTGGCGTATCCCTGTTCGGCATAGATCGTCAGGTTTTCCTCCAGCCATCTTTTTCTGAGGAACGGCATGTCTTCGGGAAGGTTTTCGGCGCGCAATAACTCGATAATCATCTCCAGCTCGCGCGAACCACAGACCGAAAGATAGGCCCGCCCCGCTGACGAGCGCAGAATGGGCAGGGAAAAGCCG
>NZ_JBXWQH010000035.1:0-1176 GCF_059612275.1 Ruegeria sp. CDSA034
TTACTCGACGATTTTCGACACGACGCCGGCGCCGACGGTGCGGCCGCCTTCGCGGATGGCGAAACGCAGGCCGTTTTCCATCGCGATCGGTGCGATCAGTTCAACTTCGAACGACACGTTGTCGCCGGGCATAACCATCTCGGTGCCAGCTGCCAGGGTCACGGTGCCGGTCACGTCAGTTGTACGGAAGTAGAACTGAGGACGGTAGTTCGCGAAGAACGGAGTGTGACGACCGCCTTCTTCCTTGGTCAGGATATAGGCTTCGGCTTCGAACTTGGTGTGCGGTGTAACCGAACCTGGCTTACACAGAACCTGACCACGCTCAACGCCTTCACGGTCGATACCGCGCAGCAGGGCGCCGATGTTGTCGCCCGCTTCACCGCGATCCAGCAGCTTGCGGAACATTTCAACACCAGTACAGGTGGTTTTCTGAGTGTCACGGATGCCGACGATTTCGATCTCGTCGCCAACGTTGATCACGCCACGCTCAACACGACCGGTCACAACGGTACCACGACCCGAGATCGAGAACACGTCTTCGACCGGCATCAGGAACGGTTGGTCAACAGCGCGCTCAGGTGTCGGGATGTACTCGTCCACGGCAGCCATCAGCTTGCGGATCGATTCTTCGCCGATTTCCGGCTTGTTGCCTTCCATCGCGGCCAGAGCCGAACCTGCGATGACAGGAATGTCGTCGCCGGGGTAGTCATACGAAGACAGCAGCTCGCGGATTTCCATTTCCACCAGTTCCAGCAGTTCTTCGTCGTCAACCTGATCCACTTTGTTCATGAACACGACCATGGTCGGGATGCCAACCTGGCGGCCCAGCAGGATGTGCTCGCGGGTCTGCGGCATCGGGCCGTCAGCAGCGTTCACAACCAGGATCGCGCCGTCCATCTGTGCGGCACCGGTGATCATGTTCTTGACGTAGTCGGCGTGGCCGGGGCAGTCGACGTGCGCATAGTGACGCGTGTCGGTCTCGTATTCCACGTGGGCGGTCGAGATGGTGATGCCACGTGCTTTTTCTTCAGGCGCGCCGTCAATCTGGTCATACGCTTTGAAGTCACCGAAATACTTGGTGATTGCTGCGGTCAGCGTGGTCTTGCCGTGGTCAACGTGGCCAATCGTGCCGATGTTGACGTGCGGCTTATTACGCTCAAACTTTTCCTTTGCCAT
>NZ_JBXWQH010000036.1:0-1078 GCF_059612275.1 Ruegeria sp. CDSA034
GCCATCCTCTTCCTGGCAGGCTAGGTCATAACCCTGACCAACGTCATCAAGGTTGTGATATTCGACCATGAAGTGGTGAAACCCCGAATTGCCCGAGCCAACTATGGCAAAGCTGTGATGCCGCCCGTTGACGTGGAAAAAGTAGAGCGGCACTGGTTTCAGACCATAGTCACTGACGGCAAATCCCAGCACATCGCGATAGAACGGTAATAGAGCCGTCGCATCGGGCACGTGCAACACCGCATGCCCCATTCCAAGCGGGCCGGTTTTAAAGCCGTCGATCGGCCGCCCCGGCGTAAAGGGGTCTTCGGCTTTTTGTGGGTTCCACACCAGTTCGATCCGGTTTCCCGCAGGATCGTGAAATACGATCAGGTCTTCGACAAACCTGCGGTCTGCCAATTCACGGCTTCCCTGCCCAACCTTATGTCCCGCATTGTCCAGCCGGGCGGCGTAATCTTGCAGGTCTGATTTCTGCGAAAGTTCCCAGCCGATGAAGGCAAGCGTTTCGCCGGGTTCATCGGATATCACCAGGCGCTGCACCAAATCATCCATCCGGAAAGAAAGTTGGCGCCCGCCGTGATCAGCGAGTTGCATGGCAAGTACTTTACTTGCGAATTGCTTCCAGTCATCCGTCCGGTCGGATCGCACACCAAGATAGCCCAAAGATTGAATTGGCATTTCATTTCCTTCCACAGCTGCGCAACCAAACTAGAAAGAGACGGTACCGGAGAGAACTTCTGTCCGGCTCAGTGTCCGCCAGGCGGACAAGGTGTGCTCGTGGAGCGCCTTTGAAAACAGCGTTGTTTTTTGCGCAGATTGCATCTTTGCACGCAGCCTTGATCCGAAAAAATGGATCATTTCCGGTTTCTGACACCACGCTGGATTGGGGCGTGGACATGCTGCCGCCGAAACGGACCAATTTGCCCACGCGTCCGCTGTTCTCTGGCAATGGATGCTGCACGATGCATGAACGGCTGCTCTTGTGAAACTGCACCACAGCGTTTGACAGAGTTCATAAGGTCGTGAATGGGCCTATGGCGACAGAAGGCACGGTTTTGCGAATGACCGTTTTGTCCGC
>NZ_JBXWQH010000037.1:0-1006 GCF_059612275.1 Ruegeria sp. CDSA034
ATAGCCGCGCAGCCCAGTGGCACAATTGCCAGGCGGTTGCGCGTAACAGAACAGGGCGAAGTAGTGTCTGCCAAATATGCCAACCGCGGGACAGCCGCGGCGCATCTGGAATTGCTTTTGTCCAGCACACTACGCCACACGGCTAGTCACACCAAAACGCCGGACCGCCCGGAATTCGATGACGCGCAGGATGCGTTGTCCGAGCTTTCTCAGATGGCTTATGTTTCGCTGCTGCAAACGCCGGGGTTTCTTGAGTATTTCCAACAGGCCAGCCCGGTTGAAGAACTAGCCCGCCTAAAAATCGGATCGCGCCCCGCCCGTCGGTTCGGCGCAGCCAGCCTTGATGATCTGCGTGCCATTCCATGGGTGTTTGCGTGGTCGCAAAACCGCCACCTGATTACTGGCTGGTACGGGTTCGGCGCCGCCATGGTCAATTTTAGGAAGTTCCGCGGCGCACGGGGTGATGAGGTACTTCGAGATATGTTTCGGCAGTCCCGATTGTTCCGCCTTGCGGTCGATGAAATGGAAAAGTCTCTGTACCAGACCGATATGACAATCGCGGCGAAATACAGCGAACTGGTCTGCGACGCCAACACACGCCAACGCATTCTTCAGGCAGTCACCTCGGAATACTGCAAAGCTTGCGACGCTGTGAAGTTTTTGAACGGCGGGCAAATCATTGGACAGCGTTTTCCACGACTGTGTGAGCGCGTCGAACGCAAGCGAGATGAACTTGCCCGCATTCACACTCTGCAAGTCGACCTACTACGCCAGACCCGCAGTGAACAGCAGGCCGGAACGGTTCCGGTCGCTCTGCTGCAATCCATGAACGCCATTTCCGCCGGCCTTGGCTGGACCGGTTGACAATTTCAGGAGATTACAAATTGAACGCCCCTCACCGTACGCACGGATTTTTCACCCAGTCCCTGTCTGACCGTGATCCCGAGCTGTTCGGCTCGATCACATCCGAGCTGGGTCGTCAGCGCGACGAGATCGAGTTGATCGC